>VFZE01000006.1 GCA_016871315.1 Acidimicrobiia bacterium | reverse complement strand
ATTGTAGCAGCGTGAAGGCAATGAGTGCCCTCCCCGATGCCACGGTGACATATTGCTTGCCGCCCGCCACATAGGACACCGGATTGGCGTTGATCCAGCCGCCTGTCTGGTAATGCCACAACGGCTGGCCAGTCTGATCGTGCAGGGCGAAGAAGGCGCCCTCGTTGCTGCCGGCGAAGACCAGCCCGCCGGCCGTGGACATGACTCCGGCCCAAGGCGGGGTGGGCATGGGGAACTTCCAGCGCTGCTTGCCGGTAGCGGGCTCGAGCGCCTGGATGTAGCCCTCCGGCTCCTCTGCTGGAATCCCGGCAGGCCCACCACCGGTAAAGAGCGCACCGGGGCGGTAGCGGGTTGGGGCAACGTAGAAACGCGTCCCCTCTTCGCGCGTCGCCACGTAGAAGAGTCCCGTCAGCGGGCTGAAGCTTGCGCTGAACCAGTTGGTGCCTCCGTGCAGACCCGGATAGACAAGCTCTTTCGTCTCGGCCAGAACGGGCCGCCCCTTGGGGTCGAGGCCCTTTGCCCAGGTCTGACGGGCAAAGGGCACGCCGAGGAGAAACTCGCCGGTGGCGCGGTCGAGCACGTAGAAAAACGAATTGCGGTTGGCCACGATGACCGCCTTACGCCGCCGGCCTGCGATCTCGAGATCGGTCAGTATGGGCGTGTGATTGGCGTCCCAGTCATGGGTGTCGTGTGGCGTGAATTGAAAGTGCCACCGCTTTTTTCCCGTGGCGGCGTCCAACGCGAGCAGGGAACAGGAATAGAGGTTGTCCCCCGGCCGTGCCTCCCCGTCGTAATCGGGCCCGGGATTCCCCGTGCCCCAATAAATCAGGTTGAGGTCGGGATCGTAGGCTCCCGTGGCCCAAGTTGCCGCGCTACCGGTTTTCCAGCTATCACCGCCCCAGCTCTCGTTGCCCTGTTCACCCGGACCGGGTACGGTCCAGAACCGCCACAGTCTGCGCCCGGTGGTGGCATCATAAGCATCGAGAAAACCGCGGATGCCATATTCGCCGCCGCTGACGCCCACAATCACCATGGCCTTCAACGCCAGCGGAGCGACGGTAATGGAATAGGCGAGCTTCGAGTCGGCAACCTGCGCGCTCCATCTCAGCCGCCCGGTTATGCGGTCAAGCGCGACAAGATAGCCGTCGAGTGTCCCGAGATAGAGCAGATCGCCAAGGATGGCCATGCCGCGATTCACGCGCCCGCAGCAGGCCTGCACCTCGGGCGGGATGTGGCGGCGATACTTCCACAGCGGCCTGCCGGTTGCGGCATCGAGCGCGGCGGCGTCGGACGGCTGCTCGGTGATGTAGAGGATTCCGTCGACGGCGAGCGGCGAAGTCTCAAACCGGGGACGCCCCTCCGTGTTCCAGGTCTGATAGATCCAGGCAGCGCCGAGCCGGTCCGCATTCTGGCGATTGATCTGGTTCAGCGGCGAGAATCTCTGCCCATCGTAGGTTCGCGAGTAAGTGAGCCAGTTCCCCGGCTCCTTGTCGGCATCGACGATCCGCTCAAAACTCACCTGCCCCCAGGCCGCGCAAGCCGCCGCAAGCGCCCACCACAGCCTCATGGCGCCACGCCTTTCAGGGAAAGCATATACGCCACCAGGTCATCCAGTTCGCCCTCCGTCAGCTTCCCGTGATAGGACGGCATCGGCGTTTCCCCTGTTAGCCTTTCCATCTGCACCAGGTCCTGTTTGCGGAACGAATGCAGTTGATCAGCAAGGTCCCTCAGTTGAATAGTGAACGGATCCTCGTTCAAGCGGATTCCCGTCACCAGCATCCCCTCCTTGGTCCTCACACGCACCATGAGGAAATTGTCGGGCATGGGAATCACGAGCCGGTACTGCGCAAAGCTGTCGGGAAGTTCCGCGCCCGGTTCGAGCATCGCCATGCGCAGCCGCGCCGCACTTCGGGACCTCCCGACAAAGGTGAGTTCCGGCCCCATGCGCCCCCCTTGGCCGTTCACTATGTGGCAGGCCACGCATCCTCCCTTGCCAAGAAACAGCGCCGCGCCCCTCACCGCATCGCCACGAGAGGTCTCGTTTCTTTTCTGATCCAGGGCCATTAGATAGGCGCGGATCTGTCTGACCTCCGCATCGGAGAGCCGAGAGGGCGGCATCTCGGTATCCGGAATCCCTTCCTTCACAATCCTCAAGAACGCCGCCTCGGAGGCCGCCCTGGTCAACCTGGTGCGCACGAGCGCCGGCCCCCGCGCCCCCTCCCCGTCCGCGCCATGGCAATGCGCGCAATAGCGTGCATACAGGCGCAGCCCCTCCTGCCCGGCCAGTGCCGCCGCGAAGGTCAATAACAGCCACACCCGCCGGTTCACACTAATTCCCTTTCCGCCAAATCCAGCCCGCGGAGCGTCTCGGCATTGAGCGGTATCCCCTCGGCCCGGTATTTCCTCTCCGTCAGATACTCCAACTCTCCCGGCGCATAACAGCGCTCGAAGCCCGGCGCTGCCGGGCTGGTCCTGATCTGCCGCACGAGGCCATCTACGCGCCTCTTGAACTCCTCCACTTCCACAAACGCGGCCACGCGCAGCGCCATGACGAACTGGCCGTCCGCCCCCGGTTCCGGACCATCCACCATGTTGCCCAACTCGGTTCCGAAGGCGGCTCCCGACAACATGGAGGACAGAATCCCGGACACGATGGCCAGCCCCACGCCCTTGTACTCCCCGATCGGCTGCAAGAGCCCGTCGAGAGCCTGCGCCGCATCGGTGGTTGGGCGCCCCGCCGCGTCAAATGCCCAGCCTTCCGGGATCGGGGCGGCCTTTTGATGAAAGACGCGGATCTTACCGTGGGAGGAGGCACTGAAGGCGGCGTCGAGGATAACGGGCGGCTCCTCGCCCGCGGGCATGGCGACCGCCAACGGATTAATCCCCAGGATCTTGGCGCGGCCTCCCCACGGGGCCATGGTCGGCAGCGCATTGGTGGCCACAATGCCGATCTTGTCCTCCCGTGCAGCCATCTCCGCGAAGTAGAACAGCGCGCCGCAATGATTGGAGCCCCGGACCGCGGCCGCGGCGATCCCGGTTTGGTCCGCCCGATCCATTACGCGCCTCATGGTGAACTGGCAGGCCACTTGCCCCATGGCGTTGTCGGCGTCGACCACCACGACGGCTCCCGAATCCTTCACCACGCGGGGCCTCCCCCGCGGATTTACTCCCTGGCTGGTCAGCTTCTTCAGGTAATCGGGAACGCGCAACACGCCGTGCGAATGGATGCCCCGCACGTCGGCGGACACTAGAGTATCGGCGAGCAGGCCGGCATCGTCCGGCCCCATCCCGCGTCGCTCGAAGAGGCCCCGGACGCGCTGCTGCAACTGGGCCGGCTGCACAAGCCTATCGCTAGCGGCAATCGGGTAACCGGGCACCCTTCCAGGGTAGAACAAACGGTATAGATGGAGGAAGTCAAAAAATCATATTGCTCCTTTGGCATCTACCACTTCCGTTTGCCGATTGACGGACCCCGCTTTCACCCCTTGAAACGCTATGGCCAAGCGCTGCCGAGGCTGGTCTGCCGATCCGTGCCCCTACTTGAATAAGAGTTACAAACTATGTCTTTCCTTGACACAATTCACTCGACAAATCCCGATAACTGGACTAGACTGTATAACAACCGGAGGGCCTGTACATACTCTGTCTGCTCAAGCTTGCCTTCCCGTGGAGGATTCTGATGCGAAAGAGCAGAATTGTTTCCATTACGCTTCCACCGGAGATGTTCAAGGAAGCCGAGCAACTCGCCAAAAAAGAAAACCGCACCATGAGTGAGTTGATGCGCGAAGCCTTTCGCGTCTATCAACGGGAGCGCCGGTCACAGGACGATGCGCTGGTGTCGGCAGCCGCTTCCCGGGCCAGGGATCTCGGCCTTTTAGGCGTCGATGTCGAGCGTGTGCTCGATGAGATTCGAAAGGAGTCGCCGAAAAAGCTAACCAAGGCGGCAGGCAAGGATTAACCGGGCCGCAGCTTCTGGTTCACCGCGTCCAAAACACCGTTGAGAAAAGGCAGCGACTCAGCGGAGGAGAAACGTTTGGCCAGGTCCAGAGCCTGGTCAATGACAACAGCTGTCGGTGTGGGCAGGCTCATCAGTTCATAGATCGCCAGGCGCAGGATGTTGCGGTCGACCAGCGGCATGCGCTCGAGCCGCCAGTTGTCGGAATGCGCGCCGATCAGCTCGTCGATCTGCTGGCGGTTTTCGATGGCGCCACGCGCCAGCTGGAGCGCGAACTCGTCACGCTCGGGGACCGGCTCGCTCTCCTCTGAGGCCAGTGAGCCGTAGTATTCCTCGATGGCCTGGTTGATGTCGAACTGCCGCGCATCGGCGAGAAAGAGAAACTGAAGCGCCGATTGGCGCGACTTGTAGCGGGATGGCATAGGTTAGGAGCCCGATCGCAGCCGGCGCATCAGGTTCGCCATTTCGATTGCCGTCATCGCCGCGTCGCTTCCCTTGTTCCCGCTCTTGGCCCCCGCGCGGTCGATCGCCTGCTCGAGCGTGTTCGTCGTCAAGACCCCGAACGCCACTGGAACCCCCGTCGCCACCGATACCTGGCCGATGCCTTTGGCCGCCTCGCCGGCCACGTAGTCAAAGTGGGGGGTGTCGCCGCGGATCACCGCGCCCAGACAGATGATCGCGTCGTGGCGCTTTTGGCGCGCCAACTCCGCGGTCACGACGGGCAGTTCCCAGGAGCCCGGCACGCGAACCACCTCGATGTGGTCTGAGTCGGCCCCGTTCCGCGTCAAAGTATCCAATGCCCCGGCCAGCAGACGGTCGGTGATAAAGGAGTTGAACCGCCCCACGATGATGGCGAATTTCAGCCCTTTGGCGTCGAGATGGCCTTCCATTACTTTGTGCGGCATACCTGACTAAGACCCACATCGCGGGTGCCCGCGGGAAGCTATGGGATAATTAAGCGTTACGCCTCATTCTAGCGCATGGACCCCACCTTCATCCGGAACTTCTCCATCATTGCCCACATCGACCACGGCAAGTCAACGCTGGCCGACCGTCTGCTTGAAGTGACGGGCGCACTGAGCCAGCGAGAAATGATGGAGCAGGTGCTGGACTCGATGGACCTGGAGCGGGAGCGCGGGATCACAATTAAGGCGCATGCCGTCCGCCTGAACTACAAGGGCGACGACGGCCAAGACTACCAGCTGAACTTGATCGACACACCCGGCCACGTCGACTTCACCTACGAGGTCTCGCGAAGCCTCCAGGCGTGCGAGGGGGCGCTGCTGGTGGTGGATGCCAGCCAGGGCGTCGAGGCGCAGACTTTGGCCAATACTTACCTGGCGCTCGGCCATAACCTGGAGATCATTCCGGTTATTAACAAGATTGACCTGCCGTCAGCCGAGCCGGACCGCATCCGCGAGCAGATCGAACACGTCATCGGGCTCGACGCCGGCGGGGCCATCCTCGCCTCCGCCAAACAGGGCACGGGGATCCACGAGATCCTGGAAGCCGTCGTCCATATGGTTCCGCCGCCGACAGGCGATCCGGAAGCGCCGCTCCGCGCCCTCGTGTTCGACTCCTGGTTTGACCCCTACCGCGGTGTCATCACATTGCTGCGCATCGTCGACGGCCGCATCCGCGTCGGCCAAGAGGTCCGGCTCTGGTCCAACGGCAAGGTCTATGAGGTGGAGGGTCTCGGCTACCAGTCGCCCAAGCCGGTCCCTTGCGAGGAACTCTCCGCGGGCGAGGCGGGCTTCATGATGGCCAACATCAAGACGGTCTCCGATGCCCAGATCGGCGATACCGTTACCGATGACAAGCACCCCGCCGCCGAGCCGCTGCCCGGCTTCCAGGAGATCAAGCCGATGGTGTTCGCGGGGCTCTACCCGGTGGAATCGCACGAGCATGGCCGGCTTCGCGAGGCTCTCGAAAAGCTGCGCCTGAACGACAGCGCCTTTAACTTCGAGCCCGAGAACTCGGTTGCACTGGGATTCGGGTTCCGCTGCGGCTTCCTCGGCCTGCTGCACTTGGAGATCGTACAGGAGCGGCTGGAGCGGGAGTTCGAGATCGACCTGATCACGACCGCCCCCGGGGTCCGCTACCGCGTGACGACGCGAGGCGGCGATGTGATCGAGGTGGACAACCCCACGCGCTTCCCCAACCCCGCCGACATCGAACAGATCGAGGAGCCGATCATCGATGCCACCGTGATCACGCGCGAGGAGTACCTCGGCGAGATCCTCAAGCTGCTCGAAGAAAAACGCGGGACGCAGAAGAAGTTCGAGTACATCGGCACGGGCCGCGTGCTGCTCACCTATGAGCTGCCGCTGAACGAGATCGTGCTCGACTTCTACGACCGGTTGAAGTCGGCCTCGCGCGGGTATGCCTCGCTCGACTATCACCTGGCCGGACACCGCGACTCGCCGATGGTGAAGCTGGATGTGCTGGTGGCGGGTGATCCCGTCGATGCGCTTTCGATGATCGTGCACCGCGAGTTCGCCTATGACCGCGGCAAGGCGCTGATCGAGCGGCTCCGCAAGCTGATTCCGCGTCAGATGTTCGAGGTGGCGCTGCAGGCGGCGATCGGATCGAAGATCATCGCCAGGGAAAACATCCCCGCCATCCGCAAGAACGTGATCGCCAAATGCTACGGCGGCGACATCACGCGCAAGCGCAAGCTGCTGGAGAAGCAGAAGGAAGGCAAGCGGCGGATGAAGCGCGTAGGGAGGGTGGAGATTCCGCAGGAGGCGTTCCTCGCCGTGCTGAAGGTGGGCGAAGAGAGTTAAACTGTTCCCCATGCGAATCCTGATGTCACTTTTGGCCGCCACGGCCGTTTGGGCGCAACTGCCCGCGGGCAATGAAAAAGGAGTGGCGATGGGCCACCTGCATATCCTCACGAAGGACGTGGAGGCTCACCGCAAGCTGTGGGTGGACACGCTCGGCGCGAAAGTGGTCAAGGCCGGGCCTGTCGAGTTCTACCAGTTCCCCGGCGTCGTGGTGGCGCTGCGCAAGGGAGAGCCGAACGCGGGCACGGACGGCTCGGTGGTGGATCATCTTGGATTCAAGGTGAAGGATCTGGATATGGCGAAGGCGAAGCTGACGGCCGCAGGCGGGCAGGTGGTGCGCGAGATGCCGGACACGCGCCAGATGTTTATCATGTTCCCGGACGGCGTGAAGGTGGAGTTCACCGAGGACAAGGCGCTGGAACAGCCGGTGGTCCATCACCACATCCACTTCGCGACGCCCGAAATCGAGCCGATGCGCGCTTGGTACGCCGAGAAGTTCGGCGCGGTGCTGGGCATGCGCGGGCGATTCAAGGCCGCGGACGTGCCCGGCGTCAATTTGAGCTGGAACCCGGCCGATCAGCCGCTAGCCACCACCAAGGGGCGGGGCCTGGATCATATCGGCTTCGAGGTGACGGGCCTGGAGGAGTTCTGCAAGAAGCTGGAAGCGGCAGGCGTGAAGTTCGATGTGCCGTTCCGGAAGGTGCCGCAGCTGGGTCTCTCGATCGCGTTTCTGACCGACCCTTGGGGAACGTATATTGAGCTGACCGAGGGGCTGGGCAAGCTCTAAGAGTCCGGAAGCCTGCTCTTGGGAAGTTCCTCGTGGAGGCGGAGGGCTGTCATGGAGACGGTGTTCCATCGAGGCTCGTGTTTGACCTCCTCGAAGAAGCGCGGATAGCGGGCCAGTTGCCTTCGGGTGGTGTAGAGTTCCACCTTGCCCGACTTGGCCAGCTTCTTCAGCTCATCGGTATGCTGGAAGGCTTCGAATTCCGCAGCCTGCCAAGGCATGAGATCCTGCTCGTTGCGGAGCAGGGCGAGCAGGCAGAGTTCGATCATGTTTCCATGAGCCCATGCCCGCCGCTGAAGGTCTTCGGACTCCAGATCCAGCCGGGAGAGGAAATGGGCCAGGCGCCAGGCGTCGGCATCCACTTCCGAGCCGCCCTCCAGAACGGCGGCCAGCACCAGTTCCTGAACCAGCGCCCAGCTTTCCTGGCGCGCTGCTTCAAAGGCTTTTCTGTAGTCTTCGCGAGACTCATCGAGGCTCGCGACCGCCCGGCGCTGGAAAGTTGCCGCATCGTTGTCGACGATCTGATGATAAGCCGTGGCGCGCCACAAGACTTCGGCGAGCCGCTTTCCGGCGCTAGCCAGCAGGCCATAGATTTCCGCGGTGTTCTGTCCCTTTTTCAAAAGATCGCGCATACGCAACCGGGCTTCATTCAGTTCCTTACCAAAGCTCTCCCATAGCTCGCCGGCCGCCTTCTTCTCGCCGGCGGGACCCGACATGGAGTCCATTGATCGGTCGGCCCAGTCCAGGGCGGCTTCGATACAGGACTGCGCGCGGCGGATGGAGACATCGAGCAGCTGTCTGTCGATATCGAGAGGCAGCGCCACGTAGGCGACCACGCTTCCCCAGTCATGGGTATCGGCAAGGCCGGTGCGGAGGCGGCGGCGGAGGTCGTCCAGAAGCAAGCGCGGATCCTCGCCCCAGAGCAGGCCTTCGTAAAGTACCTGGGTCATGATGATGGAACCGTGGAAGGTAAGGGGGAACTGCGAGGCGACTACCAGCGGAATACCGGCTTCATGCAAGGCGTGGGCGATGCTGGCTCCGGCGCCGACCACGGAGCCGACATTGCCGGAGTCGCAGGAGGCCAGGGTCACGACGGCGGGCCGCACGAGGGCCCGGCCGTCCGCCTTTTTGTGGGTACGAAGCAGCGTGGCGAGCCGGACGCCGTCGACGATGTCCGTTTGGCGGGGATCGGAGCTGTCATGCAGGGCGAGGCCGAAGCGCTGGTCTCCGGCATGCTGAAAGTTGATGCCGTGGGCGAGGATGTGAACGTGGGTGTACTCGCCGGTGGCGCAAGCTTGCTGGAGACTCGCGACGCTGGCCTGCGGGAGCACGGTGAGGTGCTCGGCCACACGCTTAGCGCGGCTGGCCTTGTTGTCCTTTTCGTAATACTTGATCCAGGGCTCGATGACCTTGCGCAGCGCGAGCAGGTGGGCGTGAAGAGGAATGTCACCGACGCCGGCCGGAGAGGCGGCGGCGAACAGGATTCTGGGGTGGGAGGGCCACTCGACGGGCTCGACGACGCGGCGCACCTCGCGGGTGATGGAAAGCGGAACCTGTGTTTGTAGCGCAAGGGACTGCCCGGCGCCGGGGAAGCCGTTGGGGGCTGTTGCGAGTTCCAGTGGCAGCAATGCCAGCTCATTGGCGCTGAGGATGAGGCGGAGATGGACCATCCCGCTTTTCTGCTCCGCGCAGGCATTGAGTTCGGCGATCAATCCGGGGACTGTGGACAGCAACTCTCCCATGAGCTTGGCCATCTCCGCCAGCTGCAACTGCCGGGTCTCGGCGCTGTCCTTATAGCTGAGGGAGCGAAGCCGCGCCTGGAAATAGGCATGCTCAAAGGGAAGCCTGACGGTGACGGCGGCGTGGTTGGCGCAGAGCCCAAGGTATTGGGTGAGAGGAGAAAGCAGCTGATTGTGGGGTGGTCCGTGGCGAAGCAGTTCCAGGGTTACGGTGCGCATGGGTCTCCTACTCAGCGTGATGCAGCGAGCCGCGGGCTGCGCCGCCGTCGCGCTGGATCGATACCACGCCGGGTTTCTCGATGACGAGGCCGGGCAAGAGTTCGACCAGTTGGTCGATGGTTTGGGCCTTGTCGAGGGTATCAAAGACGGGCTTGAACTTCTCCGGGGAGGAGCGCATACCGGCGGTCAGCTGAATGAGCGAGGCCCAGGTGCCGCTGTTGAAATAGGTTCTGCCGGCGCTGGGGATCTCGCGTTCGAGATGGGTATGTCCGGCGACGATGAAGTTGAAGCCCGGCCCGACCCATTCATTGAGCCGCTCGAAGGTAGGATCGGAGGCCGTGCGGTCAAAGCTACGGTCCTTTTCGAGCTTTTCCAGCGCCTCCAGCACCACCTGATGTTTCGGTTTGCCGCGGAACCAGTCGGCGATGGCCTGCACGGCGCCGAGCTGCTGGTCCCTTCGCTCCGGTTCCAGCATTTGGAGCGGATCGGAGCCCTTATCGAACTCGCCCTCGATGTAGTCGAGAAGCGAATCCTGGTTGGTGCGCGGCGGCTGGAAGGTCTGCCGCATCAGCCGGTCGAGCGCGCCGGTGGGATCGGCCTTTTCGTCGAGGGCGAGCGAGGGGACTTCGCTCTCCTCACCGGCGGAGAGGAAGCCGGTGCGGCGGCGCAGGGAGTCCCAGGTGAGGTGCGAGATCACCGCGATCACCTTGGAGAGCTTGGGGGCCTGCTTCTCGTCGAGCGCCAGCAGGATGGGGATGACGGCTTCCACTTCCGGCTTCAACAAGTCGACGAAGGCGTAGCGCTTCTTGATGGCGTTCATCACGTCGATGACCATCTTGGTGCCGGCGTTGGGAGTCCAATCGGGGACAGTGCGTGCCTGGAGCAGGTCGCGGCCCATGCGGCGGAGGGCTTCAAAGTCGGTGACGTTCCAGGTGTCGACCTCATTACCGTGGAGGCAAAGAACGCCTGAGCCGCCGACCGAGCAGGCATAGCCGGCGCCGTCGAAGGAGAGGGTGATGCGGCCGCGCGCGGAGTCATCGCCGCCGGAGAGCTTTTCGAGCAGGTGGGCGCGGACCCACGGGAGGGCGAGTTCAAGATCGTGATTGCCGAGAGTGATGATGAGTTGCCGGTTGACGGTGGCGGCGAACCTGCCGAGGGCTGCGAAAACGGGCGCGAAGGCGGCGTCGGAGGCGATGCGGTCGAGTTTCGGGATCGCTCCGCGGGGGTCGAAATAGGAAGCGCCCGGCTCGGCGAGGAAATCGACCATGTCGCCGTTGATGAGGAGCGCGATTTTCGACGCCGGGTCGCGCTGGCGGAGATTGTCGATTAATGCCGCGAGCTTGGCGCCCTGGCGGAAGATCTGGAAGCCGGCCATCCCGCCCATGTGCAGGTCGGAGACGATGTGCAACTGGTCAAACTCAGGTACAGGGAGCATGTTTTTGAGCCTGACCAGTTTACCCCCGGCTTAGTTTAGGATGCAATCACGAAGTGGTCAGAAGCGCAGACGTAGGCCGAGTTGGACGTTGCGGGAGAAGTTGAGTTGCTGGACGGGGAGAATGCCGAATTGGGCGTTGGAGGGGTCGCCGGAGGGCGGGTCGCCGCGCAGCGGGGTGTTGGTGGCGTTGAAGGCTTCGCCGCGGAACTCGAGCTGGTAGCGCTCGGTGAAGTTGAAGCGCTTGGAGAGCATGAGGTCGAGCTGCGGGGCGGTGTGGGAGCGGATCTGGTGGAAGCGGGCGGGCATCTGGGTGAGTTCGAAGGGGCCGAGCTGGCGGTAGCAGTTGCGGGAGTTGTCGAACCAGCGGGTTTCGGTGCGTTCGCCCTTGAGCGGGTCGCCGCAGGTGTACTCCCAGCGGTTCCAGGTTCCCAGCGGGACGCCGGACTGATAGATGAGCGTGGCGTTGAAGGTCCAGCCGCCAAGGAGGGCCTGACCGGCGCCGGCGAGGTCAGGCAGGAAGGCGCGGCCCTTGCCGATGGGCAGGTCCCAGATCAGGGCATGGGTGAAGTTGTGGGAGCGGTCCTGGGAGGCGACCTGGCTGATGAAAGGCATCCACTCGAAGGTGAAGTCCTGGCGGAGTGAGCGCTCCATGATCTTGGACCAGGTGTAGGCGGTGACCCAGGTGAGTGCGCCGCCGCGGGAACGCTCATTGAGCATGCGCTTCTCGAAGCGGAACTGGAGGCCGTGATACCAGGCGTGGCCCCAGGGGTTGCCGGATTGGGAGACGGAGGTGTGCTGGGGGATGCGGCGGAGCAGGTCGCGGCGTGTGGTCTCGCGGCCGGCGCCGAGGCCGGTGTTGGTGGGAGCGATGCCGAACCAGGGATTGGGGATGCGTTGCTGGAAGTGGTTGGTGTTGGTGGCGGCGATTTCCCAGTCGCGCTGGGAGGCGTCGGAGAGCTGGATGGCGATGTTTTCTTTGTTGGTGAAGCTACCTACGTAGGAGACTTCAATGACCATGTCCCAAGGCAGTTCACGCTCGATGGTGTAGGACCACTGGAAGGTGCGCGGGATGGGGCGGTTGCGCGCCTGGAAGCTGACGCCGGTGCCGAGGCTGGTGAGCAGGCCGGCGCTGGCGCCGAGCGGCGGGACGAGGCCGTCGGGGAAGGGGTTTTCGAGCGAATGGGGTCCGGTGGCGCCGGCGCGGTGAGTGAGACCGCCATTGACGGAGTTGATGTAGGCGGTGGACTGGCTGAAGCCGGTGGTGGTGGCCGAGCCGAGCAGTGTGCGGTGGAAGATGCCGAAGCCGCCGCGCATGACGGTCTTGGGGAGGAAGTTGTAGGCGACGCCGATGCGGGGCTGGATGTTGGTGAGGTCGTAGGAGTAGATGCGGCGGGGCTGGTTGCCGATGTTGGCGTAGAGGAGGCCGCCTCGGATGGCGTCCGGCGCGGCGGGATAGTTGGGAGTGCGCGCGGCGAGGGAGCGCCAGGCGGCGACGGCGTCGCTCGAGACCGGGTTGACGGTGGTGAAGTCAAAGCCGGAGACTAGGCGGTCATGAATTTCGTACATCGGGAACTGGATGTCGTAGCGGAGACCGAGGTTGAGGGTGAGCGTGGGGCTGAGCTTCCAGTCGTCCTGAATGAAGCCTGCGAGATAGGGTTCGCGGCGGAGGGTGGTGTCGTTGAAGGGAATGTTGCCGGAGTTCATGAGGCCGAGCATGAGGTCGGCGACGCCGTTGCCGTCAAGCGGTGAGGGCTGCCGGCGTCCGAAATGCTGGCGGCTCCATACGGTGTCGAAGGTCCAGGCTCCGGAGGCGTTGCCGGAGGCGCGGTTGTGGTGGATGAGCTGGGCCCACTCGAAACCGTACTTGAGGCTGTGGCGGCCGGTGGTCTGCGCGACGCTCGCCTGAAAGTTGAGCTGCTGGCGCGAGCTTTCATTGAGGAACTGGCTGCCGAGGATCGTGTTGTAGCCACTGACGGCGACCTGCGGAGCGAGTCTGGTGGGGAAGGTGGGGACTTCGGGGATCTGTTTGACGCCGAGCTTGTCCCAGGTGAAGGCGGGATCGCTGACGTTGGGGAAGTTCTGGATGAAGCGGTTGTAGCTGGCCTGGAGGTGGAGGATTTTGGTGGGAGAGATGGTGCGATCGTAGCTGAGGATGAAGTTGAGGTCGCGGCGGACGGTGCCGGGCATGTTGCCGGTTTGCGCGGGCGGGTCAAAGCCGTTGGAGTTGCGGAATTCGCTGCCGTCCTGGAAGGTGAAGACCATATTGAGACGGTCATTGGAGCCGATGATGTGGTCCCATCGGCCCATGGGCTGCTCATAGCGGTAGCGGCCGGTGTTGTCCGGGCGGAGGAAGTTCTGCTGGAGGCTCTGCGGGTTGAAGTTGGGGGCGGGATAGAGCGCGAGGATATTGCGGGCGACAGGACTGATGCGGCTAGCGGGGATGATGTTACCGGGGAAGGGCTGGCGGATGAAGATGCCGCCGGTGATGCAGCCTGCGCCGGGAAGGGTGCAGTCGCGCGAGGTGAGCTGGTCATAGACGCGGATGGGGCCGCTTTGGCCGGCGGGGGTGAAGTTGAAATTGCCACCGCGGATTTCGACAGGCGGGACCGTGGCGACGGAGGGGAACGGAGTGCGCTCCTGCCAGCCTTCAAAGCTGAAAAAGACGAAATCCTTGTCCTTGCGGATGGGGCCGCCGATGACGCCGCCGTACTGGTGGTGATTGCGGAAGCCGCGGGGCTGGCCGCCGGCGTTGTTCTGGCGGGTGTTGGCGTCGAGAATGCGGTTGCGCCAGAAGTCGAAGACGGAACCGTGCCAGTTGTTGGAGCCGGACTTGAGAGTGGTGTTGACATGGCCGCCGCCGGAGCGCCCGTATTGGGAGTCATAGGTGTTGACCATGATCTTCATCTCCTGGACCGCTTCAACATTGGGCGAGAGATTGAAGGTGCCTTGCGTGGAAATGGGCGCGCCGTTGAGCAGGAACTGGTTGGTCCCGGTGCGGCCGCCGTTCATGGAGAAGCTGCCGTTGACGTCCCAGGCGCGGGTGCCGGAGAAACCGGAGGAGCCGAACTGGCGCTGGGTGAACATGACGCCTGGAGAGAGGCGCATGAGCATGAAGGCCTGCCGGCCGTTGAGCGGGATCTCCTGCATCTTGACGGGGTCAAAGACGATGCCGCGGGAGGCGGTAGCGGTCTGGATGAGTTCCTGTTCGCCGACTACGGTGATGGCTTCCGTGACTTGGCCGACTTCGAGCCGTACGGGCAGGTTGAGCTTTTCGGCGACCTGGAGGACGATGCCGGTGCGGCGCACGGTGGAGAAGCCGTTGGCGGTGACGGTGACCGTGTAGCGGCCGGGTTCGAGGCCGACCAGCGTGTAGAGGCCGGAGGCGTTGGAGACGGTTTCACGGCTGACGTTGGTGTCTTCCTTGGTGGCCTTGACGGCGACGCCGGGGACGGGTGCACCGGAAGGGTCAAGGATCTGGCCGAGGATGGTGGCCCTGAACTCCTGAGTCCAGGCGAGAGAACTGAGGCAAGCTGCAAGGAGCAGCAGGCGGTAAGCTGACATATTTTCACCCCGTTACGACAGCGGAAAATTGATGTTAAGGATTGTAAATCAGGAGAGGCTGGGAGGGAACTGAAATTATGTAATTTTAATGAAAATTATTCAACACGGCATCCTGTTGCCCATAAAGGATCTGTTGGGTATGCTCCAGGCATGGGACCGAGCAAGCTAGACCGCGAGTGTAAGGGAAAGGACCGCTCCCTGACGGTCGCGGCTCGGTGGGAGGGTGTTTCGGGGAAGGGTTGGCTTGTTGGAGCTTGGGGACTCCTATTTATGTTGCTGCCGACGGCGGCGGGGCAGGAAGCAACGCCGGTATGGAAGTGGGAGTACGGGCGGATTGAAGCGCTGGTAAACAAGGTGAGGGCGGGCGAGGACATGACGCCCAAGAAGTGGCCGGGCGGGGCAAGGGTTGCGGTGGCGCTCTCCTTTGACATGGATGCGGAGACGGGGTTCCTGCGGTCGGGTCAGCATTCGCCGCAGCCGTTGTCGCGCGGGGAGTATGGGCCGAGAGTCGGGGTTCCGCGGATATTGAAGCTGCTGGATCAGCATCGCGTGCCGGTGACGTTCTTCATTCCGGCGGTGAGTGGGGAGCTGCATCGGGAAGCGGTGGATGCGATTTTGAAGTCGCCGCTGAAGCATGAGATCGGCGTGCATGGGTGGGTGCATGAGCGGTTGACGGAACTGGCGCCCGGCGAGGAGCGGGAGCTGACACGGCGTGCGTTTGATTACTGGACGAAGCGGCTGGGGAGGAAGCCGGCGGGGATACGGACGCCGTCGTGGGACTTTACATCGGAGACGCTGGGGATTATCCGGGAGCTGGGTTTCCTGTACGATTCGAGCCTGATGGGGGATGACCGGCCGTACGAGATTCTGGCCGAGGGGAAGAGAACGGGGCTGATCGAGTTGCCGGTGGAGTGGATCCTGGACGATGCCACCTACTACAGCTACGACCGGGCGGCGCATGCTTATCACCGGATGTCCGATGACGATGTGTTCCAGATCTACCGCGATGAGTTCGATCGCGCTTACGAGGAAGGGACGATGTTTCTGCTGACGATGCATCCGTTCATGACAGGGCACCGTTCGCGGATGACGGCGCTGGAGCGGCTGGTGGTTCACATGAAGTCGAAGGCGGGGGTGTGGTTTGCGACGCATGAGCAGGTGGCGCTGGCAGCGGCGGCGCAGTTGCGGCGGACGGAGGTGAAGGAGGTGGAGAATCCCGCTCCGGCGGGGAGCACGCAGGGGTTCCTGTCGCGGGGCTTGGGCGGTGCGGTGTATTTGAGCTGGATGGAGGCGGGTGGTTTCCGGTTTGCGCGGTGGGAGAAGGGGCGGTGGGGGGAGACGCGGACGATTGCCGAACAGCGGCGGTTCTTCTTGAACTGGGCCGATTACACGTCGCTGGTGGAACTGCCGGGCGGGGCGCTGGCGGCGCATTGGCTGGAGAAGCAGGCCGATTCGAAGTACGCCTACGGGCTGCGGGTGGCGATGTCGTGGGACGGGGGGCGGAGTTGGAAGACGGTGTTCGCGCCGGAGGTTTCCAAGGCGGATGACTATACGGGGTTCGTGTCGCTGCTGCCGCTTAAGGATGGATTGGGGGTTTCCTATCTCGCGCCCACGGCGCATGGGGGGCATGAGGCGAAGACGCTGCGTTACGCGGTGCTGGACGGCAAGGGACGGCTGGTGTCGGACAAGGAGCTGGATGGCGATGTCTGTTCGTGCTGTCAGACATCGGCGGTGGAGACGGGGAAGGGTCCGGTGGTGCTGTACCGGGACCATACGGGCGAGACACGGGACATTTCTGTGGCCGGAGCGGATGGTGTGAAGGCGCTGCATGCCGACGGTTGGAAGATCAATGCGTGTCCGGTGAACGGGCCGGCGGCGGATGCTCGCGGGGGCAATATGGCGGCGGCGTGGTTCACGGGAGCGGAGGGGAGGCCGCGAGTGCTGGCGTCTTTTTCCGGTGACGATGGGCGGAGCTTTGGTGGGCCGGTGGTGGTTTCCGGCGACAATCCGATTGGGCGCGTGGCGCTGCGGTTGTTAGCGGACGGCTCGGCGGCGGTGGTGTGGCTGGAGCGGGTGACGGAGGAGAAGGCGGAGCTGCGGCTGCGGCGGGTTCAGGGTTCCGGGGAGTTGGGTGAGATGGTGGTGATCGCACAGGTGGACAGCGCGCGTAGGACGGGGTTTCCGCACCTAGTGGAAGAAGGGGGGCGGTTGTGGGTGAGCTGGACGGGGGAGAGTGTGCGGACGGTGGTTGTGGATCCGGCTTACTTGAAGTTGCTGTAGGGGCCGGCGCGGGAGACGTCGGTGAGGGAGAGGCCTTGCTCGTCCCAGACGACTTTGCCGTTGCGGATGGTGAGGGCGCAGCGGAGGCGGCGGTCGCCAATGAGCTTGCCGTGGCCGGAATCGAGATAGGCGAACTTGCCGCGGTCCAGGGCGATGAGGGCGACGTCGGCGATGGCGCCTTCGCTGAGCGTGCCGATGTCGGATCGGCGGATGGCTTTGGCGGGGCGGATGGTGGAGCGCTCGATGACCTGCTGGAGGGTCATGCCGATGTTGAGGAACTTGGACATGGTGGTGATCATGTTGGCGCGGGGAAGCATGATGGAGCTTTTGTGGAGGTCGGTGGAGATGGTGTCGGGGAGGAAGCCTTGCTGGATGGCGGGAACGGCGATGCGGAACCAGAAGCTGCCGGAGCCGTGGCCGACATCGAAGAGCACGCCACGCTTGCGGGCGGCGAGGATGTAGGGCTGCATTTTCTTGTTGGCGTCGAGCTGCGGAGTGAGGCGGCCGTAGAAGTGGGTGTCGATGTCGCCGGGGCGCATGCGCTCAAGGACGAGCTCCGGGTATTTTTCCATGGGATGGAAGTCGACCATGACGGGCACGTTGGCGAGAGTGCCGGCCTTGACAGCGCGATCGACGGCATCCCATCCGGGCGGCTTGAAGTGGGCGGTCTTGATGCCGACAATGATGCCGGGATACTTGCGGATCATGGCGGCGGCGGCATCGGGGTCCATCTCGAAGACGTCCTGTTCGACGGCTCCGTACATGCCGGCGCCGACGATGTTGAGGAAGGCGAGCACGCGTGTTTGGGAGCGGTCAATGACGAGGCGCTTGAAGTGTTCGAAATTCTTGTGGCCGCTGCTGCCGGCGTCGACGGCGGTGGTGACGCCGCTGGGGAGGCAGTTGTGATCGGGGTTGACGTTGAGCTGGGCGCCTTGGGCGTCGACGTGGGTGTGGATGTCGATTAGGCCGGGGGTGACGTAGAACTGGCCTGCATCGATGACCTCGCGGGCGTGAGCGGCGGGGAGGTTTTCGGCGACGCGGACGATTTTGTTTCCTGTGATGACAACGTCCATGCGCGCGTCGCGGCCGTTGGCGGGGTCGATGACGTGGCCGTTGCGGATCAGGATGTCGTAGATGGGCTGGGCGCAGAGGGGCAGGGCGAGGATTGCGATGAGGAGTCTCATGGGATGACCGTGTAATCGCCGGCAGTGGTCCATTCCGGGAAGCCGCGGCCTTCGGTGTCAAAGACAAGGCGGCCGTTGCGGATGGTGGCGACGCATTCGAGTTTCTTAGTGCCGAGCATTTTCTTCTGCCAGGCGTCCTTGTAGGCGAAGACGCCATCGCGGAGTGCGAACAGGCCAATGTCGGCGAGCGTGCCTTCGGAGAGGGTGCCGAGTTCGGGGTAACGGCTGATGGCTTTGGCGGGGGCGACGGTGGAGCGCGCGATGGCGTCGGGGAGGGTCATGCCGAGCAGCATCATTTTGGAGATGCAATTGGGCATGTCGGACTGTGGGATGAGGATGGAGGAGGAGTGTAGGTCCGTGGAGATGGTGTCGGGATAGAAGCCTTGTTTGGCGGCGGCGATGGCGACTGGCCAGAGGAAGCTGCCGCCACCGTGGCCGAGGTCGAAGAGGACGCCGCGGCGGCGGGCCTCGAGAATCCAGGGCTGAAGCTTGCCGGTGAAACGGTCAATGACTTCCAGCTGCCGGTCATTAAAGACGTGGGTGTGGAGGTCGCCCGGGCGCATGCGGTCGAGCAGCTTTTCGCGCGAGTGGCGGCCGGCGTTGGTGAAGATCTTATCGTCGATCATGACGGGGACGCCGGCGAGGCGGCCGGCCTCAATCGCGCGGTTGATGGCATCCCAGCCGGGATGAGAGAAGTGTGCGCACTTGATGCCGACGATGGTGTCACGGTTGGCCTTGATGACGGCGGCGGTCTTGTCGGGGAGCATGTCGGCGACGTTGTCCTCGGAGGCGGAGCCGGTCATGCCGCCGCCGGCGATGTTGATGAGTGCGAGGACGCGAGTGCGGGAGCGGTCGATGATGGTTTTCTTGAAGTCGTCGAAAGTGCGGTAGCCTGCGCCGCCGGCATCGACGACGGTGGTGGTTCCGGTGGTGAGGGCGGTGTCGTCGGGGAAGATGGAGCCGGAGTAGCCGTAGACGTGAGCGTGGAGATCGATGAGGCCGGGGGTTACGTAGAGGCCGGAGGCGTCGATGACCTTACGGGCTTCGGCGGTGGGGATATCGGGGGCGACGCGTGCGATGGTATTGCCCTTGATGGCGACGTCGCGCCTGGCATCGATGGAATTGGCCGGGTCAATGACATGGCCGCTTTTGATCAGCAGGTCGTAGTTTTGCGCGGAGGCGAACGTGGCGATGAGGAAAAGGGCCAGCTTCCACATTGTGGATAGTATATGGGAATGCGTTGGTGGGCGGCGTTATGGCTGCTGGCGGAGGCACTGATCTTTTGGCGGCACGCGCTGTTTCTCGACTACGCGATTCCATGGGACTTGCGCAGTTATCATCTGGCGCATGCGAGCCTGTACGCGGAGGCGTTGGGGCAGGGTGAGCTGCCGTTGTGGGATCCGTACAGCTACAGCGGGCGTCCGGTGCAGGCGAATATTCAGGCGCAGGTGTTCTATCCGACGATGGCGCTGACGGGGTGGCTGGGCAGTTTGCTGGGCGAGGAATGGCTGCCGGATCTGCTGGAGATGAGCGTGGTGTTTCATGTGTGGCTGGCCGGGCTGTTCGCTTACCGGTTGGCGATCGGGCGGGGATTGGGACAGGCGGCTGCGCTGGCGGCGGGAACGGTGTACATGCTGAGCGGATTCTTTGCGGCGCATGGGCAGCATCTGGGAGCGGTGATCATCGCGGCGTGGCTGCCGCTGGTGCTGGATAGCATTCTGCGGAGGCAGCACCTGGCGCTTGCGGTGGCGCTGAGTATGTCGATATTGGGCGGGATGACGCCGGCGACGGTTGTGGCGTTCGCGCTGGCGGCGGTGCTGGCGGTGGTGAGGCGGCAGTGGATGGTGTTTGGAGCGATGGCGGGCTCGGTGGTGTTGTGCGCGGTGCAGCTGGGACCGACGATCGAGCTGGCGGGACTGAGCGTGGCGAAGTACCGCGCGGACTGGGTGGGAGAAGGCGGCGGGGTTCCGCTGAAGGCGTTGCTGTCGCTGGTGTGGCCGAATGTGCATGGGGTGTTTGATCCGGCAACGTACAAGGAGCCATACGATTTGACCTTCATGTATCTGTACTGCGGACTGGCGGGGCTGGGGCTGGCAGTGGCGGGGTTGAAGCGGAGCAGCGTGGGGTTCGCGGTGATGGCGGTGTGCGGGGCCCTGTTCATGCAAGGGGAATGGATGCGGTATGTGTGGATGCCGGATTTGGTGCGCGGGTCGCTTTATCCGCAGTATGCGGCTCCCGTATTTGTGCTGGGTTTGGCGATGCTGGCGGCGGTGGGAATGCAACGCGTGCCGGGAAAGTGGAAGTGGGCCGCCGTGATTGTTTGCGCGGCGGACTTAATCGCGGTGAGCTCGGGACGGCCGATGAACGCGATGCCGCTGAGCCAGGAGCCGGGAATCACGCGGGAGCATTATCAGGGGAACCGGGAGACGCTGGCGTGGGTGCGTGCGCTGGTGGGAAGCCGGTGGCGGTTGGACACGGCAGGCGGGACGATGGCGTGGGCGGCGACGGCTCCGGTGACGCGGATCTTTTCGGCGAACGGGTATGATCCGATGGCGCTCGAGCGGACGATGCAGGTGCGGCTGGGATTCTGCAAGGGGGAGCGTTGGGGAGCTTATTACGAGGTGGAGGAGCCGGATTCGGAGCTGCTTGATCAACTCAGCGTGCGATACCTGATCTCGCGGGAGAGGCTGAGCGTCGGGTGGCGGGAGATCGAGGTGCCGGGCTTTTTTGTTTATGAGAATGCGGATGCACTGCCGCGGTTCCGGATGGAAAAGGGGAGGGTGGAGGTTCTGCGCTACGGGCTGCGTGAAGTGGAGCTGGTGACGGAGGCAGCGGAGCCAACGTACCTGGTTTCCTCCGAGACGCATTATCCGGGATGGCGGGCGTGGGTGGACGGCGTGGAGCGTCCGCTGGAATACACGAACGTGGCGTTTCGCGGGATGACAGTGCCGGCGGGGCGGCATCATATTTTATGGAGGTTCCAGCCGGAGCTGCTGAGCTGGTGCTGGCTGGTGAGCCTGGCGGGCTGGGCGGTGTGGGGCCTGCTGTGGTGGCGGCTTTCCAAATCAGGATAAGATACGCGCATGCGATGGAAAGCCTGTCTGTTGATGGCGCCGGTTCTTGCGGCGCAGGTGAAGTTTCCGGTTGCGTATCCGCCGTCGAACGATGTGGTGATCGAGAACCTGGTTGCGGTTCCGATGCGTGACGGGGTGAAGCTGTACGCCGACGTTTACCGGCCGGCGGGCGAAGGCAAGCATCCGGTGATTGTGTCGCGCACGCCGTACAGCACGGAGCGGTATCCGAGCGCGTATGACGCGGCGGTGTTCTTCGCGCAGCGTGGCTACGTGTACGTGTTTCAGGACGTGCGCGGGCGTCATGAGAGCGAGGGGAAATGGGAGCCGTTCCGCGACGACATCGAGGACGGCTACGACACGGTGGAATGGGCGGCGCGGCAAAGCTGGTCAAACGGGAAGGTGGGGATGCAGGGCGGGTCGTATCTAGGGCATGTGCAGTGGCGGGCGGCGATGGCGAAGCCGCCGCACCTGGTGGCGATGTTCCCGGCGGTGGCGGCGACGAGCCTTTATCACGACTGGATCACGCTGAACGGCGGGTGGCGGCTGTCGTTCAATTTCGGATGGGGACCGGTGCGGCAGGAGTCGCGGATCATGCAGAACACGGGTCCGCATACGATGGCGGGCGGGCCGGACGCGATCCGCTATGACCGGATGCTGTGGCATCTGCCGCTGGCCGATATGCAGAAGCTGGCGGGGCGGAACGCGCAGTTCTACCGGGACTGGATCGCGCATCCGGACTACGACGAATACTGGAAGAAGCTGAATGCGGAGGAGGTGTTTGGCGGGATCGGGATTCCGGTGCATACGTTCGGCGGATGGTTCGATATTTTTTCGCAGGGGACGCTGCGCGGGTATGTGGGGATGTCGAAGAAGGGGGCGACGGAGCAGGCGCGGAAGGGGAGCCGGATGGTGATCGGGCCGTGGGGGCACGGGTCTTCGCAGAAGTTCGGGGATCTGGATTTCGGGGCGCACGCGCATGTGGATCAGCATGCGCTGGAGCTGGAGTTTTTCGATTACTGGCTGAAGGGAGTGAAGAACGGGTTGGATGGAAAGCCGCCGGTGACGGAGTTCATCATGGGTCGGAACGAATGGCGGCAGCATGCGGAGTATCCGCCGGCGAGAATGCAGTACCGCAAGATGTACCTTTCAAGCGGGGGCAGCGCGAACTCGCTGCATGGCGACGGGCGGCTGAGCTGGGATGCGCCGAAGGCTGGCGGGAAGCCGGACCGGTACCGGTATGATCCGGATAATCCGGTGCCGAGTCTGGGCGGGAATAATTGTTGCGGGACGCCGACGCCCGCGGGGCCGCGGGATCAGCGGCCGATAGAGACGCGCGGGGACGTGCTGGTGTATACGTCGGAGATTTTGAAGGCGCCGGTGGAGATTACCGGGCCGGTGCAGGTGGGGCTGCAGGCGTCCACGGATGCGGTGGACACGGATTTTGTGGCGAAGCTGGTGGATGTTTATCCGGATGGGCGGGCGATCAGCGTGGCGGAGGGGATCGTTCGCGCACGGTACCGTGAGGGGACCGATAAACCGAAGCTGGTGGAGCCGGGCAAGGTGTACGAGTTTGTGATCGACCTGGTGGGGACGAGCAATGAGTTCGGAGTGGGGCACCGGATCCGGGTGGACATTACGAGCAGCCACTTTCCGCAGTTTGACCGGAACCCGAATACGGGGGAGAAGTTCGGGATGGGGACGAAGGTGAAGGTGGCCGAGCAGACGGTTTATCACGAGCCGGGGCGGGCGTCGTACGTGGAGCTGCCGGTGCTGCCGCGGCGCTAGCGCAAGGACGGGATCGAGCAGGGTTGAAGATTGGCGTGGGCGCGATTCTCGTTGATGCCCTGGAGGCGTTCCGCGAAGGTGCGCAGAGGGAAGAGGTTTCCGGCGGCTCCCACGGCGGGGATTGCGAGAAGGATGCCGGCAGCTTGGCCGGCGGCACCCGCGGAGACCTGCGAGGAATCGCCGGGATGGCCATCGGGCACGCATAGCTGCGGATGGTCGAAGGGAGCGCGTTCAAACCTGACGCGGTCGTCGGTGAGCGTGGCCTCGTACATCTGGACGGCGATGCCGAAGAAGAGGGCGAAGTTGTAGGCCATGAGTTCATAGCGGCGGGAACCGGATTCGATGGTTTGGGAGGAGTTCCAGAACTCGGGGCGGAAGGATTGTTGGATCAGGTCACGGTAGGTTTCAAAGTTGAGGCCGGGTTCGGCAGTAGTGAGGCGGCTGCGGGCGTGAGGTCCGAGAAGGCTGCCGTCGGGATGAACCATCTGTTTGGCGAGAGGGCGGAGGGCGAGAAGCTTGGCTCCGATATCGGGGAAGGTGCGTCCGGCAAAGCTCATCTCGACGGTGGAAAGCGGCGGGGCGACGGCCTGGGAGGCGAGGCTGGAAAAGAAGGCGGTGGCGAGCCACGCGTCCCTCCCTTCCTCTGTTTTGAGACCCCGGAGGGGTTCAGAAGGTTACGCAGGTTAAGGTTTCTTATCGGATGGGCCGAGATTCTCGTACCATTTGAGATTTCCAGTGGCGGAGCCGATCATGACGAAATCCTTGCGGCCGTCGCCGTTGATGTCGGCGATGGCGCATCCTGAGCCGGACATTTGCTCGTGGTCGAGGACTAGGTGATGCCAGGATGCTCCGGTGCCATCGCGCGCGAAGAAAACATGGGCACTGCCTTTGCCGCCGCGGGCGCGGTCGCCGGCGACGAGGTCATCGAGGCCGTCGCCGTTGAAATCGGCGGAACAGATTTCGTGACCTTCGACGAGGTTGTCGAAAATGACGCGGCGCTGCCACTTCCCCGCCCCGGCATCGGTGTAGACGACGACTTCATTGCCGTGCCAGGGTTCGACGGAGGCGAGGATGCGGCGTTTGGCGAGCTGAGCCATGACAACGTCGCTGGCGCCTGCGCGCGGGGCTTCCTCTTCATGGCCTTTGGAGAGGCGGGTGTTTTGCCACTTTTTTCCGGCGAGGCGATGAAGTGTGATGCCTGAGAAGCTGGTGGTGAGAAGGTCGTCGCGCTTGTCATCGTCCCAGCGGACCACGCGGACGCGGTGAAGGACGCCGTAGAGAGAATCATCGATGAGCATTCGCTTCCACGGGCCGGACCAGTCCTTGGGGACGTGATAGTAGACGAGCGATACATGATCTTCGTACTTGGGGGCGAGGGCGTTGGCGCCGATCAAGGGGGCGTTGATGAGTTCCTTACGGCCGTCGCCATCGATGTCGGCCCAGACCGTGTGGTGGGAAGTAGTGAGTTCATCAACGGCGAGTTTTTCCCAAAGCCGGCGGGGGTCGTTTTTGTGGCGGAGCAGCCATTGCAGGCCGCGGCTCTTGGCGGCAACCATGCTGAATTCGTTTTGAAGGGAGATTTCCGGAATGCCGTCGCCGTCGATGTCGGCGGCGGCCATGTTGACGAGGCCGGGCATATCGTTGATGAGGACGTGACGCTGCCAGCCGGGATTCTCATACCAGGCGAGCTCACGGATGCGCTGGGTGAGGCCGACGACGTCGGGCTTACCGTCTTTGTTGAGGTCGGCGACCATGACGGCGTAGCCGCCGCCGATGTTGCCTTCCATGAGGTGAGGGCGGAATTCGACGGGGCCGTCGGCGAAGGCCGCGGCTGCGCACAGGAGGACAAGCCATCTCATGGCGCGTAGGATAACAGATGGACGGGCGATGGGGGGCTTCAGCGGTCGCGGTTTTGAGCGGGAGCGCGGGCGGGCTGTTCGGCCTGGCGGACTTTTTCAAAGTACTGAAGGACGTACTGCTGGAGTTCAAGGGGGACTTCGTCGCGGCGGATTTCGCCGCCGGACTCTTTGTGTGTTGCGCCGCTCTTGGAGTAGGCGGTCCGGAGCTGCTGCTGCTTGCTGGAGGTGACCTCGACCATCACTTCACCGGTGACGTTGGCGGCGCGCTTACCGAAAATCTCGCTGAGTTTGCCCATGGCGGCAAGTTGCTCGGCGTCCTTGAGAGCCTTGTCGCCGTCCTGCTTGCCCATTCCGCTTTTGGATTCGTTGGATGCGCTTTGGTCAGCGCCCTTGTCGGCGCTGTTTCCCTGCCCTGCCTGGGCCTGCTGTTCGCCCTGGGCCTGTGCGCTGGTTTCGGCGTCGTCGCTCGGGGCGCCTTCGCCTTGGGGCTGGCCGTCACCCTGCTTGCCTTTTTGGGAGGCTTGTTCGCGCTTGCCCGCGCTTTGGCCCTTGGCGTTCTTTGCGGATGAGGTTTGGCCAGCCTGTGGCGGGATTTTGAGCTTCGACATGAGGTTGGCCATGGCGTCGCGCATTTTGTCGAGGAGGCTGGAGCTTTCCTGGTTCTTGGGCGCGGCCTGCTGCGCGCCGTCCTTGGGTTCTCCGTTGCCTTGTGCGCCCTGCTTGGAATCGGCTCCTTCGCCAGGTTCGCCCTCCTCGCCGGATTCCTCCTCCTCGCCTCCTTCCTCGCCCTGGGCTTTGACGTTGGCTTTCTGGGTGCGTTCCGCGGATCGAGTGTCGAGGTTGTCGACATCGGGAGTGAGAGTTTCCTGGAGAGCGTTTTCGGAGGCGGCGTCGAGATCCTGGGCAGCCTTCTGACCGTCGTCGAGAGTGAGGGCGTAGGGAGACTCTTGCGGGAGCTTGGGACTCTTCTTGGCGCGGGCGACGACGTCGCGGCCGGGGCGGAAGAAGTCTGCGACGGCTTCGACAAGAGGAGCGCGGAGGTCGAGCGAACCGCGGATGCCGTAGCGGACGAGGAAAAGCGAGGCGGCGACGAAGGTGACGGCGCAGGTGATGTAGAGGTGACGCGGGATACGGAAGGGAATGGCGGCGGCGGGTACGGCGGAGGCAGCCATGCGGGAAGCGGCCTCGCGCTGCACGGCGGCGATGGCGGCATCGGAGGATTGAAAATGCCAGGCGGTGGAGAGAGCGTCGTGCAGACCGAGGCGGCGGTCGACCTGCTGGGCGACGGTGTAGGAGTCAGGCAGCCGGGAGAGAGTTCGCCAGAGGCCGCAGGCGGCGCCGGCGGCGAAGAGTACGGCGAGCCAGTACCATTCCAGGATCTGAGTGCCGAGCAGGAGCAGGACGACGGCCCCGCCCATCGCGCAAGTGAGGCCGATGGCGCCCTGCTCCCACACGAGGTTCAAGATGGCGCGCCTGCGCGCGCCGCCGATGAGATGCGAATGTAGATCCCGCTCTGCCACGCCAATTCAATTATGGCAAATCGCGCCGCGCGCGCGATGGGCGCGGGATGGCGGTGATTGGATGCCGCTATCTTCCCGCTTTTGCGGCGAGAGGCACGGCGCCGAGTTGACGCATGAGGCCGAGCGCATCCCAATAGGCCCAGGATTCGGCGACCTTGTCGCCCTGGAACCTGAGGATGGTGATTCCGCCGGCGGAAACGCGCTTGTTTGTCGGAGCAACGCCGGCGAGCGGACCTTTGTGCGTACCACTGCCGGTGTAGCGAACGATCACCTTGTCGCCGGCATCGATGATGTCTTCGATGGTGAAGGTGAGATCGGGGAAAGCGGTGAAATAACCGCTGGCGTTTTCCTTGACGGCATCGAGGCCGGGTTTGAGGTCCGGCGACACGGGATCGTGGTTGACCATGGTCCTGTGGCAGGTTTCGTCAAAGACTCTGAGATTGCGGCCGCCCCATCCTTGTTCGAACAGACGGCGAGCCGTGGAAATATTGGCTGTGGACATATGCCCTCCTTGTCCTTAGTTGTTACCGCTTTTCAGGCGGAAGGGCCTTCGATTCAGCCCGGACTTGATGAAGCCCCGGGCCTTGCAGTGGTGGGAATTTGACAAATTCCCGCCGCTGAATTGTCCCCATTATACTGTCTGGATCGGTTTTAGGAAACCCTTTCGCCGCATTTTCGCCGGTGTCAGTGTTATCGGAAGAAGACAACCGGCTGCTATATTGATAGGATCTGCGAAGCATGGAGACCGGATCCGTCTCGGTGGTGATTCCCGTATACAACTCCTCGGCCACGCTCGGCTTGCTGATGGAGAGGGTGGAGCGCGTGTTAAGGGGACTGGGTGTGGGCTACGAGGTGGTGCTGGTGGATGACGGAAGCCGGGACGGGAGCTGGCGGGCAATAGAGGAGTTGCGCAGGGGACGCAGCTGGATCAGCGCCATCCAATTACCGAGGAATTACGGGCAGCATGCGGCGCTGCTCTGCGGAATCCGGGCGGCAGCCGGGGAGCGGATCGTGACGATGGACGACGATCTGCAGAATCCGCCGGAGGAGATCGTAAGGCTGTTGGAGAGGTTGGAGGAAACGGGAGGAGTGGTGTACGGGGTTCCGGAGAGGCGGCGGCACGGGTTGTGGCGGAACATCAGCTCCGGTGTGGTGACGCTGGCGCTGAGCCAGGTGATGGGGGTGGAGGCGGCGCGGAAGGTGAGTCCGTTCCGCGCGTTTCCCGCCTCGGTGCGGGAGGCTTTCGCGGGTTATCAGAGCCCGTACGTGTCGATTGACGCGCTGCTGAGTTGGGGTGCGGCGCGGTTTGAAGCGGTGACGGTGCGCCACGACGCGCGGCAGGCGGGAGCGTCGCAGTACACGCTGGGCAAGCTCGTAACACACGGGGTGAACATGGTGGCGGGATTCAGCACGCTGCCGCTGAGGATGGCGAGCATACTGGGGTTTACGGCGGCGGCATTCGGCCTGCTGGTGCTGGCGTTTGTGATGGGGCGCTACTGGATGGAGGGGGGCAGCTTACCGGGGTTCCCGTTTCTGGCATCGGTGATCGCGATTTTTTCCGGCGTGCAACTGTTCGCGCTGGGGATAATCGGCGAATACCTGGCGCGGATGCATACGCGGATGATGGACCGTCCACCGTATGTGGTGGCGAGGCGGTTGGAATCGCGCGTCGAGAAGGCCGGGCATGCAGGCTAGGCCGGCGTTTATTCCCTTCAACCGGTTCCGGCAGGCCGGAGCAGAGATTGAGTACATCCGGGAGGCGATGGAATCGCTGCACGTATCCGGCGACGGTCCATTCACGGCGCGGTGCCAGGAACTGCTGGAGCAGGAGTTGGGCGCGGCGAAGGTGCTGCTGACCACATCGTGCACGCATGCGCTGGAGATGGCAGCGCTGCTGCTTGATCTGAAAGAGGGTGACGAGGTGGTCCTGCCGTCGTTCACGTTTGTGTCGACGGCCAACGCGTTTGTGCTTCACGGAGCGCGGCCGGTGTTCGCCGACATCCGGCCGGACACGCTGAACCTGGACGAGAGCCGTCTGGAAGAGTTGGTGACACCGCGGACAAAGGCGATCGTGCCGGTGCATTACGCCGGAGTGGGTTGCGAGATGGAGGCGGTGATGGCGATTTCGGGGCGGAACGGGATCGCGGTGATCGAGGATAATGCGCACGGGCTGTTCGGGACATACAAGGCGAAACAACTGGGGAGTTTCGGCGCGCTTTCGGCGCAGAGTTTTCACGAGACGAAGAATTTCTCGTGCGGAGAAGGCGGGGCTCTGGTGATCAACGATGCCGGCTACGTGGAACGGGCGGAGATTGTGCGGGAGAAGGGGACAAACCGGAAGCGTTTTTTCCGGGGCGAAGTGGACAAGTATACGTGGGTGGATGTGGGGTCGAGCTATCTGCCGTCGGATATTCTTGCGGCGATCCTCTATGCGCAGCTGGAGCAACGGGATTTGATCGAGCGGGAGCGGAGAAAGATCTGGGATGCATACCGGAGGGAACTGTCCAACTGGGCCGGAGAGAACGGCGTCGCGCTGCCGGAGGCGCCGGCGCATTGCCGGCATCCGGCGCATTTGTTCTACCTGGTGCTTCCGAGCGGGCAGGATCAGGCAAGGTTTCTGGCGCATATGAAGCAGCGGAACATCCTGGTGGTATTTCATTACCAGCCGTTGCACTTGTCGGAGATGGGGAGGAGGTACGGAGGAAAGGCTGGGGATTGTCCCGTGACGGAATCGGTGAGCGGGCGGTTGGTGCGGCTGCCGTTCTATCGCGGACTGACGGAAGCGGATATGGAGCGGGTGGTGGAGGCAGTGCGTGCGTTCCGGTGCGGGTAGGAGAGGGCGATGAAGGAGCTGCTGTGGGAGCGGGTGGGGCGGCAGGACGAGCAGTTGGGGGTAGCGGCGCTACTGGAGTGGGATTGCGAGATCTTCGGATTCCCCGTGGCGGAGTTGCGGCTATCGGATAACTGGGAGAAGGCTGGCGCGCAAGGGCTGGAGGCTTGGAAGCAGTGGTGCCGGGAGCGTGGCGTGGAGGTGGCGGTGTGCACGATTACACCTTCGCGGCGCGACGCTTCCATGTGGCTGCAAGAGGCGGGGTGGAAGTTCGTGGACCAGGCGCTGTCGGGAAGGCTGCGGGAGATTCCGGCAAAGGTGCGTGAGAAGGGGGCGGAGGGCGTGCGCGAGGCGCGGGAAGAGGAGTGGGGGCGGGTTGTGGAGATAGCCGGCACCGCATTTCAGGCCGGACGTTACCATGCCGATCCGCGGTTTCCGCGGGAACTGGCCAACCGGCGTTACCGGATCTGGATGGAGCGATTGCGGGATGGGGGCAGCGGCGCGGATCGGGTGTATGTGGTGGAGGAGAGCGGCCGGGTGGAGGGATTCTTTCACGGTACGCTGAAAGGGGAGACAGCGGACCTGAGGCTGGTGGCGGTGGAGGAGCGGGCGCGGGAATTGAAGCTGGGCTACCGGCTGTTCCACGGCTCCTTCCACCTGCTGGCGAAAGAGGGAGCACGGGAGGTTGTGGTGAAGTTTTCCGCAGCCAACACACCGATGATGAATACGCTGGCGCGGTTCGGGTTCCGGTTCCGCGAGCCGGAACTGATCCACCACTGGCACAAAGAGGCTAGCGAGAAACGGGTGCAGTACAATTGGAAGTTTCCGTGAACCATCAACGCTTCCGGTATCTGGACCTGCTGATCAATGCGTTTGTCGTGATTCTGTTGATTTCGAACCTTGTGGCGGCCAAGATTACGGCGATTGGACCGTTCCGGATCTCCGGGGCGCAACTGTTGTTTCCGATCACCTACATCTTTGGAGACATCTTCACGGAGGTGTACGGGTATGGCGCATCGCGGCGGGCGATCTGGACTGGTTTTTTGGCCTCGGCGGTGATGGCGGGGCTGGGAATGATCGTGGTGGCGCTACCGCCGGCGCCGGACTGGCATGACCAGGAGGCGTTTGCCACGGTGTTCAACTTTGTACCGCGGATGGTGGTGGCGAGCCTGGTCGCGTTTTGGGCGGGCGAGTTTGCCAACTCGTTCGTGATGGCGCGGATGAAGATCCTGACGGGCGGGAAGTATCTGTGGACAAGGACGATTGGTTCGACAGTGGTAGGCCAGTTGGTGGATACGGCGCTGGTGATTCTGATCGCGTTCGGGGGCAGCCAGAGCTGGGGAATGATCATTACACTGATTTACTCGGGCTATCTCGGCAAGGTTCTGTATGAAGCACTGGCGACGCCATTCACTTACCTGGTGGTGGATGGGCTGAAGCGGCTGGAGGGGGTGGACGTGTTCGACCATGGGACGAACTTCAGTCCTTTCGCCTCGGGGATCGCGGCGCCGGTGAAGGCGCGGGAGCAGACCGGGTAAGGGCATGGACCCGGTTCGCGAACAGCTGTGGCGATGGCTGACCGAGCCGCGCTATCTGCAAGCAGAGCAGCTGGTGCTGGCGGTACTGGCGGCCGTGTGGATCTTGCGGCCCGGTTGGGGCTGGCACTGGATCGAGCGGATCGAGAGGCGGGCGGTGGATTTGGCGGGCAAGCCGCTGCGGGCGGCGCTGATGCTGGGCGCAGCAGTTTTGGGTTTGCGGCTGGCGCTGCTGCCGCTGTTTCCCGTGCCGGAGCCGCACTTACCGGCGGAGTTCGCGCACTTACTGGCCGCGGACACATTTGCGAAAGGCCGGGCGGCGAATCCGTCGCATGCTCATTGGGAGCATTTTGAGAGCCCGCATGTGGTGCACCAACCGGCATACGCGGCGGTGAGCGCGCCGGGACAGGGGCTGTTGCTACTGCTGGGCAAAATGGCCGGGCATCCGTGGGTAGCCGTGGTGGTGGCGGCAGCGGCGGTGCCGGGAGTCTTATTCTGGATGCTGACGGCGTGGGCGCCGCCGCGCTGGGCACTGTTGGGGGCATGCCTGGCGGCGATGCGCTGGATCCTGTACACGTACTGGATTAATTCCTACTGGAGTCCGGCGCTGGAGGTGATTGGCGGGTCGCTGGCGATCGGTGCCTGCGGGTACATGGTGAGGAGGGGCGCGGTTGGGAGGAATCAGGCGCTGGCGATGGCGGCGGGCGCGGCAATCCTGGCGCTGACGCGGCCGTACGCAGGGGCGCTGGTAATCGGCGCGGTGCTGGCGGTGGTGGTGGCGAGGTTCAAGGCGCGGAGCCTGCCGGTGACGCTGTGGATGGCGGCGGTGATGGCTCCCGTCACGGTGGGGATCGTTTATCAGCAGTGGCGGGTAACGGGCGATGCGTGGAAGCCGGTGCAGGAGTTGTATGCGGAGACGTATCGGATGGCGAGGCAATTCGTGTTCCAGGAACCGCGGCCGGAGCAGAGTTACCGGCACGAGATGCTGGGCGAGTTCCACAAATGGGAACTGGAACAGCAGATGATGCGGCGGCGGCAGCCGGCGATGGGAACGGTTGTGAACCTGGCGGCGATCTGGCGGTTTCTGTTTGGCACGGGGCTGACGGTGGCGCTGGTTGGGCTGCCTCCGGCGTTGTGGCGTCGGAAGAACCGGCCGCTGGTGTTCATGGCGGCGGTGAGCCTGCTCGGACTGTCGATGGAGACGGCGCTGTATCCGCAGAGCTTGGCGCCGGTGAGCGGGCTGGTGTTGTTGTTCGTACTGGAGTCGATGCGGAGATTGCATGCCTGGAGCTGTTGCGGAATTCCCTACGGGATCGTTTTTGGACGGGCGATTGTGATTGCGTGCGTGGCGATGCTGGTGGTTCCGCCTGCGGCGAAACTGTCTGGGATGGAGTTCCAGCAGTCGTATGCGTCGTGGTGGTCGATTGAATGGGAACTGCATCGGCCGCGATTGCGGGAGCAGCTGGAGGCGACGCCGGGGAAGGACCTTGTTCTGGTGCGGTATCTGCCGAGGATCGCGCCGCCGGAAGAATGGGTTTACAACGGGGCCGATATTGACGAAGAGGGGATCGTGTGGGCGCGGGAGATGGATGAGAAGCGGACTCGAGAATTGATCGATTATTTCGAGGGGCGGCGGGTGTGGCTGCTGGAGGCCAATCACCACCGGATCGAGTTGAAGCCGTATCGCAGCCTCGTGCATTAGTTCCCACTGGCAGGCGATGGCGGGAATTCTTTTCAGGTTTCAACTATCGGGCATGAGATCCCGTTGCAGTGCGGGAAAGGTATGGGCCGGAGAGGCAGATGAGCCATGTGGGAGACGGGACTGGCTATCGTGCATAAGATCTCATGGAAGCCGTTTGCTTATGTTAACATGCATATTTTTCATTGACATAGTGGACATGGAGAGTAAAAGGGAAGTGAATGGCTGGAAGTGGGGAACCTATCTGGGCGGGCAGTGACGGGAGGGAGGTTAAGTAGGAGAGGAGTCCGCGGTTAAAACCCGCTTCCTGCAGCAGCCGGAACTCCTCCATGCTGAGCGGGCTCCTCTCCTAAGCGATCTCAAAAGGGGGGGGGTTGATAGGTAGTTTTGATGATGTCAAAACCAAGCTTGCTGGATGTATCAGGTTGTTTAGGAGAGGGAGCAGCCGGGTCCAGGCGCACCTTCTGGGCAGCCTGGTTCAGCCCGATCAGGATTCCTCCGGAGACGTTCTCCAGATCTTCCTGGCCTAATTCCTGTTCTTCCTGTTCCTTGGGTTTTTCTTCGCTCATGTTGATTTCCTTTCTCTGTTGTTGGTGTCCTGCTAGGGTTTCTCTTCATTCATGCTGAAGTCCGTGCCTAAGTGTCTATCTCTTCCAGAATTCCGAAATCGGCCAGGCGACGGACAAGAGCCGGTTGCAGCCTGAGCTTTTCCTTGGTGCGGATTTCCGCAATGGATTCTGCGGTGGGCCGCCCGTCGAAGTAAGGCAATGCTCGGAACAGCGCCTCGGGCATCTTAATCGGGTTAAAGCCGCTGTAGGTTTCCACGGTCCGCTTGCCGCGCGAGGAGGCAAGGATGCGGAACGGGCCAGCTTGAAGGCGTTGTGGCACGTCCATGTCGAGGAGCTTTTCAAAGGCGGTGCGTGTGAGGTCAGCCATGGTCCGCATCCGGACACCTCCAATACGCTCGACGTCCTCCCATCGGATGTCATCCATCTTCGCCGCGCAGGCTTGGAAAAACTCCGCCTCCTTGCCGGCCCAGTTGCCCCAAAGCTTGCCGTATTCCTTCTCATCCATCTCTCCGCCGAGATCGGAACTGACCGGGATTCCGGCTTCCGGATTCAAAGCCTGCCTCATCGCCGCGCGGCCGCCGTGCAACTCGGCCACGCACCAGGCGCCCATCATCAGCTCGACTTCGCGCAGCAGCAGGGCGAGGTTGTTCCAGAAAGCATGGCCGGTCTGTCCGCGGTCGTGTTTGCAATACCAAGTGGAGCAGACTCCGGGCCTGTACGGCCAAATACCGCAACCCAGACTGCCCTCCGTTAGGTGCGGGCAACCCAAATCGGCGGCGCGGCCGAACAGGGCGGCGTTACTGCCGTACAGAGTGTCGAAGCGCTTGGACCGGCGGATTCCCCAGGGAAGAGTGTCGACGCGGCGGGCCATGCGGGCCTCAAGCGATGCGCGGCCGGCGGCGCGTTCCGGGTCACTGTCGCGGAGAATGCGACCGGCGATGTAGTTAGGCAGCGCCGGCTCATAGGTGCAGCAACGAACGTCAGGGTCAAAATAGAACTGTGCTCCGATGGATTCGCCCTCCGGCTTGACCATCACGCAGTTGGTGCAGTCGGAGGTGATCTCGACCGGCGGAGCTTGGCCCAGCATCTGGCGTATCCAATCCGAATTGGCGCCGTGGCGCATCATTTCTCGTAGCACCGTTTTACTTTGTTTTTGGTCGTGTTGTCAATGAAATAAGAGGCAGGAAACGCCGTTTCAGCGCCGAAGAGGGAGCTAATGCACGACGCCATGATCGGATGGGGATTCTGGGGTGGTTCCGATGGTCGGGAAATTCTGTCGATAGGGCGGGATTTCATGCACGTGCCAAGAAACCCGAGCTATTCTTCTTGTGCCGAGGACACGATGCACGTGCTCCAGCCTACGGCTTCGGCGCCGAGCGGAAATCGCGTTCCAGATTGGCGCCAACCAGGGTGGTCAAGTCCGCATCCGGCTCCAGGATAGTGCCGGTGGCTTGACGGAGATCAGCAAGCGCCTGAGCATAGTCGATTTGCGCCCGGACCTGCAAGACCAGCGCCTGCGTGAGGCGGTCTTCCGTGGTGAGAATGTCGACGAGCGAGCCGAAGCCGAGGGTGTATTTGTCGCGCTCGGCGGCGAGGGCATCCTGAAAGGCGGCGACCGATTCGCGGGCGCGCTCGGTGCGCAGGGCGGCGTTGCGGACCGCCTGACCGGCCACATTCACGTCCGCGGTAATCGAACGGGCCAGATCGGAGGCCTGCAATTCGGCCTGGCGGACGGTGGCCGTCACCTGCGCGAGGCGACCGAGGGCGGTGTTGTTGGCGGGAGCGAATTCGTAGCGGAGGCTGGCGATGGCATCGGCTCCGCCGACGCCGCGGAACAGCGAGGCGAGCGTGCTGGTGGGAGCGGCGCCGGCGCGGAGACCGCTGTAGCCGGACGAGAGGACAACGTCGATACTGGGCCTTGTCTGATTTTCGGCGCCGGGCACCAGCGCGCGAGCGGCGGCGACGCGGCGCTGCGCGGCCTGATAGTCGGTGCGGCGGGCGAGCGCCCTGCTGACGTAGGCGCGGATGGCGTCCTCACCGGGGATGGAGGCGGATTCGGGCAGATCGGCTGCCGGATCGGCGAGCCGCTGCATTTCTTCGGGAACCAAGCCCATGGCGTAGGCGAGGGCTTGGCGCGCGGCGATGACGGCCTGTTCGGACTCGATGCGCGTGGCGGTGCGGCCGGCAAGGTTGGCGCGGACCAGGTTGATGTCGTTGCGCGGGATGCGCTCGGCCTGGATGAGAGTTTGCGTCATTTCGAGGAACGTCTCGCCGCGGCGCTCCGAGCCGAGGAAGACGTCCAGCAGCAGCAGTGCGCCGCGCAGCTCCCAATAGCGCACGGCGGTTTCCGCCAGCAAGTTGGCGGCGGTCTGATTGAGGTCAAAGCGCGCCGCGTCCACTTCCTGCGTTGCGGAGTTTTCGCGTGCGATGACCTGCGTGGCGGCGTTGCGCCGCAGCGGAACACTCACCTCGAAGGCCATCCGCGACAGGTTGAGCCCGTCGGGCGTGAGCAAAGGGCTGCGTGTCCGCGACACGACGGCGGTGGGGCCAGCGGTGACGCCGTTGCGGTAGAGCTTCATGGCGGCGCCGTCGACGGAAGTGGAGTTGACCCCGTCGTTGCGAAAACGGAGGGAGCTATCGAGCGCCGGCGCGTGCGAGTAACTCTGCCGGCCTCCGCTTTGATAGAGACGGTCAAAGGCGCCGGAGACCTCCCTGCGGATGCCTTGCCGCAGCGCCACCTGCTGGCGGCTGACGCCGAGCAGCGGATGGAGCGACAGGGTGGAGTCGATCGCCTTTGCGAGCGTGAGTCCGCCGGCTGTCTGCGCCGCCGCGGTTGCCGCCCCCGCACACATCAGAACCAGAATCCGCAATCTGTGCACACGTGCCTCCCGATGGATGTTACGATTCCGCATTCCATTGTAAGGGGGAAACTCCGATAACATGATGAATTCGCGGGGAGAATGATGATGAATCGACAGGGACAGTTCCTCTTCGGCCTGCGCCCCCATCCGGCGGCGTGGCTGCCCGTGCGTCCCCCGGAGAATCCCGGCCAGGACTGGGTGCGCCACTGGGGCGATGCCGAGTTCCGGTTGCAACCGCATCCGCGGCACGGACTGCCGTACGGGCAGGACAGGCTGGTTCTCATTCTTCTGGCGACGGCGGCGGTGCGGCAGCGGACGCCTCATGTCACGCTGCCGGCCGCCTATCAGATGCTGCGGCTGTTCGGGCTTCCGCCGTCGGGCAGAAACTATGCGCGGTGGCGGGACCGGCTGAACCGCGTCCTGCACACGAGGTTCTCGTTCGTGATGGGGCCGCTGGCGATCACCGGCAGGCTGTGCGAAGACGCCGAGCTTTGGTTCGACCGCGAGACGGACGAGCTGAACCGGATCAAGCTTTCCGGCCCGTTTTGGGATTACGTCAGCGCCAACTATCTGCCGCTGGAACTCGGCGTCGTGCAGGCTCTCACCGATTCTCCTTCGACGCTGGATTTCTACGTCTGGCTCACCGAGCGCGCCTATCGCGTCCGGCCCGACCGTTACGTTCGCGTGGAATATTTCGGCCGGGGCGGACTGGGTGAACGGCTCGGCGTAACCGGCTGGCGCGACCCGCGCGATTTCCGCAAACGCGTGCGGAGCTGGGTGGGGCAGTTGCGCCAATGCTGGATGAGCCTGCCCGCCGTGATCCAGGAAAAGGAGGATGCGCTGGTGGTTTGCCATCTGCAGCCACCGCGGAACTGGGGAATATAGGCGCACGTGCATTAGCCCCCTTTGAGCCGCCTTCGGCCGCAGCCAACAGCCTGGATTTGATTGACATTCGTTGAGGAAAACGCGTAAAACGGATGTACGCAACAGACAATGCCCAAATGGACTCAAGATACCCTACGCAAGACCTTGAATGAAATCATACGCCGCAGCAGCGTGGATCCGGAGTTCCGCAAGCTGTGCCTGGTGAATGCGCGCAAGGCGATCGCCCAGGTATCGGATTTGCCGGTTCCTGATGGGTTCCGCGCACGGTTTATAGAAAGCGAAGGCTACAACATGACGATTGTCCTTCCGGAACCCGCGCTGCCGGAGAGCGAACTGTCCGAAGCCGACCTGGCGCAAGTGGCCGGGGGGACCGGCGGCGATCCCATGCAGCCGCGGATCGAATGGGACCCAAACGCCGACGCGGGCCAAGCGGCGTGGCTGGCATGGCTGGAGCGCGGCAAATAGAGCCCGCGCGGGTTGCATGAATAAGAAGATATTCCGTGCGGTAGCGCTGGAGCGGCTTTCTTCTCCGGAACAGCTGGACCAACTGCTGCGCGTGACGCGGCCGCGGCACTGGCTGGCGCTGCTTGCGATCCTGCTGATGCTCGGCGCCGCGGGCTGGTGGTCGGTCCGCGGCACGGTGCGCACGACCGTGGCCGGCGAGGGGATCATCGTGCGGACAGGCGGGGTGCTGAATATCGTGGCTCCGGGAACCGGCGTGGTGTCGAGCCTGAAGGTGAAGGTGGGCGACCGGATCGAGCGCGGACAAGTAGTGGCGACCATCGCCCAGCCTTCGCTGCTTGAGAGAATCCGCATGGCGCATCAGACGCTGGCCGAGGCGCGGCTGGAGAAAAAGCGGGCCGTTGGCGTGCGTTCCGATGCCTCCCAACTTCAGATCGAGTCGATCCGGCGCCAGCAGGCCAACGCCGAGCGCGAGATCAAGGAGCTGCGCGAGCAGGTGCGGCTGGCCTCCGAACAGGTGCCGGTGGAGGAGCAGTTGCTGGCCAAGGGGCTGATCACCAGGCAGCAGGTGATCGCCACGCAGCAGAAGATCGTCGCGCTGAACGCGCAGATACAGGACAAGCAGGCGCTGTTGAAGCAGCTTGCCGCGCAGCTGTTCGCCACCGAGACGCAGCCGGGCGAGTTGGCGGCGGAGTTGGACGCGCGCATTGCATCGCTGGAACGCAGCGCGGCGGCGCTGCGCAAGGAGCTGGCGCTGGCCTCCGAAGTCATCAGCCCATATGAAGGCGAGGTGCTGGAAGTGCAGGTGCATCCGGGGACGATGCTGGCGATCGGAACGCCGCTTCTGAGCATACAGTCCACCTCCGACAAGCTGGAAGTGCTGATGTACTTGCCCGCGGACAAGGCCAAGGATGCCGCGGCTGGCATGGAGGTCCAGATTTCGCCCTCCACCGTGAAGCGCGAGGAGTACGGCTACCTGAAAGGGCGGATCGTGTTTGTGGCGGACTATCCGGCCACACGCGCCGCCCTGATGCGCAATTTCGAAAACGAAAGCTTGGTGGATCAGCTTACGCGGCTCGGGCCGGTGAACGAAGTGCGCGTGGAGATTGAAACGGACCCCGCCAGCGTGAGCGGGTTCCGCTGGTCATCGCCGGCCGGGCCGCCGGTGACGCTGTCGAGCGGCACGCTGTGCGTGGGCACGGTGGTGACGCGCGAGCAGGCTCCCATCACGCTGCTGTTCCCTTCGGTGAAAGGCTCCCTGGGTCTGAGTTGAGATGAGGAACGCGCGCGTAAGGACTCCCACCGTGCGCCAGATGGAGGCGGTGGAATGCGGCGCCGCATCGCTGGCGATGATCCTTGCCTACTACGGGCGCATCGTGCCCTTGGAAAAACTGCGGGTGGATTGCGGGGTCAGCCGCGACGGTTCCAAAGCCAGCAACGTCATGAAGGCGGCGCGGCTCTACGGGCTGGCCTGCAAGGGCTTCAAGAAGGAGCCCGCCGATTTGCGGACGATGCGCATGCCCTGCATCGTCTTCTGGAACTTCAACCATTTCGTGGTGGTGGAGGGGTTCGGCAAGGGTAAGGTGTTTCTCAACGACCCCGGCCCCGGGCGGCGGACGGTGACCGTGGAGGAGTTCGACCAATCCTTCACCGGCGTGGTGCTGACTTTCGAGCCGACGGCGGAGTTTCAAAAAGGCGGCGAGAAGCGTAGCTTTCTGGGATTGCTGGCCAGGCGGCTGCCGGGAAGCCGGCTGGCGCTGAGCTACGTGGTGCTGGCGACGCTGGCGCTGGCCGTGCCGGGGCTGGTGATCCCGATCTTTTCGAAAATCTTCGTCGATAATTCTCTCATCGGCGGCATGGAGAGCTGGCTGCGCCCGCTGCTGGTGGCGATGGCGGTAACGGCGATTCTGGAAGCGGCGCTGGTGTCGCTGCAATCGAACGGCCTGCAGCGGCTGGAGTCAAGGCTGAGCATCAGCGCGGCGTCGCGCTTCTTCTGGCACGTGCTGCGGCTGCCGATGGAGTTTTTCGGGCAGCGCTACGCGGGCGAGATCGGCTCCAGGGTGGAGGCCAATGATCGTGTCGCGGAACTGCTATCGGGCGAGCTGGCGCGCAACCTGGTCAACATCGGGCTGATCGGCTTTTTCGCGGCGCTGATGTTTTGCTATGACGCGACGCTGACCATGCTCAGCATCGGCGTGGCGTTGTGCAATTTCGCGGTGTTGCGTTTCATATCCCGGCGCAGGAAGGAGGACAATCAGCGGCTGCTACTGGAGGCCGGCAAGCTGATGGGCGTTTCGATGAACGGCTTGCAGATCATCGAGACGCTGAAATCGACCGGCTCGGAATCGGACTTCTTCAGCCGATGGGCCGGCCATCAGGCAAAGGTGCTCAACGCGCAGCAGGATCTTGTCGCCGGCTCGATGTGGGTCAGTGTGTTGCCCGCGTTTCTCACCGCCTTCAACAGCGCGGCGGTGCTGACGCTGGGCGGGCTTCGCGTGATGGACGGATTGCTGACGATGGGCATGCTGATCGCTTTTCAGAGCCTGGCTGACCGTTTCATTGAGCCGGTGAACCGGCTGGTGGAGATGGGTTCCCGCGTGCAGCAGATTGAAGGGGACCTGAACCGGCTGGACGATGTTCTGAATTACAAGACCGATGAGATGGTGGCCGAACGCGTCACTGCGCCTGACGCCTTTGTGCGGCTGCAAGGGCATCTGGAGGTGCGTGAGCTGACGTTCGGCTACAGCCGTCTGGAGGCGCCGCTGATTTCGAATTTCAGCCTGGTGGTGAAGCCCGGGCAGCGGGTTGCGCTGGTGGGCGGGTCGGGCAGCGGCAAATCGACGGTGGCGAAGCTGGTGGCGGGGCTGTATGAACCGTGGTCGGGCGAGATCCTGTTTGACGGCAAGCGCCGGCGGGAGCTGCCGCGCGAGACGATCACCAACTCGCTATCAATGGTGGATCAGGACGTGTTCCTGTTCGGCGGCACGGTGCGGGAGAACATCGTGCTGTGGGATGAGACGATCGGTGAAGACCGCGTGATTGAGGCGGCGCGCGACGCGGTGATCCACGACGACATCACCAAGATGAACAGCGACTACGGCTACACGCTGCAGGAGGGCGGGCGCAATCTCTCCGGCGGTCAGCGGCAGCGGCTGGAGATCGCGCGCGCGCTGGCCATTGAGCCGCGCATTCTGATTCTCGATGAAGCGACCAGCGCGCTGGACGCGCGCACCGAGGAGCGCTTCATGGAGAACCTGCGGCGGCGCGGCTGCACCTGCCTGATCGTCGCGCACCGGCTTTCGACGATCCGCGATTGCGACGAGATCATCGTGCTGGAGAAGGGCGTTGTGGTTCAGCGCGGCACGCATGAGGAGATGAACCAGGTGGATGGGCCTTACTCGCGGCTCATTCAAAGCGTATGAAGCCGGAAATCCTCCAGCCCGGCCGCCCGTTCCCGCTTCATGGGGAGGATTGCGCGTGGAAGATTGAGGAAGGCGCGCTGGACCTTTTCCTGGTGGAGATGGAAGGAGAGGAACCTGTGGGCGCGCGTGTTCATCTGCTGCGCGTGGAGGCGGGCCGGACGGTATTCGCCTTTCCGCCTGAGGCGGGCGGGGGCCGGCGCGTCGTGGCAGTGGCCGGAGAGCAGACACGTCTGACGCGGATTGAGGCAGCGGCTGGAGTTCCGGAAGTAGACGCGTGGAAAAGAATGATGGCGGCGCGGCTGCCTGAGCTTGCCGCGCGCGACGGAGAGCCCGGCGACTTCCGGCTGTGGCAATCAGAGGCGCTGCGGCTGGCCGTGGACTCTGCCGGGCAGGAGGAGGTCGAACGGGAGCGGCGGCTGCGCGCGAAGGCGGAGATGGAGCGGAGATCGTTTGACCAGTCACTGCGCAGCCTCGCTTCTCCGCTGCACAAGGAAGCGGGCCAGACCGTTGCCGCCGCGCTTTCCGACGCACTGTACGCCGCGATGCAACGCGTGGCGGAGGCGCAGGGAATCACGCTGAAGCGCCCCTCGGGGCAGGCGTTGGATCCGGTGGCGGCCATCGCCCGCGCATCGGGCATCCGCTACCGCAGGACGGTGCTGCGCGGCGCGTGGTGGAAACAGGATAACGGACCGCTGCTGGCCTTTGCCGAGGCCGGCAACCGGCCGCTGGCGCTGGTTCCGCAATCGGGCAACCGCTATCAGGCGCTGGATCCGTCGAGCGGCAGCGCGGAGCCGGTGGACGCAAAGCTGGCCCCGACGCTGAGCGGTGTGGCCTATTGCTTCTACCGGCCGTTTCCGCAAAAGAGCCTGTCGGCGATGGATGTGTTCCGGTTCGGGCTGGAAGCCGCGCGCGGCGATCTGGCGGCGATTCTGATCGCCGGGATGCTCAGCGGCATGATCGCGATGGCGACGCCGATCGCCACCGGAGAGCTGTTTGATTCGGTGATCCCCGGCGCCGAGCGCGGGCTGCTGCTGCCGATCGGCGGCTTTCTCTTGCTGGTGGCCCTTTCGACGGCGCTGTTCACCGTCACTCGCAATCTCGCCTTCCTGCGCATGGAAGGTAAGATGGACGCGCGCGTGCAAGCGGCGGTGTGGGACCGTCTGCTGGCGCTGCCCGTTCCGTTCTTCCGCGATTATTCCTCCGGCGACCTGGCATCGCGCAGCATGGCCGTGAGCGAGATCCGGCGCACGCTGACCGGATCGGCGCTGTCGTCGCTGGTCTCGGGCGTGTTTTCGGTCTTCAGCTTCGGGCTCCTGTTCTACTACGGGCCGCAACTTGTGCCGGTGGCGATTGTGGCCGTCGTGATTGCGATCGCGACAACAGTTGCCGCCTCGCGCCTGCGCATGCGCGTCGTGCGGGAGCTGGCGGAGGTGGACGGCAAGCTGTCGGGGGTAGTGTTTGAGCTGATCAGCGGCGTGGCGAAGTTCCGCCTGTCGGGAGCCGAGAGCCGCGCCTTTGCCGCCTGGTCGAAGGATTACTCACACTACAAGCGGCTGGCCTTTCAGGCGGGCGCGATCACCAACCGCTTCGCCGTGTTCGATACGATTTTCCCGACCGCGACCACGGCGGCGATCTTCTATTTCGCGGCGCGGGCGATGGCCCAGCCGGGGGCCGATGCGATGACAACCGGCCAGTTCCTTGCCTTCAACGCCGCGTTCGGGCAGTTCCTGGGCGCCGCGCTGGCTTTAAGCGGGACGGTGCTGCAAGTGGTGAACATCGTGCCCACCTATGAGCGCGCCAAGCCGATTCTGGAGACGCTGCCCGAGGTGCCGGGCGGCGCCGGCGACCCGGGCGTGCTTAGCGGCGCAGTCGAGGTGCAGCATGTGGCGTTCCGCTACGCGCCACCGGCGCCGCTGGTGCTGCACGATATTTCGTTGCGGATCGAGCCGGGTGAGTTTGTCGCGTTCGTGGGTGAGAGCGGCTGCGGCAAATCGACGCTGATGCGGCTGCTGCTGGGCTTTGAGAAGCCGGAAAGCGGCGCCATCTACTTCGACCGGCACAACCTGGCCGGGCTGGACTTGCAGGCCGTGCGCCGGCAGATGGGCGTCGTGCTTCAGAACAGCCGGCTGATCACCGGCGACATTTTCTCAAACATTGTCGGCTCGTCGAACCTGACCATCGAGGACGCTTGGGAAGCGGCGCGGATGGCGGGGCTGGACGAGGATCTGAAAACCATGCCGATGGGGATGCACACGGTGATCGCGGAAACCGCGGGCCTGTCCGGCGGGCAGCGGCAGCGGCTGCTGATCGCGCGCGCGATCGTGCACCGGCCGCGGATTCTGATCTTCGACGAAGCCACCAGCGCGCTGGACAACCGTACGCAGGAGATCGTGAGCCGCAGCCTGGAAAGCCTGCAAGCGACGCGGATCGTGATCGCGCACCGGTTGAGCACCATCCTCAACGCGGACCGGATCTTTGTGCTGGAAGGAGGCCGGATTGCCGAGTCCGGCACCTACTCGGAACTGATGGCGGCCGGTGGAGCATTCGCCGCGCTGGCCCGGCGGCAGATTGCCTGATGAGGAAAAAGGAAGTGCACCGATGAGAAAAGTTCTGTACCTGTTCGGCGTGCTGGAGGAGACCGATATCGACTGGCTGGCGCGCAACGGCGAGAAGCAGTACCTGGAGCCGGGCACGGTCTTGATCCGCGAAGGAGAGCCGGTCGGGTCGTTGTTTCTCGTGCTGGAGGGGGGCCTGGAGGTGAAGCGGTCGAACGGCGCGCGCGTGGCGACGCTGCTCAGCGGGGAGATCGTGGGCGAGATCTCCTTCGTCGACGCGCGCCCGCCGTCGGCCACCGTCCAAACAATGGAGGCATCGCACGTGCTGGCTGTCGATCGCGAGCGGCTCAAGGCAAAGCTCGCCGCCGATGCCGCCTTCGCCAGCCGTTTCTACCTCGCAATCGCGGTATTCCTGGCCGACCGTTTGCGCGCCACGACTTCACAGCTGGGCTATGGATCGCCAGCGCAGGACCAGAAGGCGCCTGATGAAATCGACGACACGATGATGGATGCGGTTTCGGTGGCCAACGTGCGGTTCGATAATTTCATCAAGACGCTGCGGCTCAACCGGTGAGGGGCCAAAAGGGCCGCCGCACAGCCCGGCTGCTAATGCGTCTGCGTGAAAAGCAAGCCTCTGCACGGCTGCGAAAATAGCTACTGGCTCGGGAAATCCTCTGGAAGTGCTCTGAAGCGCCACCAACCGGAGTAAGCCTATTCAGGGAGTCTCCAGAGTTCCGGAACGGCTGTGCACACGCCGCAACAATACCAGCCGTATTGCCTCATGCTCGTCGACCCGCTCCACCTCAAACTGTGCCCGCAGCCGTGCTTCCATCTCAGCAGCCTCGGCGGTGGTCTGTGGGTTGGCGTTCATCCACCAAGTGCGGTCCCAGATCAACCATAGCCGGCGGCACGACGAGGGCACATCGGGGAGTTGGTGGAAAGGCACCAGGCGGAGCGCCGCTCGATCGCCGTAATAGACCTCCCAGGCGTAGTGAATCCGGTTTCTCCACACACGGGGCTGTCCGGCGACACAGTCGCCCGGACGATGGTGTTCGGCAAGTGGGAGAAAGCCCTGACGATAGTCCGGCTTGGTTGGCTTGAAATAGACCGGCCGCAGGGCGAGGACGCAGAGGAGGGAAGCAATGGCCAGCCACAGGAAGCGGATCGTGGAGTTCCGGAGCACGAGTCTCCAGCCGATGGCGATGGCGAGAAAATAGCCTGGGATGGCGAAGGAGTAATGCCGGTAGTTGAAGATCGCACCAGTGACGCCGACAAGGAGCGCGACGACGACGGGGGTGGCCGATAGCAGGCAGCCGAGGAGAACTCCGCGTAGGGCTTCGCCGCGTACGAGCCAGAGCGCGGCGGCAATGAGGGAGGCAAAGACGGCAAGGCCCAGCAGCACTTCGGCGTGAGAGGTCAGGCCTTCGATGGATTCCAGTTTCATGCCATGAAAGTGGTTGAAGGCACCGATGGGCGAGTAGAGAGTGGGGCTCCAGGTCGGCTTGGGCGTGAACAGATACGCCTTGGTCGCTTTGCCGGCGCGGGCGATGATAAAGATCCAGGGAATGCAGGCGATCCCCAACGCCACGGCAATGGCTGTCAGCCGCGGGAAGACCAGGGGCGAACATTCCTTGCGAAAGATCAGCCAGTAGAGGCCCAGCGCAAGCAGCGTGCTTGCGCCGTAGTAGTGCGTGTAGAGCATCGCCAGGCCGAGCAGGGCGAATAGAAAGGACCGGAGCAGGTCAGGCTTCTGGAGAAAGGAAAGGAAGACCAGCGCCGCCATCAAGGAGAGAAACTGAAGTAGGGCATAACCGCGCGCTTCCTGGGAAAAGTAGACGCCCATCTGCGAGACGGCCAACAGGAAGGCGGCGCAAAGGCCGGCCGCGGGACCAGCGAACCGGCGCGCGAGTAAGAACAGCAGTGGAATGGAAAGCGTTCCGAAGATGACCGACACCAACCTCGCCTGCATCGATCCATAGCCGGCTACAAGAAACCAGGCGCGAAGGACGAAGTTGTGAAGCGGCGGGTGGGCGACATCCTCGGCGAGAATGCGGATCAGCTCCGGAAGCGGGCGGACCGAGTGGGCGACGGAGAATAACTCGTCGTACCAGAGGCCTTGCGCGTCCAGGCGGAACAAGCGAAGCGCCGCCCCTAGAATCACAATCAACAAGAGGATCAGGCCATCCTTGTTTCGCACTGCGCGCATCCTGCGCCCGCTGGGCGCAAACTAGAGAGACTAACACTAAATCGCGCGGCGCACGCGGTATACTACGCTGTTTGTTATGAAATCGGTCGCGCTGGTGGCGCCCAAGCAATTGGAGATGCGGGAAACGGCGGCGCCGCCGGAGCCAGGCCCGGGACAGTTGCTGGTGCGCCTGCGCTCGGTGGGGCTCTGCGGCAGCGACATGCACTGGTACATGGAAGGCTGCGTGGGACACAATCCCGCCGTCTATCCGATGGTGCTTGGGCATGAGCCTGTCGGCGAAGTAGCGGCGGCGGGCGCAGGCACGGGACATTCTCCCGGTGAACTGGTTTCCATTGAGCCTACCGTCAGCTGCGGGCACTGCACGCACTGTCTGGCAGGCAGGCACAATAACTGCATACACGGCATCTTCATGGGCGGGCCGCATGCGGAAGGCTTCTTCCGCGAGTACGCGGTGGTGCCGGCAAGGAACGTGGACCGCGTGCCCGAGGATCTGACGCCGTTGCAGGCGGCGCTGATTGAACCCGTGGCAGTGATCGTGCATATGCTGGAGCTGGTCAACATCCGCGTGGGTGACACCGTTGTCGTGCTGGGAACCGGGCCCATCGGGCTGCTGGCGGCGGCGCTGGCGCGGCAGGCGGGCGCCGGCCGCGTGATCACGGCGGACCGCGTGGCGCACCGCGTACGATTGGCGCGGCAGACCGGCGTCGACGTTGCTTTGGACATGAGTAAAGAGAGCATTGTCGACGCGGTGATGGATGTCACCAAGGGGCGCGGCGCGGAAGTGGTGATCGACGCAGCGGGCGCCCCGGAGACGATTCAGGCGGGGCTGGCGCTGGCCGCCGCGGCAGGCCAGTTTGTGCTGCTGGGGATTCCTTCGCAGAAGAATTTTCCGGTGGATCTGCACACCGCGATGGCGAAGGAGCTGCGCATCCAGACGATCAAGCGCAGCAATCACCGCGGCGCGGAAGCGATCCGGCTGCTCGCCGACGGGCGCATTCCCGAATCGATCATCACGCACCGCATGCCCATCGACAATACACCGGAGGCGTTCGAGCTGCTGGAACACTACCGCGACGGGGTGGGCAAGATCGTGATTGAGATGCCATGAGCCGCTACATTGCCGTGGACCTGGGCGCCGACAGCGGCCGTGTGATTCTCGGCACGCTGGAAGGCGGCCGGCTGAGTCTGAAGCCGTTGCACCGGTTCGTTAACACGCCCGTAAGGCTTCCCACCGGGTTGTATTGGGACACGCTGCGCCTGTGGCACGAGATTCTGGAAGGGCTGGCCGTGGCGGCGCGCGAGCCGGGTCCCGCCATCGAAGGAATCGGCGTGGATACCTGGGGCGTCGATATCGCTTTCCTGGGAGCCGACGGCGCGCTGGCCGACAATCCGCGTCATTACCGCGACTCACGCAACAACGGCATGCCGGAGGCGGCCTTCGCCGCCGTGGGAAAGGAGAGAATCTTCTCGGCCACCGGTGTGCAGTTCATGCAGATCAATTCGCTGTACCAGTGGTACGCGATGAAGCTGGCCGCGTCGCCGGCGCTGCAGGCCGCGAAGCAGTTGCTTTTCATTCCCGACATCTTCAACTACTTCCTCACCGGCGAGGCGAAGGCGGAGCGGACCATCGCCAGCACGTCGCAGTTCTACGATCCACGGCGCCGCGGGTGGGCGCGGGAATTGGTCACCGGGCTCGGCCTGGATGCATCGATTCTCCCGGAGATCGTGAGCCCGGGAACAAGGCTGGGTATGGTGCTGGAATATGTGGCCGATGCGACCGGTTTGCCCGGGACAACGCCGGTCTATGCCACGGCCGGCCATGACACGGCGTGCGCGGTGGCGGCAGTGCCGGCCGAGACCGGCGAGGGCTGGTGCTATATCAGCTCCGGCACATGGTCGCTGATGGGCGTCGAGCTCGAAGAGCCGGTGATTGACGAACGGTCGCTCGAGATGAATTTCACGAACGAAATCGGCGTCGAGGGCCGCGTGCGCCTGCTCAAGAACATCACCGGGATGTGGCCGCTGCAGGAGTGCAAACGCGCCTGGCAGCAGGCAGGCGATGACTACAGCTACGAGCAACTGATCGCGCTGGCCGCTGACGCGGAGCCTTTCACCGCCTTCATCCAGCCGGACGCGTTTCTGGAACCCGGCCACATGCCGGAAAGAATCGCGGCATACTGCGAGCGCAGCGGCCAGCGGGCGCCTGCCGGAGCAGGGGCGATGACGCGCGTGATCCTGGAAAGCCTGGCGCTGCGCTACCGCCAAGTGCTGGAGAATCTCGAGACGCTGACGGAAGAGGCGATCCGGGTGATCCACATCGTCGGCGGCGGCTCGCAGAACCGTTTATTGAACCAGCTTGTGGCCGACTGCACGGGGCGGAGCGTAGTGGCCGGCCCGGTGGAGGCGACAGCGGCGGGCAACGTGCTGGTGCAGGCGATGGGCGCGGGGCAAGTGCAGGGCTTGCGGGAGGCGCGGGAAATCGTGCGCCGCTCCTTTGCGGTTGATACATATGCGCCGCACGCGGACCCCCGCTGGGAATCGGCGTACAAGCGGTTCGGCCAGTTGACGGAAGCGGCCGGCGCTTAGTGGAAAAGCCGGCGCTCGCGCCGCATGAAGGCGGGCGTATCGAGATCGTTCGGCGGAGGCTCGGGCAGCGGCGGAGGACCGGGCTGCGGCGGCGTGAACTCCACTGGCGGCTCCGGCTCGGAGAATTCCATCGCCTGCGGTTCCGGCTCGGGCTCCGGCTCGGGTTCCGGCATAGCCGCCACCGGCTCTGGAATTTCCCTAATCGGCGGATCGTCCGGCACGGGAGCGGCAAGGGCGGCGGCACGCGCACGCGGCGCATCGAAATCGAAAGACGGCATTTCTTCCTTCTGAAAGCCGGTGGCGATGACGGTGACCTTCACCTCATCACCCATCGTTTCATCGGTGACCACGCCGAAGTTGATCTGCACCTCTTCATTGGAGGTGGCTTCGCGGATCAGCGTACACGCATCATCCACGTCATGCAGCATGATCTGGCTGGAGCTGGTGATGTTGATGAGGATGCCGCGCGCGCCGAGCACGCCGACGTCTTCCAGCAGCGGGGAGCTGATGGCCTTGCGCGCGGCTTCGGCGGCGGCGCTCTCGCCGCTGGCAAGAGAGGTGCCCATCATCGCGTAGCCCATGCCGAGCATGATGGTCTTGATGTCGGAGAAGTCGCGATTGATCAGCCCGGGCGTGGTGATGATGTCGCTGATGCCCTGCACCGCTTGGCGAAGCACGTCGTCGGCCATTTGCAGCGCCTGCTGGAACGTGGTGCCGCGCGGGGCGATCTCCATCAGCCGGCGGTTCGGGATGGTGATCACCGTGTCCACTGTTCCGGCGAGTTCGGCGAGTCCGCGTTCGGCCAGCTTCATGCGGCGCGGCCCTTCAAACAGGAACGGCTTGGTGACCACCGCCACGGTAAGCGCGTTCAGCTCCTTGGCCAGCGAGGCGACGACGGGAGCGGCGCCGGTGCCGGTGCCGCCGCCGAGACCGGCGGTGACAAACACCATGTCGGCCCCTTCGAGAATCTCAATGATGCGCTCGGTGTCTTCCAGCGCAGCCTGGCGGCCGATTTCGGGATTGGCTCCGGCGCCGAGTCCGCTGGTGACCTTGGAGCCGATGGCCAGTTTGTTGGCCACCGGAGAGGCTTGCAAGGCCTGCTTGTCGGTGTTGAGCACATAGAATTCCACGCCTGCCAATCCGACTTCCAGCATGCGCGCGACGGCGTTGCCGCCGGCGCCTCCGACACCGAGCACCTTGATCTTGGTGCCTAGTATCAAGTCTTCCGCCATTTCGAACTTCCTGTTGTCGAAGTTACCCAGCATCGTTGGTTTGCTCCTTCCCGTTATTGCCATCCGAATAGTCCGAAGAACCCCGGCGGACGCCGGCGGTTGTTTTTACGCAGGCTGAGCCGCGCGGAATACATCGCAAGCCCGGCCGCCACCGACCAGGCGGGGTCTTGAAAATTCTGCGGCCAATTGCGAATCCCGGCCGCCAGTCCAAACTTGGCCGGCGAGCTCAACACCTTTTCGGCCATGTCGCACAGTCCGCTCAAGCGGGCGCCGCCGCCGGTCAGCACGACTCCTTCCAGCAACGATTGATCCATGCCGACGCGGGCCGCCTCCTCGCGTACATAGAGGAAAATCTCTTCTGCCCGCGCCTCGAGAATCTCGTTGATCTGCATGCGCGAGATTTCCACCCAGCCGCGGCCGTCGGCCAGCGGCACCTCGATGAGGGTGCTGTCGTTGGTGAGGCCGCGCATGGCGCAGCCATATTCTCGCTTCAGCGTCTCGGCGTCCTCCAGCGTCACGGTGATGCCGCTGGTGTAGCGGAGCCCGGCGGCAAGATCGCGCGTGAGGTGGTCGGAGGTGATGGGCAGGCTGACGGCGGTGAGCGCCGCGTCGCCGTCGTAGATGACCAAGCTGGTGGAATCGACGCCGAGGTCAACCACGGCGACGCCGCGGCTGCGCTCACTGGGGAAGACACAAGCGTAGGCGGAAGCGACGGGTTCGAAAACAGTGTCCTCGACGTGAAGATGGGCCTGCTGCGCGGCGCTGACGACGCTATCATGTTCCACTTCCAGGGCGGTGACCAGCAGGACATTGGCCTCGATGCGGCTGCAGACGGCGCCCACGGGGTAGCGGAATCCGGCGCGTCCGTCGACAGTGAAATCCTGGGGAAGCACATGGATGAGGCGGCGCTCTTCTTCCATGCGGACGCGCGCGGCAAGTCCGACGGCAAAGGAGAGGTCCTCCGCGGTGACCTCCTTGGGGACGCTAAACTCATAAACTCCGCGGCCCTGCATGGCTTCCACTTCCGGCCCGCCAATGCCGAGCACGGCGTTGCGCACCAGAACGCGGGCGCGCGACTCGGCCTCTTTGACGGCCGCCTTGATGCTCTCGGAGATCTTCGCGGTATCTGCCGCGCGCCCGCGCTGCCATCCCTGCGATGGCGCCGAACCGGCGCCGAGGAAACGAAGTTCGCCGTCTTCCACCACGCAAATCACGCAGCGCGTGCGCGTGGATCCAGCGTCGACGCCGACCGCGTATTCGGGTTTATGTGCCATCCGGCTCCTGTTCCACCACCGTGATGCGGCCCTCTAAACGAAGATCGAATGTGCCGGCGCCGGGCGCCTTCCGCCGGATCTCCTTGAAGTAGCGCAGAAACAACTCCACGCGCCGCGCATAATGTTCCGTTCCCACCAGCACCACCACCGGCTCGCCTTCCACCTGCATGGCGAGCCGCACGCAGGAAAGGTCGTGAAGGTCGTATTCGGAAATCGATTCCTTCAGCGAACCGAGCTGGCCTTCCACTTCCTGCAGCAGGCGTACGCGCACCGCGCGTTCCTGCTGCGTATGATGCTCGCCGATGCCGGCCAGAACCGGCAGTTCCAACCTTACGGGATCGTGGGGAACGGGAAGAATCACGCCGTCTTCATCGATCAGCATCGGGCGTGCGGCGCGGCCACCGCCGGCCAGCCGTACAAAGGCTTGCGGCTTCCGTTCCTGAATGCGCACCTCCACGCGGTTCGGCCAGGCACGGCTGACAGAGGCGTCTTTCACCCAGCCGATGGCGCGGATGCTTTCCCGGCGCTCGGCCAGCGGGAGCAGATAAACGCTGCGCCCGGCATCTTCGGTGAAAAGCTTGCGCACTTGCGCGGCAGAGGTGCGGTTTAAGCCGGTGATGCGCAGATCGGGCGAAGCCTGCCCGGGCAGATCGGCCCGGCGCAGGCCGAAGCGGACGTCATGAATGAGGAACCGCTCCATCTCCTGAAACGTCACCAGGACAGCCAGCAATACCAGGCAGCAGGCCAGCGCGGGAAGCACATAATGCCTCCAGTGCTTGCGCGGAGGTTCCGTTGTCTTCTTCCCCATTCACTTCCTTTCCGATAATCGAGAGAGAATCATGTCGCCGGCCAGGGTGACCGAACCGGCGCCCAGCGTAAGAATCAGGTCGCCGCGCGCGGCCTCACGGACCAACTCCTCGATGCCGCGCTCCATCGTGCCGACGTAGTGGACTGAACGGTGGCCGTATTCGCGGATCTTTCCGGCGAGCGCCTCCGCCGTCACACCCTCGATGGGCGGCTCCGAGGCGGCATAGATGTCCATCAACAGCAGGTTGTCGGCGGCATGGAAACTGCGCGCGAACTCCTCCATCAGCAGTTGCGTGCGCGAATAGCGATGCGGCTCAAACAGCACGTGCACGCGATGGTAGCGGCCCAGGCGCGCCGCATCGAGCGTGGCGCGGATTTCAGTGGGATGGTGGCCGTAGTCGTCAATCACCGTGACCCCGGCCTCCTGGCCCTTCACCTGCATGCGCCGGTCCACACCGGAGTAGCTGGCCAAGCCGGCGCGGATCTTGTTCGGCTCCACCTCCAGTTCCAGCGCCACGGCCACCGCGGCGGTGGCGTTCAGCACGTTGTGCGCGCCGGCGACATTCAGCTCAAAGCAGCCCAGCTCGCGCTCGCGCAGCCGCAGCCGGAACTTGCTGGCGGTGGCGTCATAGTTGGCGTCGGCCAGCCGCAGGTCGGCTTGTGCGCTGGCGCCATAGGTAACGGTGCGGCGGCGTACTTCCGGCAGCAGCCTCTGGACGTGCTCATCGTCCAGGCACAGAATCGCGGCGCCGTAGAAGGGCACCTTGTTCACAAACTCGGCGAACGCGGCCATCACCGCGTCGAAGCTGCCGTAGTGGTCCAGGTGCTCCCGGTCGATGTTGGTGACCACGGCCAGGATCGGAGCCAGCTTCAAAAAGGAGCCGTCGCTTTCGTCGGACTCGACCACCAGAAAATCGCTCTTGCCGACGCGCGCATTGGTTCCGCCGATGGAGCGCAACCGCCCGCCGACTACCACGGTGGGGTCCAGGCCGGCGTGGCTCAGAATGGCGGCCACCATGGAAGTGGTCGTCGTCTTGCCGTGACTTCCGCCGACGGCCACGCCGTACTTCAGCCGCATCAGCTCCGCCAGCAGTTCCCCGCGCGGGATCACCGGGATCTGGCGGCGGCGCGCTTCGCGCACTTCCGGATTCTCCTCCGTCACGGCGGAGCTCACGACCAGCGCGCGCGCGCCGGCGACGTTTTCCGGCGCGTGGCCTTTGTAGATGGTGGCGCCGAGCGAGGCAAGCCGCTCGGTAATCGGCCCGAGCTTGAGATCGGAACCGGAGATGGTGTAGCCCAAGTTGAGAAGCACTTCCGCAATACCACTCATGCCGATACCGCCGATACCGGTGAAGTGGAGGTGCTGGGGCTTAAAAAACATTTTTATCTTGTATTGTTTCGGCTTTCCGCCGCCAAGTCAACCACTGTTTTGCCGGCCTGTTCTTCCAGAATCCCGGCGGCACGCCGCGCCGCCTCGGGCCTCCCCAGCGCCCGGGCCGCTTCCGCCATGCGCAGCCGTCGTACCGGATCGGCGGCCAGGGCGGTGATCTCCTGGTGCAGCCGCCTGCCGTCAAGGTCGCGGTCCGCCACCACGCGCGCCGCGCCGGCGCGTTCCATGGCTTCGGCATTGTGCCGCTGATGATCGTCGGTGGCGAACGGAAAAGGCACGAGTATGGACGGCCTGCCGGAAGCGGCCAGCTCGGCGACGGTGCTGGCTCCGGCGCGGCACACCACCAGGTCGGCGGCGGCGAAGGCGGCGGCCATGTCGTCAATGAACGGAGTCACCTGGCCAGAGAGGCCGGTGAGAGCGAACTCCCGGCCGAGATCCTCGGCGGCGGTCTTGCCGCTCTGATGGAGAAACTGAACGGGCGAGCCGGGTTGCCGGAACTGCGGCCAACTCTGCTGAAACGCCTGGTTGAGAGTGCGCGAACCCTGGCTGCCGCCGGTGATCAGCACGCGCAGTTGGGGGCCGGTGGATGCGGGTGGCGCGGCGAAGAACTCCTCGCGAACGGGGATGCCGGTGACCTCGCTGCGCCCTGCGGGAAAAAACCTCGCGGCGGCGGCCGAGCCGAGCAACACCCGGCGGCACATGCGGCCCGCCATGCGGTGAGTGAGACCGGGCATGGCGTTCGGTTCCATGGCCACAACGGGAATTCCGGCCAGCCAGGCAGCGGCGATCACAGGGCCAGCCACAAAGCCTCCCGTACTGAAGACGGCCCCGGGGCGCAGCTGCCGCAGGCGCCGCCACAGCCGCACGACGGCAACGGGGAGCTGGCGAAACGTCCGCACGGCGCGCCGGAAGCCGACTCGCTGCAGGCCTCCGATCTCCACCCATTCCATTTCATATCCGGCTCCCTGGGCCAGCCTTGCCTCCATGCCTTCCCTGGTACCGACAAAAAGCACGCGGTGTCCGCGGGTGCGCAGCAGATTGGCGACGGCCAGCGCGGGGATGATGTGGCCTCCCGTACCTCCGGCCGCCATGACGAACAGGAGAGGCTCACGACTCATTGACCCTCTCACTCACGCTCAGCAGCAAGCCGAGCGAAATGGCCGAGCTGACCAGGGAGCTGCCGCCGTAGCTGATCAGCGGCAGAGGGATTCCCTTGGTTGGCCCGAGATCCAGAACGATGCTCATATTGAGCAGCGCTTGAAAAACGATGGAGGTGGTGACGCCAACCGCCAGGTATCTGCCGAATTCATCCGACGCCTTGAAATATAGCTGGTAGCCGCGGTAAAGAATGATCAGAAAACCGGCCAGCAGCAGCACGGCCCCGAGAAATCCGAGCTCTTCGGCGACGATGGCGTAGATAAAATCGGTATGCGCCTCCGGCAGGTAGAGCAGCTTCTGCTTGCCCTGCATCAGGCCGAGGCCGAGCATGCCGCCGGCGCCGATGGCGATCTTGGACATCTCGGCATGGTGGCCGGTATCCTGCACCGTAGCCGTGTTGGCATGTGCGAGCCAGGACTTGCTGGGGTTGATGTAGATCAGAACTTTGTAGTCGGGATCGATGAAATCGATGAGCCGCTTCAGCCGGTACGGCTTCCAGACGACGGCCACGCTGAGGAACAGCAGACAGGCTCCGAAGGCGATGAGCGTGTAGCGGCGGTTCAACCCGGCGAGGTAGAAGATCGCCGCGGTGGTGGCAACCAGGACGATCGCCGTGCCGAGATCGGCGATGACGACGGCGCCGGCCAGTCCGACCAGGGCGATCGCCGCGGGCCAGACCGTGTGGGGCGAATTAATCGCCTCCCGCCGCCTGGTGACGAACCAGGCAAGAAACACGATCAGCGCCGGCTTGGCAAACTCCGACGGCTGCACGCTGAACAGCGGGAGGCGGAACCAGCGGTGGTGCTCGGAATCGACGACGAAGACCGCGATCAGCAGGAAGATGATCACGCCCAGCCCGGCAAAGGCCCACTGCGGAGAACGGAGCCTGCGATAGTCGTGCCGGCTCATCAGCATCAGCAACAGGAAAGCCAGCGCCGCCGCGCTGGCCTGCCGCAACACGAAATAGTAGTGGTCCCTGTTAAAGCGGAACTCGGCAATCAGCGAAGAGGAGCTGTAGACCATGACCAGCCCGAAGGAGATGAGAATCAGGGCGGTGAAAAACAACAGCCAGTCCATCTGGCCGCGCACCTGTCCTTGTTTCTTCATGATCGAACCTCCTCGGAGCTGCCCTCGGCTAGCCGGTTGACGCATTGCTTGAACCAGCGGCCGCGGTACTCGAAATTCTCGAATTGATCGAAGCTGGCGCAGGCCGGCGCCAGCAGCACGGTGTCGCCGGGCTTGGCGTGGCGCCAGGCGTAATCAAGAGCATTCTCAATGGCGCCGCAGTGCGCCAGTTCCACCGCGCCGGCAAGCTGGGCGGCGATTTTGGAGGCGGCGGCGCCGATCAGCAGAGCGGCGCGGACCTTTCCGGCCAGCGCATCGCGCAGCGGCGTGAAGTCGCTGTCCTTGTCCTTGCCGCCCAGGATCACCCAGAGGCTGCCGGGAAAGGCTTGGATCGCCTTGAGAGCCGCATCGACATTGGTCGCCTTGGAGTCGTTGAAATAATCCACGCCAGCGAGCGAACGCACGAATTCCAGACGGTGCTCCACGCCCGGGAAGCTCTTCACCGCCCCGGCGAGGGCCTTTAGGTCGGCGCCGGCCAGCCTTGCCGCGGCAGTAGCGGCAAGCACATTCTCCACGTTGTGCAGGCCGCGCAGGGGGATCTCGGAGGCCTGCATCACCGTTTGATCGTCAAAGAGAATCGTGCCCCGGTTCAGCCAGACTCCCGGAGTGACTACGCGCTGCAGGCTGAACCAGACCGGCCGCCCGCGCGAGATCGACGCATAGGAGAGGCAGATCGGATCATCGGCGTTGAGGACCGCCCAGTCCTGCTGGCGCTGCGTGCGAAACAGGCGCGATTTGGCCGCCGCGTAGGTTTCCATGCTCCCGTGGCGGTCCAGGTGGTCCGGACTGAGGTTGAGCGCGACGCCGATGTCAGCGCGGAAATGAGAAATCGTTTCCAGTTGAAAGCTGGAAACCTCCAGTACGTTCCACTGGCCGGGCCGCGAGGAGTCCACCATCGATGCCGGCGCGGTGCCGATGTTGCCGCCCACCTGCGCCGGAATCCCGCATGCGCGCAGAATGTGGCCAACGAGAGCCGTTGTGGTTGTTTTTCCATTCGATCCGGTAATAGCGATGGTGCGCCCCTTCAGGAAGTAGCTGGCCAGTTCCAGCTCGCCGATCACCGGCACACCGGCGCGGCGCGCGTTGGCCAGCGGCTCGGCATCGGCGGGTACGCCAGGCGAGACGACCACAAGATCGCGGTTCAGTCCCACATCGGGAGTTTGCGGAATCAGCGCCACCCCCAGCTGGGCAAGATCGGCAGCGGCATCGGGGATTTCCTCCGGCCGCTTCTGGTCGCAGGCGGTGACGCGCGCACCTTGCGCGGCAAGCAGGCGTACGGCGGCCAGGCCCGAACGGGCCATTCCGATGACCAGCACGCCGGCACCGATCAATTCCACTCGCGCCACTTGCATCGTTCGCTTACCTCAGCTTGAGCGTGGTCAGCGCGAACAGCGCCACAACCAGGCCGAGAATCCAAAACCGTGTGATGATCTTCGACTCCTCCCAACCCAATTCCTCGAAATGATGATGGAGCGGGGAGCGAAGAAACAGCCGTTTGCCGAACAGCCGGTTGCCACCCACCTGAATGATCACCGACAGGCACTCGATCACGTAAACGCCGCCGATGAACAGCAGCAGAATCTCCTGCTTGATGAGCACGGCCACCGTGGCCAGCCCCGCACCCAATGCGAGGGCGCCGACGTCGCCCATGAAAATGTCGGCCGGGTGCGCGTTCCACCAGAGAAAGCCGAGACAGGCGCCGGTCATGGCGCTGCAAAAGATGGTGAGTTCGGCGCCGCCGGGCACGCGCAACAGATCCAGATAGAGGGCGAAGTCGCGGTGGCCGCCCATATAAGTCAGGACAGTGATGGCCCCGGCGGCGATGATCATGAGTCCAGTGGCAAGACCGTCCAAGCCGTCGGTGAGGTTGACGGCGTTGGCCGAACCCACCAGCACGACCACCAGAAAACCGAAAAAGAAGATAAAAGCGAGCGGATAGGTGTAGGGAGAATCGAGCAGACTGTCGATCAAAAGGTCCGGCTTGATCTGCTTGAAGAACGGCACATTCATCGCCGTGGAATACTGGCCGGCGGCATGCAGCACCACCAACTGCACGCCCACCAGAAACGCCGCCAGCACCTGCAAGGAAAACTTCATTTTGGCGGTGAGGCCGAGATTGCGCCGCCTGGTTACCTTGATGTAATCATCCAGAAAGCCGATGGCGCCGAAGGAGACGAGCCCGAAAATGGCCACCCAAGGGTAAGGGCTGCGCAGATTGGTATAAAGCAGCGTCGGGATGACGATGGAGATGATAATCAGCACGCCGCCCATGGTAGGCGTGCCGGCCTTGCGCTTATGAGAAGCCGGCGCATGTTCGCCGATGTACTGCTGAATCTGAAACCGCCGTAGCCGGCCGATGAGCCACGGGCCGAGCACAATGCACAGCAGCAGCGCCGTCAGCGAGGCGAAGGCCGCGCGGAAAGTGACATAGCCGAAGAGCCGCAACGGCCCGAAACTGGTGTGCAATCGTTCGAATAAGAGCCAGTAAAGCATCGTCCTGCCTGAGAAGGATCATCTTCCCCGCTCAAAAAAGTGCGCGGCGGCATGGGCCGGCAAAAAGTTCGCGTCCCAATGGCCGGCTTGCGCCGCCGCGTCTCCCAATGAGCACAAATTCTCCGGCGCGAGCGTGACATGGTCCTGCCACGCCTGCCGGAGGCCCGGCCAAACGGCCGAGATCGTATCGGGCGGCCGCGGGGCTCATCGAGCCTCCTCCCGGCCGTAACCGAATTCCTTCAAAATCTCTCTTGTTGTTTCCCGATCGTCGAAGTGGATCTTGCCGGAGGCCAGCTCCTGATACGGCTCGTGTCCCTTGCCGGCGATCAGCACGACGTCGCCAGGACGCGCTTCTTCCAGGGCCAGGCGAATCGCCCGCCGCCGGTCCGGTTCAATGCGGTGGCTGACGTCGGTGCGGCGCAGCCCGACGAGGGCGTCGTTAATGATGACCAGCGGATCCTCGCTGCGCGGGTTGTCCGATGTCAGCACGACAAAATCGCTGAGTTCGCCGGCGGCCTGCCCCATCAGCGGACGCTTCTCCCGGTCGCGGTCGCCGCCGCAACCGAACAGCGTGATCACGCGGCCGGTCGAGACTTGGCGTGCCACGGAGATAGCGTTGCGCAATGCATCGTCGGTGTGAGCGTAATCCACCACGGCCAGGAACGGCTGCCCGAGATCGACACGCTCAAAGCGGCCGGCGACGGGCCCCAGCCGCCTCATCGTCTCCACCATCGCCTCCGGCTCCAGGCCGAAGGCGAGGCCGGCGCCGAAAGCCGCCAGCAGGTTATAGACGTTGATGCGGCCGGCGAGCGGACTTTGGACCGAGTAGGCGCGCCCTTGCCAGTGCAGCGTGAAACGTAGACCGTGCATGTCCGCCTCGATGCCGCCGGCGTGAAGCTCGGCCTGCGGAGAAAGCCCGTACCATACAACCTTGGCCGAAGAAGAAAGCGGAATCCGGTGCGCCCAGGCGTCATCGCGGTTCACCACGGCATGCTCCGGCGGCGAGGCCTGCTGGCCTCGGAACAACTCGCATTTGGCGGCGAAATAGGATTCCATGTCCGGGTGAAAGTCCAGGTGGTCGCGCGAGAGGTTGGTGAATACAGCGGTGTGGAACTTGACTCCGTGGACACGCCCCAAGCTGAGAGCGTGCGAGGAAACCTCCATTGTCGCATCCCGGCCCCCTGCCGCGCGCAATTCATCAAACAGCCGGTACAAATCCAGCGCCTCCGGCGTTGTGTTCGGCGCCGGATAGGTGCGGCCCGCCACCTGGTACTCGATCGTGCCGACGAGCGCCGTCCTGCGCCCGGCAGCGCGCAGCAGCCGGTCCGTGAGTGTGCACACGGTAGTCTTGGCGTTCGTGCCTGTCACGCCGGCCACGCGAGTCTGCTCCGCCGCCGCCGCATACAGGCAGCGCGCCATCAGCGCCATCGCCTGGCGCGCATGAGGAACCCGGATCCACAAGCCGGAAAACCCAGGCGGTGGCTGCTCCTGGCTGACCACGCCAACAGCTCCTTTTTCCATTGCGGCTGCTGCGAACCGGCGCCCGTCGGCCCTGCTGCCGGCGAAAGCGAAGAACAGCCAGCCCGGCTCAATGCGCCGCGAATCGTAGTCCAGGCCGCGGACCCACAGGCGCAAACTCTCCTCCGCCGGCAGATCGATGGCAAGTTGGGCTGCTTCCAGCAGCTGCCCGAGCTGGACCGGCTCCAGAGTTTGTTCAGCCATCACCATGACCGCCATTTATCTCGCAAAGTGCACTTTCACGCGGCGCCCGGCGGCCAGCAATCCGCCGGCAGGCGGATCCTGCCAGCGAGCCACCCCGCTGCCTTCCAAAACCACTTCCACGCCCGTCTCCACGGACTTCACCATCACCTCGCGGATCGATTTGCCGCGAAAATCGGGCACTCGAGGGGCAACCACAAGCTCCGTTTCTGTTGCCGCCTGCACCGCGGTCTCCTCCAGCGCGGGCTGCCCGGGCTCGGGATCAATCACGGCGGCCACCAACGGCGGAGTTTCCTGCGGCAGCTGCTCCGGCAGATCGCCAGGAATGCCCTTCAGTCGAAGCGCCGCGGAAGCGATATCACGGAACGCGGGAGCCGCCACCTGGCTTGCCGCCTTTTTCACCTGACTCAGGCTGACCGCCACGACGACGCGCGGATCCGATAACGGCGCAAATCCGACAAAGCTTCCGTTATAAAAACTGGTGTAGACCTTCGCGTTCGGGTCCCAGATCTTGGCCGTTCCGGTTTTTCCTCCGGCGGTGTGACTCACCAGGCGGGCAAGCTTGCCCGTGCCCTTCAGGATCACGCCCTCCATCATCAGCTGCGTCTGGATGGCCGTCTCCGGGCGCAACACACGCTGCGGGGCCTTGTGGGGCAATGTCTCCCTGTTTCCATCATCGGATTGCTTCCAAAGCACCAGCCGCGGCTGCACCATCAGTCCGCCGTTGGCGATAACAGACAGCGCCCTGGCCAGCTGCAGCGTAGTCGCACTCATACGATACCCATAGCTGACAAACGCGAATTCTCCCTGCCCCCATTTGTCTGGCGGCGCAAGGCTGCCCTTTGACTCGGCCGGCAGCCCGATGCCGGTGGGAGCGCCGAATCCGAAGGAGTTGTGGAGGACGCGGTACAGGTTGCGGCTGCCCGTGCGCCGCGCGATCTCCGCCGTCCCCAGATTGCTGGAATGCCACAGTACACCTTCCACCGGTAGCCAGCCGTAGGCGGGGTGCTCGGTCAGGTGGCTCCCGAACCAGGGCATCCGCCCGTTGTGACAGAAGATGGAATCGGTGGGAACTACCGCCTTCGACTCCAGCCCGGCGGCGATGGAAAAGACCTTCATCACCGAGCCGGGCTCAAACGGCTCGGTCACCGCGCGATTGTTCCAGTTGGCGAAGTCCACCGAGGCGGAGGACTCGTTGGAGTCAAAACTCGGGTAGCTCGACATACACAGCACTTCCCCATTGCGAGGATCCATGACTACGGCCGAGCCCCGCACGGCGCCCTCGCGCAGCGCCGCATCGCGCAGAATCTGGTCGCAGTAATATTGCAGCCGGATGTCGATGGTGAGCGCCACCGTCTTGCCCGGCTGCGCCGGAACTTCGATGCGCGATTCAATGCCGCGGCGGCGCGAATCGGTCAACACCCTGACCTGCCCGGGCCGGCCCTGCAAATCTTCATCCAGACTTTCCTCGACGCCCGCGTTACCCTTCTCCTCGTGATCCACCGACCCCAGTAGATTCGCGCCCAGCCGGCCATGCAGGTAAACGCGTTGGCTCTCCTGGCGGAACTCCATCCAGTCAAACTTGTAAGCTTTCAGCCGCGCCGACTCCTCCGGCGTGATCTTGCGCTTCACCCACAGGAAAGCGAGATTCATTTTCGGATTCCGGGGCTTGCGCCCTTCCGGATCCAGCCCTTGCGCCACCTGAATCCGCTCCAGCAGCTTGCGCGCGTCGATCTTCAGGATGCTCGACAGAATCTCCACCGCAATCGCCGGATCCTTCAGCAGCCGCGGATTGATGGCCAGGGACTCCGCCAGCACGCTGACGACAAGCTTCTCCCCCGCGCGATCGACGATCGTCCCGCGCGGGGCCTTGATCTCGAGCGAAAGATGTTGCCGCTTGTCGGCGTGCTTCAGCAGTTCCTCATGCTTGGGGCCTTGCAGATAGAAAAGGCGCGCGACGATCACCGCCGCCCACAGGAATCCGAACACGGCCATTCCCGTCAGACGTCTGGCGCGAATCGCCTCGGGATTGAGTTTGGGGTCCACGGCTGCCGGCCTCCTGTCGGCGGAGCATTAGCGCTGGCCGCCGGCTAGGGCCAGTGAGTGATCCGAAGGCGGCAGGTAATGAACGCTGCCGGGGGCCGGCGGTTGAAACTGCTCGGTGGCGGCGAACTGCTCCAGACGCTCCGGGCTCAGCAACTGGGACTGCTCGTTCTCCAGCATCTGCCGCTCGGCGAGAAGCTGTTTGCTCTCCCGCTCCAGCCTATGGAGCCGTGCGCCGGCCAGCATCCCGTATGCGTTCGGCAAAAGCAGCCCGACGATTACCACAACCGCCACGGCGGCCATCGTGATAAAGCGCCAGCAGGCGGTCCAAATCGCCGGGTCTGCATCGCGCACCACGCGGCTGTTATCTATCACCGTCCGGAAGTAGAAGACATCCTCATTGGGCAGCGGGCGAACCTGAAACTGGTCGCGCTCCCGCTGCCGGAATCCATTGTCACCACCGTCTCCACCATCACTGCCAAACCATGCTGCTTGTGCTGCCATGACTACTTCTCCCCATCCCTTGTTGACTGCGGTTCTTCGATTTGCGCCGCCCGGAGCATTGCCGAGCGCGAAGCCGGGTTGCGGCGCACTTCTTCTTGTTGAGGCCTGACCACGTGCTTGGTCAGCAAGCTGGCGCGTCCGTCGCGCGCCCACTGTTGAAATCTGGTCTTGACGATCCTCGCCTCCAGCGAGTGAAACGTCAGCATGACGATGCGGCCGCCGGTGGCCAACGCCTCGGAGGCCTGATCGAGCAAGGCTTCCAATTCCTCCAGCTCCCGGTTGACGGCCATTCGCAACGCCATGAATGTCCTGGTGGCCGGATGGAGTTTTCCCGTCCGTGGCGCGGCCTCCTCGATCACTCTTGCCAACGCAAGAGTGGTCCGGTGTGGCCGCGTCCGGACGATGGCTCTAGCTAGCTTCCGTGCCCTCCTTTCCTCGCCGTATGTGTAGATGATGTCGGCGATTTGGTTTTCCGAGCTGAAATTCACAATGTCGGCGGCCGTCGGCCCTTCGCCTCGGCCCATCCTCATATCAAGCGGACCGTCAACCATGAGGCTGAACCCGCGGTCCGGGTCGGTCAGCTGGTAGCGGGAAACTCCCAGATCAGCGACCATACCGTCCACCTTTTCCACGCCCAGGCTGGCCAGCGTCTGGCGCAATTGCGAGAAGAGCGATTGCCTGAAAGCAATCCGATCCCCAAACTCCGCCAATTGCAGCCTGGCCTTTTCGAGCGACTCCGCGTCGCGATCCAAGCAGATCAGCCGGCCGGTGGTCAGCAGACCGGCGATCCGGCGAGCATGCCCGCCGAGACCGGTTGAGCAGTCGGCGTAGGTTCCCTCCGGACGCACGGCAAGGTATTCGATCACCTCGCCGGCCATGACCGGATAATGCTCTTGCATGGACTGCATCCCCATTGGTGAGTTCCATCACAACAGCCCGCCTTGCTCGAGGATTTCGACTTTCCCCTCGAGGCCATCCTGGGCCGTGACCAGCTTTTCCTGGTATAAGGACTCGCTGTAAACGGTGAATCCGCCACGGAAGTACTCCATCCAGACCGGGGCGTTTTCCAGCCCGAGTTCCCGGCGCAGCAGTGGGGGCATCAGAATCCGCCCTTGTCCGTCGAGCTGCGAATCAGCGCCATAGTGGTTGGCAATGAGGGCCACGTCGGCAGCGGCGCGGGTGTTGGCCTTTAGCTCATGCATCGTTTTTTGATTGCGTTTCCAGACCGAAATTGGGTAAATTCGAGCTGTGCGCTTGTCCAGGGTGGTACAGAACACATCTTTTTCTTCAATGGCTTCCAGGAAACGCTGGAATGCCACGGGGATCTTCAACCGGCCTTTTTCGTCGCAGCGAGCCTGTGCGGTTCCCCGAGGAGGGTCGACACCGGGCTTGAAAAGGTCTTCCATACCACGTCAAAACCACTTTTAGACCAGCCTGAAACCAGTTAAGCACCATTCTGGTCCACTTTTGAAGGTTATCCCAGGTTTTGGCAGCCGTCAAGACCTTCTTTATCAAAAAGTTGAAGTACGCCGTCTCTTCGCCCTGGCAGGCGAAGGCATATTCCCCCGGGCGGGCAGGCTCTACGAGGGGTTTGGGAGTGCCCTTATTGACGCGGGCTAGTAACGCGCTAACCGGGGGAATCAGTCTACGACGGCTTGGGTGGCCAGAGTTTGAAAGTCGGCGCGAATGTTCAGATGAGTGTATGGCCGGATCTGCGTCATTAAGATGCCGATCATTTGCTCGGCGGGGTCGATCCAAAAATAAGTGGCAAAGGCGCCGCCCCAGCCATAGCTACCTACGGAACCCAAATGGGCGGCTTGGCCGAGGTCGGTGAGTACGCGGAAGCCAAGGCCGAATCTGTTCCCATTCAATGTGGGCCACATCCGGGCGTCGCCGATGTGGTTGCGCGTCATCAATTCTATGCTTTTGCGGCTCAGGATCCTTTTTCCATTGAGTTCGCCGCCGTTGAGGAGCATCTGGCAGAACAGGTAGTAGTCCGAGGCTGTGGAGATGAGCCCGCCTCCACCGGAAAAGAAGGTTTTCGAGCCCCGGGACTGTGCGGAAGCCGGCGTGGCGCGATTGGCTTCTCCCGGCGCGTAGAGGGTGGCGAGGCGGGGCAGCTGGTCATCGGGAACCCAGAAGAAGGTGTCCTTCATTCCCAAGGGCTCAAAGATGTGCCGCGCCAGATAGCGGTCAAACGATTCGCCGGAAACAACCTCCACCAAATGGCCGAGAACGTCGGTGGCAGGGCCGTATTCCCAGGCGGTACCCGGCTGGAAGTTCAAGGGCAGTTTGGCCAGCTTGCGAGTAAACTCTCCGACCGTGGTGGAGGGCGTGCGCTCGGCTACCAACTTTTGAAACAGAGGCAGGCCCGGACCGGAATAGGTATTGGGGAGGCCAGCGGCATGGGTGAGCAGATGTTGAATCGTAATCTCTCGTTCGGCGGCAACCAGCTTTGACGGCGTTGCCGCCTCGCCGGGCGCGGTCGGCACGGTTACCCTGGCGTTTTTGAAGTCAGGGATGAACTTGGAGACCGGATCGGTGAGCTGGAAATACCCTTGCTCGAGCAGGGTCATGACGGCGACGGAGGTGATGGGCTTGGTCATGGAAGCGATGCGGAACAGCGCCGAGCTCTCCATCGGCTTTTTCGATTCCAGGTTGAGAAAGCCTTGTGCATCCAGGTGAACGAGCCGGCCGCGGCGCGCCACCAGCGTGACGGTTCCGGCAACCTGGCCGGAGTCGATATACCGCTTCATTCCCGCCGGGATCCTTGCCAGACGAGGAGCGGAAAGGCCCGCGCCGGCGGGATCTTCCTTCCCAGGGGAGGCGGCCGGCAAAGGCCGAAGAGCCAGGATCGCCGCCAGTCCAATGATCCAAAGCCTGTCACGCATAGGATGGTCTCCTTCCCGCGGATTATACCTCTATCCAGGAGACGAGAAACGTGGGCCGATCCAACTTTTTGGATAGACTCCGGCAATTCGGTGATACTCTAACGAGGACAAAACACAGGCCTCACGGCTTGGCAAGAGGATTGCCTGGAGAGAGGGACAAGGGAAGGATCATGAAGACAAGGACCCAGCTTGTTGCCGGCATACTGGCTCCGCTGCTGGTGGTGGCCGCCGAGCAGACCGCATTGAGTTCCTGGAGTGACAGCGAAAAGGAACGTTTCCTGCAAACGGCGAAGGTTGTCAAGACGAAGGATCTGTCGATCGGGGTCACGGGCACGCAGCGGCTGACACTCTCGGACGGGGTGAGCACGCATGACGCGCACTTCCAGAACATCGATGTGTCGCAGATGAAATTCGAATCGCCGCGAGGGAGCGAGATGAACTTCCGCGACAGCTACAAGTACAACATCGCGGGGTACCGGCTGGACAGGATGCTGGACTTGAGGATGGCGCCGGTCTCGGTGGAGCGTAAAATCGGCGGCCGCACGGGTGCCATGACCTGGTGGGTGGACGACGTGCAGATGATGGAAAGCGAGCGGCTGAAGAAGAAGATCAAGGCTCCGGACCTGGATAAGTGGAACGATCAAATGCACCAGGTGAACCTGTTCACCGAGCTGATCTACAACACCGACCAGAACATGACGAACCTGCTGATCACAAACGACTGGACGCTGTGGATGATCGATTTCAGCCGGGCCTTCCGTAGGTACACCACGCTGCGTGATGCGAAACGGCTGGGACGGGTGGACCGCCGGGTCTGGCTGAAACTAACCAGCCTCAGCAAAGAGAAGTTGACAGACGGGACGAAACCGTTTCTGATTGGTCCGGAGATTGACGGGGTCCTGGCGCGGCGCGACCGCATTGTGGAGTTCTTCCAAAAGGAACTGGCCCGCAAAGGCGAGGCCGCGGTGATCTGCGGCCTGCCCGGACATTAGAGGCGCTTCACGCGGATCTGCTTGTATTCGATCCAGCGGCCGGCCTGATGGGCCTGGAGTTCGATCGGGCCGGGGTCCACGATCTCGAGACCATCGTGATCCAGCACGGTTTCCCCGTTGATGCGCACCAGGCAACGGCGCTCCTTCACGATCAGCTGGAACAGGAACCACTGTTCGGCCTCGATGCGCGCATAGAGTGCGCGTTTGTGAAAGTAGAGCGAACCTGTCGGGTAGTGCGCCTCCTCCACATCGTGCAGCTGGATCTCGTAGCGTTTGCGCCCGCCCTGGCCGCGGAACAGGACGCCGCCGTTGTGATGCAGGCTGCCGCGGACGTACATCTGCAATTCGAAGTCGCGGTAGTTTTCTTTCGTCGTCAGGTTGCCGAGGCCGTCGGCGCGCAGGATCGGACCTAGCGGTTCAAAGCGCGCTGGAACGCGTTCGTTGCTTTCGGTGACGGTCCACTTCTCGAGATCAGAAGGCTTCTCGTAGAGCGTCTCCCACTGCTCCTTTGACGGCAGCACTCTGATGCGGATATTGCGGAACCGCAGCGGGTAGGAGAGCGTCTCCAGGCCTAGGTAGCCGCGCCGTAAACGGTTGCGCAATTCCGGCACGGATTCCACATCCAGATCGTGAATCACCTCCCCATTGCTCCACACTTGAAGCCGCGGCCATTCCATCCTGATCCGCAGCTTGTTCCAGTGCCCTTGATTGTTGACGTTCACCAGCCGCGGCGCCACCACCGGGAAAACGGAGCCCATCGAGTTAGTCCGCGGGATTTCATCCACCTGGTGAAACAGGCTGATCTTGAAGCCCGAGCGTGAACGGTGGCCATGCTCGGGCGCGTGGAAATAGACGCCGCCGTCCATCCAGCCCTTGAGGAAAAACTCAAGCTCCAAATCGAAGTTTTCATACTGGGAATCCGAACGAAGCCATGCGGGAAAGCCGGAGCTAGCGCTCCCGACGATCTCGCCATTCTGCACATAAAAGGCCGATTGCGGCCCTTCACGCACCGACCAGCTTTCCAGCGCCGCGCCATCGAACAAGGCCGTCTGCGCGGCCAGCAAAATCGTCAGCAAAGGAGTCATACGCAGAGCCTATCATCTAAACTAAAGATATGGTTCTCACAATCGGAGGCAGCAACGTCCACATGATTACCGCGACTGAATTAATTTTTGTTAACTAGCAACCGCCTTCTTTACTTTGGAATACAATCGATCAGATCGTTAGTCTTCGTTAAGGAAAGGGGTCGTTATGATAGCCAGCCGTCTTGCGCTTTGCGCACTTCTCTTAGCCGCCGCCGTCTTCGCACAGGATTTCCGTGCCACCCTCTTGGGACAGGTTTTGGACTCGCAAGGAGCGGCCATTCCCAAGGCCACCATCAAGGCCACAAAAACAGACACCAACGTCACCAATGAGACGATCACAAACGATGAGGGCATCTACACGCTGCCCGGGTTGAACCCCGGGCGCTACACGGTGACGATTACCGCCGGCGGGTTTCAAACCGTCCGGCGCACCGACATCGTCTTGCAGGTGGCGCAGAAGCTGAGCCTGCCCATAACGATGGAGGTTGGGGCCGTGACGCAGGAGATCACGGTGGTGGGCTCACAGGAGTTGATCCAGACAGCGACAGCTTCGCGCGGCCTGGTGTTCGACCCGGTGAAGATGCAGGAGATTCCGATGAATGGCCGGCAGGCGTACATGCTGATGCGGCTCTCGCCGGGCGTCATGTTCACGCAGCGGACGTTTGGGAATACGGGTTTTTCCGGCACGCGCGCCTGGGACGTGAACGGCAGTTTCACGATGAACGGCGGCGTGACGGGCAGCAACCAGTTTCTGCTGAACGGCGCGCCGATTTCCACTGACGGCGCCTTCAACCTGGCCCCGAACGTGGAAGCGGTGGAAGAGATGAAGGTGATGGTGAATACGTACGATTCGCAGTATGGGCGCTCGGGGGGCGGCCACGTAAGCACGACGCTGAAGTCGGGCACTAATGCGGTGCATGGAACGCTGTTCGACTTCTGGCGCAACCGGATACTGGACGCCAATACCCGGCAGAACAATGCGCTGGGCGTCAAGCGTGGTTTCCGCAACCAGCACCAGTTCGGCGGGACGGTCGGCTTCGCGGTCCGCCAGAACACCGACTTCTTGTTCTTCTCCTTCGAGGGCTGGCGCGAACGCGTGCCGTTTCCATCGAACGTCAGCGTGCCACCGATGGAAATCCGCGGGGGCGATTTCAGCACGTTTGTGCCCCAAGGCCAGACAGGCATCATCGCGATTTATGATCCGCTTACCTCGATCCCCTGCACCACCCCCGGGGTGACCTGCAACGCCGGCGGGCTGTTCCGGCGCACGCAGTTTCCCGGCAACAGGATACCGGCCTCGCGGATCAGCCCGATCGGCCGAGCCATCCTCGGCTTCTATCCGGCGCCTAACTTCCAGCCGCAGGCGCTGGCGAACAACTTCACCCGGCCGGACAACCTGGGCAAATACCGCTATGAGCAGCCGATGGCGCGCTACGACAAGGTTTTGAACGCGAACAACCGGTTCCATTTCCTGTTCACCTTCCAGGATGGCAGCGAGTACCGCGACCAGAACGGTTTCGACCCGCCGGCGCGCTTCGGCAACATGACCGGCACCGTGCGGCGCGACATCAACTACATTTTCTCCTACGATTACACGATCTCCCCGACGCGGCTGCTGCACATTCAGTCCAGCTACAACCGGTTCGTCCAGAATTTTCCGGACGTCTCGGATCCGGACTTCACTTGGGACAAGGTGGGAATCAGGAACATTCCCCAGGTAGCCTCGTTCCCCACCAAGCTGATGCCGCGCGTCAACGTAGGCGGCTTTTCGGCCCTGTTCGGCAACCAGTTCATCAACCAGAGTTCCCGCCAGCAGATGAACTTCCAGATCAACATCGCCGAGACGCGCGGGCGGCACAGTCTGAAGTACGGCACTGAGGTCGCGCAGTTGTTGCGGCACAACTTCTCCTCGGGGCGGTCTTCCGGAGACTTGACCTTCGACAATGCGTGGACGCGCCAATTCCAGGCCATCTCGCAGGGCGCCCGGGACAGCAGCAGCGTAGCGTCCCTGCTGCTGGGCCACATCCAGAGCGGCAACCTGCAATACAACGACACGTTTCTGCGGCGCGAGCCGTACTGGGCGATCTTCGTGCAGGACGACTGGAGGATCTCGAACAAGCTGACGTTGAATCTCGGCTTGCGCTACGACATCCAGTTCGGGCTGTATGAGATTCAGAACCGGCTGAACCGGGACTGGGACTTCAGCTCCGTGCAGCCGACCAGCGCGGCGGTGATCGCGCGTTGGAACACACTGCGCGCGGCCACGCCGACGATGCCTGCGCCGGTCCAGGCGCTCGTGGGCGGCATGACATTCGCCGGTGTTGGCGGGCAGCCCCGCCGCGTGTACAATCCCGACCTGACCAACGTACAGCCGCGCATCGGCGTGGCCTGGAACTTCGCGCCGAAAACCGTCATCCGCAGCGGCATTGGCATTTTCCACCGCACCGTGACCCAGAACAACCTGACCACCGGCTTCAGTATCGGCACGCCCTACATCAACACGCTGACGGCGAGCCAGTTCCCCAGCGGCGGTCTGACCGGCGACTATTCGCTCGAGAATCCCTGGCCGGGCGGCGTGATCCGTCCCGCCGGCGCCTCGCGCGGCATCGAAACCAACATTGGCACCGGCGTTTCCTACGATTCGCCGCGACGGCGGATTCCGCGCACCATGCAGTGGTCGTTCACCATCGAGCGCGAGTTGCCGGGGAGCATGGTGCTGGAAGTGAGCTACGTCGGCAGCCAGACCACCAAGGAGACGGTCGGCTTCAACTGGAACGCGATGCCACAGTCGGATTGGGACGCGGCGCAGTCGAATCCCAACTTCTACAATCAGCGCGTGCCGAATCCTTTTTTGGGAATCTTCCCGACGACGGTCGGCCGCGGCGTGTCGCCGGACCTGTCGCGGCAGACGCTGTTGCAGCCGTTCCCGCACTTCGACGGACTGACCGCCAACCTGTCTCCGTGGGGCCGCACGTGGTACCACGGCCTGCAAACCCGATTCGAGAAGCGCATGCTGGGCGAGCGCAGCCGGACCGGGGCCATGACGTGGGTGATGGCCTACACGTGGTCAAAGCAGATGGAGCGGCGCTGGCGTGACAACTTCTCCTACGCCTGGCGCGATCCGATCACGCAGGTGACCGGCGTCGACCGCTCGCATAACCTGACCTTCGCCGGGATCTGGGATCTGCCGTTCGGCAAAAACAGGGCCTTCCTGAACTCCGTCAGCGGACCGGTGAACAAGCTGATTGGCGGATGGACGGCCAACGTCAACTTGATCTACCAGTCCGGCGTGCCGCTGGGCGCCTGGACCGGTTGGGAGTTCCTGTGCGGCGATCCGCTACAGAACCAGCGCACCGAGTCGAGCTGGTTCTTTAACGACCGCTCCCGCTTCGGCCAGTGCTGGCGGCAGTTGCGGCCATTCGAATACCGTCAGTTGCCGGACCGCTTCCACAGCATCCGGGCGCACACGGCCCCGCAGATCGACCTGATGGTGTCCAAGAAGACAAACATCGGCGAGCGTTACCAACTCGAATTCCGTGTGGAAGCGTTCAACGCCTTCAACACGCCTATCCGCGGCGACGCCCCCTCGGGCAATCCGGCGTCTGCCGATTTCGGCATTCTGCCTGTGGCGCAGCTGAATTTCTCGCGCAACGTCCAGATGGGAATGCGCGTGCGGTTTTAACCACAGTCTGCAACTTTGGGGTAGATTCGATGTATGAAAAGCATCACTCTACCCCTGCTCTCCTGCTGCGCCCTCTTTGCGCAGACGTTTCCACTTGACTCGCTCGATGCGCTGAAGCTCAACAAGGTGAGCGCACAAACAACCTCCTACATCGGACGCGCGGCGCTGCACGTCACCGAACCCAAGGAACCGGCGGCCGGCGAGGACAAGCTTGTGGTGCTCACGAAAACACAATTCCGTGACGGGGTGATTGAACTCGACCTCGCCGGCAAGCCCGGTGCAGGAGCCGCCGCGGCCGCCCGTGGATTCGTCGGAATCGCCTTCCGCGTCGCGCCCGATCTCTCCAAGTTCGAATGCTTCTACCTCCGCCCCACCAACGGCCGCGCCGAGGATCAGGAGCGCCGCAATCACTCCGTCCAGTACACCTCTTTCCCCGACTACCCGTGGCAGCGCACCCGCAAGGAAACGCCCAGCAAGTATGAAACCTATGCCGACCTGGTTCCCGGCGAATGGACCAAACTGCGGCTGGAAGTGCGCGGCCTCAAGGCGCGCCTCTACGTCAACGGCGTCCAACAGCCCACGCTCATCGTCAACGACCTCAAACTCGGCGAAACCTCCGGCCACATCGCGCTCTGGATAGGCCCCGGCACCGACGCTTACTTCGCAAACCTGCGGGTGTCGCCGTGAGGCTCCTCGCGCTCCTCCTCTTTCTGCTCCCCTCCATCGCCGCGGATGCCCCGTAGCATTAGTTGCTGCTCATCTCCTTGCGCAGCTCATCGGCGCCCGCCTGATTACCGGAACCGTGCACGTGGCCGATCTCGCGCTGGCACACCTCTTTCTTGCCGTTCAGCAGCGCCACCTTTCCCAGATACCAGCACTTGTAGGCGTTCTGGTCCTTCACCTCGTGCGCCTTCTGCGCCTCGTCAAAGGCGCCCGCCAGGTTGCCCGCCTGGAGCAGCGCGTAGGAAGCCAGAATCCGCAGCGAGGAATTCTCCGGGTTGCGGTCGTTCAGCTCGAACAGGCGCACCAATGCGAGGGAATGCTGCCCGTCCTTGATCAGCCCCACGGCGTCCTGAACCGCCTTGTGATCGGCCGAGGTCAACGAACCAAAGGAACCTTCCAGCTTGCCCATGTCCAGCTCGAACAACTGCCCTGCCGGAGCCTCCTTGCGGCTGCAACCGGCGGCGCAAGCCAGCAGAACAGCCAAACAAAAAGCGTTGAGTCTCATAGATAGATTATGGCGCGATGGCGTTGTTTAAAGCCTGACCACGGGAATCGTTGACGAACCGTACAGCCGGCCGCCCTTCACCGTCGCCACCGGAATCAGCCGCCGGTGCCCGATGCGCGACTCGCCCTGCGCATCGCGGAACTCGTAGTCGCCCTCCTCCAGCGCGAAGATCGCCACATCGCCTTCCGAACCCGGTTTCAGCGTGCCGATCCCCTTGCCGAACCCGAACGTGGCCGCCGGATTCACCGTCGCCCGCGCGACGACCTCCTCCAGCTTCAGCCCCAGGTGCAGGAATTTCGCCAGTGTCGTCGCCAGGTCAAAGACCGGACCGTTGACGTTGTACTGATGCACATCGGAGGAGATCGTGCCCGGCCACAGATCTTGCTTGGTCGCCGCCTCGGCCACCTTCCAGCCGAAACTGCCTGCGCCGTGGCCGACGTCGAGCCTCACGCCGCGCTCTACCGCCCGCCGAACTTCGTTCAGCACCCGCATGCGGTCATCGAGAATCCCGCCCGCCCCGGCGCGGTAGGTGTGCGTGATCACATCGCCCGGCTTCATCAGCTCGAGAATCTTGGGGAGCGTGGAAAAACTTCCGCCGATGTGGACCATCAGCGGCAGCTTCACCGCGTCGGCCGCCTCGCGCGCCAGCGCGAGCGCCTGCATATCATGCCGCCCGGCGATGTTTTCCGTCAGCCGAATCTTCACGCCGACGATCACATCCCGGTTGGCCTCAATCGTCTTCACAGCCAGTTTCGGATTGGCATAGCGGATATCCAGCAGCTCGCCCCACGGATTATCCGGCGACAGCGTCGACTGGCCGACCACGGAAATATTCAGCAGCGCGTAGACGCGCGTATCCACAACCTGAATCACGTGCCGGCGGAAACCGGGAAACGTATGCGCGCCGGCGGAGCCCGCATCCACCGCCGTTGTTACGCCTTTGGCGATGCAATTAGGATCGGCCGGAATCGCCAGCGGCGCCACGCCGTCGTAGACATGCACGTGAATATCGATCAGCCCCGGCGTGACGATCTTTTTGCGCGCATCCACAACCTCGCGAGCTTCGCCGGCCTGAATCGCTTCCGCCACTCGCGCGACCTTCCCGTTCACGATCGCCACGTCCCGCACGGCCGACAGGTTCTGCGACGGGTCAACCACGTGCCCGCCCTTGACGAGCAGGTCGTAGCGCACGTCGCGATTTTGGGCCCGCGTCACGGAAAGCCCGGCGAACAATATCACTGAACGCCTCGTCAGTTCTCTTTGCATTGCTTCACCTTGTCCTCTCCGCCGGCCAGTGCCTTTCCACCACCCCGCGATTCACAATCGCCTTCCACCTCTTGTCAAATCGCGCCGCGATCTCCGGATGCGCACCAAGAACGGGAGCCAACCCCAGTTGCACGTGCGGCTGCTGCACCACGTGCTCAAATTCGAGCCGCCGCTCGATCTCGCCCCAGCGGTCCGTCACGCCGCCGGAGTCCAGCAGCACAATGCGATCGCCGATGACACCGAAATTCTTGAGATGCGGATCCACCGAAAACAGCCCCATCTTCCAGCCGCGCTGGCGCAGCTCAAGGAACCGTTCCAGCCACTGCTCCAGTTCATCCCAGCGGGCCGCTCCAGCCAGTTCGGCCAGCTTTTGAAACAGCGTCGCCTCGACACGCTCGGTGGCGGCTGTCACCTTCATCCGGCCCGGCCAGCCGCTCACACGCACGGTAGTCTCGGGGAACTCGATCTCCTCGGGAACCAGCGGCGTGCCCGCCAGATGCTCCTCGGCCAGCTTTTCTCCCCTCAGGCTGCGCTTGTGGTATTTCATCCAGGCATCCTTCACCGGCGCAGTGAACCACAGCCCTTGCGGGGTCACGCGCAGCGCCCCCTGCATCATGACGCGCATCAGCCGCAAGCGGCGCGACGGGCGCTCCAGCCAGTGGCCGACAAAGGGGAAATAGGGCTCCAGCCGGCGCAGGGCTTTATAGAGGATGATCAGCGCCGCCACCTCGCGCCCGCCACGCTCGCGCTTGACCACCCAGTGCTCGCTCGCGAACACCACCTTCCCCACACCCTCACCCACCCGCCGCAACTTCCCGCGGGTCAACTCCTCCGGCGCTGCTTCCAGCCGCCGCATTTTCCCGCCCCTATTCTAACTCCGCGCCTGCCGGAACTTCTTCCCCCCGGACACCGTCTAACCTCGCAACGCTCATGCGCCCCTGGCATCCAACGGCCGCCGCGCTCCTGGTTGCCGCCGTCGTGGCTTGGTGGGCCTGTCCCGTCCCGCCGCAAGAGCGCTTTTCTCTTTTCGGGCTGCTCGCATCCTCGGCCAACTTCGTCCTGTTTCTCGCCATTTGCACTTGGATCTGCCTGCGCGTGTTCAGACGGCGGGATCATCTCGCCACCGCTGCTGCTGTCTGGTTCGCCCCTCTCTCCATTTTCCTCGCGCTCAACTCACGCTGGACCACGATCGCCGCCGCGCTCCTCTCCCTCCCGCTGATCCGGCTCGCCTTCCGCTACTGGCCCGAGCCTCCGCTGCCTGCACCCAATCCTCCCGCCGAACCCGCCATCTTCTATCTCCCACCCTACGAGCCCTGGCTCCGCCGCTATCTGCCTCCTCTCTTCACCGCGCTTCTGCTGCACGCCGCCGCCTTCGCGGCCATGGGCGAATATCACAGACTTGCCGCGGCCTTTACTTTCCTCTGCGCCTTTCGCCTTGGCTGGCCGCTGCTGTCGCGCGTGCAGCCGCGTCCCCGCACTCTGGCCAATACGGCGTTCGCGGCGGTGCTGGTTGCCATCGGACTCTGGCCCTATCTCCTCCGCGTCCCCTTCCTCCCGCAACGCGGAGGTGCAGAGAAGGTTGCTCCCACCGCGCCCGGCCCTGGGCTGTTCTCCCAAGGCTCCGTGCAGCCGCTGTCGATCCCCTTCGCCGGAGTTTTCTGGATATTCAAAGCGCCTCACCTGCGCCCGCCGCCCGGCTCGCTCATCACGCGCGGCAGCCTCGACAAACTCAGCTTCCGCTCCAGCGATTACCGCACGCTGCGCATGGAAGCACGCCAGAACTTCGGCATCCTGATCGACACCGGCTGCTGCAGCCGTATCGAACTCGCGCTTGCCAACGCTGATCTCTCCCTCAATTCCGTCACCGTGGAACTGATCCTGATCGACACCACACGGCGCGGCAAGCCGATGCTTTCCCTCGGCAAGGCCGTTACAGGCAAGGACGGGCCGCAGACGCTGTCCTTCGACATGCCCTCCAACCCGGTACTCGACCAGTTCGACGAAGCTCTGGTGAAGTACACACTCAGCGCCGGGCGCGCCCACCGCAGCGCGAAAATCGCGATTCGGCGGTTCGTGCTCGTGCCCAGTGGAGTCTGAGCCTGCCGCGTGTCAACCTCAACGCGCCGATGTACCTTTCCCCCATGCGCTATGCAACTTTGCTGATCACTCTCCTGCTGAGTCCCGCCACCGCCCAAATCCCTCCGGAAGTCGGGCAAGGCTGGCTGCCCGAGTTCACCCATTCCGCCAACCAGATCCTCGCACTGGCTGAGGCGGTCCCCGCCGACAAGTATTCCTGGCGGCCCGCTCCCGGTGTGCGCTCTTTCAGCGAAGTCTGCATGCACGTCGCTTTAGGGAATTACTTTCTGCTCGGCCACGCAGGCATCAAACCCAAATCCGCCCCTGGGCCCGTTTCCGGGGAGCTGGAAAAGAAAATCACGGAGAAGAAGGAGGTCATTGCCTGGCTCAAGGAATCCATCGCCGCCGTAAAGGAGGCCTATCCCAGCGCCGACCTTGAAAAGAAACTCCGTTTCTTCAACCAGGACTCCACTATCGGCAACGTCTTCCTTCGCATCCTGGTCCACAGCCATGAGCACATGGGCCAGAGTGTTGCTTACGCCCGCATCATGGGCGTTGCTCCTCCCTGGTCCCGCTGATCGGGCTCTACCAGGCCGTCGCCTGAGCCCCGGTTCGCGGGTCGGCGCCGGCTGACAACGTATTACGCGCCGGGTCAACCCGAATTCCCGCGCTTTGATTCATCGACCACGGCCCACGCACCCATACCGAGTGGCCACGCTCAACCAAGGCGTGCCGCACCTCCGGTGCAATGCGGCCTTCGAGCTGCAAATCGCCGGGGTACATGGTGTGAGGGAACGGTGATGCCGGGAAGCTGCGCGTCGACCAGCGCGGCGCTTCAATCGCCTGCTGGACATCCATGCCGAACTCCACCATGTTGAGCAACGTCTGCATCGTGCGCATGCACTGGTCGTCGCCGCCGGGCGAGCCGGTCACCAGGAATGGCTTGCCGTCCTTCATCACCAGCGTGCCTTGCAGCGTGGAGCGCGGCCTGCGGCCGGGTCCCAGTTGATTGGCGTGGCCTTCCTTCAGCGAATAGTAGTCGCCGCGGCAGTTGATGCTGAAGCCGAGATCGGCGATCACCAGCTTTGTCCCGAAACCGCTGTGGAGGCTCGGCGTGAAGGTGATCGCATTGCGGTGCTGGTCGACGACGGTGATGTAGCTGGTGCCGCCTTCATGATCGGCGTTGCCGGAGATGTTCACCTCCACCGGGCGGTGAAGCGGCGGGATGTTCATGAAGCGTTCCGGCTCGCCGGCGCGGAACTCGCGCGAGGCGCGCCGCATGTCGATCAGCTTTCTCCGCTCGGCGGCGTACTCTTTGGACAACAGACCCGCGTAGGGAATTTCGATGAACTTCCTGTCGCCGAGATATTTTTCGCGGTCGGCCATGGCCAGCTTCATCGCCTCGGCGGAGACGTGAATGTAGTCGGCCGAATTGTGGCCCATGCCCTTCAGGTCGTAGCCTTCCAGTATGTTCAACGCGAACAACTCGGCCGGACCTTGCGAAGCGGATGGGTTCTTGTAGACCTGGTAGCCGCGATAGTCAACCGAGACAGGTTCTTCCGCCTCCGCGCTATAGGCGGCAAAATCCTCGTAGCGGAACAGTCCGCCGTTCTTTTCGGAGAATTCGCCCATCGTTCGCGCGATGTCGCCTTTGTAGAAACGGTCGCGAGCCGCCTTCAGCGCGGCCTGCCTGCCCTGCCCCACGGTGGCCTTTTCCGCCTCTACCAGCCGGCGCAGCGTCTGCGCCAGTTGCCGGTTCTGAAATACTTCCCCTTCCTCCCAGTCCTTTCCGCCCGGCCGGTACAATTCGGCGCTGGATGGATATTTCACCAGACCGCGGTCGGCGAAGGAGCGCGCGTAGCGGCGGCTGAGCGGATACCCGTTCTCGGCCAGATCGATGGCCGGCGCGAGCACTTCGGCGAAACTCTTGGTGCCCCAGCGCGACAACAGAATGTACCAGGCGTCGATGACGCCGGGCACGGTGCCCGAGAGCAGCGTGTCGTTCACCGGCAATTTTCCGTTGTGGTTCTGCTTGTACCAATCAACCGTTGCCAGCTTCGGCGCAGCTCCTTCGGCGTTGATCGACCACGCCTTCTTATCCGCCGCGCTGTAAACCAGCAGCACCGCGTCACCGCCAATCCCGTTGGATGCGGGCGCAACCAGCCCGAGCACAGCCTGCCCAGCGACGATCGCATCAAAGGCGTTGCCGCCGGCGGCAAGCATGCGGTCGGCCGCCTGCGTGGCCTGGTGCGCCATCGAAGCCGCCGCGTAGCGCGCCCCGTGCACCAGCGGCTTCATGGTAGAGCCGGAGCCGCGGTCCACCACCACGCGTTCATGGGAAGGATCACGCTCCTGCGCAGGAACGGCCATGCAGGCCAGAATCGCGAGAAGGATTCGCCGCATCCGGAGGCCCCTCCCAGAGCTTCCGGGCAGTATACACGGTTTCAGAGGGTCACTTCCACTTCCAGGCTGCGCCACAGATACCAGGACGCCACGCTGCGGTAGGGCCGCCACGGTTCGGCGATCGATTCCATTTCGGCGGGCTTGGGCAGTTCTTCCAGGCCGTAGAGCTTCTTTATCGCCGCGCGGATACCGTAATCACCCACCGGCAGCACGTCCGGCCGGCGCAGGCTGAACATGAGGAACATGTGCGCGGTCCAGACGCCAATGCCTTTCACCTGTGTCAGCATGGCGATTACGCCGTCATCGCTCAGATCGTGGATCGAGCGGAAGTCCAGTGCGCCGGAGCGTGTCTGCCGCGCCAGGTCCCGGATGTAGTTGAGCTTCTGCCCCGACAGTCCCGCCGCGCGCATCCGCGCCGGGCGGAGCTTCAAGATCGCATCGGGCGTCAGCGGCCCCTTACATGCATCATGCAGGCGCCGATGGATGGTTGCCGCGGCGTTGCCGTTCAGCTGCTGGTAGACGATGCACCGGGCCAGTGAGGCGAAGCCAGGCTCGGAGAACTGTTGCTTGTAGGCCCCAACGCGCGCGATCACCGCCCCCAATCTGGGGTCGGATGCCTTGAGGTGGGAAACCACTTTGCGGAGACGGACGTCGATCATTATGTCATTGTAGAAATATGAGACGACGCTGGGGAGTTGCGCTGGTGGTGGCTGTGCTGGTGGCGGCGCAGGAGCCCCTCATTCGCGTGGATGTCGAGATGGTGAACCTGCTCTGCTCGGTGCGTAATAAGAAGGGCGCCTTCATCAAGGATCTCACCAAGGAGCAGTTCCACGTTTATGAGGACGGCAAAAAGCAGGAGATCCGCTACTTCGCCCGGGAGACGGAACTGCCGCTGACCATCGGTCTGCTTGTGGATGTGAGCAAGAGCCAGGAAAACCTCATCGAAGTCGAAAAGCGCGCGGCGGCGCAGTTCTTTGAGAAGATGCTGCGGGAAAAGGATATGGCGTTTCTCATCAGCTTCGGCGCCGAGGCCGAGCTGCTACAGGATTTCACCGGCTCTCCGCGCCTGCTCAAGCAGGGTCTGGAGGATTTGCGGCTCAGCGTGCCTGTGGGCGGCCTGCATCCCAGCCCTGTGCCTGGGACGAAAATGCGCGGCACGATTCTATACGACGCGGTCTACCTGGCCGTTACCGAAAAGCTGCGCGGCGAGGTGGGGCGCAAGGTGGTGGTTGTGATCACCGACGGCGTCGACACCGGCAGCCGCGTCAAGCTGGAGGAGGCGATCGAGAAGGCGCACCGCTCCGACGTCATCATCTACAGCATCTATTACTCGGATCCGCGCTACTGGGGCGGCAGCGATTCTGACTTGAAAAAGATGGCGGAGGAGACTGGCGGCCGTGTCTTCCGCGTCGACCGCAAGCACACCCTCCACAATATCTTCGAAGAGATTCAAGAGGAGATGCGCAGCCAATACGCCATCGCCTACTCGCCTTCCAACCAGGAAAAGGATGGCAGCTTCCGCAAGATCGAGGTCAAAACCGATAACCGTGACCACCGCGTGATGGCACGCAAGGGCTACTACGCCTCCAAGCAGTAAGCCTTGCTACTCCACCCGCCACTTCATCTTCAAGCCGCGCGGAATCACTTCGCGCCGCGCCTGCCACAGCAGCACGCCCTGCCCCTTCTGCGTCTCCCGCACCAGCACGTCCAGCCGCGCCGAGCGCTTCTTGGTGAAGACCGGGTCCATGCTCTTCTGCTGCCGGATGAGACCGCTGGCCGGTCCGGCTTCTTCCATTGTGGCGGCAAATTCCACCGTGCCCTCACCATGTTCGATGGCGTGAAAGCTGAGGCCTACCTCGTATAGCGCGAACGGGATCGATTGCTTTTCCATGCGCACCAAACGGCCCAGAACCGCGGCGCCTTGCGGAACCAGAACGCGCTCGCCGTCCTTCAGTGGCCGCGCCAGCACGGCGCGAACTTCATCGCCGACGGCGGCCGTCGCAGGGTCGATCGCGGCAGCGAGGCTGATTTCCAGCAGACTGTTCGCCGGCAATTGCGCGACCGCAGCCACCGCGGCCGCCGCTTCCGTTTTCGGTTCCTCACCGGCGAAGGCAAGTTTCGACTGCGCCTGGAACTCGCGGCAACCGGAAATGCGAATCCGGTTCAAATTCTCCTGACCGTCGGTTGCCACCAAGTGCATCTCGGCCAATTCCGGCATCATGAACTCGGCTTCGCCGAGCATCACCGGCGCATAGCTGATCAGGTGATCGGCCTGCGCCAGTTCCACACCATCCGGGATGTCATAAGCCTGCACCTCCAGCTTCAAGAGCCGCCCGTTTTCCCGATGCACCCAGAAGGAACCTTGAAACCCGGTGACCGCTTCCCCGGTTGCCGTACGCAGACGGTAGCCGCTTTTCTCTCGCACCACGTCGAAATCGAACAGATGCGCGGCGGTTTCGCCCACCTCCGCCAGCCCCTTGTAGGTGAACTGCGCGGCGCCGGGCTGAAACACGTGCTTCAGCAGCAATCCGAAATGGCCGGTGCCGATGGTGCCCTTTCCCACCATATCGGCCAGCTCACCGTCGCTGAACTGCCCGGCGCCGTGCCAGGAGTAGATCTCCTTGTTCTTGCTGAGCCCGACCTCCAGTTTCAAGACGTCAGCGCGTTCCCACGGCTTTTCCGCGCCGAACCTGCCAAAGCGCTCCACCGTCTCCAAACACGTGTAGTCAGGCAGTTTGCGCAGATTATCCTGCACCTGCGCGCGGATGCGATCCAGAAGACCCTCGGGGGCGTCCTCGCCGAACGCATGGCCAAACAACAACGCCAGCGCAACCATCGTGCGGCGGCACATGAACAAAATTATAAGGATGCAGACGGGAAAGACAAGACCCAATCAGGGGTGGTGTCTACTTAATTTCTGCCGCAAATGCTCGGAGTCCGGCACATGCCCGCCGGACAGCCGCCCGGGGAAGGTGCCGGCGATGCGCTGGAGCCGCCGCGCGCGGCGAATACGGAAAACTCCTGCTGCAAATGCGCCTTGCCGCAGGAGGGGCAGGCCGGTCCGTCCGCGTCGGAGGCGCGGACCAGTTTCTCAAAGCTTGTACCGCAATCCTGGCAGCGGTATTCGTAGATGGGCATAATCGTTTACTCCTCGGCCAGCAACAATACGATTCTATCAATGAAACGGCGGATCTCGGAAGCCGGCGCGTTGGCGTTATTCACCAGCACCGAGAAGGCGATCCGCTCTCCGCGGGCGCGATCCAAGTATCCCGACAGAGCCGCGACATGGGCCACCGAACCCGTCTTTGCGATCACGCGGGAAGGGGCGATGCCGCGGAAGCGCGTGCTGAGCGTGCCGTCTTCCCCGCCGATGGGCAGGCTGTCGAGCCACACCTCTGCCTGAGGGGAAGAGTGCATGTAGCGCAGCAACGTGGTGAATGCCACCGGCGTAGCAAGGGTGAGGCGCGACAATCCGGAGCCGTCCTGAAGATGTGTGTCGGAGGCAGCTATGCCGGCCTCGGCGAGGAAGCCGCGCAGCAACTCCAGCGCCGCGCCGCGCGAAGGGGCCTTGCCCAGCGCACGCGCCGCCTCGCGTAGCAGCATTTCGGCGTGCAAATTCTGACTCACCTTGTTCACGATCTTGACCAGTTCGGGAACGGGCGGGGAGTTGCGCGAGGCGAGTTCGGGGCCGGTGGGAGCAGGCCCGGCGCCGATCAAGGCGTAACAGTGGCGGACGCCGATGCCGCCATGAACGGCGATGCCGCGGCGGATCAACGCCTCCCGCATCACGTAGGCGGCATAACGCGCCGGATCGGTGACGGCGACCGGAAACGAAGTGCCGCCTTGGAGCGACACCGTCCCCCAGAGCCGGAGCATGCGTGAGCCCGGCAACTGATCGGCGCGGATAAGGGAGTCGGCGGCGGTGCTCACGCGCGAGTCGATGCTGTAGAAGCCCAGCGCCGGGGTGAGCCAGACACGCGCCGGATCGCCCGGGGCCGGCCCTGGCGTCACGTGAACACGCACTGCATTGTCATGGACGGATAGCGCGCTGACCGGAGCTCCATATTCGGCCAGCAGATCCTGCACAGCCCAACCGTCCGGATACGGTTCATGCACCCAGGCCGAATCATCTCCAATGATGTCGCCGTCCACGGAGCGCAACCCCGCTTGCCAGGCTTGCGCGGCCAGGAGATCGAAAGCCGCCACTGGATCCCCGTTGGCAGCGCTCTTCTGATAAGGAACCGGCCGGCCGGAGAGCGTCGGATCACCACCCCCGGTCAATACGAGATCGCCCGGCAAGACGCCGTGGGCATCCAGCGGCGCGCCCGCCACCAGCCGCGTCCGCATGTGGTGATCGGCGGGAAGCCGGGCCAAGGCAAGCGCGGTGGAAAAAAGCTTGGTGTTGGAGGCCGGTACGAAGTAGCTGCCGGCATTCCGCGCCACCAAGACATTGCCGGTCCCCAGACTCAACGCATGCGCGCCCCAGTAGGCGCGCTGAATGGCGGGCGTTTGCCGGACCAACGCTTCAATCTTTTCCTCCAGTGTCTGGGCCGTGGCTGCCAGAGCGGCCAGCGTCAGGAGCAACACGCGCATGTGAGGTCATTCTCTCAAACTGCGGTCACCGATGCCGATAAGCGGAAATATGGAAGCTCTCCAGAGGAGTCTGTTGGAAGCGCGGCGCAAAGAGACGTTTCATGCCCACGCCTCGCAGATCCTGGAGGCGGCCGAAGCAGTCATGAAGATCGGAGGCGAGGCCTCCGATTGGAGCATCCTGATTGGCCCCGAAGGCGGCATTCACATGGTATGCGGCAGCGACTGGCCCCTGGATTCCCTGCAGGCCCATCACAGAGCTCAGATGGCCTACAGGGTGCGCCACGACGACCGCAAGGTCCGGGTGGAAGGCAGGGCAGGTTCTCGCACTTGCTTGTTCGAAACCGAAAAGCCCGATGGGGCCGCCCGCCTTCTGTTGGCGCGTTTGAAGCCCTCCATCCGGCTTCTCACCTGATCTCTCCCTTATTCGGTCACCAGCGGCAGCCAGAGTGAGAATGTCGCTCCCTTGCCCGGCCCGCCGCTATGCACACGGATCGAGCCGCCCAGTTCTTTCGCCGTATTCGCCGCGTGGTGCAACCCGAACCCGTGTCCGTCCTTGCGCGTGGAAAATCCGTGTGAAAAGATGTTGGTCAGGTTCTCCCCGGGAATGCCTACGCCGTTGTCCTCCACCTCCACCACTACGTAGTTGGCCTCGCCGCCACGGATGCGCAAGCAGATCCGGCTGTCCTGCTGTTCGGACTCCTTGCATGACGCTTTCGCGTTGTTGATCAGGTTTACCAGGATTTGCAGCACCTTGTGCCGTTCGATCTCCAGCTCCGGATCGATCCGGTAGTCTCTTTCCAGCTTTACCCGGTGACGCAGCAACGCCTGATGATTCAACTGCAGGGAGTCCTCCACGAGCCGGCTCACCGGGACTTTTTCGCGGAATCCGCCGACACGCGCGTACACCTGCTGCATCGCCACCACTTCCTTGATGTGTTCGATGTGGCTCTTCAAAGCCTGGACATCGACCCCCATCTCGGTCTGCTCCTTCAATAGTTGAGTCGCCAGCGCTCCAAGAAAGGACGGCATATTCCTGCCTTGCGGATCACCGCTGAGAAAGCCAGGTAGATCGTCGGCGTGAGCCTCCAGCAACGCAGAGGCCTTGCTCAGCAGTCCTGCGCGGCTGCCGCGGATCCGGCTGGCAATCATCTCGGTGGCGACGTTGATGCTGTTTAGCGCGTTGCCCACGTTGTGCAGCACGCCGGTGGCGACTTCGGCCATGCCCGCCTGACGGGATGCCAACAGGAGCTGTTGGTGGAGCTCGTCGCGCTGCTGTTGCGCCTCCTTACGGGCCGTAATGTCTGTGGCCACACCCAGCAAGTGGCGCTGCCTCCTGTCACGCCCCAGGAACAGCGGCCTTTTGATCGTCTCCAGCCAGAAGTTGCGGCCGTGACTGTCGGTGCCGGACTCCTCCGGGATGAACTTCTCGCGCAGCGTCTCCAGCACTTCCCGGTCGTCGCGCTGACATGCCTCCACCTGCTCGGCATGCGGATTCAGCTCGGACTCCAGCGCACCGGTCATTTCCTCCACGCTCCGGCCGAAACTATCCGCCATCGCCTTGTTCACCAGCACATAGCGCCCTTCGCGATCCTTCAAAAAGATCATGTGCGGCACGGTGTCGATCACGTTCCGTATCAGTTCTTCCTGTTCCCGCAGCGCTTGCTCGGTCTGCTTGTGCGCCGTGACATCCCAGAGCATGCCTTGCGTGCCGGTCAATCCGCCTAGCCGGTTGAACACCGGAGCCTTCAGAATTAGGACGAAGCTGCGGTTCCCACCGGCCTCCTCCAGATGCTCCTCCACGCACTCAAATACCCGGCGGTTGCGCATCACCCATTCATCGTCGGCGCGGTACTTGCGAGCCCGTTCCGGCGGATGAAAATCGAAATCGGTGCGCCCCACAATTTGACCCAGGCTCCTGCCCAGCAGGCGGCAAAACCTCTGGTTCCCGTATACAAAACAGCCCGCCAGATCCTGGCGGTACAAACTGACCGGCAGGTTCTCCGCCAGCGTTTCAAAAGAGATTTTGCTTTCCGCCGCTTCCTGCTCAAAGCGCTGTCTTAGCAAGGTTTCTTGCGCCAGCGCCGCTCGCAGAACTTGCAGCTGGCGGGCGATCTCTTCTGGATTCTGTACATCGTCGCAAGGAGGAAACGTCTCCATCATAATCGGTCTCTCAAACAGCGGAAGGCTGCACGACTTGGGCGCTTTGGCTGTCCTCAGCCCAGTCTTGCAGGTTTCTCTCCAGCGCCTTGCGCAGATCCTCGAGCGAGACCGGCTTGGAGAGATAATCGTCCATGCCCGCCGCCAGACACCGGTCCCGGTCTCCCCGCATCGCGTTCGCCGTTAGCGCGATGATGCGCGGCGGCTGATGACAGCTCTCCCGGATCCGGCGGGCTGCTTCAAAGCCATCCATCACCGGCATCTGGCAATCCATCAGCACTAGCTTGTAGCGGCCGCTGCGGGCCGATTCCACCGCTTCCCGGCCGTTGGCGGCGATTTCTGCCCGGTAGCCGAGCTTATCCAGCAACCGCGTCACCACCGTTTGATTGATCGGGTTGTCTTCGGCGACAAGCACCGGCGCAGTTTCCGGTCTCCCCGCAAAAACACTATCGGCGCCGCTTGCCTTCCCCCCGTCCAACCGGTCATCGGCCAGCATGCGGTACAGCTGACGCTTTTTCACCGGTTTCAACAGGCATCCGGCCAGCCCGTGGCGGCGCAGTTCGGTGGATTTCAGCAGATCGGCTATCGTCGCCATCAGGATCAGCCGCGATCCGCTCAGCGCCTGCTGCTGCCGGAGTCTCCGCACAAGGGTGGAAACGTCGCCATCCAGCTCCGGCTCCCGGCTGAACAGCACCACGTCGTAGCGTTGTCCGTCCGCCTGCTGCTTGCCGATCAGTTCCAGCGCGCGGTCGATTCCCGCTACCGCGTGCCAGGCCACTTTCCAGGCCGTCAGCTGATGTCCCAGCACCCGCCGGTAGCTGGCGTGATCCTCCACAATGAGCACCGAGAGCTCCTCCAGCGGCAGAAACTCCTCCGGTTGCTCCGTCAAGGACAATTCCTGCCTCTCCAAGACCACCTCGAACCAGAACGTCGAGCCGGACTCGCCCCGCCGCGTGTAGCCGATTGTCCCGCCCATCAACTCCACCAGCCGCTTGCTGATCGCCAAGCCTAACCCCGTCCCCCCGAACTGCGTACTGTTGGCTTCTCCCTGGCGGAAGGGCTGGAACAGATCCGCCATCAGGGCCGGATCCACCCCTATCCCCGTGTCATGAACCTGGAACAAGAGCCGGCAGTCGCCCGCGGGCTCCTCGCTCCCACTCACCTCCAACTGCACCTCGCCACCCTGTGTAAACTTGATCGCATTGCCCACCAGATTCAGGAGAATCTGCCGCAACCGCCCCGGATCGCCTTTCAGGTTCGCGGGCATCGAATCCTCAATCCTCGTGATCAACTCCAGCCCCTTCTCGTGCGCCTTCTCCGCCAGCAGCTCCATCGTGCCCTCCACAAGATCCAGCAGATCGAAGTCGATCTTTTCCACCATCAGTTTCCCGGCTTCGATTTTCGAATAGTCCAGGACCTGATTGATGACGCCCAGCAGCGCCAAACCGCTGTTTTGTCCGATCTGCACCAGTTCCCGCTGCTCTTCGGTCAACGCCGTCCGCAGCAGCAGATCGGATACTCCCAGCAGCCCGTTCAGCGGCGTCCGGATTTCGTGACTCATCGTCGCCAGAAACGTGCTCTTGGCCTGGTTGGCCGACTCGGCCGCCTCCTTGGCCGCCTGCATTTCCCTCTCCGCACGCCGGCGTTCCCTGTTCTCCGCCGCCAGCGCCTCGGTCCGCTGCGCCACCAGCCGCTCCATTTCCTCCATCCGCAACCGCGCCTGCCGCCTCAGCTTCCACTTCTCGCTTAGCGCATAGGCCAGCTGTTGTACTTCAATCGAGTCGAAAGGCTTCTTCAGAATCACCAGCCGGCTTGATCGCCCGAGTTGCTCCTCCATCTCTATCCAGGAATAATCGGAATAGGCCGTGCAGAATACTACTTGTATGTCCAGGTCTATCTGCCAGATCCGCGTTACCGTTTCCAAGCCATCCCAGCCCGGCGGCATCCGCATGTCCACAAACGCAACCGAGTATGGCCGGTTCTCCGTCAGCGAGGCGCGGACCAGTTCGAAGCCCTGCTGCCCCTGATTTGCGGTGTCCAGCTGGAAATCCAGCAGCTGCTGGGGCGTCGCGGTAGAAGCTTCACCGAAAAGATCCGCTTCAAAACGGTCCAGCTCCGCGTTGGATTCCCATTTCGGGCACAGCACTCGCCGGAAATCCTCCAGAACGGAGCGGTTATCATCGATCACCAGGATCCGGCGGTTTTCAGCATGGCAGGGCAAAGCGCGCCACTTCTCCTTACAGCTTTCCTCTTCGGCTGATTAATCGATACGCTTAGGAGCTTGTTGAAAACAGCCGGTTCACACCCGCTTGCTCACCAGCCTGTGTGAATAATCCTGCGTGCCACCGCTTACTCACGGGAGCGTGAATAGATCGCTGTAACCGCCTCGAGAAGCGGTGCGATGCTTAGAAAAGGAGCTTCAGACCGAACTGAATCACGCGCGGCCGGGCGAATTCGCCGGTAACCGTGCCGAAGGCGGTGCTGACGGGATTCGTATTGGGCGTCGTGAACTGCGGGTGCTGGAGGTCGTCGGTGAGGAAACGTTGGAGCGCAGCGGAATCCTGCTTCACGGCTCCTTGCGTCCAGCCGAGCGCGGCCTCGCGTACCAACTCGACGGGTTCGGCCGCCAGCCCCGGCCAGGCGCTCGACACCACCAGAAGGATTGTTGCCAATCGCATCATGCTCCCCTCAGCTTGTGCATCAAATCGGTGCTGCCGCCGACGTCGGTGAGCCGGAAATCGCGGCCCTGGTAGCGATAGGTGACTTTGGTGTGATCGAGCCCGAGCAGACCGAGGATACTGGCGTGCAGGTCATGGAGGTGAACTTTATCCACCACGGCGCGCAAACCCAGCTCATCGGTCCCGCCGATCACCTGGCCGCCTTTCACGCCGCCTCCAGCCAGCCAGATGCTGAAGCCGTACGGGTTGTGATCCCGGCCCTCCGATCCTCCCGCGCCGCCATCCGAAGTTGGCGTGCGGCCGAACTCTCCCCCCCAGATCACGAGCGTCGAATCCAGCAGCCCACGGGATTTCAGATCCATCAGCAGGCCGGCGACCGCCTTATCGGTTTGGGCCGCCTTGGCGTCATGGTTCTTGTCGCAGGCGATGTGACCGTCCCAATCGGTCGCGTTCATTCCATTTCCGGACCACACCTGGACAAAACGGACGCCGCGCTCCACCAGCCGCCGGGCCATGAGGCACCGCCCGCCGAAGTCGGCGCTGACGGGATTGTCGAGTCCGTACAGCCTCTTGGTCGCCTCTGTTTCGCCAGAGTAATCGGTCGCCTCGGGAGCGGCCATCTGCATGCGGAAGGCGAGTTCGTAGGAGGCGATGCGCGCGGCCAGCTCGGAATCCTCGTTCCTGGAATCCATATGGCGCTCGTTCAACCGGCGCAGCGTGTCGAGCAGGTCGCGCTGGTGCTCGGGCTGCATCCCAGCCGGCGGCTTCAGATTCAGGATCGGGTTGCGGCCTGGGCGGAACGTCGTCCCCTGATAGGCGGCCGGCAAGAAGCCCTGGCCGTAGACGGCGGGCCCTGACCGAACGCCCCCTTCGAGCAAGACCACAAAGCCGGGCAGATTCTGGTTCTCCGTTCCCAGTCCGTAGAGAATCCAGGATCCCAGGCTCGGGCGCCCGATGCGGGGCCAGCCGTTGTTGATCAGGAACTGCGCCTGGGAATGGGTGAAACCTTCGTGATAGCAGGAACGGATTACGGCGATGTCGTCAGCCCGCTCCGCGGTATGGGGCAGCAAGTTGGACACCTCCATACCGGACTGCCCGTACTTTTTGAAAACCCGCGTCGAGCCAAGAATGATGGAATTACGGAATTGCCCGTTCTGGAAATCTTCATCGCCGAAACTGGGTGGCGGGTTCTTGCCGTGGAGTTTGTTGAGCAGCGGTTTGGGATCGAAAGTGTCGATATGGCTCGGACCGCCCTGCATGAACAGAGAAATGACGCTCTTCGCGGTTGCCTTCTGCGGAGGCGGCTTGGGCGCAAGCGAATCGGTGGCGGCCGGGGCGCTGCGCTGCAAAAGGTCCAGCGCCGCCAGCCAGCCGATGCCGAGGCCGGCGGTTTCCAGGAATTTGCGGCGTGAATCCTCAGTCGGCATAGATAAACTCATTCATGTTCACGATCAGCAGACACAAGCGCGCAAGGGAGTTCCGCTGGAGATAGTCGAGCGCGATCTTGCCTTCCTCCGGACCCGGTTCGCGGCCGAAGGCGATACGCCAGGCGGCGGTCACGGCCGCGGCCGGATCCTCGCCCGCCTGTTTCTGAACTCTTGCGGCGAAATGGCCGGCTTGAGCGCCGGAAAACTCGCTGTTCATCAACGAAAGAGCCTGCGGGGCCACGGTGGAGGTTTCCCGGCGTGGACAACTGGCAGCCGTATCCGGAGCGTCGAAGATCTGCAGCATGGGCAGCGTGAGCGAGCGCTTCATCTGGAGATAGATGCTGCGGCGATTGTGCTCGGCCGGATCAGGATGAGCCGGCCACAATTGAGGCATGCGCGCAGCCTGAATCTCCTCCGCCGATAGCGGCGGGATCACGCCCACTCCTCCCATCCTGAGATTCAGCGTGCCCGCTACGGCCAGTATGCTGTCGCGCACGGCGTCGCCGTCCAAACGGCGGCGGTTCATGCGCGACAGAAGGCGATTCTCGGGGTCCTTATCCAGGCTCTCCCCCGATGCTAGGCTGGAGAGCCGGTAGGCGCTGGAGAGCATGATCATGCGGTGCATTTTCTTGATGCTCCAGCCCTGCTCGGTGAATTCGACCGCGAGCCAGTCGAGCAGCTCGGGATGCGTCGGCGGCTCGCCCTGGCGGCCGAAATCGTTTGGAGACCTGACGATGCCTTCGCCGAAATGGCCCTGCCAGATGCGGTTCACCATCACGCGGCTGACCAGCGGATTGTCTAGCGAGGTGAGCCACTCCGCGAGCGCCTTTCGCCTCCTCGGCACGATGAGGACGCCCTTGGGCTCCACGATTTCAGGACCGGTGCTGAGGGCCGACAGGAAACCGGGCTCGACTTTCTCTCCCTTATTCTTGAACTCGCCGCGAACCAGAATGTGCGTGTCGGGGATAATCTCCTCGTGGGCCAGCACGTTGGCGGTGGGGTAGCGCTCGGGCGCCCGAAGGTAGGCCTCGGCGAGCTTCTGCAGCAGCGCCGCGCGTTCCGGATCCATACCCGGCTGACGCGGAGGCTCTTCGCCTTCCTGGTTCTCGGCTTGTTCGGCCTGCGCGCGGCCGCGGCCTCTCCCACGCCGCGCGGCCATCTGCTTCAAAGCCTGGGCATGAGCCAGCAGCGGAAAGTTGCGCGAGTTGGTTTGCACGTCAAACAGGCTCACCAGTGGAATTTCGCGCTCGACGCTGCCGGCGAACAGCGCTGTCATCCGGTAGTAGTCGCGCTGCGAAATCGGATCGAACTTGTGGTCATGGCACCGGGCGCATGCGACGGTCAGCCCGAGGAAAGCCGCGCCTACGGTATCCACGGCGTCGGCCTGCCATTCCGCCCGAAACTGGTCGCCGTAGTAAGTGAACTCAATCGGGAAAGAGCCAATCGTGAACAGGCTGGTTCCCACGCGCCTGTTGACGTTTTCCTCCTTTTCCTTGGGAAGCTTCAGCGTGCCTTCCAAGTCCAGGTTCATCGGCCAAATCTCGTCGGCGGCGATTTGCTCCTTGATGAATTCGTCGTACGGCTTGTCCTGGTTCAAGGAGCGGATGATGTAGTCCCGGTATCGCCAGGCGGTCGTGAAGAAGTGGTCCGTCTCGAATCCTGAGGTGTCGGCGTAGCGGACCAGGTCCAGCCAATACCGCCCCCAGCGCTCCCCGTAGCGCGGCGAGGCGAGCAGCCGGTCGATGAGTTTCTCATAGGCGTCCGCGGAGGTGTCCTTGACGAAACGTTCCACCTCTTCCGGAGCTGGAGGCAGGCCATGCAGATCAAAGGTTGCCCTTCGCGCGAAAACACGCCGGCCGGCCCCAGCTGCGGGCTGGAGACCACTGCGCTCGATCGCAGCCAGGATAAACGCGTCCACCGGTTGCCTCACCCAGCCCTTGTTCTTCACCTCGGGAATCTTCGGGCGGACGGGCTTGTGGAACGACCACCAGCCCCATGCAGCTTTCGCGCCTTGCGCCGAGTCCCAACGTGCGCCCGCGTTAATCCAGTCCCGGATGATCTTCACTTCGGCGGCGGTGAGGGAAGCAGGCGCAGGCGGCATTTGCAGCTCGCCTTCCCGCAAAACCGCTTTGTAGAGCGTGCTCTCGGCGGCCTTGCCGGGCACGATCGCCGGTCCCCGCTTTCCACCGCGCAGCAGCCCGGAGCGCTCGCGCATATCGAGATCCGACATCGCCGCCTGTCCGTGGCATACGATGCACTTGGCCGCCAGCAGGCCCACCACCGCCTTCTCGAGCGAATTCGGCTGGGCACAAAGGTGGCTGGTGCTCCCGGCGAAATGCAGCATCAGGCCTGCCGCAAGGTACAGAATGGAGCCCCTGCTCATGACGATCAAACGAACTACTAGATGGATTATACGCCCTGCCCCCTTCGGTTGCAGCTTTTCTCCAGAGCCATGCAATACACTACCTGAATGAGCGGAAATCGTTACGCTCTTGTTACCGGGGCGGGAAGCGGCATCGGCCGCGCCGCCGCCCTCGCACTCCAGGCAGCCGGCTATTCGGTGGCGCTGGCCGGCCGGCGCGCGTGGGAACTCGAAAAGACCTGCGCCCAGGCCAGTCCGGACGATGGCAGGATGCTTGCGATCCCCACCGACATTACCGATCCTGCCGCAGTTGATTCGCTGTTTACCGCTATCCGCCGCGAATTCGGCCGCCTCGATGTTCTTTTCAACAACGCCGGCATGAACACGCCGGCCACGCCCGTGGAAGATCTCCCCTACGAGAGCTGGTGCAGCGTCGTCAACGTCAACCTCACCGGAGCCTTTCTCTGCGCACAGGCCGCCTTCCGCTTGATGAAGGAGCAGTCACCGCGCGGCGGCCGCATCATCAATAACGGCTCCGTATCGGCTCATGCTCCCCGGCCCCAGCAGGTCGCCTACTCCGCAACAAAGCACGCCATCACCGGTCTCACCAAGGCACTCTCGCTCGACGGCCGCGCCCATGACATCGCTTGTGGTCAAATCGACATCGGAAACGCCGCGACAGAAATGACACAGCGTATGACAGGCGGCGTCCTGCAAGCTAACGGAACGTTAATGCCCGAGCCGCGCATGGATGTGCGTCACGTTGCCGACGCGGTCCTCTATATGGCCGGACTGCCGCTGGATGCCAACGTACAGTTCATGACCGTGATGGCTACCAAAATGCCCTTGGTGGGACGCGGCTGAGGCCCGTTCAGCCGCCGATTCTCCCCTTTCAGCCATCGCGTGGAAACTTCTTCTCGGTTCGTACGTATTACTGGTATGGGCAATATGAAAAACACACACGGAGGAGATTACGAGCGCCTCCGCGGCGAATTCGACGCCGCCTTTGCCAACTGGGCGCTCCAGTTGCGCCGCCTGCATTCCATGCAGGAGACCGGGTCCGACACCGCCTCGCTGGCCATCCAGCGTCACAAGGCACGCTTGGCTCAGGAAGCGTACCGCCAGCGCCGGGACCTGCTTGCCGATTTTCTAATGAGTCCCGCGCAGCCCCAACGCGAAGATGCGTCCCGCTACCACCTTGCCGCTAGTGCAAGCTGAGCCACTCTACTACCTGCCTCTCATACTCCGCCCCATGTAGTGCCACCGCGTTCACATGATCCGCCTCCGGTTGCCAAAGCTGTGTGAATTCCGGATGTGCTTCGTGCAGCCTCTGGGAATGCCAAGGGCGAATGTTGTTGTCGCGGCTCCCATGGATCAGCAGCGCAGGCGTCCTGCTTCTGCCCAGCGCCGCTACCGGCGACACTTCGGTCAAGTTCACCCCATATCGGACGCGCGCGTACATTAGCGCTGGATAAAGAAACGGCGCCGCCAGTAAACGATTCGCTCCAAGCCGGTCCACGCCGATCGAAAGGAAATCGTAGAAACAACTGTCGGCGACGATGGCTCGGAATCGCGGCTGCACCGCCGTCGCCTCGGCTAAGATCGCCGCTCCCATCGACTGCCCGAACCCGTACAGACGCGGCGAGCCCGTCCTCTCCACCAGCCACTCCGTCCACCGCCGCACATCGTCGCGCTCCTTCACTCCGTAGGTGACCGGCTCGCCTTCACTCAATCCATGCCCGCGGCTGTCCGGCGCAAGCACCGTGTAGTTGTGGCGAAGCAGCAGCGACGCCTGACCCGTAACTCCCCGCCGCCAATCGGCCACTCCGTGCAGGCCGATCACCGCTGCTCCATTCGGCTCCCTGGGCCGGAAAAGAGTGCCGCGTAGCCGGTATCCATCCCCTGAACGAATCTCCACATGCTCCCCCTTCACGCCAAGGCCGCGGACCCACGCCTCGGGATCCACTTTCCTGAAGGAGGCCGGTATGTGCATCGCGTTCTCGCACAACATGCCCCCCGAGATGGCGAGGAACACCACCGCCAGCGCGCTATAGAATACGGGCCGGCTGGGGAGCTTCATTCAGTTGCGCCACCATCGAGGCAGCCTGGGCCTTCACCCGCGCGATCGCCCCATCTTTGATACGGTCATAACCGCGGATCTGTTCCGGCAACGCAAGAATCTGCCTCGCCTGCTCCAGATTCTCCTCGTTCGCCGCCGCCAGAACCTGCTCCACCAACTGCCGGTACCAGCTGATCAGCTCTCGCTCCCGCCGCCGGTGCGGATGCCACCCGAACACGTCGAGCGGGGTCCCGCGCAACCACTTCATCCCCGACAGCACGCGCAGCGGCAACCGGAACCAGCCGCCCAGCTTCAGCTTCCGTTTCAACCCCAACGTGCGCAGTAGAGGCGGATGCAGATTGTAGGAAAGCCCCACCGGGGCCTCCCACATTTCCTTCACTTGTCCCTCAAGCTCCTCGCCGCTCAGCAGCCTCGCCACTTCATACTCATCCTTATAAGCCATCAGCTTCGCCAGGTTCCAGGAAACCGTCTCCGCCAATTCCGGCTGCCTTACCCTTACCTGCTCCACAAACTTGGCATGCTCGCGCGCGTAAGCCGCGTTCTGATATGCCTCCAGGTCGAAACCGGCGGCCGCCTTCTTCTCCACCCGATCCGCACCTGCTTGCTTCTCCACCCATTCTCCATCCTCGGCATATTTGCGCCCCCAAAGGAACGCCTGCAGATTCCGCTCCACCGCCACGCCATTCAGCTGAATCGCCCGCTCCAGGCTTGCGCGTGACACAGGCACCAGCCCCGCCTGCCAAGCCGCCCCGAGCAGGAACATATTGACAAACATGTGGGAGCCGAACAGCCGCTCCGCCAGCCGCGATGCATCCACGTATAGATTGGCGCTTGCCTTCGTGCAGGCCTCGATCTCCTCGAGTTTTTGCTCTCCGCCGCTCATCACGACCCGATGCCGGATCGAGCCCGCCGTCGGAATCAAGTCCGTGTTCACCACCGCCGCCGTCCGGTTGGCATGCGCGCAGCGCAGATTATCGGCATGCGTGACGCCGAGGAGATCAAAACCCAGAATCAGGTCTGCGTTCCCGGTATTGATCCGCGCCGCCGCCTCCCACGGCTCCCGGCTTAGCGTCAGGTGGCTCACCACTGCGCCGCCCTTCTGCGCCAGGCCAGTCTGATCCAGCGTGCTCACGAACAGGCCATCCATCGTCGCCGCCGCCGCCAGCAGCGCATTCATCGTCAGCACGCCCGTGCCGCCGATTCCCGGCGATAGTATCCGGTACCCGCTTCCCGCCTCCATCCGGTAGGCCGGCTCCGGCACGTCCGCCATCGGCAGCTCCGGCAACTGCCGCCGCCGCAGTCCCGTTCCAGGCTTGATCTGGACACTCACAAAGGACGGGCAGTCGCCCAGCGCGCACGTATAGTCCTTGTTGCAGCTCGATTGATGAATGCGCATCTTCTCGCCCAGCGCCGTCGTCACCGGCTGCAGGCTCATGCAGTTGGACTGCGTCACACAATCGCCACAGCCTTCGCACACCTCCTCGTGGATCACCAGCCGCATTGTCGGCTCGGCATAGATGCCGCGCGAGCGCTTCCGCCGCTTCTCCGCCGCGCACTCCTGGTCGTAGATCAGCACGCTCACCCCGGCCGTCTCCTCCAGCTCCCGCAGCACCTCCGGCAGTTCCTCGCGCGATCTCACCGTCGCGTTGCGCGCCAGCTCGCCCGGATCGTTGTACTGCTCCGGCCGCTCGGCCACGATCACAATCTTGCGGACTCCCTCCGCCTCCAGCTTCCTCGTCAGCTGTGCCACCGGAAGCGCGCCCACCGCATCCTGTCCGCCGGTCATCGCCACCGCGCCGTTGTAGAGAATCTTGTAGGTGATGTTCACGCCCGCCGCGATCGCCGCCTCAATCGCCAGCGCGCCCGAATGAAAATACGTCCCATCGCCCATGTTCTGGAAAATATGCCGCCGCTCCAGGAACGGCGACATCCCGATCCACGGCGCCCCTTCGCCTCCCATGTGTGTCGCGAACTCATAGCCGCGCCCGGCATCCTTCATCAGAATCCCCATCCCGTGGCAGCCAATGCCGCCGCCCGCTGCTTGCCCCTCCAGCAGCAGCGTGCTGCGATTGTGCGGGCAGCCCGGACAGTAGCTCGGCGTGCGGACGAAAAACTTCTCCCGCGGCCGCGCCGCAATCTCCTCCACCAGCCGCAAACGCCGCTCCACGCTCTCCAGTCCCTGCCGCCGCGTCAGGTATTTCGCGATGTTCCGCGCGATCCCGTCCGGGTCCATCTCGTAGGATGCCGGCAGCAGCGGCGCGCCCTCTTCATCCTGCTTGCCCAATATCCGTGGCCGCGCGGCCAAATTGTAGAGCGCCTCCCGCAGTTGCAACTCCAGAAAGCTGCGCTTTTCCTCCACCACCAGAACCGTCTCCAGCCCCTCCGCGAACTCCTCGCAAAACCCCTGCTCCAGCGGAAACGTCATCCCGAACTTCGCCAGCCGAATCCCCAGCCGCCTCAGCTCCTCCTGCCCGATCCCCAGATCGCTCAGCGCCTGCATCAGGTCGTAGTAATATTTGCCCGCCGTCGCCAGTCCCAGCCACGCCTGCTCCCGCGCGCCATGCCAGCGGTTGATTGGGTTCGCGCGCGCGAACTCGCGCACCGCGCGGATCCTCCGCCAGTGCGTCTCCGCCTCCAGCGCGTTCGTCAGCGGTGGCGTCAGCCGCGCATCGGTCTTCTTCTCATACGCTTCAGGGTTCCGGAAACGATGGCGCTCCGGCCCCACCGCCACCGTCCCGCCGCCGTCGCAGATATGCGTCAGCAGCTTCAGCGAACTCCACGCCCCGCTGAATCGCGACAGCGCAATCGCGTATAGACCGTAATCGAGAATCTCCTGCGTGTTGCCCGGAAACAAAATCGGAATTCCCGCGTTATAGAGACTGAAATCGCTCTGGTGCGGAATCGAGGAACTCTTGCAGGCATGATCGTCTCCCGCCAGCACCAGCGCCGCGCACAGCCCCGGCGAACCCGACAGGTTCGCGTGACGCAGTACGTCGCCCGAGCGATCCACGCCAGGCCCCTTTCCGTACCAGATCCCCACGACCCCATCTACCTTTCCCTGTCCCAGCACCTGGAAAATCTGGCTTCCGAACACCGACGTCGCCGCCAAATCCTCGTTCACCGCCGGCTGGAAGTGGATGCCATGCTCCTCCAGCAGCCCCATCGATCCCTGGAGCGCCATGTCGTAGCCGCCCAGCGGCGATCCTTCATATCCGGAGATGAACGCGCCCGTGCGCAGTCCCGCCGCGCGGTCCAGCCGCATTTGCTCCAGCGGCAGACGCACCAGCGCCTGGATGCCGGTGAGATAGACGTTGCCGCTCTGCTGTGTGTATTTATCGGTCAGTTTCACGGAGGCCATTGCCGGCGTGCGCCGGTTTAACCCATGCTAACCGATCAGGCCGCGCTCAGGAGCCCGCACAGGGCCGGCGCGGCCCTCCAAACTGGCAAGGAACCGGTTTCTTCCCGCCCGCGCCAGGCTCCGTTGTGCGGGCGAGTTCCTTAAAAGGATCGCTCGCGGTTCAGCTCATCGGCCAGGATGATCGCCTCCGCCAGCTCCTTCATCGGCCGCCGCATCCGCCGGCTTTCCCCGCGCAGTTTCAGATACGCCTCTTCCTCGCTGAGGCTCTGGCTGCGTTGCAGGATCCCCTTGGCTCGCTCCACCACCTTCCGCGTCTCCAGTTCCTCCTGCAGCCGTGCATTCTCCTGCGCCAGGTTGGCGCGCGCCACCGCGTTCCCCATCTGTTCCCCGATGAACGTCAGTAGCGAAATCTCCTCGCTTGAATGCTGGTGCGGCTCACGGTGATGCACGTTCACCACGCCGATCACGTCGCCGCCGCTCACCAGCGGCACCGACAGGAATGCCTCATAAGTATCCTCCACCAGCCCGTTGAACCGCTTGAAGCGCGCATCGGCCGACGCGTTCGCCGGCAGCGCCACCACCGACTTGTGCTCCACCACCCACCCCGTTACTCCCTCGCCGATTTTCAGCCGTAGCGTGCCCAGTTCCTTCGCATGCGGAACCTGAGAGGCCCGCAACACGATCTCTCCGTTATCTTTATCCAGCAGATAAACCAGGCACGCGTCGCAGCCTGTCACCTGCGCTGTCATTCCGACTAACTCGCCCAACATCTCCTCGATCGTTCGTTCCGAACTCACGATCCCGCTGATTCTGTGCAGAAAATCAAGCTGAGGATTTGATGGCATAAGCTCCGATTGTGGCTCCACAGGAATCACTCTCCCAGGGTAAGATGCGCGGCATGATGGGTCCAATCTAAAATTTCTATCGAGGCTATATTGGTTGCAAGACCGGATGAAACGATTATTTCTGTTGACTTTATCGATTTTCTCCTGCGCATCGGCGCAATCTCTTTCCGGCGTCGTCGACATCCACGTCCACTCGGGGCCGGACAGCGTTCCGCGCTCCATTGACGCGCTGGAAATCTCCGCCCTCATGCGCTCACGCGGTGTCCGCGCCGTCGTGCTCAAGAACCATTACGAACCCACCGCCAGCCTCGCCTGGCTCGCCCGCAAACGCGCGCCCGGCTTGGAAGCTTTCGGCGGCATCGCCCTCAACCGCGCCGTCGGCGGCATCAACCCGTCCGCCGTCGAGCGCATGACGCGCGTGGAAGGCGGCTACGGCCGCTTCGTCTGGATGCCCACCTTCGACGCGGAGAACCAGGTCAAAGCCAATCGCGAAGACCGCCCCTTCGTCAGCGTCTCCAAGGACGGAAAGCCCCTGCCGGAAGTGCTGGCCGTGCTCGATCTCATCGCCAAGCACCGCCTCGTACTCGCCACCGGACACTCCAGCCCCACCGAGGTCCTCATGCTCGTGCGCGAAGCAAGAAGCCGCGGCGTAACGCAAATCGTCGTCACCCACGCCATGCTCGGCCCCGTCTCCATGAGCATCGATCAGATGCGCGAAGCCGCGAAAATGGGCGCGTTCCTTGAATTCGTCGGCAATGCCATGGTCGGCCATACCCGCAGCGTTGCCTTCGCCGATTACGCCCGCGCCATGAAGGCCGCCGGCATCGACCAATGCATCCTCTCGAGCGACCTCGGCCAAGCCGGCAATCCGCTCCACCCCGACGGTCTCGAGCTGATCTTCGCGGGACTCCGCGAGGCCGGCCTCACCATAGCCGAGATCGAACGCATGGTGAAAACCAATCCCGCGCGCCTGCTGGATCTGCCATGAAACTCTGCGCCGCCGCCCTCCTGCTCACCTTCTCCGTTCACGGCGCATGGCTGCGACTCACCTCTCCCCACTTTGAACTCTTCACCGACGCCGGCGAACGCACCGGCAGCCAGACCCTGGCGCACCTGGAACAGATCCGCCACGTGTTCCTGGAATGGAGTGTCGCGCGCCCCGCCCCTCTTCCCGTCCGCGTCTTTCTCTTCTCCTCCCAGCGCGACTTCCGCGCCGTCAGCCCGTCTCCCAGCGCCCGCGGCTTCTATCAAGGCGGCCCCGAGCGCGACTACATCGTCATCCTCGCCGGTGACGATCAATACCGCGCCCTATTCCACGAATACGTTCACCTGGTCCTTCATCACGGCTCCGCTTCCCTACCCCGCTGGCTCGAGGAGGGCACCGCCGAGTTCTACTCCACCCTACAGGCCCGCGGCGAAAGCATCCTGCTCGGAGCCCCCATTCCGGCGCACCTCCGCACGCTTGGCTCCAGGAACTGGCTCACCGGCAATGAGCTGAGCCGCGTCACCCGCGACTCGGAATATTACAACGAACAAAACAAGGCCGGCGTGTTTTATGCCCAAAGCTGGGCCCTCGTCCACATGCTCAATCTCAGCTCGCGCTACCGCAAGAACATGCCGCGCTTTGCCGAACTGCTCGATCAGGCCATCCCCTGGCCTCTCGCCTTTGAAGAAGCCTTCGGTGGAACCCTCGACGCCGCCCTTTCCGATCTGCGCGCCTACGCCGCCAATCCTTTCTCCACTGTCCCGGTCTACTGGCGCCCGCCGCGGGAAATGGAAGCCGAGATCACACTAATGGAAGAAGGCAGGGCGGAGCTCGTCCTCGTCGACCTGCTTCTCCGCATGGGTCGCGCGCAGGAAGCCGAAAGGCGCCTGCGCAAGCTTCCCGCCGGCAGAATCGATCCCGCCGAACTGGAAACCGCGCTCGCTTTCATCGATCTCAGCCAGAAACGCAACCAGGAGGCCATGCGCCGTCTCCGCAACACCATCGATTCCGGGCGCGCCACCTCCAACGCGTTGTTCGAGTACGCCATGCTGCTGCGCGAATCAGGCGCCGATCCCGCCGAAGTCGAACGTTACCTCCGCGAAACCATCGGCCGCAATCCCAAACACGCCGAAGCACACTTCCTGCTCGGTTTGACCGAATCCCAGAAAGGCCGCCATCAGGATGCCGTCGAAGCCTTTGAGCAAGCCGTGGCCGTCCTTCCCCGACAATCCTATTTCTGGCACGCACTCGCATACTCCTATCACCACCTCGGCCGGAACGAACAAGCGCGCCGAGCCGCCCGCAAGGCCGCCGACTCCGCCTCCAATTCCCACGAACTCGACATGGCGCAGGCCGCGCTCAAGCTCACCTCCAGCCCGGCTGCCGCGCCGGTGCCCCCCACCGCAAAGACGCCCGTCTACGTCCCCGACAGCTGGAAAATGCCCCAAGGCGATGCGCGCGTGGAAGGCGTTCTGGAACACATTGAATGCCTGGGCGCCGCGGCACGCTTTCAAATCCGTGCCGCCGGCAAGCCGGTTCACCTGTGGGTGGACAAGCCCGGCGAGGTGCTGCTGAAAACCGCCTCCTCCATCACGTTCGAATTCCGCTGCGGCCCTCAAACCCCTCGCCCCGTTGCCGTCGAGTACATCTCCAAGTCCGACGCCTCCCGCCGCACCGCCGGCGAAATCACCGCCATCGAATTCCGCTGATCCTCAAAACTCCGGCACGCGGATTCCCGGCTCGGACACCTTCACCACGCGCATCCCGGGCGCATACTTCTTCACCGCTTCCTGAATCTTTCCCGCATTGCCCAGCAGGCAAAACTGCAGCCCGCTCTCCTTGAAGTACCTCCGCGCCACCGCGTTGGCCTCCTCGAGTGTCACCGCGTCAATCCGCGCGAACAGATCATCCACCTCGGAGCGCGTCAGGTCATACAGCTCAATATCGCCCAACACCGCGGCCAGTTGATCGCTGGTCTCCAGGTTCTCCGGCGGATACGTGCCTTTCAAGTAGGTTTTCGCCGAAGCCAGTTGCTCCGCATCGATCCCCGCGCTCACCAACCTGCCCAGCACCTTCAGCGCCAAATCGATCGCTTGCGCTGTCGCGTCCGTCCTCGTGTAAGAACTGATGGCGATCGCTCCGCTCAGCCGGTCCTGCTGCAAGCGCGAATTCGCACCGTAGGTCAGCCCGCTGTTCACCCGCAGTTCATCGTTCAACATCGAGGTGAACCGGCCCCCGAACAGCGTATTCACGATCCACAGCGGCACACGATCCGGATGCGTCCGGTGAATCCCCGGCTGCGCAATCAGGAAGTAGGTCTGCGTCGCATCCGGCTTGTCTACAAGTAAAAGCCGGTTTCCCGCCCGCCCCGCCGGCGCCGCAGCCTTGCGCCACACATACGCCTCCCCGGCCGGCGCCTTGCCTATCACGTCCTTCAGCGCACTGGCAAAGCCCGCCTGGAAATCCCCGGCCGCCACCACGATCATGTTCTTGCCTGCATAAAGCCGCCGGTAATGAGCCACGATATCGTCCCGCGAGATGCCCGCAAGACTCAGCTCATCCCCGTTCAATTGCCGGCTGTAGGGATGGCTCGCCGGAAAAAAGAATGGCCGGAAGTACAGCGAATTCGCCATTCCCGGATTGTCCTTCGCCGCCTTGGCCGCATCGATGCGCTGAGCCAGCGCCTTCTTCACTTCCTCTTCCGGAAACGACGGCCTCAATAACGCATCGCCAATCAGCAACAGCGCCGCCGCCGCATCCTTGGAAAGAAACTCCGCCGCCAGCACCACACTCTGCTCATCCACGCGCGCGTTGAACACTGCGCCGATTCCGTCCAGTTGCTCGGAGAATTGCTCCGCCGTCCTCGTCGCCGTGCCGCGCCGCAACAGCTCCGCCACCATCGAGCCTAATCCCGCCTTGCCTTCCGGGTCCGCCTCCCCTCCGCCCCGGATCACCACGCGCAGGCTCACCATCGGCACATCCTTACGCGCCATCAGGTCCAACACTGCTCCGTTCGCCAGCACCTGCCGCTCCGCCGGGGGAAGCTTTACCTGCCCCAACAACAAAACCGGAATCAATCCCATCAGTAGCCGCTTCATCGCTTTGCCTCCGCCTTCTCCGGAATCAGCATCCCCGTCGTGCGACGCACCGGCGCCAGATATGTCCCGGCCACCCGCTTTACATCCTCGCCGCTGATTCTTTGCAGCTGCTCCGGCCTCTCCGCCAGCTTCCCGTAGCCTCCATAAAACACCTCCGCTTGCCCGATCAGGTTCGCCTTCCCCGAAATCGTCTTCAACTGGCGGTAATGATCCACTAGCATCTGGTTGCGCGCTTTCTCCAGCTCCTCCGGCTTGATCCCGTCACGTCCCAGCTTCTCCATCTCCTCCAGCATGGCCTTCTCCGCCGCCGCAGGCTCCACACCCGCCCGAACCTGCGCCATCAGCATGAACTGGCCCGGATCCAGGGACTCCCTGACGTTGGCGTTCACGCCCAACACCAGTTGCTTCTCCTCCACCAAACTCCGGTATAGCCGCGAGCTGCGCCCTTGCGTCAGCACGGCCGCCAGCATCTCCAGCGCCGGATAATCTGCGTGCGAGGACTCCGGAATCGGATAACTCACCATCAACATTCCCAGTTGCGCCGGCTTGCGCACCACCACCATCCGCTCGCCTTTCTGCTCCGGCTCCTTTGTCCGCACCGCCGGTGGCGGCGGCTGCCTCTCCAGCGGCTCAAAGTACTTTCGCGCCAGCCGCATCACTTCCGCCTCCTCCACATCGCCCGCCACCACAACCACGCAATTGTTCGGCGCGTAGCCCATCTTGAAATGCTGCTTCAGATCCTCCACCGTCCAGGCCTCGATATCCGACGCCCACCCGATCACCGGCCATCCATAGGGATGCGCCGTGAACGCCGCCGCGTTCACCTGCTCAAACAGCAATCCCATGTTATTGTTCTCCACCGACGAGCGCCGCTCCGAATACACCACCCCGCGCTCGCTTTCAATGATCTTCGCCTCGAAACCTAAGTCGCGAATCCGGTCCGCTTCCATATCGAACATCAGCTCCAGCGCCGTCTTCGGAAACCAGTCCGTATATACCGTCACATCGCGCGCCGTGTAGGCGTTGTTGCGCCCGCCGTTCTTCTCCATCTGAATATCGAACTGCTTGGGACCATACTTCTTCGCCCCGTTGAACATCATGTGTTCGAAGAAGTGCGACATGCCTGTTACGCCTGGCCGCTCATTGCGCGAACCCACCTTGAAGAACAGATACATCGCCACGTTGGGAATATCGCGGTCCGGATGCAGAAGAACCTTCATCCCGTTTTTCAACTCCTGGGAGGAGATGCTAAGTTGTTGACCTCTCGCCAGTTGAGGCCCGCAAAGGAGCGCCGCCGTGGCCGCCATCACCGCCATTTCTCGCTTCAACATGACTCAACGTTAACATTTCTCGCAACTTAGCGAAACGGCCACCCGTTGACATGCGTCCTCAAACCCAGCAGTATTAGAAAGGAAGGAGCGCCATGCGTCAGCTCAGCATCCTCATCCTGGCCCTCACCACCGCCGCTGCCCTCGCGCAGCAAGTCGTCAGCACCAAGGCCGGCCTCGTCCACTACACCGAAGGCGATGTCTTTCTCGCCGGCAAAACCGTCGATACTCCGGACCCCACCAAGGGCTTCACGCAGTTCAAGGACGTCAAGCCCGGCGAGGTGCTGCGCACCGAGCTCGGCCGCGTCGAACTGCTGCTTGCTCCCGGCGTTTTCCTACGCATCGCCGAGAACACCGCTGTGCGGATGATCAACAACAGCCTCCAGGACACGAAGCTTGAGTTGCTCAACGGCGCGGCTCTTCTCGAAGCGGTCGAGGTGCTCTCCGATTTCACCATTTCCCTCCGCCTCGGCGAAGCCACGGTGATGGTCCGCAAAAACGGCCTCTATCGCATCAACAGTGAGCCTGCCGAGCTGCGCGTCTATGACGGCGCAGCGGAGGTGGTGGGAGGGGACCGCAAGCTCACCGCCAAGAAATCCTCGCGCGTGGCCCTGTATGGTCAGTATGCGATCAGCAAGTTCGACACCGAATCCGGCGACCCGCTCCACCGCTGGAGTTCCCGCCGCGCCGGCTATCTCGCGCTGGCCAATATCTCCGCCGCCAACTCCGTCCGCCAAAGCGATGTCAACTGGCGCACTTCCGGTTGGTTGTGGAATCCCTTCTACGGCATGATGACCTTCGTCCCGGTCCGTGCCGGTCTTTACTCGCCGTTCGGTTACGGTTATTTTTGCCCGAGAAATGTCTATGCCGTTTATGCGCCGCGCGTCACCGCGCCCGCTGTCTCTTCGATGGGCTTCAGCGGTCCGCGCTATGACGCCAATCGCGGGTATACGGTCACCTCGCAGCGCAGCTATGACGGCTATTCGCCGTCTGCCGGCTCCACGGGAGCCGCGGCGGCCCCATCGGCCCCCGCCGAATCGCCGCGCAGCGCCGAAACAGCCACTCCTCGCGGAGGCGAAGGCGGTGGACGTTCGCAGTAGGCACGGCGGTCCCCTTGTGGAGGTGGTTCGCCCCGCCATAAGCCGGCCCATGAGGCCGCAGTCTTAGGGAGAGAGCGATGTCATCACCAACCAGGAGCCCCATCCCTGAAGGGGATGACCTGGTTACCCTGCTTCGTCAGAAAGTAGTCGGTCAGCCCTCAGCGATTCAATTCATTGTTCCTTACGTGCAGATTGCACAAGCCGGCCTGGCGCCCCCGGGCCGCCCGGTCGGTATCTTCCTTCTTCTTGGCCCCACGGGGACCGGCAAAACCCGCACCGTGGAAGTCCTCGCCGAAATCCTCCACGGCTCCGAGAAAAGCTTCGTCAGGATCGACTGCGGCGAGTTTCAGCTCGATCACGAAGTCGCCAAGCTCATCGGCGCCCCGCCTGGCTATCTCGGCCACCGCGAAACCCAGGCCATGCTCAACCAGAATCAGCTCCGCGCCGCCACGTCCGATCACTGCAATCTCTCCATCGTCCTGTTCGATGAAATCGAAAAAGCCGCGCCCTCGCTCACCCGCCTCCTGCTCGGCGTGCTCGACAAGGCCACTCTCCGCCTAGGCGACAACACCACCGTGAATTTCGAAGAGAGCCTCATCTTCCTGACCTCCAACCTCGGCGCCGAGGAGATGACCAAGGAGCTTGACCCCACCTTCGGCTTCCGCACCGGCGCTGCTCCCGACCAGCGCGAGGTCGCCTCCAAGCTCCAGGCCATCGCCCTCGCCGCCGTGCGCAAGCGCTTCTCCCCGGAATTTGTCAACCGCATCGACGCCGTTGTCACCTACCAGCCGCTCGATGAAAACGCCTATCGCGAAATCCTCAACCATCAGATCGAAGAGCTCCAGCAGCACGTCAACACCCGCCTCGGGCAGCGTTGCTTCCGCATTGAAGTGCCGGAGGCCAGCCGCCAGTTCCTCCTCGCGCAAGGCACCAGCTCCAAGTACGGCGCGCGTGAACTCAAGCGCACCGTCCACCGCCACCTCACCCAACCCCTGGCCAAGATGGTCGCATTAGGGGAAATCGAGCCTGGCGCCCTGGTGAAAGTCGAACGGGCAGACAGCGGCCTCCTCATCCGCGGCGATGCAACTGCCCGCCGCAGCGAGCCAGCGCACCCTGCCATCATGATCGTCGACGACAATCGCGACCTGCTCCGCTTTCTCGATAAGTGGATGACCGACGCCGGCTGTGTCGTCACTACGGTGGAATCCGGCAACGAGGCCTTGAAACAAGTGGCCAAGATCAAGCCGGCCGTAATCCTCATTGATTTTCTTCTCGAAGAAGGCAACGGCCTGGATCTTGGTATCAAACTGCGTCACAAGTGCCCGCAATGCCATGTGGTGCTCATGGTCGATGCACACCTCGAACCCTCCGACGAAGACGTCTGCCTCCGGTATGGCTTTATCCAAATGCAGAAGCCTTTCCTAGCCAGCTATGCCATGGGTGTCGTGCGCGACCTGCTGGAACGGGGAACCCCGCCCGCCGCCAACGCCGCCCGCTAGAACGCCTGCTATCATGAACAGTCTGCCTGCATGACGCTGCCGCGCCTGTACGCCATCCTCGACGTGGAAACCCTCCAGGCGCGCAACTTTCCCGCCGTCAAGGCCGCCCAGTCCATGCTCGACGGCGGCGCGCAAATCCTTCAGTGGCGCTGCAAACTCCCGCCGGCGCGCGCCTTGTTTCAGCATGCCGAAGAGATCGCCGCGCTCTGCCGCCGCTTCCACGCCCAGTTCATCGTCAATGACCGCGCCGACCTCGCCCTTCTGCTCGATGCCGGCCTCCACCTCGGCCTGGATGACCTCCCTCCTCATCATGCGCGCGGCATCCTCTCCTCAGCCGCACCCATCGGCTTCTCCACCCACAACCGCGAGCAGCTGCTCGCCGCCGCTTCCGAGCCTATAAACTATCTCGCCCTCGGCCCCATCTTTTCCACCGCCTCCAAACTCAACCCAGACCCCGAGGTCGGCCTCCGCCAACTTCAGCAATGGCGGACGCTCACCTCCCTTCCCCTGGCCGCCATCGGCGGCATCACACGGAAAAACTGCCTCGCCGTGTTTGACTCCGGCGCCGACTCAGTCGCCGTCATCAGCGATCTTTTACCCGACGATCTCACCACCGATAGAATCAGGAGGCGTGTTCAGGAATGGCGCAGTCTGACCGGTTAGTCTCTTCGCAAACATCGGTTCCCACAAGCTCCGACGGCCTTCAGAAAAGCCTCGGCCTGCTCGATGCCACCACCATCGTCATGGGCTCCATGATCGGCTCCGGCGTCTTCATCGTCGCCGCCGACATCTCCCGCCAGGTCGCCTCTCCCGGCCTCATGATGATGACCTGGGTCATTACCGCGCTACTCACCTTGACCGCCGCTCTCAGCTACGGCGAGCTTGCCGCCGCCATGCCGCACGCCGGCGGCCAGTACGTCTATCTGCGCGAAGCCTACGGACCCCTCTACGGTTTCCTCTACGGCTGGACGCTCTTCCTCGTCATCCAGACCGGTACCATCGCCGCCGTCGCCGTCGCCTTCGCCAAGTTCACCGGCGTCTTCTTCCCCTTCTTCGCCGCCTCCAACATCGTCTTCTCGCTCGGCCCGCTCAAGGTCAATACGCAGCAGCTCCTCGGCATCGCCGTGCTCGTCTTCCTCAGCTGGGTCAACTCCCGCGGTGTCCGCCTCGGCGCTCTCATCCAGAACATCTTCACCGTCGCCAAGACCGGCGCCCTGCTCGGCCTCGTTGCCCTCGGCATCGCCGTCGGCAAAAACCAGGAGGCGCTCTCGGCCAACTTCGATGACTTCTGGGCCGGCGCCGATTGGAGCTGGACCACCATCCGCATCGTCGGCGTCGCCATGGTCGGCGCCCTGTTCAGCTCCGACGCCTGGAACAACGTCACCTTCACCGCCGGGGAAACCCGCAACCCCAAACGCAACCTTCCCCTCTCGCTCGCCCTCGGCGTCGGCATCGTCTCCGTCCTCTACATCGCCTGCAATTTTGTCTACTTGATGGTGCTCCCGCTCGCCTCCATTCAGACTGCTCCGGAAGACCGCGTCGCCACCGCCGCCGCTTCCGCCATCCTCGGCCCCGTCGCCGTCCAGGTCATGGCCGTGGCCATCATGATCTCCACCTTCGGCTGCATGAACGGCATGATCCTGGCCGGCGCCCGCGTCTACTACGCCATGGCCCTCGACGGCCTCTTTTTCCGCTCCGTCGCCCGCGTTCACCCCGAACGCCACACCCCCAATGTCTCCCTGGCCGTGCAATGCGTCTGGGCCTGCCTGCTCACCCTCAGCGGCACCTATAGCGATCTGCTCGACTATGTTATATTCGCTGTTTTGCTTTTTTACGTGCTCACCATCGCTGGCATCTTCCGGCTCCGCTCCACACGCCCTGAATTGGAGCGGCCCTACCGGGCTTTCGGCTATCCCCTCCTGCCCCTGCTCTACATGCTCGCCGCCGGCCTGATTGAAGCGCTTCTGCTGCTCTACAAGCCCAGCTACACTTGGCCCGGACTCATCATCGTGCTGCTGGGCATCCCGGTCTACTTGTTATGGCGAAAGAAAAGTGAGGTCTCCGCATGAGCCTTTTTGCGACCAAACCCATCGATAAGATCCTGGCCCAGGCCGAAGAGGGTGAACATAAGCTCAAACGCACCCTCGGCTCCACCCAGTTGATCGCGCTCGGTATCGGAGCCATCATCGGCGCCGGCCTGTTTTCCCTTACCGGTATCGCCGCCGCCAATCACGCCGGACCCGCCGTCACTCTCTCCTTCGTCATCGCCGCCATCGGATGCGCCTTCGCCGGCCTCTGCTACAGCGAATTCTCCACGATGATCCCCATCGCCGGCTCCGCCTACACCTACTCCTACGCCACCATGGGCGAACTCATGGCCTGGATCATCGGCTGGGACCTTGTGCTGGAATACGCCGTCGGCGCCGCCACTGTCGCCGTCAGCTGGTCCCGCTATGTCGTCTCCCTCGCCAACGACTTCGGTTACCAGATCCCCGCCGCCATCGCCAACTCCCCCTGGGCCACCAACCCCGACGGCTCCAGCGCCGGCGGCGTCGTCAACCTCCTCGCCATCATCGTTGTTTGCGCCATGAGCACCCTGCTGATGATAGGCATCCAGGAATCGGCCCGCGTCAACACCATCATTGTCTTCCTCAAGGTCTCCGTCGTCATCGTCTTCATCCTCTTCGGCTGGGCCTATATCAACAAGGACAACTACGTTCCCTACATCCCGGAAAATACCGGCACGCTCGGCTACTTCGGGCTCAGCGGCGTGCTTCGCGCCGCCGGTGTCGTCTTCTTCGCGTTCATCGGATTCGACGCCGTCTCCACCGCCGCACAGGAAACAAAGAACCCACAAAAGGACATGCCCATCGGCATCATCGGCTCGCTCGCCATCTGCACCGTCCTCTACGTACTGTTCGCCCACGTGCTCACCGGCATCGTCCCCTTCAAACTCCTCGATGACGCCGCCCCCGTCGCCGTCGCCGTCGACCGCACTCCTTACGGCTGGCTCAAGACCGCCGTCAAGATGGCCATCATCGCCGGCTACACCTCCGTCATCCTCGTCATGCTGCTCGGCCAGTCGCGCGTCTTCTTCTCCATGTCACGCGATGGCCTGCTCCCCGGCCTGTTCTCCAAAGTCCACCCCAAGTTCCAGACCCCCTGGCTCTCCAATCTTCTCTTCATGGTCTTCGTCTCCTTGTTCGCCGCCTTCGCCCCCATTCAAATCGTCGGCGAGATGACCAGCATCGGCACCCTGTTCGCCTTCGTCCTGGTCTGCGGCGGCATCCTCGTCATGCGCAAGAAGCAGCCGGATCTCCCGCGCCCCTTCAAGACCCCGCTGGTTCCCCTCGTCCCCATCCTCGGCATCCTGTTCAACCTCGCCCTCATGTTCGGCCTCGGCAAGGAGAACTGGACGCGCCTGCTCGTCTGGCTGGCTATCGGCTTGGTCATCTACTTCACCTACAGCCGCAAGCACAGCCTGATGCGCCGGCAATAAGGTGGCCCCACAAGAAGCAGCGCAAGCCTGCGGATTCACGGGGAGCCAGTTGCTCACACCCGGCTTACGGAAGCCTCATCGCTTCCACTAGCGCGCGGAATCGCGGCTGCCCATGCAAGGAATCAAACGCCGGTTCCTGTTTGATGTGAATCATGTCCGGCCGCCGGCTCCAGAAAGCCTGCTCCAGCTGCGCCAATGCCTTCTCCGGTTCGCCGAGCCTCGCGTGGCAAACCGCCAACCGCACGTGGTCCGGCCTTTCCAACTTCGCCAGATGATCACGATTCACACGCCAATAGCCCGCCGGACCCTCCGACCGTAAGGCCGCTCGCAGAGCTGCCTCCTCCGCATGCGGCACGGCCGATCGTGTCAAGGCATCCACCGCGTTATCCCACTCACCGGCACACTCGTACGCATACGCCAGAAAAACTTTGGCGAGCCTGTTCTCCGGTTCACGATTCAGCGCCTCCGTTCCGGCACGTATCGCTCCGGGAAAATCCCGCGCACGCAAATAATGAAACACCAGGTGGCCGCTGATACGCGGGTCCAGCGGACTCAACTTCAGCGCTTCCTGGCTTTCCCGCAACGACTCGCTGGAACGGCCAAACACACTGTAGTAATGCGAAAACCAATGATGGGCGTTCGCTTCGTTCGGATTCAGCTCAATCGCACGCCGGAACCGCCGCTCCGCCGCCTCCCAGTTCCAATCCAGAATCAGATGTGAGATGCCCAGCGTGGTATGCGCCTCGGCGAGATTCTCATCCAACTCGATTGCCTTGCGCCCGGCCTTCTGCGCCTCCCCCCATGCCTCAACCGACCCTATCGCGTTGTGCTGAGCCAGCTTCAAGTAACACTCCGCAAGGCCGGCATGGGCGCCGGCGTAATCAGGCTCCTTTTCGGTGGCCTGTTGGAAGTAGGCAATCGCCTTTCTCACCGCCTCATCGTCGGGTTGGTTCAAGTGATAGCGCCCCAGCAGGTAGAGATTGTAAGCCTCCCGGTTCTTGATTGCCGCCGCCGGCCGGATGGAGACAACTGACGGACGTATGATCTGCGCAACCTGGGCGGAAATATCCTCCTGAATGCGGAACAGTTCCCCCTCTTCCCGGTCGTAGGTTTGCGACCAAAGATGGTACCCGCTGCCGGCATCGATCAACTGCACCGTTACCCGCATTTTCTGTTTGTCTCGCCGTACGCTTCCCTCAATCACCGTCGTCACATCCAGTTGCCGCGCAATCGACCGGATGTCCTGTGGCTTGTTCCGGAACTGGTACGCCGTCGTCCGCGCCACAACCCGCAGTCCGGCAATCTGGGCCAGCCTGTTCGTTAGCTCCTCGGTCAGTCCGTCGCTGAAATACTCATCCGCCTGCTCGCCCGTCAGATTCACGAACGGCAGCACCACCAGCGATTCCACGCGCCGGTCTGGACCTGCTTTTCGCCTCCACGCCACGGCCGAGACAGCCAGCAGCGCCCCCAGTGCGGCCAAAGCCCAGATCCACCGCCGATTCCGCCTTCGAGGTTCGGCATGTTTATCCGCCTCCACCGCCGCGACGAAACGATAGCCCCGCCGCGGGATCGTTTCAATGAACTTGTCTTCGAACACCTTCCGGAGCGCCGAGATGTTCTGCGTTAAGCTATTCTCCTCGACGAAACTGTCCGGCCACACAAGTTTCAACAGCTCCGCCTTGTGGACCACTTTGCCCTGCCGCTCAACCAGCACCGCCAGCGTCTCGAACACCTTCGGCGTCAGCGGTACCAGCCTCCCGTCCCGGTACAGCACACGTTCGGAGAGGTTCACCACAAACTCCCCGAACTTATAGGTTTCCGGCCCTTTATCCTCCATCAGAAGTCTATCAGAAGCCTTTCAGGACTCTTTCAGGATTCCCTAAGGACCCAGCCTCCTTCCTCCAGGTAGTTTAGACCATCCGGCGCTGCCTGATCGCAGAGCCGAATCTCAATTAGGAGCATCAACAATGCACGTACTTAAACAAAGTCTGATCCTGGCCGTGATACTCGGATTCCAGGCACAGGCCCAGATCGCACCCCCTACGGTGCTGACGATCGAGATGGAGAACGTCGTCGCCTATCATGAGAGTTTCGCCGATCCGGCGAGGAATGCTTCCTCCGCCACGCAAGCCAACCCCGTGCCACCGGGCACCTTCTCACCCGGTTACGTCCTCGCCGACATCGCCGTCATCAACGGCCAGCGCGCTCGAGGAACAACCATGACCAGGTACTCCGCCCTCAACCTGAACACCAATCCCAGCGCCAGCCAGGCCATCGCCGATGTGAATCGAGGCGCGCTCATGGACATCGTCATGGAGATCCAGCAGGCTGATGGTTCCGGCGTCGGCGCCATTGTTCTCACCGGTCTCACCGGTGGAGTCTCCCCCTTAGGAGCGCCTAGATCCGCGCCTACCGGCAACTTCGCTGTGACAGGTGGCACCGGGGCTTTCTATGGAGCCCGAGGCCAGGCGGCCACCGCCAGTTTCGCCGCCAGAGGCACGACGACGATGGAGAACCCCATCAATCGCCGCACATTCACCGGCGGACAATGGCAAATCGTGATCCAGTTGATCCCCTTCAAGACGCCCGAAGTCTTGCTAACCGGCTCGGCCCCGGCCATCGTGCACGCAAGCGATTCGTCCCTGGTCACCGCCCAAAGACCCGCTCAGCCCGGAGAAGTCCTCACACTCTACGCCTCCGGCCTGGGACCGACGCGGCCCGGCATCGATCCGCGACAGCTGTTCCCCGCAGGCGCGGTGCATGTCGCAACTTCCCCCGTGGAAGTCCTGGTCAACGGAAACCCAAGCGAGTTCCTCTACGCCGGCGGCTATCCCAACACTGCGGACAACTATCAAGTCAACTTCCGCATCCCCGCCGATACAACTCCAGGGATGGCCACCGTTCAGCTGAGCGCCGCATGGATCTTGGGCGGCGAAGTGAGAATCCCGGTTCGATAACTACGGCAGCACCGCCACGATCCGCACCGGCCCTCCGGTGCCCTCCTGGATCTTCATCGGCAGCGCGATCAATGTCGCGCCCGCCGCCGGCAGACGCTCCAGGTTCGTCACGTTCTCCAGCCCGTAGATGTTCGCGCCGTTCAGAATCCGGTGCGTCAGAAAATCCTTCGACCGCCCGTAATCCAGGCTCGCCGTGTCGATTCCCACACCAGCGGGCTTCCGCGAAACCAGAACCCGCGCCGCTTCCGCCCCGATCCCGGGAAAGCTCAGCGACGCCGTATCGCCCGGCTTGTCCGATCCCATGTACGCCATCCGGTTCGGCCAATGCCTGCTCCACCCGGTGCGGATCAGCACGATATCGCCCTCGCCGATCCGCCCATGCCGCTTCTCCCACTCTTCGATATCGGCGGGCTTCAATAGGTAATTCCTATCCCGCACGCACGCCGCCGTTACCTCGATTACCACCGCCGGCCCAATCAGCCGCTCCAGCGGTATCTCGCCCGTATTCCATTTCCCTTCCGCGAAATGAATCGGGCTGTCCAGGTGCGTCCCGCCGTGTTCGGAGGTGGTGAAAGTCGCCGACGTATACCAATATCCAGCCTCCGATTTCCCCCACGCATCCTTGTTCCACTTGAACGGCGGTGACGTCGGCCAGTAGATCGCCTGCTCATTGTAAGCATGCGTTAGATCCACCAGCTTGCCGCGGTCAATCGCCGAACCCCGCGGCTGCGCACACACCACCACCGTCAACGACAGTCCTAAAGCAAATTGCCTCATTGCTTGATTATGCCGCGATCAGCCCCAGTTGCCCAGGAACTCTACCCGATTTCTCATACCAGCCACTCCAACTTCCGCGCGGACCCTTAGAATCCGTCGCAAAGCTCAGCTGTCTTCCATCCGAGGCGGACACCAAACCAGAGTCAAGAACGGTAATTACGAAAATGCCGCGGGAACGAAGAGCCGCTGCCAGCCCGCTGTGCATCGAATCTTCATCGAAGTAAAGCTGGTAGCCGCTCACGGGGCCAGGTCAGCGACTGTGTTGCCGCTCCAAGGCCTTGGATTCGCGTTCCTCGTTCGCCAAATCGGCATCGATTTCGGCCTGGTTCGCGTAATAGTAAGCAAGAGCGGCATGAACCTGCGCAAGCGACAGATGACCACCGGGCGTCTGCACGACCTCCTCCGGCGTTTGGCCCATTTGATGCCATTGGACCACTCGACGTACGGATACACCTGTCCCCGCAATGCAAGGCCGTCCGCCTCGGATGTCTTCGCGTCGGGATATCAGACTGCCAATTTCAGTAACAGCCGGCATCCCCTTCAGTATAGCGCCGCCCCGCTACACCTTCGCCGGCACAATATACGGCGCGCGATAATCCCGCGTCAGCAGCTTGTTCGCTTCCGGATCGTTCTTCACCGTCCACGTCTTTTCGTCCCAGTGCAGCGTGCGGCCCACACGATAAGACACGTTGGCCAAGTGCATCAGCGTGCACGACATCGCGCCTTCCTCGATCTCCGCTGTCAGATCTTCCCGCTTCCGGCTGCGCACCGCCGCGATGAAGTTCTCGAAATGCGCATCGCGCTCGGTCCGGGCCGGTCCCGGCTTGCCGTCAGCGCCCATGAAACTCCAGTACTTGTTATAGCCGTCGATAACCAGGTAGCCTTTGGAGCCGTAGAACGTGTTGCCGATGGTGTTGCCCGCGCGCTCTCCGCCGATGCCGGCCTCGTGATTGCTGTACCAGTGCCGCGTTTCGAACGACATCATCTTCGGCCTGCCGTCCACCATGAACTCATACGCGCAGGTCATCGTGTTCGGCGTCTCCTGGTCGTCGTCGAGGAACATGAACTTGCCGCCGATCGCGCTCACCTTCGTCGGATGCGTCACGCCCAGGCCCCAGCGCGCGATATCCACTTCGTGGATGCCTTGGTTGCCAAAGTCGCCATTGCCCGTATCCCAGAACCAGTGCCAGTTGTAGTGGAAGCGGTTCTTGGTGAACGGACGCAGAGGCGCTGGCCCCAGCCACATGTCGTAATCGACGCCCGGCGGCACCGGCTCGACAGGAGTTTTGCCGATCGTGTTGCGCGCCTTGAAACATAATCCCCGCGCCATGTAAATCTCGCCGAACTCCCCTTCGCGCATCTTCTGCACCGCTTCCTGCAGCGCCGGCGAGGACCGGCTTTGGCTGCCCTGCTGCACCATGCGGCCGTATTTCCGCGCCGCCGCGACAATCTGCTTCGACTCGAATACGTTGTGCGAGCACGGCTTCTCGACGTAGACGTCCTTGCCCGCCTGGCACGCCCAGATCGTCTGCAGCGCGTGCCAGTGATTCGGGCTCGCGATCGACACCGCGTCGATATTCTTATCCTCGAGTACCTTGCGGATGTCGCGGAAGGTCGGCACCGGCTTCTTGCCCTGCTTTTGCAGCGTTCCGATGTATCGTTCCGAGTGCGAGTCGTCCACGTCAACAAGCGCCGCCAGTTCCACGTTCGGCAGCCTTGTCCAGGCGCCCATGTGGCTGTTGCCGCGCCCGCCGCAGCCTACTACCGCCACGCGCACCGTTTCATTCGCGCTTTGCGCCGCACGCACCGCTCGCGTGGCCGTCGCCGCCGCCGAACCCATCAGAAAATAACGTCGGTTCATAAATGTCTCCTTGCTCACTCGGTATTATAGTCGCCGGTACTCTATCTTGCGCAACCCGGCCACTGTGGAATAGGCCGCGAACCCCAGCGGTACGTTCAGATCAATCTCTCCGGGCCGCAGTTCCACACGGCGCCCCGTAATATCGGCGTCAATCACTAGCGATTCATCAATCCAGCCGCGGATCCGGTTCTTGGTCACCTCCAGCCGGAACGCGTACCACCGCCCCTGGACAAACTCCCTCACCGTCGAAGTATCGTTCTCCGACGCGTCGTCACCATCCAGGCTCGAAAGCCCCACAACCGTCCCGCCCCAGCCCCCGTTGATCCACGAACAATGCGAGTCGTTCACCGGAAACGTGATTCCCGCGAAAAAATCGCTCCCCTCCAGCCGCGCCGCCTCAAACCGGATCTCGTAGCCCGCCTTCGGAAACTCCCCCTTCCACGTGATCCCTGTCAGGTGGCCTTTCCCGATCACGATCATCCCGTCCTTCACCCGCACCTCTCCCCGCCTTCGGAACGGCGCTTCCTTCCAACCCTCCAGCGTCTTGCCGTCGAACAGGGAAATCCACTCCGCGCCAAAGGCGCAGCAAGTCATTGCCCCGGCCAGCAAGATCCGCCCAATCCAGTTCATCCAACCCACAATACAATAGGTGCATGTTTCCCCGGTCCTGGTTACTCCTTCTCCTCGCCTGCACCCTCTCCTACTCACAGGCGCCCGCGCTTCGGGAGGAATCCCTCCACGGCCGCGGAGCCTGGGTGCTCGACAACGGCCTCGTTCGCATCGCGCTCCTCCGCGGCGGCGGCCACATCGCCGATGCCCGCCTTATCTCCAACAACCCGAAGACAAGCATCAACCCGATGCGCGTCCCCCATTACCCCACCATCGAGCCCTATCAATATGACCCCGCCAAACACGACGCCCTCTACGGCGACGGTCCCCACCGCTGGCTCCATAGCGGCTACATGGGCCACCTGCTCTGCTTCCCTCTTTACGGCCCGCCATCGCCGGAGGAAGCCGCCGCCGGTCTCGGCAATCACGGCGAAGCGGGTATTGTTGAATGGCACAAAACCGGCGCCAACACTACGGCAAACGCCGTCACCTTCCATTACGCCGCCCACCTGCCTAAAACCCAGTTCCGCGTCGAGCGCACCGTCACGCTCGAGCGCGGCAAACGCCACGTCCGCATCCAGGAATCCATCGAAAACCTCGCTCCCTTTGACCGCCCCATCAACTGGATGCAGCACGCCACCTTCGGCAACCCCTTCATCGAACCCGGTAAGAACTACCTCGACGCCTCCGCTACCAAGGGACTCGTCAGCGCCGGCCGTCCCGAGAACCGTTCCCTCAAACCCGAATCGCCCGTCGAATGGCCCACAGGCATCAACCACGAAGGCAACAAGACCGACCTCCGCGTCTTCCAGCCCCGGCCCAACGCAGGCGCCTACGTCGCGCTCCTCATGGACCAATCCCGCCCCGAGCAGTTCTTCACCCTATACCACTCCGATTACCGCCTCCTGATCGGCTACCTCTATCCCACCGAAGGCAATCTCTGGCTCGCCGACTGGCAGGAGAACCGCTCCAACGCCACCATCCCCTGGAACTCGCAAGCCGTCGCCCGCGGCATGGAATTCGGCAGCTCCCCCTTCGCCGAAGGCCTCCGCAAAAGCGTCGAGCGCGGCTCCCTGTTCGGCGTCCCCTCTTACCGCTGGATCGGTGGCCGCCAAAAACTCTCCACCGAGTTCACCATCTTCCTCGAAGAGATCCCCGAAGGCTTCCGGGGCGTCCGCAACGCCTCGATGAAAGACGGCAAAGTTCAGCTGGAATTGCGATGACCATCAATCGCAGAGAGATGCTCGGCCTGCTCGGCGCCGCTGCCCTCAACGCCGCCGATTGGGACTCGGGCAGCGTCGATCACATCCTTCCCGCCGCCAACCACAACCGCATCCTTGTCAAGGTCAGCTTCAAACAGCCGCTCTCCGCACCGCCCAGACTCTCCGCCGGCGCTCGCTCCGCGCAAGGCTTACGCGGCGACTCGCATGGCACTTACTGGTCGTTCGGCCTCGACAACCTCAAACCCGCCACTACCCACACTCTCCGCCTCCTCGACGCCCGCGGCAAACCGCTCTGCCAGGAGTGGCCGCTCAAAACCTTCCCCGACCCCTCCGCCAATATCAGCCGCTTCCGTCTCATGATCTACACCTGCGCCGGCGGCCACCCCGAGCTGCCCGAGCATGACAGCCCGCGCATCGCCTTCCTCCCGCTCGCCCAGCGCCAGGCCATGTTCGAAAACGGTCTCCGCTTTCAGCCCGACGCCGCCGTCGCCATCGGCGACCAGGTCTACTGGGACCTTCGCGTCGGCTGGGCCGCCGAGCGCCTCGGCAAATCCAAGTTTGCTCTCTCCCGCGTCGGCGTTTTCGACCGCTCCCTTCCCGTCTTCGGCACCGATAACGAGCGCAAACTAAAGCTAGCCGTCCACCCGCAAATCGCCTCCCTCTACGGCGCCCGTTTCCGCTCCACTCCCGTCTTCTTCGTCCAGGACGATCACGACTATTTCGAGAACGACGAAGCCCACCCCCACATCGTCACCTTCCCTCCAGACCCCTTCATGCTCCGCATGGCCCGCGCAACCCAGCGCCTCTTCTATCCGGAATTCCTCCCCGACCCCAACCGCCCGCTCGGGTTGCAGGAACCCGGAGCCGCCAATCTCTCGGAAAGCTTCGGCACCCTCCGCTACGGCAACCTCGCCGAGCTGCTCATCTATGACTGCCGCCGCTTCACCTCCCTCGCCGGACCCGCCGCCACGCTCATCCCCGAAGAGGCCGAAAAGTGGATCATGCAGCGCATGGCCTCCCGCGACACCGCCCACTTGGTCAACGTCCCCTCCCTTCCACTGGCCTGGAGCGCCGGCAAGTGGGGTGACTGGTACCCGGACGTTCTTCAGGACAACGGCAAGCTCGGCCTCGGCAAGCCCAAATACTTCTGGCAGGAAGGCTGGCGCACGCAGCATGACCGCCTGCTTGCCGCTGCCTCCGCCATGAACCGCATCCCGCTCTTCCTTTGCGGCGACATGCACGCCCACGCCCACGGCCGCATCTTCCAAACCGGCAAGGCCGACCTCCGCCGCAATCCCGTCGAAACACTGCTCACCGGCCCCATCTCCACCGGCCGCAACATGTGGCCCTCTTCCGCCCGAGGCACTCCTCCGCTCGCATCCCTCACCCTCGAACTCGAACAGCCCCTCCCGCCCGTCGAACGCAACGGCTTCTCCATCGTCGACTTCACCCCGGACCACATCGAAATCCGCTCCTTCGCCTGGAAACAAGGCGAACCCGAAGACGGCCTCCGCGGCATGCAACCCTTCCGCACCGTCCGCCTGCAACGGCGAGGATGATCATGCTCGGCCGCGGGCTGGGAGCTTGACATACATCCATCCATGCGGTATGGTTTTCCATATGAAGACTACCCTCATCATTGACGACCATGTCTTCAAAAGGCTTAAGCAACTCTCCATCCAACAGTCCACCACCATGTCCAGCCTTGTCGACGCCGCACTGCGCCAGTATCTTAAGACCCGCGCCAAGCCTGCCCCGGACATGCCTCCGCTGCCCGCTTTCGACGGCGGCAGGGCTTTGGTGGATGTCTCCAACCGCGACATGCTCTACCAAGCTATGGAAGAGATCTGATGCTGCTCGACACCAACGTCCTGCTCTACGCTGCCTGCTCGAGCTACGCCGAGCACGCCCATTGCCGCCGGCTTCTCGAAGGCATCCGCGGCAAACCCGACCCCTGGTTCCTCACCTGGCCAATCGTTTATGAATTCCTCCGCGTGGTTACGCATCCCCGTGTGCTGGCAAAACCCTGGTCCGCGAAACATGCATGGGCCTTCGTCGAAGCCCTGTTAGCCAGCCCTTCCCTAACGGTCCTCTCGCCTACCGGCCGCCATGCGGCCGTGGCGCGCGATCTCTTCAAGGATCATTCCGATCTCCGCGGCAACATCCTGCACGACGCTCACACAGCCATCCTCATGCGCGAGCATGGCATCCGGACCATCCTCACCCGCGACATGGGCTTCCACCGTTTCGGCTTTCTCGACGTCGCAGATCCCCTTCACTCCTGACGGTCACACGCACCATTGGAGAGCTGGCTGAGGCGTAACGCTCAACGGGCCTGGTGGCCTCTCGCCTCGCTAGCGTTAGCGGCCAGACCGCTCCCTTTGTTCGGTTGCCATGTGCATAATGCCGACTAGCTTCCGGCTCCAGCACCACGGCATTTTCTCCGTGATTGGATTGGGCATATAATAGGCAGCCAACTTGCCTATCGCGATCGCGCAAAAACCGACTGCATATACTGCCCTTCCACCTCGCTCCGCCTCACCAGCCGACGCAGCAACGGAGCCGTAATGTATGTCGTGAACACCGCCATGAACACCAGCATGAAGAACACGTTCTTCGGAATGATTCCCAAATCGTAGCCGATGTTCACCACGATCAGCTCCATCAGCGCCCGCGTGTTCATCATCACTCCGATCATCGACGCTTCGCGCCACCCTAGCCCGTTCACGCGCGCCGCCAAGGTGCAGCCGCCGAACTTGCCCACCACCGCCGCCAGCAGCACCAGCCCGCAGTAACCCCACATCCCCGCCCCGCTCATCGTCCCGATATCGGTCCGCAGTCCCGTGTACGTGAAGAAAATCGGCAGGAAGAACACCGTCACGAAATCGCTGAGCCGCCGCTTCACCGCCTCCCGCAACTCCTGCTGATCGTACAGGATCGCTCCTAAGAAAAACGCGCCAAAGATCGAAAAGATCCCGATCAGGTTCGTCACCGCCGCCGACACCAGCACCAGAATCAACAGCCCCGCCAGCGCGTTCATCGAAAGATCCTCGTTCTTCGCCAGCACACGCCGCCCCCACCCAATCAGCGCCGGCCTCACCGCCATCATCATCACCAGCGCGAACACAAGAACTGCCCCAATCATCACCGTCAGCTTCACCGGGTCAAACGCCGAACGCACGCTCGTTGTCACCAGCGCCAGAATGATCCAGCCCGCCGCATCGTCAATCGCCGCCGCGGAGATCGTCAGCGACCCGATCCGCGTCCGGTTGATCCCCAGCTCAATCATGATCCGCCCCAGTATCGGTATCGCCGTGATCGACATCGCAGCCGCCATGAACAGAGCGAAGTGGATCCACGCCACCTGCAAGCCCAGTTGCCCGTGCAGAAAACGCCCCAACCCGAATCCCAGCGCGAACGGCAGCGCGATCCCCGCGATCGACACCGACACTGCTGTTCGCCGGTTCTCATCCAGATGCCCGAAATCGAACTCCAGTCCGATCAGAAACATCAGCAGCACCAGCCCCAGCTGGCTCAACACGCTGAACGTGCCGCTCACCGCCGGATCGAAAATCCTCCCGAACCATTCCGGGAACATTCCGCCCAGCAGCGACGGCCCGAGGATCAACCCCGCCGCAATCTCCCCACACACCTGCGGCTGGCCCATCTTCCGGAAAATCACCCCAAACAGCCGCGCCGCCGCGATGATCACTACAAGTTGCACAATCACCGTCAGCAGCACGCTTTCTATCTGCACGTTCACCGGCGATTGCATCGGCTTAACCTCTGACCCAGCGCCGCGCCTTCATCTCGAACCGCGGCAGACTCCCGCACGGCGCAATCGTCACCGGAACCCGCAACGAAAGCGCGTCCCGCAGGGCCGCCTCCAGCCGGTGCGCCAGCCCCTCATCGCCGTGATGCGCCGTCTCTGGCTCCACCTCGATGCTCAGCTCCACCAGCGATTGTCTTTCGCTTACCTTCACCCGGTACTCCGCTACGCCGCCGGCCGAGCGCAGGATCTCCTCCACCGCGCCAGGATACACGTTTACTCCGCGGACCACCACCATGTCATCCGTCCGCCCCAATATCCCGCCCTCCAGCGCCATATCCTCCGTTCCGCATGCGCAGCGCGTCTCCTGACCCCGCTCCACGATGTCTCCCGTTCGGTAGCGCAGCAGCGGCGACCCCGTTCGTCCCAGGTTCGTCAGCACCAACTCACCTCGGCCGCCCACCGCCTCACCACTCGCCGGATCGATCACCTCCGCGTAGTAAGCATCCTCCATCACGTGCAACACGCCCTCTCGCACCGGGCACGGATAGCTCACAGGACCCACCTCCGTCATCCCATGTTGATCCCACACGCGCGCGCCGCGCCACACAGTCTCTAGGCGCCGCCTCGTCGCCGGGATGCTCCCGCCGGGCTCCCCCGCCACGATCAGGCTCTTCACCCGCGACCGGCCCAGGTCGATCCCCTCCGCCGCCGCCACCTCCGCCAGATGAATCGCATACGTCGGCGTCGAGCACAGCACCGTAACGCCTATGTCCAGGATCACCCCCAGCCGCGCCGCGCTCGGCATCCCGCCGCCGGGAATGCAAAGATTCCCTACTCTCGCCGCCGCCTCAAAAGCCGTCCAGAAGCCAAGAAACGGGCCGAAGGAGAACGCTAAGAAGATACGATCCTCCCTTGTCACTCCCGCCGCGTCAAACACGCGCCGCCAGTTCCCCAGCATCCAGTCCCAGCTCTCGGCCGTGTCCAGCCACCGCATCGGCTTCCCCGTCGACCCGCTTGTCTGGCTGAACCGCGAATACCGCGCTAGCGGATACGTCAGGTTCGTCCCAAAGGGAGGATGCTGTATCTGATCCTCCATCAACTCCTGCTTCCTTGTGAACGGAATCTGGCGCGAATACTCCTCCAGGCTGCCGATCCCTCCTACCGCCTCCAGCTTCCGCCGGTAAAATGTATTCCCCGCTCGCACCGCCTTCAGCAGATCGAGCAGCTTCTTCAGTTGCTCCGCTTCAATCGGCCGCATGTCCGGACAGATTCCCCGCCTCTTTCTTCTGTGCCCCTCCATGCGGCAACGGTGCCGGCACATCGGCGAACTTCGCCATCGCCCCAAACAACGGCTCGAAATCGCGATACAGGTTCCCGATCAGGCAATCCGTCAAATCTCCGCGCAGCTGCGGAAACTCCATCAGAAACTCCTTGAAGCTGAACCGCGGGTTGTAGAAGGCGTACACCAGCTTCCGCATCGCTTCAATCCCCTCGCACAACCGCGCCCCGTAATCGGCGAACCGCTCCGCCCGCACATCCCCCGCCGCCAGCGCCTCATCCACGGCGTCGGCTGCCATCTCCCCGCCGCGCAGCGCAAGAAACACGCCCGAGGAAAAGACCGGGTCCAGAAAACTGAACGCGTCCCCGGTGAGCACCAATCCATCTTCTGCGCAATAACGCGACCGGTAGGAAAACTCGCCCGTCACAAAATACTGCCCCGTCTGCGCGCCCGGCGCCAGGTGATCCTCAATCCACCGGTTGTTCTTCACCTCGCGCTGAAAGATCGTCTCCAGCTCCCGCGCGTCCCGGTACAGGTACTCCTTCTCCGCCACCACACCCACGCTCACCATGTCCTCCGGCAGCGGGATGTACCAAAACCAGCCTTTCTCCGGAACAAACGCGACTGTCGTCGCCCCTTCATCCAACCCCGGATCGCGAACCGCCCCCTTGTAGTAGGTCCACACCGCGATCTTGTTCAAATAAGGATCGCGCACTTTCCAACCGTTCCGCCCTACCGCGAACGCATCGCGCCCCGTCGCGTCAATCGTCACCGGCGCATGAAACTGAACGCTGCTCCCGCCCGTCGAAACCGCCTGCACTCCCGTCACCGCGCCGTTGGTCCGCAACAGCTCCCGCACGGTTGTCTCCTCCAGCACCACCGCGCTCTTTTCCCGGGCGTTGTCCAGCAGCATCTGGTCGAACTCGCTGCGTAGCACCTGCCACGTCATCGATGCGTCATGCTCGAAGTGCTGGAAAAAGTAGAACGGCACCGATAGCCGCCCCTCCGTGCTAACAAACTGCACGCTGTACTTCTTCGGAAAGTGCGACGCCTTCAGCTTCTCAATCAACCCCAGCCGTTCCAGCGGAAAGTAGCAGTACGGCAATAGCGACTCGCCGATGTGATACCGTGGGAACTTTTCGCGCTCCAGGATCACCACTCGCCGCCCCTTGCTCGCCAGCACCGCCCCCGCCGCCGCCCCCGCCGGGCCGCCGCCGATCACGATCGCATCAAACCGCTCCTGCTTCACACCCGCCTCGCCACGCGGTGTTCCGGCTTGAAAAACTCCGGCAGCAGTCCATCCACGCGCAACAGCCCCTCGCGGTTCAGCCTCAGCGTGCCCTGTTCCAGATTCAGAATTCCCTCGTCCTGCATTTTCTCCAGCGGAGCCGCGAACCGCTGCTCCACATCCACGCCGAACTTCTCCTGAAAATACGACTTCCTTACACGCCCCAGCTTCATCTGCAGGACAAACTCTCGGATCATCCGGTCCTCATCGGACGGCTTCAGCGCACGGTATATCGGCAACTCTCCCCGCGCGATCCGCTCCCGGTAAATCTCAAACTCGTGCTCGTTCTGAAAATGCACCCCCTGCACATGCGAGAACGACGCTACCCCAAGCCCCAGCATGTCCGCCCCTTGCCACAGCATGTCCCGGTACAAAAACCGCTGCTTCGGATCCTTCACCGCCGTGTAGGCGCTGCACACCGTGTAACCCGCCTTCTCCAGTTCCGCAAACGCGTAGCCGACCCAATCCCTCTTCTTCGCCCAGCCCGCCACTGGAGCCACCGTCTCCCCGAACACCTTCATCTCCTGAAAGATCGTCGTGTTGTAGGGGATCTCCATCTGGTAGATCGTTACGCTCTCCGGAGAAAGCTCCACCGTCCGCCGCACCGAATTCCGCCAGTTCTCATCCGTCTCCCCCACCATTCCCGCGATCAGATCGATATTGATCTGCGAAAACCCGATCTCCCGCGCCAGCTTGTATGTCGCGTAAATCTCCTTTGACAGGTGTGCCCGGCCGTTCGCCTGCAAAACCTCATCGTGAAAGTTCTCAATCCCCAGGCTCAGCCGCGTCACGCCGAGTTCCTGGATCACACGCAGCTTCGGTTCGGTCAGCGTTCCCGGCTCGCATTCAAACGCCACTTCCTCGGCGCCGTCCCAGCTCAACAGCCCCTTCATCCCCTCCACCAGCCTGGTCAGCTGTGTCGTCGAAATATAGGAAGGAGTCCCGCCGCCGAAATAGATGAACGACGGCTTCCGCCCGCCAACATAGGGCTGCCTCGCGTAGATCTCCATCTCCGCGATCAGCGAATCCAGATACCCATCCACCTCGGAGGCGTTCTTGTCCGTGTACACCTTGAAGTAGCAAAAATGGCACCGCTTCCGGCAAAACGGAATGTGCACATAGATCCCCAGCGGCGAATCCACCGCCGGCGGGCGTCCGATCACAGCCTGCGCTTCACCTGCATGCTCCCGTTTCCAGAACGAGTATGGCGGGTAGTTCGAGACAAAATAATTCCCGGCCTTGGTGCCTTCCTCAGTGGATCGCTCGATCTTGGGTTCTGTCGTCACAAGTAACCTGCCAGGCCCCGCTAGGTTCACCGCTGCCGCCCCTCAATTCCCCAAATTCTCTGCGGTATGCTCAGTATATCAACAATGAGCGGAAACCCTTGCCATCATGACTCGCAGGAGCTTTCTTTCCACCGCGGCGGCTTCCTTGGCCGCACCCGTCGAGCGCCCCAACATCCTCATCCTCCTCACCGATCAGCAATCCCCTGAAGCCCTCTCCGCCGCCGGCAACCCGTGGCTCCAAACTCCCGCCATGGACTCGCTCGCCGCTCGCGGCGTCAGCTTCTCGGAAACCTACTGTACCTATCCCGTCTGCTCGCCCTCGCGCGGCTCCATCTTCACCGGCCGCATGCCGCACGAAACCGGCGTCCGCGCCAACAACCAGGCCATCCACGCGGGAATGGCCACCATGGGCGAGCTCTTCACCCAGGCCGGCTATGAAACCGTCTACGGCGGCAAGTGGCATCTTCCCCGCCCCAACGGCGACGTCCGCGGCTTCCGCCGCATCTCTTCCAAGTCCGGCAAGGGCGCCCAGATGGACGGCCCGCTCGCCACCGACTGCGCCGCCTGGCTCCGCAACCGCAAGGAGAAGGACCCTTTCCTCATGGTCGCCTCCTTCCTCAACCCCCACGACATCTGCGACTGGATCCGCGCCCATCCCGGCGCCCACTCCTACCCCGACATCGGCAAGTTCCCGCCCGCGCCCGCAAACATGGCTGTCGATCCCCTCGAGCCCGAGTTCCTCCAATACCACCGCACCACCGGCTACGATCTCATGTCGCAGGCCGTCGGCATCGCTTCCCAATGGCTCCGCGACGACGTCCGCCACTACTTACACGGCTACTACCGCTTCGTCGAAGATGTCGACCGCGAAATCGGCCGCGTCCTTCAAGCCCTCCACGACACCCAACTGGACCGCAACACCCTCGTCGTCTTCGCCTCCGATCATGGCGAAGGCATGGGCGCGCACCGCTGGGTCCAGAAGGCGGCCTTCTGGGAGGAAACCGCCAAGGTCCCGCTCATCATCGCTGGCCCCGGCGTCGATCAAGGCAAGGTCGACCGCCGCTCCCTCGCCTCCCTCGCCGACATTCTCCCCACCCTCTGCGATTTTGCCTCCATCGCTCCCCCTCCTGACCAACGCGGCGTCAGCCTCCGCCCTGCCCTCACCGGACAACATCTCACCCGCCCCTTCGTCGTCTCCGAGCTCCTCTACGGCGGCCAATCCCGCGAAGGCCGCATGCTCCGCACCTCGCGATACAAATACGTCCGCTTCAACGGCGGCGCCCGGCCTGAGCAACTTTTCGACCTGTTGGCCGATCCCGGCGAATCGCACAACATGGCTCGGAGTGACGCAGCTTCCTCCGTCCTTCAGGAACACAGGCGGCTGCTCAAGAGCTGGATCAGCGCCATGGCGGATGAATTTCACTCCTCCGGCTGAGGGCCGTTCACGGCACGTCGGTGGTGTCCAGCGCCCACTTGGTTCGGGCAACCCCGGCGATCATTAGTTCCCAATCCGCAGCGGCCTGATTCTCCATCCCATGAACCTCGTTCAGGAACACGGGCACGGCCTCGCCCGCCTTGATCACGGCCTGTTCCTTGCCGATGCTCACCACGCCTTCGCCCGCCATCACCTAATAGAACTCCTCCACGCCTTCGTGGCGGTGCCTGCCTATCGAGGCGCCCGGCGGCGCCACCGCGTGATCCACATAAGACCAGTTGGTATGGAAAACCTCCGGCCGCAACGCGCGCCGGTATCGCACCGTTCCCTTCCCCCCGTTCATGCGCTGCATCAGCCCCGGCGGCGCTCCCGGCGGTGTGATCGCCTCCCAGGATAGCTCGGTCGACTGCAGCGTGAATGACTTGTTGCCTCCCGTCTGCGACAGGGCGTTGAAGTTCGCCTCACGGTCTAAACATTTCTTCTCGATCCAGGAAGGAAAAGCCGCCCCCTTCACGGTCTGATGAACCAGGAGGCTCTTCATGACCACTTTCCGAAAACTAATTGCTCTCTGCACGATCCTGCTCCCGGCAACCTCTTCCGCCCAGATAAGACCCGCGATCAACGCGCCTCTGTTTGCCGGACAATCCAAGATCCGCGCCAAGGTCCACGCCTTGGGTGAGTGGAAGCTTCAGATCAAGATCAAGGGAACTGAAGCCAAGGACATTCTCACTGCCAGCGCCACTGCCGAGAACCAAGGCCAGCTGGAATTCGCCCTCAGCTCCGTTAGCGCAGATAACGCCGCCGCCATCAAAAAGCTTGACGATAAGTATGAAGGCAAACTCCTCGCAGGCTGGCTCGTCTGGGTTGCCGGACCCTCCAGTTCAGAATCCGACAAGGTGGAAGTCAAGGCAAACACCGTCCGTATACTGCTCCAGCCTCCCAAGGAAGGCGACCAGGTAATCAAAGGCGCCGTCATCGGCTCCGCCGACCAGGTCCGCGCCGAAGTCTTCGACCCCAAGGGCACGCTCGCCGACTTCGACACTGCATCCGTCAACGCCGCCACAGCCACCCAGCCTCAGCAAACCTTCACCGCAGGCATGAACCGCCGCCTCTTCGCCGGACAAACCGTCCGCGTCACCGCACTCAAAGATGGCGGCGAGATCGGCGCCACCACCGATTACGCCCTGGTGGAAACCGTCGGCTTCGATTGGGGCCGCGTCCGCGCCTACTTCAGCGCCGGCGCCACCGTCGCCAACCAGGACGTTGACACCAACACGGCTGCCGGAGAGAAGGAGCGCAAGCGCGAATTCACCTCCGCCGACTATTTCCTCGCTCTCAACATCGACGTCAACTGGCACTCCACCCTCCCCGAGCGCTACGCCAACCCCTGCGGCCGCCCCGCCCGCGCCGCCGAGGAACTCAAACAGCTTCAGGAAACAGTCGACCGCTGGGACGGTCATGACTTCGACAAGCGCTTCCCAAACTTCACCAGCGACAACGCCACTCCAATGGAACGCGCCGAGATGGTTAGTCTTGCCGTTCAGGCCCTCAAGGCTTTCCAGGACGTACTTACCAAGGCGATCGAGAACCTCGAATCCAGCCTCAGCAACGCCGAATGCCTGGCCTCGGAACGCGCGCAGATCACCATTCTCAAATCCCACGTCGGGCTTTTCGACATGACTTCCCTGGGGACCAGCATTGGATGGAGTACCGCCGGCTACCAGACGACACAAACCATCTACAACACCTATCAAGAGAAACTCAGCACGGCAAACAACATGCGCACGATCCGAACTCTCCTGATGGCACGCCTGGAAAATCTCGACAAAGCCCTCGAGGAGTTCGCACGCTATGACCCCTCCGAAGTCCCCGGCGGCTGGCTCCTCAACACCGCCTTCGAAGCCCGCCTCGCCCAGGCCGGCGTGGCCGGCGGCAGGACCGCCGCGGCTCCCGAAGTCCTCCAGCTTTTCCAGCAGTCCAACTCCGCCCTCATCGGCGTGGAAATCTACGCCCCCAAGATGCCACGCTGGGCCAACTGGAAGTTCGACGGCCGCGAGAACGCCCTCTTCTTCGCTCCACTCGCGCGCTTCCAAGTCCTCGCCACTCCCACCGGCCCCGTCAAGGTCGACAAGGACGGCCGCGAGTCACCGGCGCTCTTCCGCCGCCTCCACACCATGCACAGCTATGGCCTCCGCTTCGGCCATTTCCTGCTCGACCCGCGCCGCCAGACCGTCGCCCCGGAGCTCATCAGTTTTCTCGACGTCGCCCTCGGCCAGTTCACCAATTTCCGCCGCGCGGATCGCCCCGTTCCCTGGCGCGCCGAACTGGGCGGCAGGTTCAAGATCCCCCAATCCCCCTTCTACATCGGCTTCAACGCCAACATCGGGTTTAAGGGGAAGGACGACCCCGCCACCGACGACCTGCGCTTCTTCGTCGGCACACGCTTCGATATCTCCAAGCTCCTGTCACGCATCGTGCCGAGACCCTGAGCCCCACCTACAGCCGGCGGCGGTTAGAACTCCACCCTGACCGCCACCTGCCCGGTGCGTCCTCCGCCGAACTCGATTCCTCGCCCCGAGGTGATCCGCCCGAAATTATTATCGGCCACGTTCAGGATCGGGTCATTCAGATTGTTCCGGTTGATGAAGTTCGTGAAGCTGCCTTCCAGCTTCAGCGACATCCGCTCCGTCCACTGTAGCCGCTTCGACAATCCCAGGTTCCAGCCCACCGTGCCCGGCCCCGTCAGGATGCCCACGCCGGAATTGCCGAACCGTCCGATCGGCGCCGGGTCGCGCCCCGGAACCACGCCCACTGAACAGTTGAATTGCAGCGCGCCCGCCGCGCGGCCCGGACAAAGGAACGCGCTGCGGTCCAGCCATTGCGCGATTCCAGGATTGGCCACCGCGCCTTCCCCCACCCGGTCCGGCCGCTGCGTGCCCCGCCTCGGCGCGTTCGTACCCGACGGATCGCCGCCGGAAAATACCGGCGTCATGAACGGCCCTGTTTGCAGCGACAGAATCGTCGACCCGCTCCAGCCGCCGATCAGCATCTCCAACACCCGCGACGCACCCGCTCCGAACCGCTTCCCCTTCCCGAACGGCAAATCGTACACCAGCGTCGAAATCGAACGGTGCCGCCTGGTCGCGTACACGTCGCCGCGGTCCCCTCGCCGGTTGTGAGAATCGGTCACACGCCCGCCACCTGTTTCTCCCGCGAAGCCTCCCGGATTCGGCCCGGCATTATCCCCCAGATGCTTGGCGAACGTGTAGGCCGTCGTGAACGCCAACCCCTTGAAGTAACGCCGGTTCAACTCCGCTTGCAGCGCGTTGTACAGCGAATTCGCTCCCGCGTCCCGGCTGTAGATCAATCCCCAGTTCGGAAATGGCCGATCCGTCAGCGGCCTGCGCGAGAAAAACTCCGTCGAGGCAACGGGCTGATTCAGGTCCGGCGCCCAAGGCAGATTCGTCGACTTGTTCGCGATATAGGACAATCGCAACCCCACGTCGTTGCTCACCTGCCGGTCCACCGAGACCGACCACTGCATCATGTAAGGCGGCCGGATGTCGATCTGGTTCGCGGTGCGGAACTCGAACGTGCCCAGCGCGCTCGACCGGATGCCGCTCCCAGGCGTCCGCGTGTCCGGCAGCTGGAACACCGGACGGCCATCGGCGCCCACGTTGTTGAACGAGCGCACGTCGCTTTGCACCGTCCCGGTGAGCGAAAAGAAAATCGAGCCCAGCAGAATCATGTTGTACATCCCATAGCTGCCGCGGATCGTCGTCTTGTCGTTCAGACGGTAGGCGAATCCCGCCCGCGGCAGGAACTGCGCATAGTAATTCCGCCGCAGCGATTCGGGAACCCCCGCCTCTTTCGCCGTCACGAACGGCGTGCATGGCACACCTCCAATCGCCGCGCCGGGGCAGGCGTTCACCGACGTCAGCACTCCCGGCGCGAGAAACTGACGCGCCTCCGGATCCGACATGATCAGCACCCGCCCTGTCACCGGAATCGTCCGGTCGAAGTTCGCGATGTTCAGCCCCGCGTCCGTGTACCCCGGATGAAACTCATACCGCACGCCCAGGTCCAGCGTCAGTCTCGGCGTCAGCTTGAACGAATCCTGTGCGTAAGCTTTGTAATGCGTCGCCCGCCCATCGTTATCCCTGCTGACCACCGCGATCGACGTGGTCACAGGCACGCCCAGCAGGAAATCCGCGAACGGCGCGCCGCTGAAGTTCCCGTTGAAGATATAGTCGCCGTAGTTGTCCCCGGTCGTGAATCCCAGGTTCGTCTCCGCCCTCAGCCGCCGGATGTCAGCCCCGAACTTGAATGTGTGGCGCCCCTTGATCCACGTCAGATTGTCGATGAACTGCGTGTTCCAGCTCACCGAAAACCCAGGGCGTCCCTTATTGAAGCTTGTCAAACGGTCGATCGAAAAATTCGGCAGTGCGTTAAAAAAGATGTCCCGCTGAATGTCTCGCAAATTCAGGCTGTTGGTGAAGCTCCGCCCGTCGAACGGAAAATCCGAACCCGAATGCGCATACGAGATCCCTCCCCGGAATTCGTTCAGCAGGTTCGGCCGGATCGTGTACGTGTAGGTCACCACCGCCTGCCGGTGATCGGTGAACCCTGTATCGGAGGGAAGCAACAGATTGTTCGGCCGGATCGAGGGATTGTTCTTGCTCGTGTATCGGCCAAACACCGAATGCCGCGTGCTGAACTGATGGTCCATTCGCGCGTCCCACTGATCCGAGCTCAGCTTCGCCGAACGGTTGTCCACGAAATTGGCCGCCGCGAATCGCTCCCCGCCCGCCGTTGGCAGCGGGTAGAACGGCAGGATAGCCCTGGGTATCGCGTTGATCCGGCTGCCGGGAATCACGTTCCCCGGAAAAGCTTGCCCCGTGAACGGATCGCGGATGTTCACCCCCTCCGCCGAAAAATCGCCGTTCCGCATCCGCGGCGTCGGCACCGAATTCTGAATCGTTGTCTGCCGCGGAAACCGTAGCGATTCCCAGGTGAAAAAGAAGAACGTCCGGTTCTTCCCGTCATAGACCCCCGGCACCTTCACCGGTCCGCCCAGCGTGCCCCCGAACGTGTTCCCGATCTTGAACGGCAGCCGGTTCTGCCCGAACGTCCGCGCGTCCATCGCGCTGTTCTGGTGGTACCAGAACAGCGCCCCGTGATATTCGTTCCCGCCCGACTTGGAAATCGTCGTGATGTCTCCCGGAGCGCCATATTCCGCCGTGTTCCCAACACCCTGCACCTTGATCTCCGCGATCGACTCCACCGACGGAAACAGGTTCCGGTTCGGACTGTTCCCCGTCACCGCCGTGATCGAGATCCCGTCCACGCTCGACTCCGATTGCGCCGGCAGCCCGCCCTGAATCGAAAATGCATTGCCGTTGTCGGCCTGCACTCCCGGCAGCGTCGCTATCAAGGCATAAGGACTTGTATTCCCGCTCCCACGCACGTTCGCCGGCAGATTCGCCACTCGCACCGCCGTCAGCGTCGAGGTGATTGCCGGCGAATCGGTCGCGATCACTCCCGCCGTCGCTTCCACCTCCACCGTCTGCGTCACTTCTCCCACCTGCAGCATCGCGTCCAGCCGCACCGTCTGCCGCGCCGCCAGCACAACCCCCGTCGCCGTAAATGCACGAAAACCCGCACGGCTCACCGACACCGCATAGCTGCCTGGCTTGCTGTTCTGGAATTCGTAATCGCCCGTCGCGTTCGTCCTCGTTTCCCGCGACGTGTTCTCCCCGACGTTGGTCAGCTTCACCGTCGCGCCCTCTATCACCGCTCCCGTCGCGTCTCTCGCCGTTCCAAGAATCACTCCGAACGTGGACTGTGCATGCGCGCAAACCGCCCACATGCTTAATGTCAATATTCCAAACAGTAGTTTTTTCATGGTGCCCTCTGGGCTGTTCTGCCGCAGTATATCGCTTCCCTCACCGAAATCAAGCCGGCTCCGAAATTCTGCAGCCTCCTTCAAAAAACTTAATTTGGCCACCCCAGCCATGCCGCTCTTTGCCGCTTGCCTTCCGCTCCTCCCGGCCATATGATTCTCCCTAAGGACATCTCAGATATGGCCAGAAGCTGGGCACTCCGGCTATTCCTATTCGCTATTTGCCTGCCCGCCCTCCGCGCATCCTGCCCCCTCTACCCCACTCCCACCCGCCTCCGCTGGGAATCGGCCCGCACGCAGGAAAAGGAATTCGCCCGCTTCGCCGCCACTCACAGCAGCACCCCTCGCCCTCCCGCCATCCCCAGCGCCAACTTCATCGACGACCACATCTTCTCCAAGATGGCCGCCGCCGGCATCCAGCCCGCTCCCCTCAGCTCCGACACCGAGTTCCTCCGCCGCCTCATGCTCGACCTTACCGGCCGCATCCCTTCCCCGGATCAGGTCCGCGAGTTCACCGCCTCCCAGGACGGCTCCAAGCGCCTTCAACTCATCGATTCCCTCCTCGGCTCCCCCGCCTACACCGGCTACTGGACCCTCTACTTCTCCAACCGCTTCCAGGTCACCAGCGGCTACTACAACCTCATCGGGATCGACGGCCGCAACCTCTTCCACAACTACCTCCGCGATTTCATCCAGCGCGACCGCCCTTATGACCAGTTCGCCCGCGAGCTCATTGCCGCCTCCGGCGACACCCACCGCTTCGCTCCGCCCAACTTCATCATGCGCGGCATCCAACAAGGTGACCCCATTCAAGACACCTGGGACACCCTCACCAACGCCGTCACCAGCCAGTTCCTCGGCGTCCAAACCCAGTGCGTAAGCTGCCACGATGGGCGCCGCTTCCTCGACGACATCAACCTCTATCTCACCTCCAAGCGCCGAACGGACTTCATGCGCCAGTCCGCCTTCTTCTCCCGCATGGTCATCCAGGAAGTCGGCGTCGACGCCTTCGGCCAGCAGCGAAAAGGTGTCATCACCGACCTTCCCTCCGGCGTCTACCACGGCCAGGTCAACCCCAACAATCCCGGCGCCCGCCCTCCTCGCGCCGGCGCCTATGAGCCCTCCTACCTGTTCACCGAAGAGCAGCCGGCCAGCGGCGAATGGCGCCGCGAGCTCGCCCGCATCATCACCGCCGACCGCCAATTCGCCCGCGCCGCCGTCAACTATCTCTGGGAACACTTCTTCCGCACCGGCATCGTCAATCCGGCCAACGCCTGGGACCTCGCCCGCATCAATCCGCAGCGTCCCCCTCCGGCGCCCTGGACCCTGCAGCCCACTCATCCCGAGCTGCTCGAGGCCCTCGCCGACTTCTTTATCAACAACGGCTACCGCCTCCGCCCCGTCATCCGCTTGATCGTCGAATCCAGCGCCTATCAGCTCTCCAGCAAGTACGAAGGCCAGTGGCGTCCCGAGTATTCCCGCTACTTCGCCAAGCATTTCCCCCGCCGCCTCTCCGCCGAGGAGATTTACGACGCTATGGCCGCCGCCACCGGCACCGAGGCGCCCATGTCCGTCATCGGCTTTGACAACCCCATCGAGCGCGCTGTCGATCTGCCAGACCCCACCGAGCCCCGCACCTCGTTTTCGATCCGCACCTTCCTCACCCGCTTCGGCCGCGGCGATTGGTGGCAGCTGCCCACCACCGCCGAAGGCAGCACCGTCCAGGTCCTCTTCCTGATGAACGATTTCACCGTCGTCGAACGCACCCTCTTCAGCCGCCCCACCCGCGTTAGCCGTCTTCTTGCCTCCACTTTCTCCGACGACGAAGCCGTCACCGAACTCTTCCTCGCCACCCTCGGCCGCCCTCCTACTTCCCTGGAAAGGGAAACTCTCCGCCAAAATCGCAGCCCCTCCGCCAACCCCGCCGAGCGACGTGAATTCTGGCTCAGCGACATCGCCTGGGCTCTGCTCAACCGCGCCGAATTCCTCTTCAATCACTGAGGCACCCATGCGCTACCGAACTTTCCCCAACCTCACCCGTCGCGAATGGCTCCAGGCCATGAGCGCCTTCAGTGCTTTGGCCTCCGTGGTCGAGCGCGGCCGCGCTCAAGAGACTTCCATTCCCGTCACTCCACGGTCCACTGCCAGGGTCTGCATCTTTATCAATATGGATGGCGCCCCCAGCCATCTCGACACCTTCGACGTCAAGGACGCCGAGTGGAATGCACCCGATGTCGCCCTGGAGCAGCACGGCCCCATCGTCCTCAGCCGCACCTTCTTTCCTCAGCTCTCCGGCTTCACTTCTGATCTCTGCCTGCTCCGTTCCGTCTCCAGCTGGGAGGCCGAACACACCCGCGGCCAGTTCTACCTGCAAACCGCCCACCCGGCCAACCCCGCTTTCCTCGCGGAAACCCCGCACATCGGCGCCGTCACCGCTCTCGAGCTTGCCCGCGACGCCCGCCTTCCTCCCTTCCTTACTCTCAACGGCCGCAGCGGGCAGGGAGCCACTTTCCTCGGCGGCCGCTTTGAGCCGCTCGAAGCCCCCGCCAATCCCGGCGGCTTCTCCACCATCCAGCACAACTTCTACGGCAACCGCAGCCAGACCCGCTTCGAAGAGAAGTACAAGATGCTGCGTGAACTGGAAGCCCCGCTTCTCTCGGCTCCCTTCGATCCGCTGGTCGCCACGCAGGGCGCCTACTACGAAGCCGCACGCCAGCTCATGTACGACGAGGCCGTCGCCAACGTCTTCCGTTTCTCGAACGAGGACAACGAGCGCTACGGCAATACCAACTTCGGCCGCGCCTGCATCATCGCCCGCAACGCAGTCCGCGCCCGCAGCGGCGTCGCCTATATCAACATCTTCAACGGCGGCTGGGACACGCACCAGAGCATGTTCGACACGCGCTACCCCAACAATTTCTATACCCTGTGCAACATTCTTGATTCTGGCGTTGGCCCGCTGATCCGAGACCTCACCGACTCCGGCCACCTCTCGGAAACCCTCATCGTCATGATGGGCGAGTTCGGCCGCACCCCCGGTCCCCTCAACACCCGCGGCGGCCGCGATCATCACCGCAGCGCCATGAGCGTCGCCATGCTCGGCGGCGGCGTCCGGGGAGGCCGCGTCATCGGAGCCACCGACGCCAACGGCGAACGCGTCATCGAACCCGGATGGCACAAGCAGCGCTCCATCTACCCGGAAGATATCGTCGCCACCATTTACTCCGCCCTCGGCATCAATTGGACCAAACGCATCACCGACACTCCCACCGGCCGTCTGTTCGAGTACGTCCCGCATGCCTCCCGCGGCGACTACGTGCCCGTTCAGGAAGTGTTCGGATGAGAGGTCTCCCATTCGCCTTGCTCCTGCCGGTGGCCGCGCTCGCCCAGCAACCCGCGCGCATTCACGTGGAAGCCGCCGTCTCACGCATCATCGTCGGCGAACGTCTCCAGTTCCGCGCCACCGCGCGCAACGCCAACGGTGACCTCATGCCGAACGTGCCCCTCACCTGGAGCTCCACCAACGCCCGCGTCGCCTCGGTCGACTCCTCCGGTATGGTCACCGCCTCCGATCTGGGCTTTGCTCAAATCGCTGCCCAGTCCGGCAACGTCCGCGGCGCCATCGAACTGCAAATGATCCCCCTTCGCATTGAAGTCGACCCTCCGGACCGTGAGATGACAGTCGGCGACTCCCAGCAGTTCACCGCACGCGCTCTCAACATCAACGGTGAGCCGATTCCCAACGTCGCCTTCACCTGGCAGGTGCTCGGCGCAAACGCCGGCCAGATCAATGCCGCCATTATCTCGCGCGATGGTATGCTCGAAACCCGCGGCACGGCCCGCGTCTCCGTGCGCGCCCAGTTCAACTACCCCTTCGCCCCAGGCCGCATTGAACAGATCTGGGGCTCCGCCACGGTCAACATCCGCGCCGCCAGGCAATTCCGCGTCCGCCGCCTGCTCTCCTCCGCCGACGTCCGCCATCAGTTCCAGCTCCGCAATGCAAGAAACGTCGCGCTCAACGAAAGCGGCCACGCCGCCTTTGTCGCGAGCCTTGACGGGCTTGCCGATTCGGTCATGATTCACGACGGCAGCCTCCAGCCTGCCGCGGCGGGAGAGAACTTTTCCGATTGCCAGTTGGCCATCAACGCCCGGGCCGACGTCGCTGGGATCTGCAACACATTCACCTCGCCGTCATTGCTGGTTCTTTTCTCCGCCGGCCGCCGCCAGACCCTGCTCGTGTCCGGCGCCCAAACAGGCGGCTTTGCCGGCTTCTCCCCCTCCCGCCTCTCTAGAAACTCGCTCAACATTCACCGTGATCTGCTATTGGAGGCCAGCCACCGGCCTCCAGGCAGTTCCGTTAACCAGCCTGGCCTTTTCCGCCTCCTTGGGGGAACCAGGATCGAGCTTGTTTCCTCCGCCGACATCTCCGAATTCGGCCATGCCGACAACGGCGACGTCTTCTTCATCTCTCGCCCTTCGCCCTCTTCGAATGAAACTTCCCTCTTCCGCTGGCGGGGCGAGGCTCCGGAAAAAATCCTCGCACCGGGCGATTCCTTCGCCGGTTCCCGCGTCGTCCGCGTCCACAATCTCGCCGTCGCCTCCACAGGCGAGGCCGCGGCACTAGCCAACCTCGCCTCCGGCGCCACGCAGATACTACGGATTGCAGGTTCCCTCGCCGCCAGCCCCGTTCCGGGCTGCTGTGTGAACATCCAATCGGTGGACCGCTCCGCCGTGCTCTTCACAGGCCAGGGCCAGGCTGGCTTCGGCCTCTATCGCTGGCAGCCAGGCTCGCAGCACGCCTCGCTCGTTTCTCTAGGCGCCATCGCCCCCAACGGGGAGCCCCTCACCCAGATCTACAGCGCCCGTTGGACCTCCTCGGGCGACGCCATCGTTCACGCAGAGACCGCCGAGAACCGCTTCGTCTTGTTCAGAACCGCCGGCCGAGGCAGCCTGCTCGCCCAGGCCGGCCTCCCCGTTCAGACCGATGCCAACCTCAACCTGCCTTTTTCCGGAACCCTCATCCCGGGACTGCGCGCCGGTCCGGTTCTCCTACGGCTCGGCAACCCTTCCAGCATCTTTGAACTGGATACCGGCCTGTTGACTCCACGGCTGCTTCACGGAGACACCCTCCCCGCCACCGGCTTCCTCGGCCCGGGCAGCGCCTTCGGCAACTCCGCCGGCGATCTCTTTTTCGACAACGGTAACGGCATCGTCCGCTTCAGAGCCGGTCAACTGGAACGGATCATCGTGCAGCACGCCGAAATCGAGCCGGGCGTGGTACTGAACCAACTCCAGTTGCTCGCCGTCAATGACAGCGGCGCGGTTGTCTTTGTCACCCCGTTCAGCGGCAATCCCCAGCGGCTCTACTTGTGGGACAGCGGCAGGTTCACCTTGCTATGGCGCGCCGGTCAGGATATCGGGGCGCCTATCGACAGATGGAACGAGCTCGCGTTGGACTCCAATGGCCGCATCCTCGCCACCGTTTCTCATCAAGGTCCCTTCTCTGCCCTGCTCGCCTGGCAGGGCGGCAGGTGGCAAACCCTGCTCTCCCGTGCCGACCGCATGTTCGCCGGCAGGCAATTGGGAAACATCAACTTCATCATCGCCCGTGGCGATCGTTTCTATCTCAATATCGCCGGCCAGCTCGCCGACTACGACGGCGCCGCCTTGAGACCTGCGCTTACCGAAGGCGCCAATTTCCCTGATGGCGGCCAGTTCCAAAACCTGTCCAGGTTTGACGCCAACCTCCGCGGCGACACCGCCGTCGCCAGTAACCGCAACTTCGGCGGCGGGTCTTCCCTGGAGTTCAACACCGGCGGCGCCTTCCGTTCCATCCATCTGCCCTTCGCCCAAACCGAGGAGGGCGACCTGCTCGTCAGTTTCTGGGAGGTGCAACTCCGGGAGGACGGCCGCATTTTCTTCGGCGCCACCGATGTCATGGGGAGGTACGGCCTCTATGTCGCCGAACCGCTCAACTAGCGCCTGCCTGCTTCTGGCCCTGACCTGCTCATTGGCCGCGCAATCCTCCCCTGCCTGGCTCGAAATCGCCGCCCCGCGAAACTGGCTCCTCAGCGCCGGCACACTGCAATTGCAGGCTCGCGCGTATGGACCCTTCGGCGAGAGCCTGTCTTCGGTCACGCCACTGTGGCGCACTTCTAATCCCGCCGTGGCAATGGTGGATGAAAGCGGCCTCATCCGTGGCCTGATGCTCGGCCGCGCCGAAATCGAGGCCGCCGCCGGTGACACCGCCGCTCAATTCACCGTCTGGGTGCAGCCCGCGCGCATCCTGATCGAACCCGCTCGCGTGGAGTTGGAGGCAGGCCAGTCTGCGCCCGCCACGGCTCGCGCTCTCGACGCCGCAGGCCGCGCCATCGCCGGCATCGCCTTCCGCTGGACTACGGGTCACACTTCCGTCGCCGCCGTCGACTCATCAGGTCTGGTCCGCGGCGTCGCCGCCGGAACCACTTCCCTTCAAGCCAGCATCGAAAGCCCTGGCGCTGGGCCCGCTTACTCCGCGCAGGCCGCTATCCTCGTCCGCCCCAGGCCCGATTTCCGCATCGAGGCCTTTCCCTCCGTTGGCCTAGACGTTTCTCCCGTGCGCCTCCTGCGCATGGACCGCGTCAGACCCGCCGGCTCGCGCCATGTCCTGCTGTCCGTGCTCTCCGATGGTAGCGCCGCGGTCCTTGTTTACGACGGCGGCCAGTTTCGTTCCGTCGTTGCCTCCGGCGATGTGGCCGCCGGCGCCCTCGTCCAGTCGATTCAAAACCTCGCGACCAATGAGCGCGGCGATATTCTCGTGTTGCTGCAACTCAACCAATGGCCCTGGCAGATCCTCGCCCGTTACCCGGCCTCCGGCGCTCCCGAAACCATCCCGCAACCCGACGGGCACTGTTGTCTTGGCCTCTCCTCGGAGGCCATTGGCGCCGACGGACGCTTCGTTTTCACTGGCCGCGACAATGCAAGGGCGCAACTCTTCCTGCGCCACACCGACGGTCGGATCGAGCGGATCGATACTTCCAGGCTCCCTGGATTCGGAATCCCCGACGGCATGTCCGCCTCCCTCCACGGCTCCGGACAAGTGATTCTTGCCGCATCGAATAACTCCGAACAAGCCCTGTTCCAATACGACGGGCGCGAGTTCCGGAGGCTCCTGGCCCGCGGCGACACGCTCCTCGGCAACCGTGTCAACGGCATGGGTGAGCCGCTGGTGAACGCCTCCGGGGACATTTACCTCCACGTCTGGGGTATCAACTTCAGCATGATCGCCCGCTACAGTGGCGGAGCCTGGTCCAGCGTCATGCAAGGCGGCTTGCTCAGCGGCATTCAGATCCACGGACCCAATCAGCTGCACAGCGTGCGCGGTCAGGAGATCCTGTTCAGCGCGAACACGGATCAGGGAACAGGCCTCTTCCGGCTCCATGCCGCGGGACTGGAAACCGTTGCCTGGCATCGCGATACTCCCGGCATTCGCGATGCTCTCCTCGCCGCCGACGGCTCGACGCTTCTGCTCGCGGCCGGGCAAGGTGTCGCCTCTCGTCTTAGCCGCCTCTCCTCCTCCGGCACCTCTACTGTCGTCGACGCCGGACAGACGGTCAAATCCTCGGGCCGCTACCAGTTCGACATACGCAACCTGGGCAACGCGGGAGATGCCAATACGCGCCTTCTCCGCACCCCGGGCGGACTTCTGCTTCGAGCCGATCGTAACTCCATCTCGGTCATTCTTCCCCCCGGCGGCGTGCTGCCCGGCGGCGGGCTGGTTGATTCCATCGGCGACATGGCCACCTCTTCCAACGGAAACGCCGTCATCACCGTCCATACCACGCTGGGCTCCCGGCTTTACGTTTTCTCCGGAGGCCAGCTTCGCCAATTCGCCGAGGGCGAGATCCGCGGAAGAGTGGCGCTCAACAACCGCGGCCAGGTCGCCGCGCTGGCGCATCACAACAACCAGGACGCCCTGCTGCTTTACCCGGAATCCGGCGGCGCTCCCCGCGTCGTCATGACGCCCAGCCCTGTGTTGTTCTGGCCGAACGAGGTGGCCATCGATGAAACAGGCCGCGTTGCCTACGTCGCGGGCAGCCCCACCGGCAATGGCATTTATCTGTGGGACAACGGCGTCACCCGCAAGATCGCCGAAATCGGCGAAGCCGGCCCCGGCGGCAGGCGATTGAACTGGTTCCGCTATCTCCAGGCTTCCGGCAATCGCTTCTACGTGTCGCTGCAATATGACGGCTTCGAGCAGTTCTCCGTCCACGACGGCCCGCGCTGGCAACCCGTGCTCTCCCACGGCGACCGGCTCTCCTTCGGCGGAACCGTGCAGTGGTTTCATTTCGGCGGCCAGTTCAAGGTGTCGGCCACCGGCGACATCGCCTTTCTCGCCGACCTGCGTGACGGCGGCCCCACCGCCCTGCTTCGCCGCACCGACGGCCGCGATCTGGTCGCCATACGTTCCGGCCAGCGCATCTTCAACGGCCAATGGCTGGGTGACGTGCAGGACGTCAGCTTCGCCGATGGAGCTGTCTTCTTCTCCTCCATGAACCTTTCCACCGGCGAAATGACTCTCTTCCGCGCCACACCCCAGTAGTCCGCTTGCGTGAGCCTCACAACCTGCGATTAGATGATACGTATGAGATCACTCCGCAACCTGGCCGCCTCCGCGCTCGCCCTCGCCTTCCTCGCCTCCTCTCTTCCCGCCAAAGATTACCTCGTCTACGTCGGCACCTACACGCGCGGCAAGAGCCAAGGCATCTACGCCTTCCGCATGGACTCCGCCGGCAAGCTCACCCCGCTCGGTCTGGCGGCGGAAACCGCCAACCCCTCCTTCCTTGCCATCCATCCCAACCAGCGCTTTCTTTACTCGGTGAGCGAGCAGAAGTCCGGAGCCATCAACGCCTACTCCATTGACAAGTCCACCGGCAAACTCACGTTGCTGAATACGGTTGGCTCCGGCGGAACAGGCCCCTGCCATCTCAACGTCGACAAGACCGGCAAGAACCTGCTGGCCGCCAACTACGGCAGCGGCAGCGCCGCCGTGCTTCCCATCAACAACGACGGAAGCCTCAAGGAGCATTCCTCGGTTATGCAGCACGCCGGCTCCAGCGTGGATCCCAAACGCCAGCAGGGACCGCACGCCCACTCGGTCAATCTATCCGCCGACAACCGCTTCGCTGTCGTCGCCGATCTCGGCCTTGACCAGATCCTCGTCTACAAATTCGATCCCGCCAAAGGCACGCTCGCACCCAACGATCCGCCCTACGCCAAGGTAAAGCCCGGCGCCGGCCCGCGCCACTTCTCCTTCCACCCCGGCGGGCGATTCGCCTACGTGATCAATGAAATGCAATCCACGGTCACCGCCTTCTCCTACAACGCCAAGGCCGGCTCGTTCGCGGAATTGCAGACCATCACCTCGCTGCCCGCCGATTTCACCGCCAACAACTCCACCGCCGAGGTGCTCGTCCATCCTTCCGGCAAGTTCCTTTACGGCTCCAACCGCGGCCACAACTCGATCGCCGTCTTTGCGATCGATTCCGCCAAGGGCACACTCACCCCGGTGCAGCATGCCTCGACGCAAGGCGAGATCCCGCGCAACTTCAACATGGACCCGAGCGGCTCTTTCCTCATCGCCGGCAATCAGAACACCGACAACATGGTTGTCTTCAAAATCGACGCCGCCACCGGCCGGCTCACCCCCACCGGTCAGAACATCGAAATCGGCGCGCCCGTCTGCATCAAGTACCTCCCGCTCAACTGAGCGGCGGGTGTTTCTTGTGCCAATCCGTCGCTTGCTCATAGGCCAGCGCCACCCGCAGTGGAGCGCCCTCATCATATAGCCGGCCGAGAAAACTTAAGCCCACCGCCATTCCCTTCAGGAACCCGCACGGCACCTGCGGCATCCAATCTCTTCGATCCATGTCCCCTCCTATCGGAACAGCATCAAAGTCGAGATCGCCGTCAGCGCAACGACGGCCCCTTCAAACACCCGTAGCGGGATATGTTCCACCAGCCATCGCCCCATGATCGCCCCGGCCAGCACCGCCGGCGCCATGGCCGCGTCAAATCGCAGCGACACGGGCGTGATCAGCCCGTGCCATAAGTAAATCGGAACCTTCGTCAGATTGATGATGAAGAAAAACCATGCGCCCGTTGCGATGAACTCCTCCTTCGGAAGCCGCTTGCTCAGCAGGTACAGGTTCATCACCGGACCGGCTGCGTTCGCCACAGTTGTCGCAAAGCCCGCCATCACCCCATAAGGCAACGCGCCCGAGGAAGGCGACAGCGACGGCCGGAACCTCCGGTAGAGAAAGATCGCCAGCATCACCAGCACGATCGCACCCACAACGGGCCGCAAGACGCGGTCCTCCCAGCTCAGCGCGAATGCTCCCATCACCATGCCCACCACCACCCATGGCGTCAGGGAAAACAGCCGCCCCGCCGCCGCATGACGTCTCCAGAAGTAGATCGCAACCACGTCCGCGGTGCACATAACCGGCAGCAGCCAGCCGGCCGACTGGCGCGCGTCTCCCACGATCAACACCATCGTCGGAACCACGAAAATCCCCAGCCCCGGCATCCCGGTCTTGGCTACTCCCACCGAGAACGCGCACACCACGGCCAACACCCACTGCAATACGGTTAACTGCGGCACAGTCTCGCAGGATACCACTGGCTCCGGCTAGTGTGCGAAGTAACCTTGGCGCGTTCGCACCTTCACTCCAGGCCGGTTCACACGGACCTCGATACGCCGCCAGGCTCCGTTGAAGTCCTGGTTGTTCGGAGAGTAAGCGACGCTATAGACGCTGCGCAACTCCTCGGCCACTTGCGCATAGACCGGCTCCAGGTCTTGGAGGGAATGCGCGGCAAACAGGCGGCCGCCGGTGGCCGCGGCCAGCTCCTCCATTTGCGTTTTCGCCTTCCTGGACCAACCGGGCGGCGGCAGCTTGTCGAAGGGATCAAGAAAGATCGGGTAAATCAGCGCATGGAAACCTTCGGCGGCCTGCCGGAGCTTTTTAAAGGAAGTCTCGGAGGGAGTTCTTAGTCCTTGAATCTGGTTATCGATGCCGTCGCTGATGACGATGAGAGCGTTGCGCTCCGATGGGCGAGCCCAGAACTCCTCGGCGTAACTGAGCACGATGGTGTCGTAAATCGGCGAACCGCCCGATAGAGGCGGGATGCCATTGATGATCTTGAGGAGCTTCTGGCGGTCCGCCGCCAGACGCTCCACCACCTGGAACCAGTCGCTCGCCAGTGCGTACAAGGCCACCTTGTCCTGAGGCCGTGTGATCCCGATGAACCTGCGCGCGGCCTCCTTCATGGCGTCTCGGTCACGCTGCGTGCTGCCGCTTAGGTCCATGAGCAATGCGAGGTTGAAGGGGACATCGTGGGAACCGGCGGCGCTGACCTGCTGCGGCACGCCGTCCTCCAGCACCAGGAAATCGCCGCGCTCGAGATCGAGCACCGGGCGGCCTTCGGCATCGTTCACCGCCACGGTCAGGTTGACCACGCGCACCTCGGTGGAGAAGACAATGCCGTCGGAACCGGTATCGGTTTCGCGGCCGGGACGAGGCGCCTCGGCACGTGGAGCAGGCGGTCTGCCCCGCAACTGCTCCAACACGAGCGGAGCCTGCCACGGCATCTTGACCGGTGCATCGGGAGGCGGCGGCAGGTCGGCGAGTTCGAGCGCTTGCGGCGCTTCGGCCTCCACCACGATCGCGCCATAGTAGACGCGGTCCTCATCTATGCGGTCGCGCAGACGCCAGCCATCCCTCTCTTTGGAGCGGGAGAAGCGAAAGCCGGCAGGCAGCCTCGTCTTGCCGGGTTCCTGCTGCGACTGCACTCGGAGCCGCGTCATCGACCACGGCGCCTCCAAAGCCACCGCGCCGGTATCGGTCTTCACGACCGCGCGCCGCAACAGTCCGCTCAGGGCAACGGAGCCGCTCGTGGTTCTTACATAGACGTCGGAATGGAACGGGAGGTTCACCTTGAGATGCACCACCGCGCCATCGGCGGGTTTGGCCTCCACTACCGTCACTCCGCCCTGCTCGCGAAGCACGACATCTTCCGTTTGAATCGGCCTTACCGGGCTGCTTTTGCCGATCAACATATGATCGCCGCCGGTCACTTGGATGGCGACATCGCCGTAGTGGTTGATGATCTGGAAACGGGCCGCGGCGGCAGGGACCGCCGACAGGAGAACCGCGAAGGCGAGCAGATTCCGCATCCCGTGCTTCTATCTTCCCACGTACGATAGGGAGTCCGATGGCGGAAACTTCCTTCATCCGGCGCATCTGGGGCCAGCTACGCTGGCAGCTCACCGCCTGCATGCGCGGAAGAAGCTGAAGGCGGTGAATGCGGGCCACTGCCCGGCGCTGCTGCTGGCTGGCCGAGGATGTGACGTTGCTGGTGATGAAGACTACAGCACCATGATCGGGTGGTAGACGTTGGGGAGCTTGGCTTCGCCAATAGCGAGCAGAGCGCCATCCTGTGTCAGAGCCTTAACGTAGCGCGCGTCCTTGCGTACGCGGAAGGGGCTGGTGCGGAAGTCGCGGCCCTGGCGGATCTGGCCGGCGGTGATCTCATCGACGACCTCGGCGGGAAACTCGGGAAGCAGGCGCGCGGCGGGAACTATGGCTTCCTCAAGGCGTCCTTCCGCGGCGAGCTTGGCAAGGGCCTCGATCGTGTGGGCCTGGTCGATCGTGAAGTCGCCCGAGACGAGGCGGACGAGCGATTTCAGATAAGCGCCACAGCCGGCGGCGAGGCCGAGTTCATGGGCGATGCTGCGGAGGTAGGTGCCGGCGGAGCAATGGACTTTGATGCGCGCCTCCGGACCGTCGCAGCCGATCAGTTCCATGGAATGGATGGTGACCTCGACGGGCGCGAGGTCGACCGGAATGTTCTTACGGGCGAGCTTATAGGCGGGCGTGCCGCCGATCTTCTTGGCGGAGATGGGCGGCGGCTTCTGCTGGATCTTGCCGCGCAGGGGCGCCATCATGTGCTCCATCTGCTCCGGCGTCACGGTGTAAGGGACCTCTTCGCCGAGCATCTTGCCCTGGATGTCGTAGGTGTCGGTCTGAGCGCCGAAGCGGATGACGGCGTCGTAGACCTTCTCGCTTTTGGCGTAGAACTGGCTGAGGCGGGTGGCGCGGTTGACGACCAAGGGGAGCACGCCGGTGGCCATCGGATCGAGCGTGCCGAGGTGGCCGACGCGGCGGGTGTTGGCGATGCGGCGCATCTTGCCGACGACGTCGTGGGAGGTCCAGCCAGAGGGCTTGTCGATAACGAAAACACCGTCCATGAACCTTCACTGTAGCATTCGAAGGCGCCGCGCCCGGCGAGTTACAATGGTGGATCGATGAGCGAGAATGAGCAGGATTTTCCCCTTCCTCCGGCGAGTTTCGGCCTGCTGGTAGCGAGTTTGCGGGCGCAGGCGGAGTTTCACCTGGGCATGTATCCGGCGGAGGAAGACGGCAAGGAGCCCGAGGCCAATCTTCCGCTGGCGCGCCACTCGATCGACATGCTGGCGATGCTGGCGGAGAAGACGAAGGGGAACCTGTCGCTGGAAGAGCAGCGGCACCTGGAGAACTCGGTAACGGAGCTGCGGTTCCGGTTTGTGCAGGTATCGGACAAGCAGTCCTGAATGGCGGAGAGCTTGCAGATCACCGTGCTCGGCTCCGGCACCAGTGTCGGGGTGCCGACGATCGGGTGCCACTGCAAGGTCTGTACGTCGACGGATCCGCGGGACAACCGGCTGCGGCCGTCGGTGCTGGTGAGGTATGGCGGCAAGAGCATACTGATCGACACGACGCCGGACTTCCGGCAGCAGGCGCTGCGGGCGCGGATCGAGAGGGTGGACGCGATTCTGTTCACGCACTGGCACGCCGATCACATCATGGGGCTGGACGACGTTCGGCCGTTCAACTTCCGGCAGAAGGAGCCGATACCGATCTACGGATCGGAGCGGACGGTGGAGGCGGTACTCACCTGCTTCCGCTACGCGTTCTCGGAGAGCACTGGGCAGACGAACATACCGCGGCTGCAACCGAAGGTTTTGAACTCGGGACCGTTTGAGCTATTCGGGACGGAGGTGCATCCGGTGCCGCTGCTGCATGGGCGGGATGAGATCTACGGGTTCCGGTTTCCAGGCTTCGCGTACTTGACCGACCATAGCGAGATTCCGGAGCAATCGATGGGGATGCTGGAGGGGTTGGATGTGCTGTTTCTGGACGCGCTGAGGCACAAGCCGCATCCGACGCACTCGACGGTGGAGCGGAGCTTGAAGCATGTGGAGCGGCTGGGGCCGCGGCGCGCCTACTTCACACACGTCTGTCACGACCTGGCGCACGAGGAGACCGAGAACCGGCTGCCGGAGCATGTGCGGCTGGCCTACGACGGTCTGGAAATCACGGTGGACGGCTGAGATGCGTGTGTACCGTGGGCTGCGGGAAGCGGCGGGCGCGTTTGGCCCGAGCGCGGTGACGATGGGGAACTTCGACGGAGTTCACCTGGGACATCAGCACCTGCTGAAGCGGCTGGTGGAGATGAGCCGGCGGTTGAAGGTGAAGGCATCGATCATCACGTTTGATCCGCACCCGGCGTGCGTGGTGGCGCCGGACCGCGCGCCGAAGCTGATCTCGACGATCGGGCAGCGGATGGAACGGATGGCCGGGCACGGGATTGAGCAGGCGCTGGTTCTGGAGTTCGACCGCGAGTTCTCGCTGCAATCGCCGGGGGAGTTCGTGGAGCGTGTGCTCGTAGAAGGGGCGGGAGCCAAGGGCGTGCTGGTGGGTGAGAACTTCCGGTTCGGGAACCGGCAGGCGGGGGACACGGCGTTGCTGCGGCAGCTGGGCTCGAAGCACGGCTTTGAGGTGGAGATCGCGGGCCCGGTGACGCTGCGGGGGCGGATGGTATCGAGCACCGAAGTGCGGCGGCTGGTGCAGGCGGGACAAATGGCGCTGGCGGCGCGGTTCCTGGGCCGTCACTACTCTGTGGAGGGGCCGGTGGTGGGAGGGCACGGAGTGGGGTCCAAGCAGACGGTGCCGACGCTGAATCTGAATCCGGCGGCGGAGGTGCTGCCGGCGCGCGGGGTTTACGTGACGCGGACGCATGATGCGGCGAGGGGGCGGAATTGGAAGTCGGTGACGAACGTGGGGTTCCGGCCGACGTTCGGCGGGGATGAGCAGATCAACATCGAGACGTTCCTATTGGAGGGGTTCGAGGAGCCATCGCCGGAGCGGATCCGGGTGGAGTTCCTGCACCGGCTGCGGGCGGAGCGGAAGTTCCCCGATGCGCAGGCGCTGAAGGGGCAGATCCTGCGGGACGTGGGAAGGTCACAGACGTACCAGCGGCGGCTGAAGCGGTGGACGGGTAGGGGCGGGGAATAGAAACGAGGGGTAAAGCGATACAGCAACGGTGCGGACTTAATAAAACATTTCTATAAAGAAATGTTTTAATTCATCCGATACAGAGAGTGTGAGACTGGTTACCGTATTCTCGATCCTGCTGCTGCCGGCCGTGGCGCAGACAGGGCGGTTTGGGATGCCGGCGTGTCCGGGGCAGGAGTGGGATCACGAGTACTTTGTGATCTGCTTTGATGCGAACCGCAAAGTACACGGTAACGGTACGGGAAGTGGAGGAGCTGACCGGGTTCGACTTTTTTGCGGCGCTCGAGGATGCAGAAGAAGTGGAGCTGGAGACGAGGAAGCGGAGCCTGCCGCGTCAGTAGATACACGTCGGGGGTAGAGAGTGCCGGGTTCGTTCGTGAAAAGTCAGCTTCGGAGCGGGTTTTGGGCTGGGAAGAGCTTTTCGGGCCACGGGAGCGTGCCGTGGGGGAGGAATTCGGTGAGTGATTCCTGGATTTCCGGGCTTTCGGGGGGCGGAATTGGGTTTGTTTTGCAATTCCGCGTATCCGGTTGAGGAGCGGGAGTTTGGGCGAGCTTGCGGCGCAGGGCCTGGAGCTGCAAGAGCTGTTTCAGGGACTGGTTGTAGGCGCGGCGGGCGGCCGACTCGTAACGGGAGAGTTTGAGGATGGACTGTGCGGCGTCGGCGTCCTGATAGAAGATGTGGGCAGAGATGTTGATGGGATCGGTGCCGGGCGGGAGGAGGGCGACCAAGTCTTTGCTGGGCAGGAAGAGGCGCGTTTCCATTTTTGCGATGCGCATGAGTTTCCACTGGGACTGGGCGATA
>VFZE01000005.1 GCA_016871315.1 Acidimicrobiia bacterium | reverse complement strand
GCGCTTTCCCTCGCGCTGAGCCGTATTGTCATGAAGACGTTCCTCGAGTACCACCCGCAAGTGCTGCATGACCTGCACGAATCGGTCCCGTTCCTCTACACCTCCACCGGCACCGGCCCCTACAACGCCTGGCTCGATCCGATTGTCGTCAACGAATGGCACCGCCTCGCTTATCACGAAGTGGAGGAGATGACCAAGCGCGGCGTGCCCGGCGTCTGGACGCACGGTTTCTACGACGGCTGGGCAGCCAACTACATGGTTACCGCCGCGCAGGGCCACAACGCCATCGGACGCTTCTATGAGACCTACGGCGGCCGCGGCGCCGATACGCTGGAGCGCACCGTGCCGGAATCCTCCACCACGCGCACCTGGTACCGCCCTAATCCGCCTTTACCCAAGGTCAAGTGGTCATTGCGCAACAACGTCAACCTGCAGCAGAGCGCGCTTCTCCTGGCGATGAATTATTTCGCCCGCAATCGCCAGTTGTTCCTCGAAAACTTCTACCTCAAGAGCCGCCGCAGCGTCGAGAAGGCGCACAAGGAGGGTCCCGCCGCCTGGCTCTTTCCCGCCGACGATCCGAGACCATGGATGAGCGCCGATCTGCTCAACCTGCTCGGCATGCATGGCATCGAAGTCCACCGCCTGAACGCCGCCGTCGAGAAGCCGGAGAGGCTTCCCGCCGGAAGCTACGTCGTGCGCATGGACCAGCCTTACAGCCGCATGGCCGACATGCTGCTGGACCGCCAGTTTTTCAACGTCTCCGATCCACGGCCCTATGACGACACCGGCTGGTCACTCGGTCCGCTGCGCAACATCCGCACCGTACGCGTCAACGACACTGCCTTTCTCAAGGAGCCCATGCAGCCCGTCAGCCTTCCCATTCAGGCGCCGGGCCAGATCAAAGGCGCCGCAACCGCCGTGGCTTACCTGATCCGCCACACCGCCGAAAATCACCTCGCCAGTTTCCGCTTCCGCCTCAAGGAACTCCGCATGCAGGTTGCCGAGGAGCCGTTTGAGCTGGACGGAGAGAAGTTCCCCCGCGGCGCTTTTCTGATCCCGGTGCAAGGCAACCCGGGCGATTTGAAACAGCGGCTGCAAAAAGAGGCCGCCGCGCTTGGCGTGCACGCGGTTGCCGCCGCCAAAATGCCCGAGGTGGCGCGGCATGATCTGGCCGCCCCGCGCATCGCGCTGGTTCACAGCTGGATCAATACGCAGAACGAAGGCTGGTACCGCATCGCCTTTGACCAGCTCGGCATTCCCTACCACTACATCTCCGATCATGTGCTGCGCGACACGCCCAACCTGCGCGCCAAATACGATGTCATCCTTCTTGGTCCCACGCCCGGCAGCGCCCAGCGCGTTGTGAATGGATTGCCGCGCCACGGCGATCCCATCCCTTGGAAAAACTCACCGCTCACGCCCAACATCGGCATGTCGCCCGACACAAGCGATGACATCCGTGGCGGCATGGGTCTGGAGGGATTGCTTCACGTGAAAAAGTTCGTGGAAGAGGGAGGCCTCTTCATCACCATCGCGGGCAACGCCGCCATCCCCATTGAATATGGACTGGTGGAAGGCGTCTCCATCACCCAGACCCGTGAACTGCAGGCCCGCGGGAGTGTCTACCAGGCCGTGGTTGCCGACAGCGGCAGCCCCATAGCCTATGGCTACGACGATAAACTCGCCGTCTATTTCAACCAGGCTCCCGTGCTTCGCGTGAGCCTCACCGGCGGCGTCCAGTTGCCCGGCGGCGCGTCACCTCCCGGTTCCCGGCCCAGCGGCCGCGGCGGCGCGAACGATCCCGACGTCCCACAAGGCCGCCCCTACGCCGCTCCTCCTCCCAAGCCCGAAGTGCGCCCCGGCGAGGAGCCGCCCATCAGCGAAGAGATGCGCGAGGCCATGCGCGCCTATCTGCCTCCGGCCGACAAGCGTCCGCGCGTCGTGCTCCGCTTTGGCGAAGAGAAAGAACTGCTCATCGCGGGCATGTTGGCCGGGGGCAGGGAACTGGCCCGCCAGCCCGCCATCGTCGATGTCCCGGTCGGCAAGGGCCACATCCTCCTATTCGCCAATAATCCTATCTGGCGCAACCAGACCCAGGGCAGCTTCTTTCTCCTGTTCAACGCGATGATGAACTTCGCGCACCTGGACGCCGGCCGCAAACCGGGACGAGCCACCAATTAAAGCGTCACACTTTCCCCGGCTCCGGATGCGCCCACGGCTTGCGGTACGGCCGCCGCAGCAGCTTGTTAGCCTCCTCATCTCCGAGGATCCGTCCCTTGGCCTCATCCCATGCCAGCGTACGCCCAAGCTGCATCGACATATTCGCCAGAATGCAGCTGGCCGTTGAGATATGCCCCTGCTCAATATCGGCCACCGGCCGCGACCGTTTATCGATCGCCGCCAGAAAATCCTTCATGTGTACGCGAATTGCCGGCGCTACGTGCCGCTCCAGATCCTTCTCGGTCTTGTCTTCCGGGTATTGCTCCAGCTCGTAGGTGACGTCCTTGTGAATCGCCTGCCCGCCCTTTTCCATCGGCGCGAAGTCGTAGCTCATCACGCTCGCCTTCAGCGTCCCTTTGTCGCCATAAAACGTCGCTCCCCACGGATACTTCGGATCCGGCGGATGGCCGTACGTGCGGTGCTGCCACACCACTTGCAGGTCGCCGAAATCAAAAGTGGCCGATTGCGTATCGGAGATATTCGCCTTGCTCGACTTCTCCACCAGAATCCCGCCGGCCGAAGAGACGCGCTTCGGCCACCCCAGATCCAGCATCCACCGCACCATGTCCAGCATGTGAATGCACATATCGCCCATGATGCCGTTGCCGTATTCCATGAAGGCGCGCCACCGCCGCGGGTGCACCAGCTCGTTGTAAGGCCGCATCGGCGCCGGGCCCGTCCACATCTCGTAATCCAGATAATCGGGCGGCGCCGTGTCGGGAGGATTCGTGCGCGCCCTCATGTGGTAGTAACAGTAGATCTCCACCAGCCCGATCTTGCCCAGCTTGTCTTGCTTAAGGATCTGCTCGCGCGCTTCCATCAGGTGGGGCGTGCTGCGCCGCTGCGTTCCCACCTGCACGACGCGCTTATACTTGCGTGCCGCTTCCAACATGGCCTGGCCTTCGGCGATATCGACGCTGATCGGCTTCTGCACATAAACATCGGCGCCGGCCTTCACTGCCTCGATCATCGGCAGCGCATGCCAGTGATCCGGGGTCGCCACGATGACAATGTCGAGATCCTTCTCCTTCAGCATCTCCCGGTAGTCAGCGTGGAGCCGCGGCTGTTGCTTCGATGCCTGCCTGGAGGCAACGATCTCCCCGGCTTCCTTCAGCATTCTCTTGTCGACGTCGCACAGCGAAACCACCTCCACCGGTTCCACCTGGATCAGCCGCAGCAGGTCGCACTTGCCGTACCAGCCGGAGCCGATCAGCCCCACGCGCCTCGTCTTGGGTTGCGCGTAGGCGCCGGGAAGCCATGCCGCCCCCGCCGTCGCCGAAAGGAATTCTCGTCGCTTCATGATGCTGCCTCCTTGTTTCGACTTATCAGCTTACCTGATTGCATCCGGCACTCGATAACCGGAACAATAGAGGTATATGCCGCTCGCCCTCCTTCTGGCCGCCGCTCTGCTGGCTCAATCCGATCCGCAAGCCGACGGATTGAAGGCGCTGGAAGCCAGGGACTACCCGGCCGCGGCGGCTGCTTTTTCCAAGGCTGTGGAAGCAGACCCCGAGGATTACTACTCTCACTTCCATCTCGGGCTTGCGCTCAGCCTGAGCGGTAACGCGAGCGGGGCGATTGCCAGCTACCGCAAGACGCTCGAGCTGAACCCAGGGCTTTACGAGGCAGAACTGAACCTGGGAATCGTGCTTCTGGAAGCCAAGCAGGCATCAGAGGCAGCAGCCATTCTGCAATCGGCAGCCGGGAAGAAGCCCGTGGAGTTTCGTCCCGTCTACTATCTCGCCGAAGCTCTTCTGGCCAAGGGCGACTATGCCGGGGCGGAGAAGCACTTTCTCTCGGCGGCCGGCCTGGACAACAAATCGGCTGCGGCGCAATCCGGCCTCGGCCGTGCCATCGCCCGCCAGAACCGCCTGAAGGAGGCCGAGGCCGCCTTGCGCCAGGCGGCGGCGCTCGATCCGGCCTATCGCGATGGGCTGCTGGAGCTGGCGTCGCTTTATGAGAAGGCCAAACGGCCGGAGCCCGCTATCGCGCTCTATCACGAGTTCCTGGACGATGTCGCCGTCAGGGAGCGCCTGGGCGAGTTGTACCTGGATGCGGGCCAGCCCGGCAAGGCCGTTGAGCATCTGGAGAAGGCCGCTGCGCAGTCCCCCTCCGCCGCCAACCGCTTCGCGCTGGCCACCGCCTACCTCCGCAACAAAGAGCCGGGCAAGGCGGCGGCGATGATGGATCAGGCTCTGGCCTCCGATCCGGACAACGCAACCCTGCGCCTTTCCTATGCGGCTCTGCTGCGCGACCAGAAAAACTTTCCCGGCGCGGCGCAGCAGTATTGGCGCGTCGCCCAAACTCAGCCGGATTCCAAGGCCGCCTGGACCGGGCTGGCCACCATGCTGCTGAGCCTGGAGAACTATACGCAGGCGCTGGCCGCCTTCGACAAACTCGAAGCCTTGGGCGACCCGGAGACCGGCTTGTATTTTCTGCGCGCGCTCGCCTATGACAGGACCAAGCAGTACCAGCCCGCGCTGGTCAACTATGAGAAGTTTCTTTCGCTCAGCCAGGACAAGCATCCTGATGAAGAATTCAAGGCCCGCCAGAGGATCAAGGTGATCAAGAAGGAGCTGAGCCGGTGAAACTCTTCGCGCCGTGCGCGCTGTTCCTGCTGACCAGTCTCCTGCCGGCGGCGGACCTGTCCGTGGTCATGGCGGAGTCGAATCTGGAGAAGCGCTCCGAGAAGGCTCTCAAGCACGCCGACACGATCTTTGACCAAGCGCGCACCTCCTACAAGGCGGGCGATGATGCAAAGCTCAACGCCAAGCTTGCCGAAATTCTCGAGTCGATCGAACTGGCCAAGACCTCGCTCGATGAATCAGGGAAAAACGCCCGCCGCAGTCCCAAGTATTTCAAGCGCGCCGAAATCGCCATCCGCAAGCTCAACCGGCGCATGGACAATTTCAAGCATGAAATGAGCGTCGACGACCGCGAGCCGGTGGATAAAATCATGCGCCGCGCCTCGCAGATCCGCGATGAGATCATCGCCTCCATCATGGGGAGGAAGAAATGAAGCTTGCCGTGATTGCACTTCTGGGCTGCCTGGCCGCGGCCGCGCAGGAGCGCGATTTTCTGACCGCCGACGAAGTGGACCAGATCCGTCTCGCCCAGGAGCCGAACCTCAGGCTGAAGCTCTACTCCGAGTTTGCCCGCATGCGCGTCGATCTGCTCAAACAGATGGTCGCGCGGGAAAAGCCCGGCCGCTCCGCTTTGATCCATTCCACGCTCGAAGACTACATCCGCATCATCGAAGCCATCGACATCGTCACCGAGGACGCGCTGCGCCGCAACGCGGATCTCGCCGAAGGCGTGCCGATCGTGGCCAAAGCCGAAGAAGAGATGCTGGCCGCCCTCGAGCAAATCCAGGAATCCAACCCCTCCGATCTGTCACGCTACAAGTTTGTCCTGATTTCCGCCATCGAGGTGACCGAAGACAGCCTCGAACTCGCTCAGGAAGACCTCGCCAAGCGCAAGCACGACGCTAACGTACGCCTTTCCGATGAGAGGAAACAGCGCGAAGCTCTCATGACTCCCACCGATCTGGAGAGCCGCCGCGCAGCCGAGAAAAAGAAAGCCGAAGCCGAGCAGACGCAGAAGCGCAAAGCGCCTACTCTGCGCCGGAAGGGAGAGTCGGCGCCGGAGCGGAAACCGTAGCTTTGCTCCGGCCGAACCGTAAGCAGAAGACGGCGCTGAGAATCAGCCCCGCTCCCATCAGCGCATAACCTTCGGCTTGCAGGGAGGCATTGGGCTGCCTGGCCAGTTGCGCGCCATGCTCCAGGCTCACCGCCAATAATACAGCCGGCGCCAATGACAGCAGTGCGGCTGCGCAGCTACGCACCAGAAGCTCCAGCAACGCGGCCAGCGCCAGCACCGACACGAAACTGAACAGCATCAGCCACGGCGCCTGCGTGTTCGTCGCGGCCGTCGCCGCCGCCGCCGAGAGGATCCAAAACAGCTTCTGGCGCTTCGCCATCATTGCCCCCACCGGAAGCACCACCGCGGCCGCCAGCGTGATGGCCAGCGCCGCCATCACAGCCGAACTCATCACCTCCAGCGCCGGATGCCATGTGTTCACTTCCGCAATGTTCCACAGCGGCAGGCTCATACGGTCGCCTGGAATCTTCTCCACCAGCCAGCCGCTGACCCGCGTGTACCCGAAGACGACCGCGGCCAGCGCCAGCATCAGCGGCGTGGAAGCGGGCGGCAACGCGCGCCTTCCGGTGGCCATGCCGAGAAACAGATCCGCCGCCAGCGCGCCGAGAAAGAACAGAAAGCCGCTCAGCAGCAGCTGCATGACGGCTCCCAGCACCGCATCGGAAACGTAATCCTCGATCGGTACCGCCGTATCGTAGCCGCTATAGAACGCCGGCCATTGATTCATCCAGCCAACCGCCACGGCAGCCATTCCCGCCAGAGCCGGAACCAGGTAGCTGCGCCAGCGGAACTCGTGCTGGCTGAGACGCCGCACGAACAGGATCAGCACAAACAGGAATGCCGCGCCGGCGATTGCGGGCAGGAAGTAGCCTTGCAGGCGCGGCCGGCGGAACTCGCGCAGCCACTCTTCGGGCAGCTTGATGAAGCGCCGGAATCCGGATGGCTCATCGCCCAGAATCTCCACCGACAGCCGGGCACGTGCCTCTCCCGCGCGGAAATCGGTATGTTCCCAAACCAGCATGTGGTCGGTTCGCTGATCCCGCTTCTGATGCGAGGAGTCAATCAACCGGTAATCGGCCAGCTTCACTCCCTGCCGAGAAATCAGATAGTTTTCCGCCACTCCGCGCGCCTCGGCCGGCGAGAGGTTCGCACCAGTGGCCTTTTCATCCAGCACATGATCGGTTCGATAATGCTCTCCGTCGCGGTGGAGGTAGTGAATCCAAGCCCGTTTCTTTTGCGGCTGGAAGTGGCGGATACTCCACAGCCCAGTGGCCGTATGTTGCTCCACGATTCTCGTTGCCGCCTGAGGACCGGATTGCCGCCTCAAATACTCAAAGACCGCCGCATCCAGGTTCGGATGGTACTCCGCCACGGTGCGATGATCCGGTGGCGGCGCCGGCGCCTTTGCCAGCGCCTCTTGCAGAGTCAGCTTCAGGCTGAGGAAGTTCCCGTAAACCTGGGGCCGCAAGAGCAGTCCAAGCCCGAACAGAAATGCCGCCAGGAAATAAAGCAACCGTGGGCTCCACATCGGCTCCAGCGGCGGATGCAGTTCGATTGTTTCTGGAGCCGCTGCTGCCGTGGGCTCAGCCACTTCTTCGGCCGGCTCTTCCACCAAGAAGCCTCCATTCGAGCGGTAACGCACCACCGAAATCGCCAGCGGAAAAAGTACCGCTCCGGCCACCACCAGTCCGCTGAGTTGGAAATACAAGCTGGAGGACTGGAAAAGGAACGTGCCGATCAGCACCGCATCCACCGTATAGTGCCAGATCAGCGTCGCCAGGATGCCGAACCGCAACATCAAGTAACCGGAAGCAATGCCGATCAAGCCCACCTCGATCCCGCGGATGTAACCCGGCTGCTGGGGATAGTTGGCATGCAGGAATCCCCACACCAGCGCTGGCGCCACCACCGCGATCAGCTTCGACCGCGTTAGCTTGTACAGTAGCGGAATCGCCAGCAGCCGGAACCAGAACTCCTCCGACACCGAAGCCAGCACGGAGATCCCCAGCGGATAGAGCCATGGCATCGCCGTCGACAGCAGGTCCGAGTAGCCGACATCCTGCGGGCTCCACACTCCGAACCGCTTGCCCACCAGGTAGAACGCAACCAGGAAGATGATGTGCGCCGCCGCGAATCCGTAGCCCGCCAGCGATGCGCGGAAGAACTCCCGCGTCTGGATGCCTCCAAACGACAGCGCCTGCGTCAGCCGAAGATGGCCCGGCTGAAACCGCCGGTACAGCCACTGGCCGGGCGCCGCCGCCAGGATCACGTAGAAAAAGACCCCCACTCCCGCGCCGAGCCCTTGCAGCAGACCCAGCACCAGGCTCTCGCCGTGGCTGCTGCTCGTCGGCATGTTATCGAGGAAGAACGGCAGCGAGTTCCACTGATTGGCGATCATCAACGCCGCGGTGACGCCGGTGATCACAACCAGCGGCCGCCATGGAATCTGCTTCTGCCGCGCCGCCTGGATCAGCAGCACGATGCCCGCCAGAATCAGCGGCACATAGAACGCCTGCGCAATCTGTGTGTACAGTTCGTTCTTCGAGCGCAGCGCCGCAAAGTCCCGCTGCCATTGCTCTGGCACATGCAGGAATTCCGAATAGCTCCCGATGCCGTCCCCCTGTACCACCACAGAACGCCGGTAGGTCGCGTCCTTGATCCGGAACCCTTCCTGCTCCCAAGTGAAGATATGATCCAGACGCGCCGGCCGCTGCTCCTGCCTTTGTTCCACCAGCCGGTGGGGGATCTTGGTTTGCGAGGCGAGGAAGGATTCGGCGGCGGTGCGCGCCTCTTCCGGCGTCAGCTTGGCGCCAGGACTCTTCTCCTCGACGATATGCCGGAAGCCAATCACCCGTCCCCCTGGCGACAGGTAGACGATGCGCTCTTCCTTTTCCGGCGGCTTGTACCAGCGCGCGCGCCACCGCCACACCGACACCTGATCCTGCATCAGCTGGTTGGCGCGCTCCAGGCCCGCTTCCCGTTCCAGGAACAGGCGCGCCTCGTCGTCCGGATCAAATAACGTCAGATTGCGGAACCCGGCCGGAGTCAGGTTGCGGGAGCCAAGAAAGCGCTCCGCCTGGGATGTGATCTGCTCCCGGCTTAGACGCAGATCGAGCGATGCTTGCGGAAAAGCCTCCGTGTAGTGATGCCAGACGAACAGGCCGCTGAAAACCACCGCTGCCCCCGCCAGCGCCATCAAACGCCGGTCGGAGGCAGCGATCGGTTCTCTCAAGCGGACCTATTTCTTCAGGCGGCTGCAGGCGGCCCCGGCGCCGCTGGGGTCCACTGCGGCGCTGCCTTCCTCGATGTAGGCGATCTTGCCGTCTCGATCCACAACGAAGGTCGTCCGGCTGGCTACCCCGCTTGGAGCCAGTACCCCGTACGCCTCCGACGTCTTCCGCTGGAAATCGCTCAGTAGCGGGAAGGTGGTCTTCAAATGCTCCTCTGCCCAGTGCCGCAGCGTGGGGGCGTTGTCTGTCGAGATCCCGAACACCTGCGCGCCATCTTCTTCGAATTTGGCGATACCAGCCTGGTACGCCGTCATTTCCTTCGTTCAACCACCGGTGAAGGCCGCCGGGAAGAAGGCGAGCACCACCGTGCTCTTGCCTTTGAAATCCGCCAGCGACGCTGTGCCTCCCTTGGTCGAAGGAAGCTTAAAGTCTGGAGCCGCATCGCCCACTTTTAGGTGGGTTTTCGGGGCATTCTGCGCCAGCAGCCCGCCGGCCAGCATGCACAGTGCGAAGGGGAGAAAACGCCTCATGGTTCCGTCCTGTGACTGGTTGTCAGTGGTGAGCGTATCACGTGGCCGGTCGCCGGCGCAATCGTAGATCTTTCCCCTGAACGCGGGTAGTACCCCCTGATTGAAGGTATTTGCCAAAATAGCCGATAAGTAGTATTCCCTACACAATGGGTTGTCTGCTACAATCCATTAAATAATATTGTTGTTTGGGAGAGGATTGACTTGCAGAGCGTACTGCGGGGATAGACCAGCCAATGTGGCATAGGCGAGGGTTCTTTCAATCCGTGGCTAAGGCGATGGCCCTGCCTGCTTTGCTGCCCAAGCCGGCTTCGGCGTCGCTCCGGCGCTACCCATACTTACAGAACGTCAGCTCTACCCGCGCCAGCATTGTCTGGACCACGGAAACAGAAGGCATCGGTGCTGTCCGTTATTCGCGCGACACCTCCATGAATCGGGCCGCCTCGGCCATTGTCCGGGAACTCACGCCCGGAGAGACCGATCTCGGCTCCAGCTACTACCGCCACACGGTGCACCTGAATAACCTGGAACCAGGCGCCAAGTACTACTACCGCGTGGAACACGACGGCGTGCCCGTAGCCGACGAACCAACTCTCACCTTCCAAACCCCCTCTTCCGGACCATTCCGCTTTCTCGCCTTCGGCGACAGTGGCACGGGCCGTGTTCAGCAGCTGGATCTGGCCGCCCAGATGATGCGGGAACAAGTGAACCTGGTCCTGCACCTGGGCGACATAGCCTACATGGCCGGTTCCTTCGCCGAATACGAGGCCTTCTACTTCAATGTTTACCGCGACATGATGCGGCAGGTGCCTTTTTTCCCCTGCCCCGGCAATCATAGCTACTGGACCCGCGAGGCCTTCCCTTACCTCACCATGCACGATCTGCCTCAGGTCGCCATGGCGCCTGCAACCGAGAAGGGCCGCTACTACAGCTTCGATTGGCATCACGTCCACTTTGTAGCGGTCGACACAAACGCCCCTCTTTCCCGCGCTGTGCAGGGCCGCAGTCCCATGCTCCAGTGGCTGGATCAGGATCTGGCCGCCACGCGCCAGTATTGGAAGGTCGTCTTCTTTCACCACCCTCCTTTTGCCGGCGGACCTAACGAAACCGATCCCCTGTCCATCCTCGCCCGCGAGCATGTGGTGCCCATCCTCGAAAGGCACGGCGTACAGCTGGTCCTATGCGGTCATGAGCACAGCTATCAGCGCTCTCATCCCTTGCGGCAGGGCGAAATCGTCGAGCCCGGAAAAGGGACCATTTACATGACCAGCGGCGGCGGTGGCGCGGGTCTTTACCCTGTTCATCCCAAGCCGTTCATCGCTTTCGGCCAAAGCATCCATGAGTATCTGCGCCTGGGCGTCTCTGCCGGACGCATCAATATCGAGGCCGTCCTCGCCACCGGAGACGTCCTGGACCGCACCGAGGTCGCCCCTTCCCCGGAACTCTCCGCACCCGCCGTCGTCAACTCCGCCTTCGCCGAAGCGCAGCTTTGCGCCGGCGGCTTGATCAGCATCTATGGCCGGAACTTCGCTCCGGAAAATGAGGCCGCAAGAAACTTCCCCCTGCCCGCTTCCCTGGGAACCGTCTCGCTCTCCCTCCGAGGACAAAATCTGCCGCTGCTGTTCGTCTCCCCCTATCAGGTCAACGCACAGCTCCCCTTCGACTTCACCGGCGACGCCGACCTTCGCCTCACCACCCCCAACGGCTCGGCTTCGGTCTCCATCGCCGCCGCCGAAGCGGCCCCTGGCATTCTCGCCGTGGCTCATCCCACCGGCGAACTCGTTTCCGCCTCCTCACCCGCTCGGCCCGGCCAGGTGCTCATTATCTACGCCGCCGGACTCGGTCCTTTGGATGGGGAGATCCGAGCCGGCCAGGCCGCTCCCTCCGACAGGCTGCTAAACACGCGGCTTTCGGTCAGGGTGAAAGTTGGCGGTGCCATGGTCACTCCCGCTTTTGCCGGCCTGGTTCCCGGGCTTGCCGGACTCTACCAAGTCAACGTCCAACTCCCCTCTACTCTCTCGCCCGACACTTCGCTGGCCGTCCACGCCGGCTCTGCCACCAGTAACTGGGTCCGTTTGGCCGTCTAAGCTATGAAAACTCAAGGAAGCTTCAGCCAGACTCGTGGCTGGCTAGGCCTGCCTTCGGAAAACAGCCTCATGGGAATTCCCGTTCCCGCGGCCGGGTTCATGCCCCCTTCCGGCAATGCAACGCTTAACTCCATCACCCCTGGAGAAACTCTCCTTGATTCCAAAACCCCCGCCGATGATGTACCCAGTTCCACCGCCGCCGGCGCAACGGACACTCCCGTCACTAGCAGCTTCAGCACCCCGTCCTTGATGCTGCACCGGCACGGTCCCATCCCCGAACCATCCGCTGTATAAATCCCCGGATCGGCCGCCAGCACCCCGATGGTCCGCGCGTTTGTGCGCTCGCCTTGCGATTCCGCCGCCACTGTCACCCGCGCCTGCCCTACTACCGAGTCCGGAACCAGGAATGTCAGGTGATTCCTCCCCGCCTCCACCATCGGCGCCGGCTCGCCGTTGATCAGCACGCGCCGTCCCGCCAGATTCGGTGGCAGCACGCCATTCTCCCCGGCAACCGCCGCCGCAGTAACCTCCGGCCCGATCTCCGGAATGTGCAGCGTGAACCGTGTGCCCGGCGCCAGGGGCGAATTCTGCCTCGTCGCATCGTGCACCAGGCTGGCCGGGCCGAACTGCCGTAACGACACAAAGTGCCCCGTGAAAGCCAGTTGTTCTGACACCGTCACCGTCTGCGAAGCCCTTGTTCCCGACAGATCCCGGATCCAGTTGGCAAACAGCGCTCCCGGAGGCTCCACCACCGAAATATCCAGAGCTGTCCCCCGTTCGTAGTATCCGTCCCCGCTTGTCGGAGCCACCACGATGTTCGCATTCGTTGGCGCGGTCACTCCTCCCGCGGTCCTCCACGTCACGCTCGGGCTCACCTGAAACTCCTCGCCAAACTCCGCCGTGACCGTCCCGGCCGTAGCCCGAATCTCATGCGTCCGCACTCCGCCATCGGACCACCTCCGGAACGGATATCGCGTCGCCGCCGAAGGTCCCGTTTGCGCAGCAGGCGCGGAAATCGTATGCACCGAATCCGGCTCCCATAGGAAATTCCGCGGCGCGAAACTGGATTCCCCATCCACGGTAACCGACAGGTTCGGAGGGTTGGTATCGATCCTCGTGATCGCACGCTGCGTAAAGCTGGCCACATAGAAAGCCGTCGATGACGACACCGACAGCCGTACCGGATTGGAGGAAAAACCCTGCCCGTTCGCCGCAAGGAACGTCACTCCTCCCCGGCCCGCCGCCCACCGGTGAAACGCATAGCCCTCCTCCGGCTCGGCCTGAATCAGCACCGTCGTACCCAACCGGTAATAGCCGTCTTCGGTCTCTTCCAAGATTCGCACCTTCCCCGTTCCCTCCTCGGCAACCCCGGTCCGCACCCTATGCCACAGCGCATAATCGGCCGCGTACACCGACACCTGCTCGGATACCGTAATCTCTTGCGTCCTCTCTCCTCCCTGGCTCCACCGCGCAAACACCGCACGCGTGTTGTTCTCCGGTTCCGCGCTCTCCACGGCCTCCAACTGGTGCCTCTCCCCGGCGGCCCACAGAAAGCTATGCGGCGTAGTAAAAGTCTCCCCATCCACCGTCACCCGCATCCCGGGAGGATTCGTCGTTACAGTCACCCCCTGCGGCCGCGTTCCATGCATCCGGTGCACCGCCTCAATATCCAGTGGCGACAGCGATGCGCGCTGCCCCAGCGGGATCCCCGCCGGCACCGTCTCCATCGTCAGCTCATAGTTGCTGCGGAATCCCGTCCGCCCGTAGTGCATCACTGAATCGAACGGATACGGTCCGGAATCCTCGCCGTCGATCAGCTGCTGGTTGTACTGCAACCACTCTGCCTTATCGATGTTTTCATACAGCACGCGCAGGTGCCGGTCCCGATCCGACCTCGACTGCGTGTGCCACAGCCCGATCGCGTGGCCGATCTCGTGCACCGTGTTGCCCGTCGAGCATCCATCCGCCAGGTTCACCCGTTGCTCTCCCCCGCGCATGCCCACTGTCGCGGTGCACCCGCTCGCCTGCCGCCGGAACAGCACGAAATTCCGATGCCCCTCGCGCGGGATCAGCTTGATCGGCGTCCGCGTATTCCATTCCTCGATCGCATCGGTCACCCGCCTCGCGTTCGGAAACCCCGGCTCGATCTCATACGGCACCACTCCCTCAGGCCAGCGAAACTGCTCGCCGAACAGAGTCGAGGTCAGCCGCGCCGCGGAGCCCTTCTCAAGCGGCGGCCGCATCAACTCCGCCACCGGTCCCAGAACGATATCGCCCTCCACCACAGCCTCGCCGTCGATTTCCTGGAAAATGACCGGCTGGCCCAGGAAATAGCCGGTTCGCAGCGGGAATCGCGCCAAGTCCGCGCGCGCCTCCTGTGCCGGAGCCAGGGCAGGGAGGCACGCTAGCAGCAGGAAAATGACAGGGAACAAAGTGTAGCCTCCTCATCCTTATCCTACAACGGCTCTGTTATACTTCGGGAAGGGGAAGTTTCGGCCCGGAGGGGCGTTAAAGGACCATCCACATATGAAGAACCGGCGTTTTCAATTTGCGATCGTGAGCGCTTCCACCTGCCTGCTGGTGGTCTTGATGCTCGGCATGGTGCTCGGCCGCGGCAATGCCGCCGAGGATGCCTACCGCCATTTCGCCGTTTTCGCCGAGGTCATCTCGCGCATTAAGAGCGACTACGTCGAAGAGCCCGACATGAAGAATGTCACCCTCGGCGCTCTCAACGGTATGCTGGAGGCCATCGATCCTTACGCCAGCTACCTCAGCCCGGAACAGTATAAGGCCTATCTGAAATCCAAGGAAACATCCAAAGCCGGCGTCGGCTTGATCCTCGCCCGCCGCATCGGCTACGTGGGCGTCGTCGATTCCATCCCTGGCTCCCCGGCCGCCATTCTCGGCCTCTCCACCGGCGATGTGCTGGAGACAATTAATAACGTCAGCACACGCGACATGCCGCTTGCATACGCCGAGATGTTGCTCGCCGGCGATCCCGGCACCAAGGTCGACATGACCGTCCTGCGATGGCGCCGCGGCACCGATGCGCAGCAAATCTCCCTCGTCCGTGCCCCCATCCAATATCCGCCTGCCTCCGCCAAAATGCTGCCCGGGGAATTCGGCTACCTCCAGCTCGCTTCTCTCGAAAAAGGGAAGGTCAAGGAAGCCGCGGCCGGCCTGCGCGACCTCGCCAAACAGGGAGCAAAAAAACTCGTCCTCGATCTGCGCGGCAATGCCAGCGGCGCGCCGGAAGAAGGCATCGCCCTTGCCGACCTTTTCCTCGATAAGGGACTCATCACCTACCTCCTCGGCCAGAAGGTCAGCCGCGAAGAGTCTCAAGCCTCCGCGGAGACCACTCTCTGGAAGCTGCCCATGGTCGTCATCACCAACCGTGGCACCGCCGGTGGCGCCGAAGTCGCCGCCGCCGCTCTCCTCGATAACAAGCGCGCCGAAGTCGTCGGCGAACGCACCTATGGGAATGCCGCCCTCAGAAAGGCTCTTACCTTGGAAGACGGCGCCGCCGTGATTCTCTCCACCGCCAAATTCTACTCGCCGGCAGGCAAGGCAATTCAGGATAACGCAGTGACTCCCTCGGCCCCGGTCGCCGAAGCCGAACCCTCCGAAGACGATGAAGACGCTCCGCCTATCCTGGCTCCGCCCGAGCCGAAGCCCGATCAGGACAAGACTCTCCAAAAGGCGATCGAAGTGCTCACCATCGGTCTGGAAGCCTCCGCCGCCGAGGACAACAAGCGCGCCGAACAAGCCGCCCAGCAGCAGGAAAACGAGCGCCGCGAGCGTATCCAGCGCAGCCCTCCTCTGGTTGGTCCGCCGCCGCCGAAACAATAAAATTCTCTAGGGGAAGCAACAATGCCTCTGTATGATTACGAGTGCCGCTCCTGCGGCCAGGTTTTTGAAGTGATGCAGAAGTTCTCCGACAGCCCGCTTGAGGTTCATGAGGGCTGTGGCGGGCCAGTCAGCCGCCTTCTTTCCGCCCCCGCTCTTCAGTTCAAGGGCAGCGGCTGGTATATCACCGATTACGCCCGCTCCGGCGGTGGCGAGAAGAAGACCGCCTCCTCGGAAGAGAAAACCGGCTCCGATAGCTCCAAGAAATCCGCGGACTCCACTCCGGCCGCCTCCACCGCCTCCACTACTTCCACCAAAAAAGACTGAGCCGCCCATGCCTCTCACCCGGGGTCAGTTTCTGTGCGCCGCCGCGGGTGCCGCATTCGCCCAACCCGCGCTGCGCATCGATGCCGCCCGCCTGCGCACTCACATCGAAACCCTCTCCCTCCACGGGCGCCCGCCCGGCGGCCGCTTTGAAGACGGTGTCAGCCGCCTCGGCTACTCAGACGCCGACCTCGCCGGCCGCGCGCTCCTCATGCGCCTTATCACCCTCGCCGGCGCTCAGCCGCGCATCGACGCCGCGGGCAACCTCTTCGCCCGCCGCTCCGGCGCCGACCCCTCGCTTCCCCCGCTCCTCATCGGTTCCCACATCGACTCGGTCCCCAGCGGCGGCAACTTCGACGGCGACCTCGGCTCCCTTGCATCCATCGAAATTCTCCACTTACTCCACACCCGTAATATCACCACGCGCCGTTCTCTTGAGGCCGTCGTCTGGGCCTGCGAAGAGGCCACCTTCGCCGGACGCAGCCTCAACGGCAGCCGCGCCGCCGCCGGCAAACTCGAACCCGGCGAGCTCGAACACACCTCGGGCGGCCTCAAGAAATCGGAAGCCATCCGCCGCATCGGCGGCCGTCCGGATCGCATCGAGGAAGCCCGCATCGCCCCAGGCGCCTACCACGCCTACCTCGAACTCCACATCGAACAGGGCGGTACGCTGGAAAAGGAAAAGCTCCCCATCGGCGTTGTCGACGGCATCGTCGCCGTTGACCGCTATGAAGTTGAAGTGGAAGGCTTCGCCAACCACGCCGGCACCACGCCGATGCCCGAACGCCAGGACGCTCTCATCGCCGCCTCCAAACTTGTCCTCGCCGTCCGCCACGCCGTCACCGGCGAGCCCGGCCGCCAGGTCGGCACCGTCGGCCATTTCGAAGTCCACCCCAACGCCCCGAACGTCATCCCCGGCCGCGTCCGCCACTCCATCGAGCTTCGCGACCTCTCCGCGGAAAAGCTCCTTCGCATCGCCGAGCGCATCCGCGAACAGGCCGCCCGCATCGCCGCCGAATCCGGCGTCCGCATCAAACTCGAAAACAAAGTTCACCACGAAGCCGCGCTTGCCACGCCCGCCATTCAGGACGTTATCCAGTCCAGCGCCAAAAGCCTCGGCCTTCCCACCATGCATATGCCCAGCGGCGCCGGTCACGACGCACAAATGATGGCTCAACTGTTCCCCATGGGCATGATCTTCGTTCCCAGCCGCGGCGGCATCTCCCACTCCCCGCGCGAGTTCACCGATTGGGCCGACTGCGCACGCGGCGCCGACGTCCTCCTCCAGTCCGTCATGGCGCTAACCGCCTGAGCCGTATTCACATGCTACAATCAATGGGATGGAAAGCGGCGGCTTCTGGAACGGGCTGAAGCGCTTCATATGGTGGGATTACCCCCGCGCTAGCTGGCAGTACGACGTCATGGTCGGTCTCATCCTTGCATTCATCTTTCTGGTTCCCCGCGGCGTCTTTCGCGACCAGCCCAAGCCCAAAAACATCGTTATGGTTCCCGCCGAGCACGGAGCCAGTGTGTTTTATGTCGAACCCGAGTTGCTCAGTGGTTTGAAGCACAGCGACTGGAACGACGCCGTCAGCAATCTCGTCCATTCGCAGGCCGGAGGCAAGAACCGCGTGGTCAGCCGCGTGGAGCCGGTTTTTGACGAGGAAAAGGAAATTCGCGGCTACATGGTGTATACCAAGCCCTGACTATTTCCGCCTTTTAAGATGACCGCGATGAGAATCCTCAGCTGTTCGCTCACTATCGCCCTGTTGCCGGTTGCCGCCTCCGCCAACGGCAACCTCGCCGCCGTGCTCGCGCGCCTCGACGCAACCTCGGATACCTTCCAGTCCATGACCGCCGGACTTAAGCGCATCACCCACACCGCCGTCATCAACGACAGCAGCGAGGAGCTCGGAACGGTCCGGATGCTGCGCGTGAAAAAGGGCGACCTCCGCATGCTCATTGAATTCCTCGAGCCTGACACCACCTCGGTCGCCTTCATCGGACGGAAGGCGGAACTCTACTACCCAAAAACCCAGACCGTTCACGAATACGACCTCGGCAAACACCGCTCCCTCGTCGATCAATTCCTCCTGCTCGGCTTCGGTACCTCCGGCAGGGAGCTCTCACGCAGCTACAACATTAAGTTGATCGGACAGGAGACCGTCGGCGCCTACAAAGCCGCCCGACTGGAGCTCACCCCGCGCTCCCCGCAGCTCGGCGAGCATCTCAAAAAAGTCGAACTCTGGGTCCACGACACCGAAGGCTTCCCGGTCCGCCAAAAGTTTTATCAGAAATCCGGCGATTACACCCTCATCGAGTACAGCGGCATCAAATGGAATCCTCCGCTCACCCCCGCCGCGCTGCAACTCAAACTGCCGGCCAACGTGAAGCGCGAGTTCCCCGCAAAATAACCTGAGAAATGAGAGTAATGGAAAACAAGGCAGTACCTGAAAAGATCAACAAGGCCAACACCTCACGGCTTGGATACCTGGATTGGACCCGCGGCCTCGCCGCCGCCATCATGCTTCAGGGCCACGTGTTCCACTCCTTCACCGCCAAGGAGTTCCGCGACGGTTCCCCCTACATCCTGTCCCAATTCGTCGGCGGCATGCCCCCGGCCATCTTTCTCTTCCTCACCGGCGTTACGCTCGCCTTTCTCATGCACTCGGTCGAGCGCAGGAACCTCGCCCCGCTTGAGCGCGTCACCACCGCGCTTCGCCGCGCCGGATACCTCTTTGCACTCGCCTTCGCCTTCCGCCTCCAGATGTGGGCCTTCGGACTGCCCAGTTCCAAGCTCTCCGATCTTCTCCGCGTCGACATCCTCAACAGCATGGGCCTCGCCATCGCCGTCATGTCCATTATGTCGGTCTTCTCCACCGCCGACCGCATCCGCCATTGCGCCGTGCTTGGACTCACCATCGCCGCCGCCTCTCCCCTGGTTTCCGCCCTCAGCTGGAACAGCGTCCCCGCCCTCCTCAAAGCCTACCTCGCTCCCGACTACGTCACCTTCAGCTTCTTTCCCTGGGCCAGCTTCCTCGCCTTCGGCATGAGCGCCGGTAGCATTCTCCGCCTCGCCAAGCCCGAACAAACCGAGCGCATCATGCAATGGGGCGCCCTCGCCGGCTTCTGCCTCGTCCTCGGCGGCCTGTACACCTCCAACCTGCCCTATTCCATCTACTCCAACTCCGAATTCTGGCTCAACTCCCCAGCGCTCATCTTCATGAAGACCGGCGTCATTCTGCTCATGCTCTCCTTCGGCTACCTCTGGCACACTTACGTGGTCAAGGAAAAATGGAGCTGGCTCTGTCAGATCGGCACCACTTCGCTGCTGGTTTATTGGGTGCACACGGAGATGGTTTACGGCCGCTGGTTTTGGATGTGGAAGGAAAACCTCAGCGTTTCCCAAACCGTCATCGTGGCTGTCATTGTGATCCTCTCGATGGTCGCGCTGTCCACCATCAAGACCCGCTGGAATGAAGTCAAAGTGATGCTCCCGGCGCCGCTCCAGCGCCGCATGCAGGTGGAAACCGACTAGCCCGCAAAGGGCCGTTCCGGCCCTCAATACACCTGAGGAACAGTCGGCTTCCGCGCCGGAACGAGCTCCGTTTTGCGGGCTGTTACTCTGAAGCTCTACCGCATCGCAGGGCGTTCGGCTCCCGAACGCCGGATGTACGGCCCTGGCGTCCCGTTTGGCAGGATCGTCGTCTGATCCGTCCGCGCCGAGCCCAGTTGATCCGAGGTCAGTTCCTTGGCGCCTCGCAGGTTCGCGTCTCGAAAATCGGCCCCCATCAACACCGCCTCTCCCAGCCGCGCCCCTCGCAAATCCGCCCCGTACAAATCCGCCCCGCTCAACTTCGCCTGTCTCAAGTCGCACAGGTGCAGATTGGCCCGGATCAGCTGTGCCCGCGTCAGATCGGCCCGGTTGAACCGCGCTTCCGAAAGATCCGCCTGCGTGAACTCGCAGTCCTGAAACTGTCCATTCGTCATGTGCGACTCTTGCAGCTTCGCCTGGAAAAAACGGCACATCTGCACACGGGCATTGTAAAAGTTCGCCCTGTCCAGCACCGCCCCGCTGAAGTTGCAACCGAATAGACGTGCCTGGTTCAACGCCGCCGCCCTCAATTCCGCTTCCGGAAATTCGCACTGGCTTAGCACCGCCTCCAGCCACCTCGATTCATCCATCCGCGATCCCGCAAAGGACGCACCCGATATCCGCGCTTCGGAAAAATTCGCCCCTTGCAGCCAGCATTGCTGCAACTGCGCCTGCTCTAAGTCGGCTCCCGAAAAATCCACCCGGTTCAACGTCGCCCCTCGGAAATCCGCTTGCGCCAGTTCCGCACCGGACAAATCCGCCTCCGTCAGTGTCGCCGAAACCCACGTGCTGTTCGTCAGGATTGCTTTCGACAGCCTCGCCTTTACCCAATGCACTTCGCTGAACGTCGACCCCGTCAGGTTTGCACGTACCCCGTTCGGCTTGCTGTCCAGCCATGCCGCATGCTGCGTCAGCAGCTTATAGTGCGCTTTCTCCTCCGGCGTCATCCACGATCTATCTTCCGTCTTCACTTCGTCTTGCTGTAGGAATCCCATCGATTTGCTTCCCTTTCCCTTATCGGTGCCGGGCACGCGGATCTTAGGTTGCAGAGGGAGTCCGCTGCTTTTGCGGTTACGCTCAGCTATCGGAGCGGGAAGGCTCTTGGGGAAGGGATCAAGGAAGGAACTTATAGCGGTACTTCGTTTGGGGCGAGGCGGCTCTCCCTCTGCACCCCCAGCCTACTCAAACCCCTCTACCCGCCCACGATTCAGTTTTGTAAACTATTGCAAACAAAGAAAAAATTCTTCTTCATCCTCCGTGACCGCCCCCGCTCTTCCGGTGGAATAACTCCCAATCCCCTCCAAACCATCCGCAACTCTCTGATATCCAGACAGTTAAGTCCACAATCACCAGCCTCCCGCTCACCCTCCCTGGCTACACTCCAACCTCCCCTTAACCCCATTCGCTGGAATCTTCTTCTCTTAGTGAAGATTCCCCGGCAAACTGTCTTCTGAGCCGTAGTCTACGTACTAGCCGTGTAGCTGTACGGGATTCGCCTGAGTGAAGTTCGTATACTGTTGATGCTGTTGCAACAATTTGCCGGGAGGATATCATGAGCACGCAGCCGATGCAGCCCACCCCCAATAGTGGCCTCGTTCAGATTGGCGCATCCGCCGAGGACTCCATGGAGCGGATCATCCGCGAGCGCTTGGCCGAAGAACGCGCCCGCCTGGAGCAGGAAGCCGGTCTCCAGACTCAGCCGCGCCACCATTTCAAAAAGCCCGCCGAGCGCCCCTTCACCAAGGATCAGCGCGGCCATACCACCCTCCTGTTCGGCGGCCTCACCTGGAAACACGAAAAGCTCGTCCACGGCGCTTTTGAAGCTCTCGGCTACAAGGCCGAAATCGTCCCCTCCGCCGACGTCGCCGCCTTCCAGCTCGGCAAGGAATTCGGCAACAACGGCCAATGCAACCCCACTTATTTCACCGTCGGCAATCTTGTCCAATACCTTCAAAAGCTGGAAGCACAGGGCCTCACCAAGCAGGAGATCATCGACCGTTACATCTTCCTCACCGCCGGAGCCTGCGGCCCCTGCCGTTTCGGCATGTATGAAGCCGAGTACCGCCTCGCGCTCCGCAACGCAGGCTTCGACGGCTTCCGTGTCCAGCTCTTCCAGCAGTCCGGCGGCCTCTCTCAATCCGACTGCGAAGCCGGCCTCGAGATGAACCTCGACTTCTTCCTCGGCATCCTCAACGCGCTCAACTGCGGCGACGTGCTCAATGAAGTCGCCTACGCCATCCGCCCCTATGAAGTGGAAGCTGGCCGGACCGACGAAACCCTCAACAACGTCATGGACTACATGCATGAGGTGTTTTCGCGCCGCAAGCCCTGGGAGCTGGAAGATAAGCTCTCCAAGTTCCTTGGCGGCTTCAAGGACACGGCTCAATACATCGGCAAGTTCGTCAATCAGCTCGCCGGCGACGACCTCACCTCCTCCCTCGAACGCTGCCGTGAAATGTACAACCAGGTCGAAATCGACCGCCTCCGCGTCAAACCCATCGTCAAAATCACCGGCGAATTCTGGGCCCAGACCACCGAAGGCGACGGCAATTTCAACATGTTCAAGTTCCTCGAGCGCGAAGGCGCCCAGGTCGTCGTGGAACCCATCGGCACATGGATCGTCTACATGATCCACCAGGTTGTTCAACGCTTCCGCGATCTTAAAGGTCTGGAGGAGGGCGCTGTGCTTCCGCCTATCTGGCACATCGGCAAGCGCGCCAAGATCGAGTGGAGTTACCGCAACCGTGTCGCCAAGCTCCGTCTCGCCGAAGCCATCTTCAAGCGCGAATACCACAAGCTGCTGGAAGCCCTCGGCCCGCTCGGCCACCACCTGATCGATCAATACGAGCTCCAGCGCATCGGCCACCCCTTCTACAACTCCCGCGCCGGCGGTGGCGAAGGCCACCTCGAGGTCGCCAAGAACATCTACTACTCCAACAAAAGCCTCGCCCACATGGTGCTCAGCGTCAAGCCATTCGGCTGCATGCCCTCCACCCAGTCCGACGGCGCTCAGGCGGCCGTCGTCAGCCAATACAAGGACATGATCTACCTCCCCATCGAAACCTCCGGCGAAGGCGAAGTGAACGCTCACTCCCGCGTCCAGATGGCTCTCGGCGAAGCCAAGAACAAAGCCAAGCGCGAATTCTCCGAAGCGCTCGAAAAGGCCGGCATGACGCTTGACGAGTTGAAGCAGTTCATCGACGAGCATCCGGAGACCCGCAAGCCCATGTACAACGTGCCGCACCAGGAAGGCGTCGTCGGTGTCGCCGCCAACTTCGCCCTTCACGCCGCCGCGCGCGCCAGAACAGAAAACTGGACGCCCCGCGTCCTGGTGGCGGTGAACTAACATGTCTCGTCAGCTCTCCATCGGTCTCGACGTAGGCTCCACCACCGTCAAGGCTGTCGTCGTCGACATCGCCACCGACCAGATCATCTGGAGCGACTACCAGCGCCACGACACCAAGCAGCCCGAAAAAACCCTCGAGTTCCTCCGCCGCTTTGAAACCGAAATGGAAGGCTTCGACAAAGACCATTGCCGTATCTTCGTCACCGGCTCCGGCGGCTCCGGCATCGGCAAGATGATCGGCGCCAAGTTTGTCCAGGAAGTTAACGCCGTCTCGCTCGCCGTGGAAAAGCTCTACCCCAATTGCGGCTCCGTCATCGAGCTCGGTGGCCAGGACGCCAAGATCATCATCTTCAAGGAAGACCCGGAAACCGGTCGCAAAAAGAAGCTCCCCTCGATGAACGATAAGTGCGCCGGCGGAACCGGAGCCGTCATCGACAAGATCAACGCCAAGCTCCGCATCCCCTCCGAAGAGCTCTGCAACATGGGCTATGAGGGTATCAAGCTCCACCCCGTCGCCGGCAAGTGCGGCGTCTTCGCCGAAACCGACATCAACGGGCTCCAGAAGTCCGGCGTCCCACCCTCTGAACTGATGGCCTCCCTGTTTGAAGCCATCGTCATGCAGAACCTCTCCGTGCTCACCCGCGGCAACACGCTGCGTCCGGAGGTCCTCCTCCTCGGCGGCCCCAACACTTACATCAAGGGCATGCAGGACTGCTGGAAGTCCAACATCCCCAAAATCTGGGAAGAGCGCAACTATCCGCTTCCGGAAGGCATCCCCCCGCAGGACCTCATCAAGATCCCGAACAACGGCCAGTACTTTGCCGCCCTCGGCGCCGTCGAGTTCGGCAAGGATGAAGACGAAGAGGTTGGCCGCTACGCCGGCTGGGAAAAGCTCGAATGGTACATCACCGTCGGCCGCGATGAAGAGAAGAAGAAAAAGGGCGGCAACGGCGGACTCGCCAAGAACGCCGCTGAGCTGGAAGCTTTCAAGGAAAAATACCGTCATAAGATATTCGTCCCCGCCACCTTCTCCCCCGGTGAAACCGTCGAAGGCTTCATCGGCGTCGATGGCGGCTCCACCTCTACCAAGGCCGTCCTCCTCACCAAGGGCAAGGAGCGGAAGATTCTCGCCAAGGCCTACCAGCTCTCCAAGGGCAATCCCATCGAAGACACGATGGAGATCTTCGCAAAGCTCCAAAAACAAATCACCGATCAGGGCGCAACTCTCAAAGTCCTCGGCGTCGGCTCCACCGGTTACGCCAAGGACATCCTGCGCGACGTGGTCGGCGCCGATGCCGCCGTTGTCGAAACCGTCGCCCACACCCAAGCCGGTCTCCACTTCTATGACAACGTCGACGTCATCTGCGACGTCGGCGGCCAGGACATCAAGATCATCATCCTCAAAAACGGCCGCGTCAAGGACTTCAAGCTCAACACGCAGTGCTCGGCTGGCAACGGCTACTTCCTCCAATCCACCGCCCAGGGCTTCGGCCATCCGGTCGAGGAGTTTGCCGACATCGCCTTCGGCGCCCAGGGCTATCCCAGCTTCGGCTACGGCTGCGCCGTCTTCATGCAATCCGACATCGTCGACTTCCAGCGCCAGGGCTGGAAGCCGGAAGAGATCATGGCCGGACTCTGCAACGTCCTGCCCAAAAACATTTGGCTCTACGTCTCCCAGATCCCCAATATCTCCGCCCTCGGCTCGCGTTTCCTGCTCCAGGGAGGCACCCAGTACAACCTCGCCGCCGTCAAGAGCCAGGTCGACTTCATCGAATCGCGCTTCAAGGGCAAGGGCCTCCAAGCCGAAGTCATCGTCCATGAGCATTGCGGTGAAGCCGGAGCCATCGGAGCCGCCCTCGAAGCCGGACGCCTCTGGGACAACGGCCGCAAGTCCTCCTTCATCGGCCTCCCTGCCGTCCAGGAGATTCAATACACCACCACCCGCTCGGAAGCCACCCGCTGCTACTTCTGCAAGAACAAGTGCCTCCGCACCTTCATTGACGTCAAGACCTCCGTGCTCAACGAGAGCGCCTACCGTCCAAAGAAGAGCAAGGTTCCGCTGCCGGAAGGCTCTCAGCGCCTCATCATCGCCACCTGCGAAAAGGGTACCGTCGAGGACATCAATGAGATGCGCCTGATCAAAGGCGACCTCGATAGCATCAAGAAGGCCAACCCCAACCTCGTCGAAATCGCCGCCCGCCAGGTATTCAAGGTTCCCGGCGCCCCGCTCGTCGCCGACCCGCTTCCCAAGCTCCAACTCACCGCCGCTCAAAAGCGCCGCGCCGAGCTGATGAAGAAGCGCGCCGAACTCCGCATCGGCATGCCGCGCGTGCTCAACATGTACTCCCAGGCCCCCGTCTTCACCGCCTACTTCGCCTCCCTCGGCGTGAAGCCGGAGAACATGATCTGGTCTGACTTCACCTCCGAAGAACTCTACAAAGCCGGAGCCAAGCGCGGATCCATCGATCCCTGCTTCCCCTCCAAGCTCGGAATCCCGCACATCCACAACCTGCTCTACACCCACCACGAGAAGAAGCCGCTCGACCTCATCTTCTTCCCGATGATCGACTGCCTTACCTCCGACCTCACCGGCGTCCAGGGCACACGCTCCTGCCCCACCGTTGCCACTACCCCCGCCGCCGTCAAGGCCGCCTTCACCAAGGAAGGAGACCTGTTTGCCGATAAAGGCGTCAAGTTCCTCGACACCTTTGTCAACGTCGGTAAACCCGATATTTTTGAACGCCAAATGTGGGAAGAGTTCAAGGACATTCTCGGCCTCTCGCCAGAGGAAAATTCGCGCGCCGTCCGCGAAGGCTACAAAGCTCTCGACTACTTCAACAACGTCACCCTCCGCGGCGCCGGCAGGGAAGTGCTCGAACAGCTCGAGCGCGAAGACCGCCTCGGCGTCGTCCTCCTCGGCCGCCCCTATCACAACGACCCCGGCGTCAACCACGAAATCCTCGAGGAGTTCCAGAAGCTCGGCTACCCCGTTTTCACCCAGGACGCCCTCCCCATCGATGACGACATCGTCTGGCGCCTCTTCGGCGACGAAGTCCTCTCCGGCGAAATCCCTGACCCCATGTCCATCTCCGACGTCTGGAAGAACTCCTACTCGGAAAACACCTCGCGCAAGGTCTGGGCCGCCAAGTACATCGCCCGCCACCCCAACCTGGTCGCCCTTGAACTATCCAGCTTCAAATGCGGCCACGACGCCCCCATCTACACCGTAGTCGAGGAAATCGTCGAACACTCCGGCACCCCCTACTTCTGCTTCAAGGACATCGACGAAAACAAGCCCACCGGCTCCATCAAAATCCGCGTCGAGACGATCGGCTACTTCCTCAAGCGCTACCGCGAAGACATGGTCGCCTCCCACAAGAAGCGCAACGACATCGACCGAAAGATGAAGGAATTCGAAGACCGCCTCCGCCGCCAGCTACTCAAGGAAAAGCTCGCCGCCTTGCAACAGCATGACGAGCACCCCGACGGCGCGCTGCCGCAAATCCACGTCACCATCGGCGCCCTCGTCGCATCGAGACCTCCTCAACACGCCGCCGGCGACTAGTGGCGCACACTTCAGTGTGCCGCGCCGCGACTCATGGCGGCGCACCGCTCCGCCGCGGCCACATGGTCCCCGCCGAAGATCTCACTCCATTGAGGTTCTCGCTCCGGTTGTGAATGTCCTCCGCCATTGGCGGTTCATCACAAGATCCGCCAAACTCGATTTCCCCTCTTTCCCACCACTTCCCCATTCCAATCCCGCACTTCCCTCCGCCCTCATGCCAAACTCCCCTCCGGAGGTACATCTGCATGCAACGCAAACCGACCCAGAAAAAAATCGACGCCGCCCGCCGCAAGTCCCCTCCTCCAACTCCCTCTCCGGAACCAGAAACGAAAAACGTCGAAACGAACCCGGCGCCACAACAACCCCAACTCGCTCAAGAACTTCCGCCGCCGCCCGATGTTCACCTCGCCTCGGAAATCCGCGTTCACCCGCGTTCATCAGCGGCCATTCCCCCTCTTTTAAAAAATACCGAAACGAACCCGACGCCTCCGGAAGTTGACACCATTTCTCTATCTCTTTATCATGAAGATTCTGTAGTGATTTCGCATCCTGCTGTCCCGCCGATACGGGCAAAAACAGTCGGGAGCGCTAAAGTCTCCATCCTGGGAGCGAGTCTATGATAAGAGTTCAAGACCTTACGAAGCGCTACGCACGTACGGTCGCCGTCGACAACGTCAGCTTCGAGGTCGAAAAAGGCCAGATCGTCGGCTTCCTCGGCCCCAATGGCGCAGGCAAGACCACAACCATGCGCGTGCTCACCTGCTTCCTTCCGCCCACCGGCGGCGAGGCCGAAGTCGCCGGCTTCAACGTCGCCCAAAAGCCCATGGAGGTAAAAAAGCGCATCGGCTACCTCCCGGAAACCCCTCCTCTCTACCCGGAAATGGAGGTCATCGAATACCTCAACTTCGTCGGCCGCCTCAAAGGAATCCCCAAAGCCCAGCTGGCCGAGCGCGTCAAGGAAGTCTCCGAGCGCTGCAACGTTGCCGACGTCTCCACCAAGCTCATCGGCAAGCTCTCCAAGGGCTACCGTCAGCGCGTCGGCCTCGCGCAGGCCATCATTCACAACCCCGACGTTCTCATCCTCGACGAACCCACCGCCGGCCTAGACCCCAAGCAAATCATCGAAACGCGCGAGCTCATCAAGAACCTCGCCGGCGACCACACCATCATTCTCAGCACCCACATCCTGCCTGAGGTCGAACAGACCTGCGAAAAGGTCATCATCATCAACAAGGGCAAAGTCGTCGCTACCGACTCCGTGGAAAACCTCACCAGCCGCCTTCGAGGCTCCGAATCGGTTGCCGTCGAAGTCTCCGCCAAGGACGGTGAGCTGCCGGCCCAAAACGTCCAGCAGCGCCTCGAGCAGGTTCCCGGCGTCAGCCGCGTCGTCTACAGAACCGCACGCGACGGCAAGCTCCGCTTTGAAGTCGAAAGCCTGCAAGGCCGTCACATCCGCCCGGAAATCGCCCGCAGCGTCGTCGAGGCAGGCTGGAATCTCCACGAGCTGCACCCGGTAGCCTTCAGCCTCGAAGAGATCTTCCTCGAACTCACCTCATCGGATAAATCCGCCCAAGCCTCCGGAGCCACTCAATGACCAACATCTGGATCATCTGCCGAAAAGAGTTGAAGAGTTATTTCGCCTCGCCCATCGCCTACGGGCTGATGGCTTTCTTCGCCCTCATCTCCGGCTACTTCTTCTACGCCGCCACCGCCATCTTTGTTTCCCGCGGCATGGAATCCCAAATGATGGGCCGCCCCATGCCCATGGACGTCAATGAATGGGTCATCCGCCCCGTGCTGATGAACGTCAGCGTCATCGGCCTCTTCCTCATCCCCATGATCACCATGCGCCTGTTCGCCGAAGAAAAACGCTCAGGCACCATCGAGCTGCTCGCCACCTCTCCGGTCCGCGACTTCGAGATCATCCTCGGCAAGTGGTTTGCCGCTCTGCTCATGTACATCGCCATCCTCGCCGTCTCCGCCCTCAATATCCTCATCCTGTTCGCCTACGGCAGCCCCGACTGGAGGCCGCTGCTCGTCGGCTATTTCGGCTTGATTCTCCAAGGCGGCTGCCTGCTTGCCATCGGCACGTTCATCTCCACCACCACCCGCAACCAGATCATCGCCGGCGTCGGCACCTTCGCCATCTGCCTGCTCCTGTGGGTGCTCGATTGGGTGACCGCTTTCGAAACCACTGCTACCTCCAAAGTCCTCTCCTATCTTTCCGTCGTCACCCACTTTGAACCCTTCTCAAAGGGTGTCCTCGATAGTAAGGACATCATCTTCTACTTCTCCGTCATCGTATTTGGGCTCTTTCTTACCGCCCGTTCCATGGAATCCCTGCGTTGGAGGTCGTAAATGAATCTCGACTGGCTCAAAGCGAAGCAAACCAAATTCACCGCCTACGTTACGATCTACGTCGCCGTCGTGCTTGCCGTCCTGGGCATCGCCAACTTCTTGGCCAACCGTCACAACAATAGCTTCGACGCCACGGCCAACAAGAAGTACAGCCTCTCTGATCAAACCCACAAAATCATCGGTAACCTCAAGTCCGATGTCAAGATCACCTACTTTGACCAGACCGGCCGCTTCCAGACCGCGCGCGACCTCCTTGACCGCTACGACAACCTCTCGCCCAAGCTCAAGGTCGACTACGTCGATCCCGACAAGAACCCAACGGTGGCCACCGCCGCCGGCGTCAAAGCCTACGGCAACATCTTCGTCGAAGCCATGGGCCGCAAGGAAGAAGCCAAATCGGTTACCGAGGAGGAACTCACCGGTGCCATCATTCGCGCCCTCAAGGGCGGACAGCGCACCGTCTGCGCCGTTTCCGGCTCCGGCGAGCATGGGCTCGAGGAAACAGGCCGCACCGGCTACTCCTCCCTCAAGGAAGTCGTCGAAAGAAATACCTACAAGATCCGCTCCATCTCCCTGCTGGAAAAACCCGAGGTTCCCTCCGACTGCACCGTCCTGCTCGTCGGCGGTCCGCGATTCGACTATCAGCAGCCCGCCGTGGATGCCATCAAATCCTTCGTCGAAAAAGGCGGCCGCGCGCTCATCCTGATCGATCCCCCCGTTCGCCTTGGTCAAACCGAAGTCTCGGAAAACCAGGCCCTCGCTCAGCTGCTGGAATCTTGGGGCGTGACCGCTAACAAGGACCTCGTTCTTGACACCAGCGGCGTCGGCACCCTGTTCGGACTCGTCGTGCCCTTGGTCACCTCCTACGAGTTTCACGCCATCGTTCGCGACATGAAAGAGGTCGCCACGGCCTTCCCGCTCACCCGCTCCCTCGATACCAAGTCCGCCGGAAACGCCACCGTCGAGAAGCTCTTCCATACCTCTTCCAACAGCCTAGCTACCCTCAACCTGCAAGCCGCCGAAATCAAACTCGATCCCGCTAAGGACAAAAAGGGACCGTTCACCATCGGCGTCGCCGGCACTTACAACACCGGAAATGAAAAGCTGCAGGGCCGCTTCGTCGTCACTGGTTCCTCCGGCTGGGCCGCCAACAATATCCTCCGCTTCAATGGCAACCGCGACCTCCTCCTGAACATGCTCAACTGGCTCAGCTCGGACGAGGACCTCATCTCCATCCGTCCCAAGGAGCCCGAAGACCGCCGCCTCTCTCTTACCACCGCCCAGATGCGCACCCTCTTCTTCGGTTGTGTCATTTTTCTTCCCCTCGCCGTCGTTGCCGCCGGCGTCGGCGTCTGGTGGCGAAGGAGGTAAACCGCTATGCAGCTTCGTGGTCTTCTTGCCGCCGCCGGCGTCCTTGCTCTCCTTGCCGGTGGTGTCTGGTACTCCAACAAACTCGAAAAGGAAAAAGAGGGCAAGCCCGCTCCAGACGCTCCTCCCAAAATCCTCGAAATCCCCGCCGATCAGATCCGGCAGATCGACATCGCCAAAGGTCCGGAAACCACCACGCTCAAGCGCGCCTCCGACGGCAAGTGGCAAGTCACTGCCCCTCAGCCTCTCCGCGCCGACCAGGACAATGTCTCCACTCTCGTCAATACCTTCTCTTCTCTTTCCTCTGAGCGCTTGATCGAGGAGAAAGCCTCCTCACTCGCCGGCTTTGGCCTCGACTCTCCCGCCCTGTCCGTCAACATCACCAAGAAGGACGGCAAAACCTCCAAGCTCCTCATCGGGAATGAAACTCCCACCGGCGGCGGGGTCTTCGCCAAACTCGACGGCGACCCGCGCGTGTTCACACTTGCCAGCTGGAATAAATCCAGCCTCGACAAAACCTCGAAAGACCTTCGCGACAAGCGCCTGCTCACCTTTGACTCCGACAAACTCACCCGCGTCGAACTCACCGTCAAGGGTCAAACCGTCGAGTTCGGCAAGAACAACCAGAACGAATGGCAGATCGTACGACCCAAGCCGATGCGCGCCGACGGCGGCCAGGTCGAAGAGCTCGTCCGCAAACTTCGCGATGCCAAGATGGATACCGACCTCGCCGAAGACGAAGCCAAGAAAATCGCCGCCGCTTATTCCCGTGCACAACTTGTCGCCATCGCCCGCGCCACAGACGCCGCCGGCACACAACAGCTCGAAGTCCGCAAGTCCAAGGACAACACCTACTACGCCAAATCCGACGCCGTAGAAGGCATCCACAAGGCCACCTCCGACCTTGGCGACGGCCTCAACAAGAGCACAGACGACTTCCGCAACAAGAAACTATTCGATTTCGGCTGGAGCGATCCTTCTCAAGTCGAGCTTCGTGATGGCGACAAGACACGTAAGCTCGAAAAGGCGTCCGACAAGTGGATGGAAGCCAACAAGCAAATGGACTCCACATCCGTCCAGTCCTTAATCGACAAGCTCCGTGACCTGTCCGCCGCAAAGTTCCCCGACTCCGGCTTCACCACGCCCATCGTCGAAGCCACCGTCACATCAAACGAAGGTAAGCGCGTCGAAAAAGTGCTCATCTCCCAGGCCGGTGACCGTTTCATCGCCAAGCGCGACAACGAGCCCGCGCTCTACGAACTGGACAAGACCGCTGTCGACGAACTCCGCAAAGCTGCCGCCGACGTCAAGGAGCCTCCTCCGCCGAAGAAAGAGGATACTAAGAAGAAGTAAATTTGAACGGCCTTCACACCGACCTCTACGAGCTCACCATGGCTGCCGGCTATGCAGCCGCCGGCAAGACCCGCCAGAAGGCCACCTTCGAACTCTTTTTCCGGCGCCTCCCGCAGCACCGCAAGTTCATCCTTGCCGCCGGGCTGGCCCAAGCCGCTGAGTATCTGCTGAACCTCCGCTTCAACGAGGAGCAGATCGCTTACCTCAGAACCCTGCCTGTCATGACAGGTGCCCCGGAGCAGTTCTTTCAGCTGCTCGCCGGACTACGTTTCAGCGGCGATTTGTTCGCTGTTCCCGAAGGCACGCCCGTCTTCGCCAATGAGCCGATCCTCACCGTTCGCGCTCCACTCGTCGAGGCGCAGATCGTCGAAACCTATCTGCTCGCCTCCATCGGCTTTCCGTCGATGATCGCCTCCAAGGCCGCCCGCGTCGTCGAGGCGGCCGCTGGCCGGGCTGTCGTCGAATTCGGCTCCCGCCGCGCTCACGGCCCCGAAGCGGGCCTGCTTGCCGCCCGCGCCGCCTATATCGGCGGCTGCATCGGCACTTCCAATACAGAGGCCGGCCATCGCTTCGGGGTGCCCGTTTATGGCACTTCCGCGCACAGTTGGGTGCAGTCGTTCCCCACCGAACAGGAAGCATTCATGCGCCTTCAGCAGCTGCTCGGTCCCCACACCGTCCAGTTGATCGACACCTATGACACGCTCGATGGCGCCCGCCGCGCCGCGAAGCTCGGCCGCCCTTTATGGGGCGTGCGTCTGGACAGCGGAAACCTGCTCGAACTCTCCCGGGCCACGCGCGCCATCCTCGATGAGGCTGGCCTCCACGACGCAAAGATCATGGCCAGCGGCGACCTCAGTGAACACCGCATCGCCGCCTTGCTCTCTGACGGCGCGCCCATCGATGCCTTCGGCGTTGGCACCGAGCTGGCCACCTCTTCCGACCAGCCTTATCTGAACGCCGTCTACAAGCTGGTTGAACTTGAAACCGAAGGCATCAAGCGCTACACCGCCAAGTTCAGCGCCGACAAGCAGACGCTGCCCGGAGCCAAGCAGGTTTTCCGCTTCCCCACTCATGACATGGTCGGCTGCTCCTGGGAATGTCCGGAGTGCGACTCCGGCAACGTCGAGGCCTTGCTACGGCCCGTCATCATAGCCGGTAAGCTCGTCGAGCCTCTGCCGACCGCCGAACAAGCCCGGCAGCGCGCCGCCGCCTCCATCCCGCGCCTGCCCGCCGAGCCGCGGGTGGAGTTCAGTTCCGATCTTTTGGCACTCTATGAAAAGGGATTAGGTGACACGCGATGAAGACAGTGTTCTTTGACGTCGATACCCAAATCGACTTTCTATTTCCCTCCGGCGCTCTCTACGTTCCCGGCGCCGAGAAGATCGTTCCTGTCGTCTCCGCGCTCAACCACCATGCCGCTTCTAACGGCATCCTCGTCGTTTCCGACATGGACGCGCACGCGGAGAACGACCCTGAGTTCCGCCACTGGCCTTCGCACTGCGTCGCCGGCACGCTCGGCCAGCGCAAGCCTCAAGAGACACTGCTCGAAAAGCGCGTCCTCATTCCTTCCACGCCGGGCGCATATCCCATTGGCGACGCCCAGCAGGTGCTGCTTGAAAAGCAGACGCTCGACTGCTTCTCCAACCCCAACCTGACCGCCCTGCTTGACGAACTCAACGCGGACCGCTACGTCGTCTATGGTGTCGTCACCGAAATCTGCGTCCGCTGCGCCGCATTCGGACTTCTCAAAACCGGCAAGCCCGTCGAACTCGTCACCGACGCCGTCCGCAGCCTCGATGATGCAAAGGCCAAACAGATGATGGAAGAGTTCACCGCCGCTGGCGGCCACCTCATTACCGCCAATCAGATAATCCAATAAAAGGCACGCTGCGGTCCTGGCGCAGGTCATAGAGCAGGATCGAGTAGCCGATGTGGCCGAACGGAGTCATCTCGCGCGCCCAGGCGTGCGTGCCCGGCGGATGATACAGGTCGTAAAGATTGTTCTGGCTTACCGCCGCCACGCAGCCGAACTCCTTGCGGTCCTGCGCCGTCATGTTCAGCAGCGAGTATTCTCGAATGCCGTAATATTCGAGATCGGCCATGCCGAAATAGGACAAGCAGACCGAATCCAGCTTGTTGCGCTCCATCCACGCTTTTAATCTCGCCAGGTCTTGCCCCCAGTCGATGTTGGAATCCAGCAGGTACCGCGGGCCGTTCCGCGGGCCGCCGGCAGCTGTGTTGAAGAAGGCCAGATAGTAGGGATGCACTCGCGCCAGTTCCGCCGCCTGCAGCGCCACCGCGCCGATCAGAACCGCCGTCGCCAGTCGCGGCCATCGCGGCCGCCACCAGGTCAGAAACACCGCCGAGACACCCACGAACAGGAACAGATAGATCGGTAAAATGTGCCGGTGGCCGATATTCAGCCGCGAGTTCAGGCACCACGCGAAGTAGATCATCGGATAGAGTACGAACGCCGCCTGCACCGGACTCCATCGCCGCCACGGTATCGCCGCGAGACTCATCGCAGTGAGAATCAGCAGCCCTGTTGGGGTTTTCACCGCGAAGGCGACCGGAAAGTATCGCCAGTCTCCTTCTCTGCGGATCTGGCCCAGCAGGTAGGATTGCTGCCCTTCTTCGTTGTGGCTGAAGAGCCGCCACATTCCGACCAGGTAAGGATGCGCAGGCAGTTTGAGCTGCTCCGCCAATGCGCGGGCTTTCACGCCGGCTGGAATGTCGAGGTTGATATGTTCGCTCAGCGGTCCTTTCTCGAAGCTGCGTAGCGTCTCTGGCGCGTAGGTGATTCCGAGGATCAGCACGGCGCCCACCAGGACAGGCAGAAGCCGGCGCTTTTGGCGGCCGTAGATCAGAAACAGGAGTAGATGAACCGGAATCAGATAGAGCGCGGAATACTTGCTCGCCAGCGCCGCCCCTAAAGCGAATGTGGCGCAGATCAGATGGCTTCTCTTACCGCTCTCGAGATACTCGGCCCACGTCACGGCGGCGAGAAAGAAGGTGAGCGCCGAGAGAACGTCGGAGGTGACGTAGTGGCCATGGGCAAGAAAGTTGGCATCGGTGGCCAGGAACACCAGCGCCAGCACACCGGCTGCGGCGGATACTCGGCGGCGAGTCCAAACGGCAATCGCAAGGCCGAGGCAGAGAGTAATCGTAACCGCCGTGAGTCTGCCCAGAAAAAGCATGGTCCCGGCCGACAGGCGATTCCGGTAGAGAAAAGCATGGGATAGCGCTAGCTGATCGGCCGCTTTCCAATCCGCCTCCCTCTCAGGCAGGCTGGTCTGGGTAAACAATAAGGGCGCCGCGCCGAGCAGCTTGCTCAGAGGCGGATGTTCCTCGTTCAGGCGATAGTCGCCGCGCGTCCAGTAGCTGAAGCCGGCCACCAGATGAACAGCCTCGTCAAAAGTCTGCGATTCCTCGAGCGCGGCGTTTCCCATGCATAGGGCCATGAACGCCAGCAGAATCGTGACGGCGGGCCAAAACCAGTTCCGGCGCAAGCTTACGGTTCCAGAATCACCTTCATCAGGTTGGGTTCGTGACTGTAGAGGCGGTTGAACCAGCTTGCACCTTCCTCCAGCGGCGCGCGCGCCGTGATCAGCGGGTCCACCTGAATCGCGCCGGAAGCCAGCAGATCGATGCAGGCCGGATATTCGCCGCATGAGGCGCAGGAGCCCTGCACTCGGATCTGGCGCGTGACCACGGACTGGAGATTGATTTCGATCTTGGGTGTGATGTTGCCGACCAGCGTGAGCGCCCCACCCTTGCGCACGCTGGCAAGCGCCGTTTGTACCGGAGCGGTGGCTCCAACGGCCTCCATTGCGATATCGGCGCCGCGCCCGCCGCTGAGCGCCTGCACCGCCGCCGGAACATCGTCGGTCTTCGGATTCAACAGCACGTTGGCGCCCAGCCCGGCGGCTGCTTTCAGCTTCACGTCGTCCAGATCGACGGCTATGATGCGCGAGCAGCCCGCCAGCTTCAGAGCCTGTAAACAGAGCAGCCCGATCATGCCCGTGCCCACAACCACTGCCGTGTCGCCAAGCTTCACGGGGGTGATGGCGGTGGCGTGAACCGCCACCGACACTGCTTCAATCATCGCCGCGCGCTCAAACGGCAGCGAATCGGGCAGCTTGTGGGCAATGCGCCGCGGCACTGAGACGTATTCGGCGAAGGCACCGTGCCGGCGGAAATCGGGCGTCGAGACGCCCAGCACCTGGCGGTTGTCGCAGAGGTTCGCTTCGCCGCGCAGGCAGTAGAAGCAACGCCCGCAATAGACCGTCGAATCGAACGTAACGCGGTCGCCTTCCTTGAGGTCCTTCACGTTCGCGCCGGCGCCGGCCACGATCCCGGCCGCCTCATGCCCCATGACCAGCGGCGGAATTCGGCGGCCGCTCGAACCGTCGAACCCGTGGACGTCGCTGCCGCAGATGCCGCAAGCCTTCACCCGAACCAGCAGATCGTCAGGACCGATTTCCGGCACCGGCATGTCGGCGAGTTCGAGTTGCTTGTATTGAGTGAGGAGGAGGGCTTTCATCGTAACACTCCAGCATACCGTGAACAGGTGTTCCGAATATTAACAAGTTTTGACAGGCAGCTTTGTGCAGCCGTACTTGATTCCCGGCGACTACCGGCTGACAGTGGAAAAGAAAGGCTTTCAGAAACACACGACCTCGGACCTGAAGGTGAGTGTGCAGCAGACAATCGCGCTGGATATCCAGTTGGCGGTGGGCGAAGTCACCACCACCGCCGAGGTAAGCGCCGGGGCCGCGCAGCTCGCCACCACCACCTCGGCCGTATCCACCGTGATCACCAACAAGGCGATGCTCGACCTGCCATTGAATGGACGCAATCACGGTAGCCACCAAGTCCGGCACCAACGCCGTGCACGGGTCACACTGTTTGAGTACCTGCGCAACAGCAAACTGGACGCTAACAGCTGGGCCAACAACCGCAATGGTGTCCGCCGCGCGGCGTTCCAGCGGAATCAGTTCGGCGCCACCATCGGGGGGCCTGTCCTGCTGCCAAAGCTCTACGACGGCCGGAACCGAGCCTTCTTTTTCTTCGCCGAGCAGAGCACACGCACGCCGAGCCAGGCCGGCGCAACCGCCACTGTGCCGTTGCCGGAGTGGCGCAACGGCGATTTCTCCAACCTGCGTAACGGCAACGGGCAAGCGATCACCGTTTTTTGACCATGCCACTGCAACCCGCGATGCGGCTGGACTGTGGATCCGCCAGCCCCTTCCCGGCAACCGGATTCCCCGAGAGCGTATGGATCCAGTGGCGTTGAACATGCTCCAGTACTGGCCACAGCCGAACGCCGTTCCCACGTGGGTGAACTGGTTGGTTTCGATCAGTCCGTATTCTCGCAGGCCGGCAACTTTACCTTCGGAAATGCTTCGCGGACTTCGCCCGACCTGCGCGGGCCGGGAACGCGCGCCTTCGACGCCTCGATCTTCAAGAACTTCACCTATAAGGAACGGCTGTTGACCGAATTTCGGGTCGAGATGTTCAACGCGTTTAATCATCCCATCTGGGGCACGCCGGGGACCAACGTCGTCCAACCCGGCAGTTTCGGGGTCATCACGGCGAAGGGCGGCAACCGGAATCTGCAGTTGGTGCTGCGGCTGGAGTTCTGATTCTCGCTGGTTGTCGCGAGGCCTCACGTTGTGGTGTGATGCCTGCATGGCGACCAACAGACGGGTATTCCTGTTAGGAAGCGGCGTTGCCTTTGCAGCCGAAGCGGCGCCGTCGGACGAGATCGTGCTCGGCATGATCGGCAGCGGCAGCCGCGGCACTTTCGTGATGACGCTGTTCCAGAAGAACGCATCGGTGCGCGTCGGCGCCGTCTGCGACGTGTATGAGCCGAACCTGGAGCGGGCGCTGTCGACGGCTGCCAAGGCTCAGAAGGATTCGCCGAAGGCTTACCGGAATTACCGCCAGCTGCTGGACGATAAATCGATCAATGCCGTGCTGATCGCGACGCCCGAGCACTGGCATCACCGCATGGTGCTGGACGCGCTGGCCGCCGGCAAGGATGTCTACGTGGAAAAGCCGCTGTGCCAGACTCCGGAGCAGGGCGTCGAGCTTGTGGAGGCGGAGCGCAAGTCGAAGAACATCGTGCAGGTTGGCATGCAGCGGCGCAGCTATGATCTCTACCTTTCCGGCCGCGACATCATGGCCGCGGGCACGCTGGGCCAGGTCCGCATGGTGCGCTCCTGGTGGTTGAACAATTACTTGGGCGCGAGCCGGGCGGTGAGACTCGACGGCCCTCTCGATTGGGAGCAATGGCAAGGACCCGCCGCTCGGCGGCCGCTGGATCCAAACCGCTTCCGCAATTGGCGTTTCTTTGGCGACTACGCCGGCGGCATCGTCGCCGATCAGGGCGCGCACGTCTTCGACGGCATTCACCTGCTGATGAACGCCGGCTATCCGGCGGCGGTGACGGCGGCGGCGGGCAAGCCGCACAAGGACGGCGTTGATACGCCGGAGTCGGTGGTGGTGACGGCGGAATATCCGAGCGACTTCATCGGCGTGTTCAGCGTGAACTACGCGGCGATGAAGTACAAGTCGCGCAACGACCAGATGAATCACCTGGACGGCGACAAGGCGAGGATGGACATCGGCCGCGAGGAATGCAACGTCTACATGGAGGGCGCCGAGGAGACCGCCGCGATCACAAAGCGTTCGGCGAAAGGCTTCGGCTACGCCAGCGACCTGCATGTCGAGAATTTCCTCGAGTGCATGCGCACGCGCAAGGAACCGACCGCTCCGATGCGCCTCGGCTTCCAGGCCGCACTGGTGGTTCAGATGGCGAACCTGTCGCTGACGCAGGGCCGGCGGATGCGCTGGAACGCGGCCGCAAATCGCGTGGAAAGCTGAGCGCGGCGGTGGTATACTGAGGACTCAGCCTCCCCCAGGCACAGAAGCGGGCGCGTAGCTCAACTGGCAGAGCAACTGACTCTTAATCAGTAGGTTGAAGGTTCGATTCCTTCCGCGCTCACCACTCAAAAGAAAAGACTTATAGAAACAGTCCTCCTCCAAAGCAGGCCGTGTGGTAGCAAGTGTGGTAGCACTTTGATCTGCCAGCCACCGATCAAGGCAGCCTTCTCAGCTTGTTGTTCTCCTGTGCTAGTACGCTCAGCGTGCACAATTACCTGTCCTCTGCCCCCGGTGGCAGGACCACCTTGTCATACGTACCCGCCTTCTTCTCCATTCGCGCCATGTGCGCAACTGAGGGATTCAAGAAGAGAGACTAACGTCTGAAGTGTGTTCTGGCATGTGCGAGTTTGAAGCCGCAGCGCAGATAATTGCGTTCCGAGGCGCTGCCGGGCGCCACCTCGGCGACGGCCAGGCCAGCGCGGGGGATGATGTGGAGGCGTTGGTGGATGAGAGCGGTTTGTGCGCCCTGGCCGCGGTGTTCGGGCAGGGTGGCGTCGCAGCCGAGGATCCAGAGGCCGGCGCAGGGGGCTAATTGTGCGCAGGCGAACCAGTTTCCGTTGGGGCCTGGCAGAGCGAGGTTCGTTGCGCCTTCCCGGTGAGCGGCGGCGGAGGTTAGTTCGCGCCAGGGTGACTCGTCGGGGAGTTCGAAACCGCGCCGCATGAGGCCGCTCCAGGGTGATGGCGCCAGGACACCAACTTGTGAGTGTGGTTCGAGGGTCAGTTCCTGCCACTCGCGGATAACGACATGTTCCGTGGCAGACGGCTTATAGCCACGATCGGCCAGCAGACGCAAACTCTTCTCGTCCAGCCATGGCGCGGCTTCGATGGTGTATTCGTGCTTACCGAAGAAGCGCTCGATCTCATCGAGGTCCCTTTCGCGAATCGAGGGTCCGATGCCTTTCACGGTGGTGAGCGGAGAGCCGGGGCCGGTGTAGGCGGCTACTCCGCCGGCGACGGATATCGAAGTGGCGCGAATCGCGGGTGCGACCCTCTGAAAGGCTTGCACGTAGTCGAGCAAGTTCTGTGCGGCGGAACGCTCGATCAGCTCCGACCTGCTATTTGGCGGGCACATGGTGCACGGGTTCGGCATAGACGAGATCGCCGGTGCGGCCGTCGTAGTACTGAATCACCACGTGCGGGCGCGGGTAAGCGACCCAGCGAGTCGTACCTGGCGCGCTGGGGTTATTGAATACGTTGTTGATCTGCGCGACGGCGTAGTAGGGCATTTTGCGCAGAGTGGCGGGCATATCGTCGCGGATGAAGCTGGACCAGCGGATCTCCACCGGGCGGCCGCGGGAATCGAACGGGCCGTTGGGGGGGCGGCCGCCTTCGCTCCGGGCGGGGTGGTTTTGGGAGCCGAGCGGACCGGAGGCGAATTCCCAGACGCGGTCGGTGATCTTGACGGACCAACTGTTGTGCAGGTCGCCGGTCATGATCATGACGGGCTTGCCGAGCGAATCCCAGAAGCGGATCATCTGCTCGCGTTCTTCGAGGAAAGCGGTCCAGGCGTCGTCTTTGTTTTCGATGAGGCCGCCGCCGGGCGGACCTTCATGCGGGATGGTGACGTTGACCGAGGAGGCGAGGAAGAACATGTCGGCGTCGCTCGATTTCAGGGAGTTGATCAGCCAGTCGCGCTGCGTGCGGCCGAGGAGGGAGGTTCCGGGCTTGTTCGGGTTCTTCGTGTCCTGGAGGTCGCGCATGGAACGTGTGTCGAGGAGGTAGAATTCGACGTTGCCGACGCGGAAGCTGGAGAACGAGGCGCGGCCTATAGAGTAGGCGGCGCTTCCGGTCGTGGCCGCGGGGGGGCGGATGCGGAGGCGTTGCGCGCCGAGCACCTCGACGATCTCGTAAACGCCGGCATTGGGGTCGCCGTCACCAGCCGGGAATTGGCCGGTATCGACACCGGCGAATTGGCCGCCCCAATGGATGTGCAGGTTGGACATCTGCTTCTGGTCCATCTTGGTGAAGTCGGCCGCGGGATCGGTCAGCACGTCGCTGCCGGCGGTGAGTTGAGACTGGCCGAAGTGGATGGGCTGCGGGTAGGGGACAGGTTGCGAGCCGGCCAGATAGTCGAACCAAGCTTGCATGCCGATGTCGCGGAAGACGGTACGGCGGTCGCGGCGGCCGACTTCGGCGGTGCCGAAGACGTCATTCAGAATCTCGTGATCATCGGGCGTGTAGTAGGAAGGCATGACGCGGTGCCAGGCGGCAAGGTTGGCGCCGCGTTCGAGAAAGTACTTGTAGTTTTCCCAGACGCCGGTGATGGAAGGGGCCAGCTGCAGCAGCCGCGGGAGAGCTTGCACGCCTGTTTGCCGCTTCCATTCCTCCACCGTGAACTCGCGCTTGTCTTCATAGAGCCAGTCGCCGTTCATGATGGAGAAGTGTGCCTTGCCGGGAAGGGACCTGAGCATGGTTTCATACGCGGGCAGGCTGGGGCCGGTACCGCTGCCGGGCTTCTGATTGGCGCAGGAGCCGAACTGGAACCGGAAATTGAACAGGCCGCGCGGATTGGTGGCCGGGTGGCGGTGCTCTTCGGCGGAGGGCAGAGTAAGGAAAGCGCCCTCGGTGCCGGCGTCGGCGCGGGCGAAGGGGAGGTAATAGTAGCGCGTATTCGGTTTCAGGCCGGTGAGCGTGATCCAACCGGTGTTGTCGCGCGAGGCGGCGGTAGCGGCGGGTGGTGATACTTGATCCAACTCGTTGGGGGCGAGTCCATAGCGCACCTGGAACTCGCCGGGCGCGGAGGTGCGGGCCCAGATGGCGATGCTGTTCGAGGTGACGTGGCCGAGCATCGGACCGTGCGTGATGCGGACAGGGGGTGTGCGCTGCGCCTGCGCGAGAGCTGATGCGGCCAGCGCGGCAGAAAGGAATAACAGGTTTCGAAACATCCCCATCAATGTATCGAATCCGGGCTTCATGTAAGGTGGTTGCATGAAATTGTTGCTGCTTGCGGCGGCCACTGCCTGCCTTTGCGCCCAGCCTTACGACATCGTCATTAACAATGGGCGCGTGATCGACCCGGAATCAAACCTGGATGCGATCCGGCATTTGGGGATTCGGGGGACCAGGATCACGTCGGTGTCGCGGACATCGCTGCGAGGCGCGCGGGAGATTGACGCCAGCGGCCACGTGGTTGCGTCCGGATTCATCGATCTCCACCAGCACGGGCAGACGGAGGAGAACTACCGGTTGAAGGCTCGCGACGGCTGTACGACGGCGCTTGAGCTGGAGATCGGCGTGAGCCCGGTGAATCCGTGGTATGCGGCCAGGGAAGGGAAGGCGCTCATCCATTTTGGAGCCAGCGTCGGGCATATTGGCTCGCGCATGATCGTGATGAAGGACACGGGCGACTGGTTGCCCAAGGACAATGCGGTAACGAAGTCCGCGGGCGAGGGCGAGCAGGCTGAGATTCGCGAACTGATCCGGAAGGGGCTGCAAGAGGGCGGACTCGGCATCGGATTCGGATTCAACTACACGCCGAAGGCGATGCAGGAGGAGTTGCAGCAGGTGTTTCAGATTGCGGCCGAGTGGCGGCGGCCGGGATTTGTTCACATGCGGTACGGGTCGCATGGCGATCCCGGCGTTGTCGCATCGCTGCATGAGGTGATCGCCTACGCGGTTGTTACCGGCGCATCGATACACGTGGTTCATCTGGGAGCATCTTCCACGATTCACTTTGAACGCGCCATTTCGGTGGTGGAGGCTGCGAGGCGGCGCGGGTTGGATATCAGCGTGGAATCGTATCCCTACATCGCAGGGATGACGAGGATGGAAACGGCGATCTTCGCGCCGGGCTTTCAGGAGCGGCTGGGCCTGGATTATCCGAACATGCTTTGGGTGGCGACGGGCGAGCGCTTGACGGCGGAGACGTTCGAGAAATACAGGCGGCAGGGCGGGCTGGTTGCCACGTTCACCAACACGGAGGAGATGATCGAGAAGAACATGGCGCATCCGCTGGTGATGGTGGCAAGCGACGGGATTCTCGAGAACGGGCTGGGCCATCCGCGCGCGGCGGGAACCTTTGCGCGCGTTCTGGGACGCTACGTGCGCGAGCGCAAGGCGCTGACATTGATGGAGGCGATCCGCAAGATGTCGCTGATGCCGGCGCAGCGGCTGGAAGCGATGGCCCCGGCGATGCGCAACAAGGGGCGCATCCGGGTGGGCGCCGACGCCGACATTGCGGTCTTCCATCCGGAGAAGGTGATCGACCGGGCTACTTTCGAGAAGCCCAATTTGGCGTCGGAGGGGATACCGTATGTGCTGGTGGAAGGAACGCTGGTTGTGAACGGCGGCGCGGTGGTGGAAGGAGTGCATCCGGGCAAGGGCATCCGCGCGGCAAGCCGCCCGGAGCCGGGCCGCTGAAGCGGCCTCTGCGCTATCCTATGACCTGTGCCCCGGCCCTCAACACTAGCGTGTCTTGGTGTGGCCGCGCTGGCGTGCGCGGGCGCGTGGCGTTCCTATCAAGTGGCCGGTGAGTACAATGCTGCCTTCGCCGATGTGCACCGGCTGGGGTTTTCCGAAGCAAGGCTTGCCGCGATCGCCGAGCGTGTACCGGCCAATGCGAAGGTGGGGTTGATCACGGACCTGGATGCGGCTGGACAAGGCTATAACGCCTATCATGCGGCTTTGCTGGGCGCGCAGAACGCGATTGCGCCGAGGATGTTGTACCAGATGAATGACGGAGCGCGTCCGGAATGGGCGCTCGGGAATTTCTTTCAGCCACTGGATTTTGCTGCGCGGGGTGAGCAGTTGGGGTACGTGGTGGAAGCCGACCTGGGCAACGGGGTGATTCTCTACCGGCGGAAAGCGCGCTGATCCGACAAGCATGCTTTGGATAGTGGCTCTTCTACTGTCGCTGGCCGCGGGATGGCTCCTTGCCGGAGCTGCCGTTTCCAGTTCCCGGATGGTGCGCGCGGGGTTGGCGATCATGTTTGGGCCGGCGGTGTCGTCGCTGATGTATTGGATGCTGGTTGCCGTGGGCCTGGTTAACGCGGGTGTGGTGATTGGCGCACTGGCGGCATTGACGGCGCTGTCCTATGTGGTGGCGCGGAGGTTCCCACTAGAGGCGAAGGTCGAACCTGGCGATGAGGGAACGTTTCCATACACGTGGGCGGTGGCCGTTGCCGCCGGCCTGGCGTGCATTTTCTTCCTGTTGAACTTCTTCTCTTCGGTAGAGGCGAACCCGCACGGGGAATGGGATGCGGCGGCGATCTACAATCTGCGGGCGAAGTTGCTGACGCAGCCGGATACGTGGCGCCGGGCGATCTCTGCGGAGCCGGGCTCTTATGTTCTGACCTCGTCGCACCCGGGCTATCCGCTGTTCCTTTCTTCGTTTGTGGCGATGTTGTGGAGCGCCGACGGCTCCTTCACGCAGGCTGCCCCGCAGGCAGTGAGTCTACTAATGTGCGTGGGCCTGCTGATGTTGCTTGCGGGCAGCTTGTGGTCGCGCCGCGCGGCGGCTCTGGCGCTATTGGCGGCGGTGATTCTGTTATCCACGGATACGTTCAGTTTGCAGGCTTCGGCGCAGTATTCCGATGTTGCGCTGGGTGTGGCGTTTCTGGCAGCGCTTGTCTTGATGTATGAGGCGTGGAGCAGGCAGAGCGGCGCGGTCTGGTGCTTCGCGGGATTGGCGCTCGGGTTTGCGCCTTGGATCAAGAATGAAGGGTGGCCGTTTGCGCTGGCGGGACTAGCCGCGGCGGCAATGATTGCCGGCAGGAGTGTGGTGTGGGTTGCGGCGGGAGCGGCGCCCGGGTTGCTGGCGACGATGATTCTCAAGCTGTTGAGCGAAGGCCGTGAGTCGATGACGCCGGCGAGCTTCGGCCAGGCGATGAACAGTCTCATGAGTTCCGGGCGGTGGGCCGACACGCTTATGGGCCTCGGGAAAATGCTTGTAGATGTAGGGTCGTTGTGGGCGCATCCGATCCTGCTTGCCGCTGTGGTTACGGCGGTACTGAAGCTTCAGCCTCGTGAGAATCTGAGGCTGCTGTTGTGGCTCGGCGTACCGGTGTGGATGACAATGGCGGTGGAGTTCGGCGTATATCTGGTGGCGCAAACTGATTTGAACTGGCATATTCCGACATCGGCGCCGCGCTTGTTTTTACAGTTGTGGGGCTGCGTGTTGTGGCTGATTTTCATGGCGGTGCGGTCGCCGGAGGTAAGGATGCCTATAGTGGCCGCTGAGCCTGTGAAAAAGAAGAAACGGAAATGAGGAGCGTTTTTCTTGCGCTTGCTCAGGCCGCGCCGTGCTTCGCGCAGGGGCCTCACAAGGCGACCGGGCAGAGGCCGACCTTCACCAACGATACGCTGACCACGGCGCCGGGGACTGTGGAGTTGGAAACAGGCGCGACGTTTAAGCGAACCCTGGCAACGAAGTGGACTTCGCGTTCGATTACGTACGCGCACTGGGAGAGCGGACGTCGGTGTTCGCGGGGTTGTTGATCGAGAAGCCACTGGGGTTTGACACCGCGGTGTCTTTGAATCAAGGAATCACTTATGCGCTGCATCCGAACCTGGTTGTAGACGTGGCGGTGCAGCAGCCGGGGCTGGCGGCGGGGCTGCGAGATTACCGTGTGCTGACAGGGTTGGTCTACAATTTCGGCCGCGTATCGCGGTAGACAACGCCTTCCTTCATGACGAAGAAGACCTTCTCGGTGGCGCGGATGTCGGAAGTGGGATCGCCGGGGACGGCAACGATGTCGGCGAGTTTGCCTTTCTCGAGGGAGCCGACTTTGTCGCCGAGGCCGAGCAGATCGGCGGCGTGAACAGTTCCGGCGCGCAGGGCCTCGGCGGGCTTCAGGCCGTTGTTGACCATGAGAGCGAACTCCTCGGCGTTGCGGCCGTGGGGAAAGACGCCGGCATCGGTGCCGAGCGCGATGCGCACGCCGGCTTGGGCGGCGCGTTGGAAGGTGGCTTCAATCTGGTTGGTGGCGGCGCGGGCTTTTTCGATGATTTGCGGAGGCAGGTTGCCGCCGCGGGAAATGCGCTCCAACACGCCCTTGGGAGCCATGAGCGTGGCGACGAGATAGGTGCCGCGAGCCTTCATCAAGGCGAGGGCCTCCTGATCGAGGAAGGTGCCGTGTTCGATGGAATCGATCCCGGCGCGGATGGCGCGTTTGGCTCCTTCGGCGCCATGGGCGTGGGCGGCGGTCTTGCGTTTCAGCGCGTGCGCTTCATCGACAAGGGCATCCAGCTCAGTTTGCGTGAGCTGCGGGGAGTCGACGTCGTCGGTGAGTGAGAGCACGCCGCCTGTGGCGCAGACCTTGATCACATCGGCGCCGTACTTGTGGTTGTAGCGGACGGCGGCGCGGATGGCGTCGGGACCGTTGGCGACGCCTCGCTCGGGACCGGGTTCGGCGAAAAGGCCGAAGCGGTAACCGGCGGAGTGATCGCAGTGGCCGCCGGTGGCGCCTATGGAATGGACGGCGACCAGCATCCGCGGGCCAGGGATCACGCCGCGGGTGATCGAGTTCCGCAAGGCGACATCGATGGTGTCGAGGCCGCCGACATCGCGTACGGTGGTGAAGCCGGCCTCGAGCGTCCGGCGGGCGTGGCGGGTGGCGTCCAGGGCCTGCTCGGCGGAGGATTTCGCGAGACGATCGACGCGGTCCTGACGCAAATCATCGGAGGCTTGAAAGCTCATGTGCGTGTGGGCATCGAGGAAGCCGGCGAGCAGGGTGGCGTCGCCGAGGTCGATGATCCGCGCGCCTGCGGGCGCCGCGCCGCCCACCTGTTCGATCACGCTTCCGCGCACGACGATCAAGCCGGGCGCGGTCGCTCCCTGTGTTTTGCCGTTGAATATACGGGCGGCCTTGAGCACGATCACTTGTTCCTGGGCAAACGCGGCCAGGGTAAGCAGAAAAACGGGGAGCATTCGCATAGCTACTAAGCATAGCGGGAATGGCAGGATGGAAGCAGTTTCGAATAGCCTGGAGGGATGTGGCTGGTTGTGCTTGCGCTTGTGGGGTTGCCCGCGATGTGCCAAAAGTTGGAGTCAGGCGATTTGAGACAGCATTTGAATTCGCTGCCGCTGCCGGGCTCTGGTTCTGAGTCGTTTCAGATTCCGGCGGCGGAGAACTTGGCTGCGTTTCGCGGCGTGATGGAGACGGCGTTGCAGGGTGAGTTTGCACGGGCGGCGACGCAGGCGGACAGGCTTGGATACGATCTGGTTCGGTACACCGACGCACCATCGAGCCGCATTTACACTTTGTTGCGGGAGAGAGCGGGCGGCGGAGGGCAGGGGACCTATGTGTTTCGCCCGGAGGCGTGCCGCAGGCTGGTTTTCCAGGCGCCGCATGCGGGGGGAGATGCGAATACGGGCCGGCAATCGATCGATCTCTTCTTAAGGCTGGACGCGGCGGGTTTGTTTCTTCCGGGGACACATCGCTGTGCGAACCGGCAGGCGAGTCCGTGCGAGGGGACGACGACAGTCTGCGCGGGAAGCCCGCAGGCCTATCCGGTGTCCGATGTGGCGCACTTCACGCGATCGTATTTTCAGGCCGCGCATGAGGTGGCGGCACGCGCGATGGACAACGCGATCTTCGTTCAGATGCACGGATTCACGTGGGAGCCGGGCGATCCGGACCTGATGATCTCCAACGCAACCTGCCAGCGGCTTCCGCGCAGCATCGCCACGCAGCTGAGCGGCGCGTTCGAGGAAGCGTTTCAGAGCCGCGGCAGCGGGCTGAGCGCCGGCAGCTGCAACGCGGCAGGCGGCCCGGCGAGGCTTTGCGCGCAGACCAACGTGCAGGCGCGCTTCCTGGCGGGCGCGGCGGATCCTTGCCAGTGTGCGGGCGGAGGATCGACGTGCGCGTCCTCGAGCGCGTGTCCACAGACGCTGCCATACCCGGAGAGGTTTCTCCACATCGAGCAGTCCTGTGCGACGCGCGAGTTCACCACATGCTCGCGTCCGGGACGGTTTTCGTTCGAAGACACGGCGCAGGTATTCGAGCGCTTCTTTCCCTGCACGCCGGCGCTCCGCGCGGTGACGCATGGGGCCACCTTTGAGCAGGAGGCGCTTGCGCCGGGCACGATCTACTCTGTTTTCGGCGAGCACATTCCCGCCGATGTTCGGGTAACGGCGTGTGAGCAGCCGGCGGCGGTGTTGCATAGTGGTGGCGGGCAAGTGAATGGGGTGCTTGCCGAGAGCAGGCTGGGTGGCTCCTGCCAGGTTCGGCTGAGCCTGGGGCAGTCACATGCAGTGCCTTTTCTTTCTAATTCCCTGACAGTGGCGACGGTGGAGCAGGCGCTGGCGTTATTCCGGCACGATGGACTAGCGATCATTACGCATGCCGATGGGACGCTGGTGAATGAAGCGAGTCCGGCGAGGCCGGGCGAGATCGTGGTGTTGTGGGGAACGGGCGGCGGGCTGACCGATGCCCAGATGCGATTGGCGAAGGGGCCGGAGATCACGATCGATGGAGCGGCCGTGGCGATCCACTACGCCGGCCGGGCGCCCGGGTTTTTGGGGTTGGATCAGATGAATGTCGTAGTTCCCGAGACCGCGCAGGCTGGGCGGCGCGCGCTGGCGATCCAAGGCCGGCGGTACGAGATCTGGATCGGCGAACGCTAGGCGGGCGGAGTAGACTCAAGGGACATATGCTTACACTACGTGTCTCCACTTTTCTGGGTCTGTTTGCCACGCTATTGGCGGCGCAAGGTACGCTGGCCGATTATGAACGCTCCATCGGGCTGCGCGGGCGGCTGGAACCGCTGCTTGCAGGAACGGTTGCGGATATACGTTGGATCGGCAAGACTGGCACGTTCTCGTATTCGAGACGCACGGTGGAAGGAGTCGAGTACCTGATTTCCGACTCCGGTGGAAATCGGAAACCCGCTTTTGATCACAAGCGCCTGGCAGAGGCACTGGCCAAAGCCACAGGGCAGAAGGTGGACGCGGCGAAGTTGAACCTGGTCGGACTCAATGTCCTGGAGAACGGAAAGGGCATCGAGTTCCGCCGTGGCGATGATGCGTGGTTCGCGGACCTGGCGGAATACAAGGTGAATCGAAATCCACAGCGCGCGCAGTTCGGGCGCGGACCGCGAGTGCCGGAGCTGGAACGGCCGGTTGCCTCACCTGATGGAAAGCATGAGGTATTCCTGCGCAACTACAACATCTGGTTGCGGGCGAAAGCAGGCGAAGAGAAGCCGGTCGCGCTATCGACTGACGGTTCCGAGGGCAACTATTACGCGCTATCGGCCAATGCGTGGTCGCCGGACGGCAAGAAGGTGGCCGTGTATCGCATCCGGCCTGGGCAGCGGCGGCAGATACACATGGTGGAGTCCTCGCCCGCCGATCAAGTGCAGCCGAAGCTGAAGAGCATCCCCTACGTGAAGCCGGGAGATGCGCTGGATTTGCCAAGGCCCGTTTTTTTCGACGTGGCTTCGCGGAAGCAGATGGAGGTGGATAACGCACTGTTCGCGAATCCGTACACGATGTCCGAGATTCAGTGGAGGAAGGACTCCCGGGCCCTTCACTTCAACTACAATCAGCGCGGGCACCAAGTGTACCGGATTATCGAGGTGAATGCGGAGACAGGCTCGCCGCGCGCGGTGGTTGAGGAGACGTCGCCGACGTTCTTTTGTTACTACTCGAAGCTGTTCCGGCGCGACATCGCCGATGGGCGGGAGGTGATCTGGGCGAGCGAGCGCGATGGCTGGAATCACCTGTATCTTTACGACGGCGTGAGCGGGCGAGTGAAGAACCAAATCACGAAGGGCGAATGGGTGGTGCGCTCGGTTGCGGCGGTGGATGAGGATAAGCGCGAACTCTATTTCGTGGCCAGCGGGATGGATGCGGGTAAGGATCCTTACCTCCGCCACCTGTTTCGCGTGAAGTTTGATGGCAGCGGACTGACGCGGCTGACGAAGGAGGAGGGCGATCACCATGTGATCGTCTCGCCGGACTTTCAGTTTTTCACCGACGCCTACTCGCGAGTAGACCTGGCGCCGGTGACGGCGTTGCGGCGGACTTCTGAAGGGACGTTGGTGACCGAACTCGGGAAAGTGGATGGCGAGGCGATTGCAGGGACAGGCTGGCGCGCGCCGGAAGTGCTGAAGGCGAAGGCTCGCGACGGCAAGACCGATATTTGGGGTGTGCTCTTCCGGCCGTCGAATTTCGATGCGTCGCGCAAGTATCCGGTGCTGGAGTACATCTACGCGGGACCGCAGGACTCCTTCGTGCCGAAGACGTTCACGCCCTCGCACCCGATGCAGGCAATGGCAGAGCTGGGCTTCGTCGTCGTGCAGATGGACGGGATGGGAACCTCCAACCGCGCCAAAGCCTTTCACGACGTGAGCTGGCGGAATATCGGCGATGCCGGATTTCCGGACCGCATTTTGTGGCACAAGGCCGCGGCGGCGAAGTATCCCTGGTACGATCTGGATCGAGTTGGTATCTACGGCCACTCGGCGGGCGGCCAGAATTCGCTGGGAGCGCTGTTGCTGCACGGAGACTTCTACAAGGCGGCGGCGTCATCGGCCGGCTGCCACGACAACCGCATGGACAAAATGTCGTGGAATGAGCAGTGGATGAGCTGGCCGGTGGGGCCTGAGTATGCGGCCAGTTCCAACGTGGAACATGCGCACAAACTGAAAGGGAAGCTGCTGCTGGCCGTCGGCGAGCTGGACGAGAATGTCGATCCGGCATCGACGATGCAGGTTGTGAACGCGCTGATCAAGGCGGGCAAGATGTTCGACTTGCTGGTTGTGCCCGGCGCCGGCCACGGCCTGCCGCCGTACTATGAGCGCAAACGCTCGGACTTCTTTGTGCGGAATCTGCTGGGGGTTGAGCCGCCGGATTGGAACGTGGTGAAAGCGCCGGAGCCCGAGCCACGGTGATTGATACGATAGCTCACATGGTTCGATTAATTCTCGCCTTCGCCGGGCTCACCGCAGTCGCCGCCGCGCAGCAACCGGCCTATGAGATGACCACCTACGTTGTGGGATTTCTCAAGAAAGGGCCGTCATGGACCGCGGAGTCGACGGAAGAGACCAAGAAGGTACAGGCAGGGCACATGGCCAACATCCAGAAAATGGCCGACAGTGGAAAGCTGGTGCTGGCGGGCCCTTTCATGGACAACTCCGATATTCGCGGAATGTTCGTGTTTCACGGTGTGACGATGGATGAGGCCAAGGCGATGACGGCCGAGGATCCGGCAATCAAAAGCGGGCGGCTGGTGATGGAATGGCGGCCGTGGTATTCGGCCAAGGGAATCGGGATCCTCAAAAGCGAAGCAAAGCGGCAGGAGAAGGATTGATGAAATCGGAAAAGGGGATGAGCCGGCGGGATGTGGCCTTGTCGACCGCCTCGGGCGGATTGGGATTGGCGGCGTTCCAGTCCGCGGCGCAAGGGCAGGAGACGCGGCGAGAGGCGCCGATTGGGCCGAAAGACGCGCTGAAGATCACGAAGCTCGAAACTTTCCTTGTGAAGCCGCGCTGGCTGTTCCTGAAGATTCACACCAATGCCGGGATCACGGGGCTCGGCGAGCCGATTACGGAAGGCCGCGCGCTGACTTGCGCGACGGCGATCAAGGAGATTGAGCCGTATCTTGTCGGCAAGGATCCGCGGCCGGTGATGCACCACTGGCAGGCGATCTACCGGCACGCTTTCTACCGCGGCGGTCCGATCCTGACCAGCGCGTTGAGCGGCATTGACATGGCGCTGTGGGACATCAAGGGGAAGGCGCTGGGCGTTCCCGTGTATGAGCTGCTCGGCGGGCCGACACGGAACAAGGTGCGCGTTTATTCGCATGCGCGGACGCTCGATACCGTGCGCGCCGACATCAAGCGCGGCTTCACGGCGTTCAAAACAGGACCGGCGAAGCGGACCGGCTCGGACGGGCGCAGCTATGCGCGCTACGTGGAGACGCCCAAACAGGTGCAGTATGCGGTGGAGCGGTTCGCGGAGTTGCGCAAGGTGGTGGGCGACGACATCGACATCGGCATCGACTTCCATGGAGCGATCAGTCCGGCGACGGCGAAGCTGCTGATCAAGGGGATTGAGCCATACAATCCGATGTTTGTCGAGGAGCCGTGCCAGTGCCAGAATCACGACGTGATGGCGGAGATCGCCAAGGGCACCCATTTGCCGATCGCCACCGGCGAGCGCGTCTTCACGAAGTGGGGTTTCCGCGAAGTGCTGGAGAAAGGCGCGGCGACCATCTTGCAGCCGGATATGTGCCATGCGGGAGGCATCAGTGAAGTGCGGCTGATCGCGGGCATGGCGGAGGCGTACTATGCATCGATCGCGCCGCATAATCCGCTGGGTCCGATTTCGCTTGCGGCCGGCGTTCAGCTGGCGGCGTCGATTCCGAACTTCCTGATTCAGGAGCAGGTGTCGCTCGGCGAGGGGTATTTGAAGCAGCCATTCCAGGTGAAGGGCGGTTACCTGGATCTGCCGCCGGCGCCGGGGCTTGGCATTGAGCTGGATGAGAACGAGATGGCGGATAAGATGGGGCACGACTGGCGGAATCCGGAGACGTATGATCTGGAGGATGGCAGTGTTGTCGACTGGTAGAGGCCTTAGAGTTTATGGCCACAGATGAACACGGATGAACACGGATGCGGAAACCGATTTGGGTGGGTTTTGTTCTTGCGTGTGCAATGTTTGCCGCTGTGGGGCCGTTTGATGGGAAGCGGTTCAAGGCTATATAGTCTGGCGGTGGCTCCGACGATAGGGGATCAGGAGCCTTCTCATGAGACGACATGCGGCAGTCGCGCTGCTGGCGATATCGCAGCTTTGCGGGCAGGAGCAGCCGGTAGCGGTTGTCGATTCGAAGGTCGTGCTGCTGGATGAGCTGGACCCGCCGCAGTCCTGGCAGGATCAACATCGGGCGAAGCTGTCCACCAAGGAGTATGAGGAGTGGCTTCAAAGATCACGCGGTGACAGATTGGGGTCGATGATCTGGGCGGCGGTGAAGCGCCACTTCTGCGCAGATAAGGACTGCGCACCCAACGAAGCGGAAATTCAAGGCTTTCAAGAAGCCATGGCGCGGATGAACCGTCAGCGCCGCACGGTCGACGATGACAGGCTGCGGGCGATTGACCAATCACTGGCGCGTCAACTGGCGGCGCCGGAGCGGGAGAAGCTGGAAAAAGAGAAGGAACTGCTCATCATGTCGCGTGACGCACTGGCACAAGGGCTACCCGCCACGCATGAGTACCGGATGGCCGAACAGTGGGTCTCTCCGTGGAAGTTCTTTCGTGTTTTGCACCGCGCCTATGGCGGGCGGGTCATCTTCCAGCAGGCCGGTCCGGAGCCGCTAGACGCCATGACGAAGCTGCTGCGTGAACAGGAAAAGCGCGGCACCTTCGCGATCTATCATCTCGAACTGCACCGCCAGTTCTGGGCTTACTACACGACGATGGGCCACACGTTCATGCCGGATGGCGCCAAGTTCCTGGAAACGCCCTGGTGGCTGCAGCCGCAACCCAAACGATAGCCTGCCTGATTCCGGCCCTTCTAATCGGCCTGCCTTGACGGTCGGCGTAATGCGCGCCGGAAACGAGATAGCCTGATCCGCTACACTCGGGGAGATGTCTCGCTTCGCCGCCGTTCTGCTGCTTGGCGCTGCTGTTGGCGGCGCCGAGGTGCTGCAAATTCCCGTGGAAGGCGAAGGCGCCCGCTACTGGCCTCGCTGGCGCGGACCATCGGGCCAAGGCATGGTGGAGGACAAAGGGTATGTCGACCGCTGGTCGAACACGGAGAATGTTCTGTGGAAAGTCGAGTTGCCGGGAAGCGGCAACTCCTCGCCGGTCATCTGGGGCGACAGCATTTTTCTCACCACTTCCTATGACGGCGGGGCGCGCCGCTCGCTGCTATGCCTGAATCGCGCCGATGGCAAGCTGCGCTGGGAGACCTTCGCGCCGGAGAGCGCTCCGGAGCGGGCCTATCCGAAGAACGGACACGCATCCGGCACTCCATCCACCGATGGCAAGCTGGTCTACACCTACTTGGGCAACCATGGGCTGATGGCGGTGGACTTTGCCGGGCGGCAAGCCTGGCATCGCTCCTTCGGCAGGACCAATTGTCTGCATGGCACGGCCTGCTCGCCGCTTCTCTATAAGGACCGAGTGATTGTCTTTCAAGACCAGCGCTCGCCCGCGCACTCTTTCATTGCCGCCTTCGACAAGCAGACAGGCAAGACCAAGTGGTGGACGCATCGCGAGGAAGATACCGGATGGGGTTCGCCCATCGCGATTCGCGCACTGCAGCGCGAGGAGATCGTCGTCAGCAGCCAGTTCAAAGTGAACTCTTACGACCCGGAGACAGGCAAGCAGCTTTGGTTTGCCTACGGGACGACGGCGGAAGTTACGCCGACACCGGTGGTGGGGCATGACTTGGTGTTCGCTTCTTCGGGCCGGGCTGGCCCGACGCTGGCCATCCGGCCAGGCGGTTCCGGCAACGTGACGCGGTCGCATATCGCCTGGCAATCGCCGCGCGGCTCGCCGTTCATCCCTTCGCCCCTGCTGGCCGGCGACTATCTTTATCTCGTCAACGACATGACCGGCGTCGCCACATGCCTGGAGGCGCGGACCGGCAAAAGCCTCTGGCAGGGCAGACTCGGCGAAGCGCAGAGAGAGTCATTCTCGGCCTCGCCGGTTTACGTCGATAACAAGGTGTTCTTCACCAACGACGTTGGGGAAACCTACGTATTGAAGGCAGGAGATGAGTTTCAGCTGCTGCATGTGAACCGGTTCCACGAAATGACGCTTGCTTCACCGGCGCTGGTGGATGGCATCTGGTATTTCCGCACGGAACGGCATCTGTACGCCATTGGCAGGAGACACTAGGCTTGTTCTCCTCCTATGGCGCGAAGCTCCGTGCGGCGTTTGTGGCTCTAGGTCTTGGTGCGATCGCGGTAACCGGGTGGGAGGCCAGCGTGGGAGCCACCGCCGCGCTGCGCGAGGCCACTTATGAGCGCTTGAACGCAATCCACGAAACCCGTTGCCGTCAGATTGAGCGTTACTTCGCCGACCTGCGGAACCAGGTTCAGGCCTTGGCCTCCGATGAATCGAGCATTGCGGCGATGGAGCAGTTCCGCGCCGCCTGGGATGGCCTGCCTCTCACTCCACCGGACTCCCCGCGTTACGACTCCGTGCGGAAATATTACGAAACCGAATTCGCGCCCCGCGTATCCATGGAGGAAGGCTTTTCCCTGCCAGCATGGCTCCCGCAGGACCCAGCGGCCACCACATTGCAGCATTTCTATCTGGCGGCGAACCCGAACCCGGTGGGTTCCAAGGACCTGCTCTTTTCCGCGCCCGGCTCGGGCCGTTACGGCGAAGTGCATGCCCGCTACCATCCCACGCTGCACCGCTTCCACATGGCGTTCGGTTGGTACGATATTTTCCTCATTGAACCCCGGCAGGGCCGGATTGTCTACACAGTATTTAAGGAGATCGACCTCGGCGCCAGTCTCGTGGCAGGAGCTTTCTCCGATACAGCTCTGGCCCGCGCCTATCAGCGGGCGGTCAAGCTGGAAGATCCCGGCAAAGTCGTGCTGGAAGACTACGCCCCTTATCCCGCCTCCTACTTTGCACCGGCCGCCTTTGCCGCGGCTCCCATCCGGCGTGCCGGCATGACGATCGGCGTGCTCGCTGTCCAGGTTTCGATTGAGGAGGTCAACCGGGTGATGACCGGCGACCGCCGCTGGAGGGAGGAAGGACTGGGAGAAACCGGCCAGGCGTTTGTTGTGGGCCCCGACGGTGCGCTCCGCAGTGATTTGCGTTTCGAAGTCGAGAAACCGGAAGAGTATCTCCGCCAGTTGGAGCGTGCCGGCGCGAGCCGGGAGATTCTCGACCGCGTCCGGCGATATAAGACTGCCATCCTGAACCTGAAAGTGCCGGAGACGCTGATGCAGCACATCACCGGCGGAGGCCGCGACACGGAACTCGGCCGCGATTCACGTGGTGTGGAGGTGCTACGCGCGCACGCTCCACTGGATGTTCCCGAGCTGAATTGGACTCTTATCGCCGAAATCGAAGCCGAAGAAGCGAATGCGCCGATGCACGCGGTTCGGATCCGCATCATCGGCTGGGGATTGGTTATCGCCGGCGCCTTTTTTCTCGCTGCGACGCTGCTGGCGCGCTCGGTGACGCAGCCGGTGCTTGCGCTGGCCGATTCGGTTCGCCGACTGGGAAGAGGCGATTTCCGCATGCGCATTCCCGTGGAGAGGCAGGATGAAATCGGCCAACTGGCCCAATCATTCAACCGCATGGTTGAGGACCTGGAGCGGACCACCGTATCGAAGGAAGAACTGGAAAAGCTGGCGGGGCGCCTTATCACTGCACAGGAGGAGGAACGCAGCCGCCTGGCGCGCGATCTGCATGATGATCTCACGCAGCGTCTGGCGGCCGTAGCCATTGAGGCCGGCCGTCTTCAGCGAATGGAGCAGACGCCGGAGCTGCAATCAGGACTGGAACGCATCAAGGAACAGATGGCCGCGCTTTCCCGCGACATCCACGGATTAAGCCGGCGGCTGCATCCGTCCACGCTGGAGGATCTCGGCCTGGTCTCGGCGGTGGAATCGGAATGCCGCGGATTCTTCGATCGAGGCGGCCCGCCGGTGGAACTTCAACAGGAAGGCAACTGTGACGGCCTTCCTCCCGAGATCGCGCTCGGCATTTACCGCATCGTGCAGGAAAGCCTGCGCAACATCTACCGCCATTCGGCCGCCGCGGAGGTGAGCATCACGATCCGGAGGAAGAAAACGAAGGTGCTGCTGGAAATCCGTGACAACGGCCGCGGCTTCGACCGCGCCGCGCCGGGTTGGCGCGCGGGACTGGGATTGGCGAGCATGGAAGAGAGAGCGCGGCTGCTGGGCGGCCGACTCAGTGTGGAGTCGCAACCAGGCCAGGGAACGAGGGTTGACGCCACCCTGCCCGTGAGGGAAGAGAATGAAGCGGCCTAGAATCCTGCTGGCGGACGATCACAAGATTGTGCTGGAGGGATTGCGGTCGCTGCTGGAGGAAGAGTTCGAGTTGGTGGGCACGGTGACCAACGGCCGCGACCTGCTGGAGGAGGCGGCGCGCCTGGAGCCGGACGTGATCGTCGCCGACGTTTCGATGCCGCTGCTGAACGGCATCGAAGCCGCACGCAAGCTGCGCGAGCAGGGCTCCACCGCCAAGATTGTCATGCTCACCATGCACCCGGACCTGATCTACGCCACTCGCGCGCTGGAAGCAGGCGCCTCCGGATACGTGCTGAAGCACTCCGCTTCCGATGAGCTTGTGGCGGCCATTCAAGAGGCTCTGCGCGGAGGCACCTTCGTTTCCCGGCAACTGAAGAATCCCGCGCTCGAGGAACTGATGGACGAAACGCGTGTCCACATCAAGCAGACCATCGACCTGACGCCGCGCCAGCGCGAGGTGCTACAGCTGCTGGCTGAAGGCAAGTCGGCCAAGGAGATCGGCGCCATCCTCGAAATCTCCGCCAGAACGGTGGAGACCCACAAGTACAAGATGATGGACGATTTGGGCGTCAGGACCAGCGCCGAGCTGGTGCAGTATGCCATCCGCCACGGCCTGGTGTCGGTCTGAGACAGATCCGTAAATTTTCGGATATCGCCGGATTGGCTTCCCGCGGTTCAATGGAATTGTGAAGAAACCAAACCGGGAGGCAATGAACATGAAACTGAAATCCATTCGTTTTGCATCACTTACCGTACTGGCTCTGGCTTTCCTGGTCACCATGGCCACGATGCCGGCCGTAGCCGCGGAGCCCATGGTAGGCGCAGAGAAGCTGGAGACCATGGCCAAGAACGCCAAGACTCCTGGCGAGCATGCCGCCGTGGCCAAGCAATTCCGCCTGCGTGCAGAGAGCTTTGCGGCGAAGGCCGAAAAGCATGAAGCTGAAGCCCGTAAGCTGGCCAATGGCCCGCGGATCGGCATCGATGCCAAGTGGCCCGCGATGGCGCGCAACACCGCCGCCAAGGAAAAGCAGCTTGCGATGGAAGCCCGGCGCGCCGCGCAAGAAAACTATGCGCTGGCCGATCAGCATATCCGGTTCGTGATTGAGAAGGAGTTCGCCGAAGAGTAACTCCTCCGCCTGCTTAGGCAGGATTGCGGCGGTCCGGTAGCCTGCTGTAGAGTGAATGCGTGCTCAGCAGGTTCCGGGCCGCCGTTTTGCTTTGCGTTCTGTCCGTGGCGGCGCTACTCGCACAGCGCGGCTTTCGTGGACGCTACTACGAGGAATACGTTCCGCTTCCTGCCGATGCCGGTGAGAGAACCGAATTCGTCTTCGGCAGGCTTCGCTACGGCTCCATGGGTGGCAACTACTACCGGCGCGGCGGGCGCTGGGCCACCGATTATCCCAAGGCCGACCGCCAGTTTCTGCAAGGGTTGAGGCGGCTGACGCGCCTGCACACCCGCTCGGTGGAGCAGGTGGTGGACATCGACTCCGATCAGATCTTCGAGTATCCGTGGCTGTATGCGGTGGAAGTCGGCTCCTGGGGCTTCACCGAGGAACAGGCAAAGAGGCTTCGCGACTATCTCAACCGCGGCGGCTTGCTTTTGGTGGATGACTTCCACGGCATGTACGAATGGGACGCATTCGCCGCCGGTATGAAACAGGTCTTTCCCGCTCGCCCGATTGTCGATCTGGACGACAAAGATCCGATCTTCCATGTGCTGTACGATCTGGATGAGCGTTTCCAGGTGCCGGGTATTCACTATCTGGGAAGCGGCGTCACCCATGAAAAAGGCGGCATCGATCCGCGCTGGCGCGGCGTCTACGACGACGAGGGACGGCTCATGGTGGCCATCTGCTACAACATGGACCTCGGCGATGCCTGGGAATGGGCCGATCATCCGCAGTATCCGGAGAACTTCGCCTCGCTCGCCTACCGCATCGCCATCAACTACATCATCTATTCGATGACCCGGTGAGGCGGCCTGCCCGGCCGGTGTCAGACCTCGCCTGCTGTTTGAGACAATAGGAGCATTCTCGGCAGGAAACGAAACCGGATTCTGCGGCGCTACCGTGAGGCGCGGATGTTCGCGCGCGCCATGCATTCCCCGCGCCATCCCATCCTTGCGCAGATCATCCCCACCCGCCGCTGCAACCTGGATTGCGCCTACTGCAATGAATATGACAAGACGTCCGAGCCGGTGCCTGTCAAGACCATGCTGCGGCGCATCGACCTGGTCGCTACGCTTGGCACTACCATCATCACCCTGAGCGGCGGTGAGCCGACTCTTCATCCTCAACTCGACGCGGTCATCGCGCGCATCCGAAGCCACGGAGCCATCGCCACCCTCATCACCAACGGCCTGCTGCTCACTCCCGAGTACATCCGCGGCCTCAACCGCGCCGGGCTCGACTACCTGCAAATCAGCATCGACAACGTGCGTCCCGACAAGGTTTCCAAAAAGAGCCTGCAAGTGTTGGACCTCAAACTCCAATGGCTGGCCGAGCACGCCGAGTTCGACGTTACCATCAACTCCGTGCTCGGCTGCGGCGTTCGTGATCCGGAGGATGCCTACCGTGTCGCCGTGCGTGCCCGCGAACTCGGCTTTCCATCCACCGTCGGCGTACTGCATGACCACAACGGACAATTGCGGCCGCTGGAAGCCTCGCACCGCGCCGTCTACGACCGAATCGTAAGTCTCGGCAATGGCCTGTTCTCCTTCGCCCACTATGACCGCTTCCAGGAGGCGATCCTCGACGGCCGCCCCAACCAATGGCACTGCCGCGCCGGAGGGCGGTTCCTGTATATCTGCGAAGACGGCCTGGTCCATTTTTGCTCCCAGCAGCGCGGCAGCCCGGCCATCCCGTTGGAACAATACACGCCGGAGCACCTGGCGCGCTACGCAGACCAGCCGAAGCCATGTGCTCCGCTGTGTACCATCTCCTGCGTGCACCAGACAGCCATGCTCGACGCTTTCCGCGAGCAGCCGCGCCAGACGCTGGCCGGCATTCTCGAGCGGCGCCGGTTGCGTGATCCCGCTTTTGAGACGCCGCCGCTGGTGCGTATGCTGGACTGGATGTTCCTCAACCCCGGCCGCCGCTCGCTATTCGGCAAACTTGCCGTGCGGTTGTTCGGAGTTACGCGGTGATAAGGCTCCTGCTCGGTTTGGCCGTGTGCTTGTATGGCCAGGAAACCATGCCGATCCCGCTTACGCCGGAGCCTCTTCGTGCGCCACTGCAACAGATTCGCGAAGGCAAAACCACTCAAGCGCGCGAGACGCTGATTCGCTTACTCGCCGGAGGCAAGTCCGATGCCGAGATCTACTATCAGATCGCCCGCTCTCACTTGCTCGACTTTCACGAGAACCAGGATGCTGCAAAGGCGCGCACCTCGCTGGCGCTGGCGATGGAGGCGCTTGCCAGCGCGCTGGCCCGTAATCCGGATCACCTCTACGCGCTCCGCTCAAAAGCCATTATTCATGCCCGCGCTGAGTTGCTTTACTACGATCCCAATCTCGCCTACGATCTCGCCGCCCGGGTCGCGCGCCTTCAGCCCTTCGCCAATGAGTATTTGCTGAACCTCGCCGACTGGCTCTCCGGCGAGGTGCGCTTCACCAGCCATCACGAACACCGTGTCCCTCACGATCCACTGACTGGCATCGACCGCTCCATCGCCATCCTCGACCGCGTCATCGACGTCTCCGTCCCCCACAGCACAGAAGAGTCCATCGCGCTCTTCGCCATGGCGAAGGCGCAAGCCAAGCGCGGCAACTGGGCGCGGTCCATCGATTTCTTCAAGATGGCGCTGCGCCGGCCCGCCGAGCGCGGCGAGCTGCTGCGCGAAATGGGCGCCAGTTTCTACCGCCTGGGCGACTACGGCGAAGCAGCCAGAACCTTCCATCAGGCACTACAGCTTAGGCCCAATCTCATCGATCAGTGGCTGCTCAAAGTCTCGCTCGATCAGTGGAAGGATCCTCCTCCTCCGCTTCCTGCCTCCGCGCTGTTTCCTTCTATGCAACCGGCCTTTGACAAAGACAACCCACCGCTGATTGCCTTCGCCGATATGGCGCCGGAACTGGGCCTGAATCGCAAGGACGGCAATGGCACTTGCGCCTGGGGCGATTACGATAACGACGGCCGCATCGATCTGCTGTTGGCCGGCAGCGGCACATTTCTTGCCCTCTACCGCAACGAAGGCGCCCGCTTCCGCGATGTGACCCGTGAAGCCGGTCTCGCCGGCGTTCCTTCCGGCTACAGTCTCAACTTCGTCGACTACGACAATGACGGCCGCCTCGACATTTATCTTTCCCTCAACGGTTGGAGCGGACCCATGCCGAACCGCCTTTACCGCAATCTCGGCGGCAGATTCCAGGATGTCACCGCGGAGACCGGCGCTGGCGATCCGGGCTCGGGTTTTGTTTCCCTGTGGGGCGACTTCGACAACGACGGTCACCTGGACTTCGCCGTCGCCAACGGCGTCCTCAAGGATGGCTCCGTTCCGCAGATCTACCGTAACCTGGGCGGCAAGTTTCAGAACGTGACTCACGAGGCCGGCATTCGCGAACCGGCAACTTACGGCGCCATCGGCATAGCGCTCGGCGACTATGACCGCGATGGCGACCTGGACATGTTCCTCAACGGGCTGGGCACGGCGCCCAACCGTCTCTACCGCAATATGGGCGGGTTTCGTTTCCAGGAAGTCTCCCGCCAAGCCGGCGTTACGCAGCCGCCCCACAACGGCTTCGTCAGCTTTTTCCTCGACTACAACAACGACGGTTATCCGGATCTGCTCACCACCAGCCTCGCGCCTTGGGAGAACGTCGTCGAGGGACTCTCCCGCCACTTCCGCGTTCCGGATCCTCCCGCCATCCACGCCGATTCGGTGCGGTTGTTCCGTAACAAGGGCGACGGCACTTTCACCGACGTGACCTTTCAGGCGCGCCTGTATCATCCAATGGGCGTCATGGGCGCCGGCGTCGCCGATCTCGACAATGACGGCCACCTCGACCTCTACTTCGGCACAGGAGATCCGCAGTTGAGCCGACTGGAGCCGAACCGCTTCTTCCGCAACAACGGCGATGGGACCTTTTCCGACCTCACCGCGCTGACCCCGTTCGCGCGCCCCGGGCAAAAGGGCCACGGCGTGACGTTCATCGACTTCGACGGCGACGGCGGCCTGGACCTCTATGCTCAGCTCGGCGGCCACTATCCCGGCGACCATGCCGAGAATGCCTTCTACCGCAATCTGAAAGCCAAAGGCAATCCATGGTTGCAGCTGGACGTGGAGCGGCCCGAGACCAACCGCTTCGCCATCGGCGCAGGAGTTCTTCTCAAAGCCGGTGACCTCAGCCTCTATCGCGAGGTTAAAGGCAGTGAAGGTTTTGGCTCGACCGATCCCTTCACCCTCCACTTCGGCCTGGGAAGAAGAACCATCGTGGATTCGGTGGAGATCTTTTGGCCCGGCAGCCCCACACAAAAGCTGACCGGACTCAAAGCGGGTCAGCGCCTACGCGTTCGGCAGGCTGTGGTCGGCTCCCCCTGAGTCAGGGGTTACGCGGAAGCGTTACAGAGTAGGTCCGGCCAACAGGGAATCCGGTTTGGATGGGGGCTTTGCGGCAAGATCACTACCGGCTGCATGGGGTTCCACTTGGGGCGGAGCGCCCGGTTGGAGCGGCAGCCGCATCGTCGCCCAGAAGATGGAGCCGCAGCCGAGTTCCGATTCGGCGCCGACCGAGCCGCTCATCAGTGCCGCCAAGCGCTTGACGATCGACAGTCCAAGCCCGGCTCCGCCCGAGGAGCGCGTCGAGCTCGAGTCCACCTGAGTGAAGGCTTCGAAGATGGCATGAATCTTTTCGGGCGGGATGCCGGGCCCCGTATCGCGCACCGAGATCTTGATTTCAGCCTCATCGGACGTGCGGGAAAGAGTGGAAATGGAAAGTTCGACAAAGCCGGAGGCGGTGAACTTCACGGCATTGTCCAGATAGTTGAGCAGGATCTGCCTGATACGCAGCGTGTCGCCATAAAGAAGATCCGGAACCTCATCGGATACGGTGCAGGATATGGTGAGATTCCTGGCTTTGGCGGCGGTCTGGACCAGTCGAATCACCTCCGAGGCGAGTTCGGCAATCCGGAAAGGGGAAGGACGAAGCTCCAAGCGGCCCGCCTCAATCTTGGACAGATCGAGGATATCGTTGAGCAGCCGGAGAAGGGCGCCGCCGGTATCTTTGATATCGCCGAGGTAGGTCCGCTGTTCCTCGTCGAGCTTCGTGAAAGCGAGTAACTGGGCCGTACCGAGAATTCCGTTCATGGGAGTGCGGATCTCATGACTCATGTTTGCCAGAAACTCGCTTTTCATCCGCGATGCCTCCTCGGCTTTGTTCTTGGCCAGCCGCAGCACTTCCTCGGCCTCGCGCATGCTCGCCAGTTGGCGGGCATGGTAGCGGATTCTCAAGCTGTGGAGCCACCAGAAAAACAATGCCGACAAGGAAAAGCTCAGCAAAACGAGCACGGCCTTGCTTCCGGTCCGCTCCAGAAAAGCGGGTTCCCGGAAGATGGAGAGCTCTGCCGAACCCGGGCCCCACACGCCGCTGCCGTTGCTGGCGCGCAGCCGGAGAATGTTGGATCCGGCGTCCAACCGGTAGAGGCGAATCTCACGCCCACTGATCCTCCCGGAGGCAACCACATCGCCGTCGGTGCTAACCTCATAATCGAGCTTGACCTTTCTCGGGGCGGCCGTGTTCATTACGGCGAATTGGACGCGGATGTCGTGACTGCCGGGCGGCAGCCGGACGCCACCGTTGGGGGAAACCTCGAGAGACCTCACCTGGCCGGCGCTGTTGCGAAACAGGACCTGCTCGAATAGCACGGGGGAGCCGCCGGGGCGGACATTTTCCTTTCCGGTATCAATCCCGGTGAGGCCCTTGAGCGTGGCAAACCAGAGTATTCCGGAGTGGTCCAGGTATGCCATGGGCTGATGCCCGACGGAGGTCTCGGCGCTCGGCATGCCGTCGCTGGTGTCGAAGACCTCCCAATCGACTTCGGCGCCGCCGGCATCAGCGGACTTGTTGAGATCAGCCAGGCTGGCGCGCCAGACTCCGCGCGTAGTGCCGAGCCACAGAGAATCCTTGACATGATGGATGGAACCCGCACTTGGCTCCATCTCAACCGGACCTGGAATATTGACAGCCATGCCGTTCTTCACACGGATGAGTCCGCGCGAGGAGGCGCCCAGCCATAATGAATCATCGAAGGCGAGGATCGAACGCAGAGCAGGCAAGGGAGCACCGGCGATCGTAAAAGGAACAAAACGCCCGTTCTCTAACGAGTAGAGACCGCCGTCGCCTCCGGCCCACATTCTTCCTGAAGCCGGCTCCTCCGCAAAGCAAGCAATGAATACGGGGCCTTTGCGCAGGACCATCTCCACCGTACGGAAACTTCCGTTCTCATGGACGGCGATGGCCCTATTGCCGCCAATCCAAATAGCTCCCTTGGAGTCCTCAAACAAGGCTTCGACGGTTACGCCAGCCGGAGTTGGCAAGCTCGAAATCCGACCCTCTTGGTACTGGAAGATACCGTCGCCGTAAGTACCGGCCCAAACGGTTCCTTTCCGGTCAGCCAGGAGGGATTGGGCAATGAAACGCGGGCCCAGCCGTTCTATCCGCCCTTGATGAATCCGCACCACACCATTGCCATAAGCGGCCAGCCAGAGGCTTCCGTCCCGGGCTTGGGTCACCGACTTTACCGGCGAATCGGGCATGCCATGTTCCAAGCCATAAGACACAAACCGCCGGTCACCCAACCGCAAGAGGCCGTCACCGTTGGTGCCGACCCAGAGCATCCCCTCTCGGTCGCGGAACACAAACCGGATGCTTTTGGCGGGGAACCCAGTCTTCCGGTTGAACAGGCGGACTCCGCCTCCGAGCCGGAGCCGCAGGAGGCCATCGGGCATGGAGGCCCACACAGTTCCATCGGGCTCCTGCAACAGGATCCGAGTGCCGATGACTGAATTGGGAAGCTGCCATGTATGAAGCAGCTTGCCGTCGTCCAGTTTGAAAAGAGCGCCGCGCGCCAGATAGAAAAGGCCGCCATCCAACGCCTGAATCCACCTGACCGCGCCCGTGTCGCCTTCGGAGGAAATCACTTCAGAGGGCAACGGTACTTCCACCCAGTCCGCGCCACTCCATGTCCACAGCCTGCGTGTCGAGCCCGCATGCAGATGCCCGTGCCGGTCAAACAAGGGACTCCAGCCTTGAACGTCGGAAACCTTCGGTGAAGGTAACCAGGAGAAGCGGGCATCCCGGTAGTTCAGGCATCGTTGCTGATTGGTTTGGAAGTACAGCTCTCCATTGGGGGAGGGGATGATCATCGTGATGAACTCACTGAAGTTCAGCGGAACCTGAGGACGTTCCCATCCCTTAGACGAGAGGAGGGCGAGTCCGCCGAGTGTGCCGACCCACAGGCCCGAGTCCGGGCTGTAATGAAGGGAAACGATCCCCGCGTGCGGCAGTTGGGGCGTATTGGAAGGGTTTAAGACTCTGACGGTGGATCCGTCGAAGCGGACAAGCCCGCTAAAGGTGCCAAACCAAAGATAGCCATCCGGAGTCTGCGCCATGGCGGTGGCGGAATTCCCCGGCAGCCCGTGCTCTGTCCCCCAGCCACGGATCACATAGTCGGGATCAGACTGTCCCGTAAGGCGAAGGGCGAAGGAAAGCAATCCCAGCACCCTGCCCAGTTGCCGACAAACCATGCTAGAAGCTAGGTTATCACGGGCACCGGCGGCGATCGTGGAGGAGTTACGCGGCATATCAAAGTCAGCGGACCGGTTCAAGTAGAGTGATGTCGAAATGGCCGGAGGCTGGGGAGGGCGGCTCAGGCCCGGCGTAGTCTAGATTGGAGTGTGGAGGCTCGTAAGTCGGGACTCGGGCATCCCCGTATGCGTCGTGGCCCTGGATCCGCCGCCTGTCGGCCGGGGCGTGACTATAGAAGATCTCAGGGGCCTCGCCCTTCTGCGGCGAATTGCCAGCCACTCCGGTGGGAATCACTTTCCACAGCAAAGTGACTCCAATTTGACCGCGATGGCCCATGAACTTCTGAACTGCATGCACGGCTCCCCAACACCGGCCCAAGGCTACCAGGTTCTCCCTCCTGTTGATCAAATAATCTTCTGGGATAATGGGGTCGTGGCAAAGTCGAGAGACCTGGAACAGAGACTGGACCGGGTGGAGAAGCAGTTGCGCCTCTACCAGAAGATCAGCCGCTTCCTGACGCGCCCTGTTCCTCTTGCCGAGGCGCTTTCCTCCATCGTCGGGCTGGTAGCCGAGTTCATGCATTCCGACTCCTGCCTGCTGTATTTGGTTTCCGGAGAGGAGCTCGTTTTGTGCGCCGCAAAAGGCTCCAACCCTGGCGCGGTGGGCGAAGTGAAACTGCGCCTGGCCGAAGGGCTCACCGGCTGGGTGGCGCGCGAACGGCGCGTTCTGGCGATCTCCCGCGAGGCCTATCACGATTCGCGCTTCAAGTACTTCCGCGATCTTCCCGAGGACACCTACGAGGCTTTTCTTTCCGCGCCCATCATCGCCCGCGGCCGCGTCGCCGGCGTGATTAATCTCCAACACAGGGAGCCGCATTCCCACACGGGGGACGAGATCGAGATGGTCACCACCGTCGGCGAGCAGATCGGCTGCCTGGTGGCCCAATCCGCCCTGGATGATGCCGATCTGTCGCGCATCAACTTCGCCGATCTCGTGCTTGCCGGCGGCACGCTGGCCCGCGAATCTTGACTTTGTGCTGAGACATTACCTCTCCCTTGCCGCGCTATGCTTGGCTCTGCCCGTCTTCGGGGAATGGCGCACGGTCTTCTTCCACGACGAGGATCGCAGCAGCCTGGCGATTCACGAACTCCGTTTCGCGAATGAGAAACGTGGAGTCGCGCTGGCCGCGCTTTCGGAAAAGGGAAACCGGAAGCCGGTTGCCGTCATCACCTCCGACGCCGGGGCCACCTGGAAACTGACTCCTTTGAAGGAGGACGGCCTGTCGTTGTTCTTCCTCGACGTGGCCCATGGCTGGATGGTCACCGATGAGGGTGTCTGGTTCACTGGCGACGGCGGCGCGTCGTTTCAGAAACTGGTGAAGATGAAGGGAGTCGCGCGCGTGCATTTCCTCGATGCCAAACGTGGCTTCGCCGTGGGCGGCCCTAAAAAGGTGTGGGAGACCGGCGACGGCGGTAGGAACTGGCGCGACGTCCCGGCGGCGCAGTTGCCGGAAGCCGAAGCTAACCGCAGCATGTACAACTGGATCGATTTCTCCACTCCCGCCAACGGCGCCATTGTCGGGTTCCACGAAACCACCAGGAATCCGCTTCGCCACCCTGCCTGGCTGGATCCGGAGCGCGCTCAACGTCTGCGGCAGTGGCCGTCCCTGACCCTGGCCTTGTCCACAAACGACGGCGGCGCAACCTGGCAGCCGGCCTCCTCTTCCATCTTTGGCCGCATCAGCCGTCTGCGAATGGCGCCTTCAGGCGCGGGCTATGCGCTCGTCGAATTCCACTATGAGTTCGATTACCCGTCGGAGATTTACGAGGTCCAAGCCAACTCCACGCAATCGAAATCGATTTTCAAGGCGAAGAACCGCGCGGTCACCGACATGCTGCTGCAACCTGACGGCAAATTGATTCTCGGCGCCGTGGAGCCGGCAACCACCGTGCGACAGCTTCCCGTTCCCGGGCGAGTGCATATTCTCCAGGGTCGTGAGGGCGACTGGCAGGAGATGAAGGTGGACTATCGCGCCGTAGCCCGTAGGGTGGTACTGGCCCGGGCTGAAGGCGAAGTATGGGCGGCCACCGACACGGGAATGATTCTGAAGTGGGCTGGGAGATAACAAAAGCTTTACGTCTTGTTACAACACGAACAATGCGTCGTGTTTTATCCACAGAGCTACCACAGCTACATCGATGCATCCCACTGATTCGAAAATAGAAAGAAGCTGAGGATAATCCCTTCCTCGATGTCGATTTTTGTTGACGGGAATAGTCCCGATGGTACATCATAAGGATGGTTCCAAGAGGTTCAAGGAACAGCGAGCCTGACGGGACGTAGCGGACCTGGAACGGTGATCCGGTTGCGGACGGTTTTAATAAATCACTCCGCGGCCGGGGAGCGAAGGGAGATCGGGCGAACCGTTTGGGTAGGCTTCCAGGCAGCAAACCGGATCGAGCGCTTTGATCCGAAGGGGAGGAAAAGCCCCGACGGGGAGCGAGAGTCCGGCGAGCGGTCTGGGGCGTCGGTTTCCGAGTTGGCAACGGTGACCGGGTAGTGATCCTCCCCAGCGGGGAAAACCTGCGGAGGAGGGGAATCCGGGATCGAACGGGTCGGCAAGGGAATCGATGTGGCAACGAAGAAACAGGCCGGGAACTTTGACCCTGCCGTGGGGGTGCCTGAGAGGGTATACCCGCTGTAGGCGAGCGAAAGGCCGTTTCGAGATGCCGGCTTCTACCGGTTTCGTGAGCAGGTGAATTGCGAGGCGTTGAGCCTTCGCAGCCGAAAGGCGGCGGAGGGGAGCCGGACGATGACCACCCCGCGAAAGTGGATGCCATGCTCAAGCCGGGCATGCAGGCTGGAGAGCGAGCTGGGATTTGGGTCACTTGGAACCATTTCTTTATTACCCCCTGAAGTCATTCCCTTATCCCTAACCTCCCTCTTGTCGTTTCTTTTCTTCAACTCTTCCTCTATAGCCGAAAAGCTATTGAGAAGCCGTGCAGGAAACGAGTCCCAAAGTCGGTTCCTTGGAGTCGCTGATCTATCAGGCAGACCGCCAACTGGGACTTCTCAGTAGGGCAACGATCTGGCTCCATCCCTTGATGATAGTCGTCGTGTGCGTGTTTGGAGGCGACTGGGACAGGCTGGCGTGGTTCTATGTGGCTGCAACGGCCTCCGTACTGTTCTTTTTCGCTCTTCAGAGATGGTTCGTCCACAACTGGGAATTGCGGTACGCCGTCAATCCGAAGCGCTGGCGCCGGGTTTTTGCATTGGGCCTGCTGGGAGTCGCCCTTGTGTGGGGGATCTTTCTCGCCGGCCTGGTCTATCTGAACGACTATGAAGGACCTACTCTAATTGCGATGGTGGGTGCGGCGGCAGCCAGTTCCGTGGGCGCCGTTTCTTTGAGTCCGGATCGTCGCCTTGGCACCTGGTTTCCCATCCTGATCCTCTCTCCTTCCCTTGTTTCCCATCTCGGCCGGGGCGCGGAGAAAGGCCTCCCCATGGCTGTGGTCACGGTGATCTTGCTCACCGTGCTGATCCTACAGGTGCGCCGCGGCAACACTTGGTTCTGGAATGCGCTCGCCGACCGTTACCTACATGCCACACACGCCGCCGAACTGGAAAGAACCCAGACCCAACTGCGAGGCAGCCGCGAACGGCTTTTGATGGCACAACGTGCAGCGGGGATCGCCGTCTGGGACTGGGACCTCGCCAAGGGCACTATCACCTGTACCGGCGAATTTAACGACATGATCGGTCTTCCGGGCGGCAAGGGTTCAGTTGCGCCGCAGGATTGGCTCACCTGCATTCACCCCGAGGATAGGAGCCGCGTCCTCGGAGAAGTCGAGGAGGCCATCCGGCACAGCGGCTCATACTCCTCCGAATACCGCGTGGATCTGGACGAGGAGCAAGTGCGCTGGCTGAGCAGCCGGGGTGAAGTGCAGCTGAATTCGCAAGGTCAGCCGCGCCGGATCATTGGCGCCCTGACCGACATTACCGGCCGCAAAGAGTCTGAGGAGCGCATCCAACATTACGCCAATGATCTTTCACAATTGATTCAGGAACAGGCATCCACTTCCAGCCTCCTCAGCCATGCCCTGGGCGAGGTGGAAGCCGCCAAAGCGCTCGCCGAAGGCGCCGCCAAAGCCAAGAGCGAGTTCCTCGCCAATATGAGCCATGAGATCCGTACCCCGCTCAATGGTGTCATCGGCATGACCGATCTGCTCCAGTCCACCGAACTCACCACCGAGCAGAATGACTACGTCCACACCATCCGCGCCTGCGGCGATGCCTTGCTGGCTGTGATCAACGACATCCTTGATCTGTCTAAGATCGATGCCGGCAAGCTCAGCCTGGAACAGATCGAGTTCGACGTCCGCCAGCTTGTCGAGGAGACAGTGGAAATGGTCGCCGAGAGAGCCCAATCCAAGGGGTTGGTACTCCGATGCATCATCGACCCCAACCTTCCCGTCTGGCTTGTCGGCGACCCCTCGCGGCTTCGCCAGGTCATGCTCAATCTGGCCGGCAACGCCATCAAGTTCACCTCCTCCGGCAGCGTTTCCATCTCCGTCAGTCTCACCGCTCTCGACGGCAACCTAAGAGAGCTTCTCTTTGAAGTTGAGGACACCGGCGTTGGGATCTCCGAGGAAGCCCAATCGAGGCTCTTTGAACCTTTTACGCAGGCCGATGCCTCCACCACACGCCGGTTTGGCGGAACCGGTCTTGGCCTCACTATCTCCAGGCGGCTTGTCGAACTCATGGGCGGCGGCATCGGATTGGAGAGTGAATCAGGCAAGGGCTCACGCTTCTATTTCTCCATCTCCTTCACCGTACCCAGCGGCCAGCGGGACGATGGCCACTGCACGCTGGACTTCCATAAGCTCCGCGTTCTCACCGTCGAGGATGACCCGCTCGAGCGGTTTCAGTTGAATTCTACCCTGGAGTCGCTCGGCCTTCAGCCCGTTTCCGCTTCTGGCGCCGAGCTATTCACCACACTGGAGGAATGCGTCCGGAAGGGAGCCCCGCTTGATGGCATCCTGCTCGCGCAGAATCTCAACGTCCGTTCCGGCCTCGACTTGGCAGTCAGGCTTCGCGCCGATTCCCGATTCCGTTCCCTTCCGGTCGTTCTTCTCATTGACTACACCCAGCGCCCGGACCGTGAGCGCCTCGCCGCCTGCGGCATCGGCGCTACGCTGCGAAGACCACTTCGCCGAGGTCAGCTCATGCGCGTCCTCATGCATCTTGCCTGTCCGCCTGCCGATCTTGCGCAGCCCGTTTCAAAAACCTCCCTGCCTGAACCGGGGCGTGAGTTGGGCTGCATTCTCCTTGCCGAAGACAATGTTGTCAACCAACGCGTGGCCAAGAAGATGCTTGAAGTGCTCGGCTACCGCGTAGACGTCGTTCCCGATGGAGTCAAAGCCGTGGAAGCCGTATTCCAGCAAAGCTACGACGCTGTTCTCATGGATGGCTTTATGCCGGAAATGGACGGCTTCGACGCCTCCCGGGAAATCCGCCGCCGCGAGAAAGGCCCGCGGCGCATCCCCATCATCGCCCTCACCGCCAATGCTCTGGAAGGCGACCGGGAACGCTGCCTGGAAGCGGGCATGGATGACTACATCACCAAGCCCGTCCGCCGGGAGGTTCTGCAAGCCACTCTCCAAAAATGGGTCCGCGCGCCCGTTCCATTGGGCTAAAATAGCCTCGATGAATGACGGCCAGCGGCGCCAACTCGATGAGCTGGGTTTCGTCAAACGGGAAGCGGTGCTCGATGCCCCTCGAACCGCGGCTCTCGTCGACACAGTCGAAGAGTTGTTTGCCGCCGAAGGTCTCCAGGCCGGCTCGGAGTTTCGCCTGGAGCCAGGTTCTCGACGCCTTGCCAATGTCGCCGCAAAGGGCGAGATCTTCCGCCAATGCGTCGAAATGCCCGAGATCCTCGTTTACGTCGAACATGTCCTGGGTGCGGAATACAAGCTCAGCAGTTTGAATGTCCGTTCCGCCAATCCGCATAACCACCTGCCGCAGCCTCTCCACGCCGATGCCGGCGCTTTGCCCGATAAGAGAGGTTATTGGATCTGCAACACCGTCTGGCTTTTAGACGACTTCACCGAGGAAAACGGAGCCATCCGCTTTGTCCCCGGCTCTCACCAATGGGGCAAACTGCCTCAAGATGTACTCGCCGATCCTGCCGCGCCGCACCCTGACGAGATCCTCGTCACGGGCAAAGCCGGTGACGTCGTCATCATGAACACGCATGGCTGGCACGGCGGCACTGAAAACCGCACCGGCAGCCACCGCCGGGCCATGCACATCTTCTTTTGCCGACGCGATAAGCCCCAGCAGCAGTATCAGAAGCGCCTCATTCCTGCCGAAGTGCAGCAAGGCCTCTCGCCTCGCCTGCGCTGGCTGCTTGCCCTCGACGATCCGCTCAATGATCAATTGAGCGCCACCGGCGCAGGAGCAAGTGGCTTCCTGAAATAGATCTCAGCCGCCGCCTTCGCGAACCATTGCCTCCAGCGCCTCCAGGCTCTTGATCGCGCCGATCTGTCCCGCTGCTACGCCCAGCAACGCTACCGGCTTGCCCGCCAGCACCGACGGAAACCCGAGGTTCTCCACCACCAGCTTCATCACGCTTGAAAGACTGCCGTGATACTCCGGCGTCGCCAGAACCACTCCCGTCGCTTCGCTCACCAGCATCCGCAGCTTCTCCCCGTCCTCGCCCGGCGCCTTCTGACCGGGGAAGGGAAGCCGCAGCTGCCCCGGGTCCACCACTTGACAGCTCACCCCATCGCGGCTCTTCAGTTCGTCGGCCACAGAGCCGCCGCTTTCGCGGTGTAGTTGCCTTCCCGCACGCTCCCTTGAATGATCACTAACTTGATCACGATCACCTCCCGGCCGTTACTGTACCATCAGTAGAGATGAGCAAGATTCTCTCGCGCGCCGAACTCGCCCGGGCGCGCGCGCTATGGAAACAGCAGGGCAGGCGCGTCGTCTTCACCAACGGTTGTTACGATTTGCTGCATCCGGGCCATGTCCGGCTGCTCGAAAGCGCTCGCTCGCTCGGCGACATCCTTATCCTCGCCCTCAATACCGATTCCAGCGTCGCCCGGCTCAAAGGTCCCTCGCGCCCGCTCATCTGCCAGCAGGAGCGAGCCACGCTGGCCTCATCGCTCGAAGCCGTCGACGCCGTCACATTCTTCGACGAAGACACCCCTCGTGAGCTCATAGCCGAAATCCTCCCCGACGTTCTCGTCAAGGGAGCCGATTGGTCCCACTTCATCGCCGGCCGCGAGGAAGTGGAAGCCGCCGGCGGTCAGGTGCTGGCTCTTCCGCTTGAGCCCGGCTACTCCTCCACGAACATCGTCGACGAGCTGCTCAAGCGCACCCCGTGACACACCCCGCAATCCGCGACCTGCTGCTGTCGCTTGAGCGTCAGCCCGCATTTCAGGAACTGCTCCGCTGGGCGCCCTCCGCCGAACAAGGCACCTTCTCTCTCTCCGGCCCCTCTCTCACGGTCAAGGCTCTGCATCTCGCCTTGCTTTGGCATGCCACCGAGAGGCCGCTTATCGTGATGGTCGACGGAAGCCGCCAGGCCGAATCGCTCGGTGAACTTCTCCGCACGTTCTTTGATCTGCTGGTCACTAACAAGTCCACGCCGCCACCGCAGACCATCCCCGCGCTCGATATCCTTCCCTTCCAGAACCTCTCCCCGCACTCGGAAATAGCCGAGTTGCGCGCCATCGGCCTTTACCGGCTTGCCCGCCGCTCCGCCTCCATCTCCATCGTCTCCATCGGCGCGGCCTTGTTGCGCACGGAAACCCCGGAGTTTCACCGCCAACTCGCCGTCCGCCTCCGCGCCGGAGAGGAGGTTCCTCTCACTGATCTGCTCACTCACCTGGAGTCGATCGGCTATACGCGCCGTGAACCCGTCGAAATGGTCGGCGAATACTCGCTCCGCGGCGGCATCCTCGACGTCTTCCCCGCCGAGGCCGAGCGCCCCGTTCGCATCGAATTCTTCGGCGACCTCATCGAGTCCATGCGCACCTTCGACGTCCAGTCGCAGCGGTCCGTGCTCAAGATCTCCGACGCCGCCCTGCTTCCCTTGATCGAATGCCCACGGTCTCTCGATCTGCTCCGCCAGCTCGGCTCCGATGACGGCGTTCCATTTCCCGGTTGGGAATTCCTCGTCCCGGCGCTGCGTCCCAAAACCAGCTCCATCCTCGAACAGTGCCCCGATGCACTGCTCGTCCTCGACGAGCCCGAACAGATCCGCGCCGCCGGCGATCGTCTCTGGAAGCGTCTCCTCGAGCCCGGCCGCGAACATCCCTGCCCACCTGAACTCAATTACTTCGCCGTCGAGGAACTCTTCCAGCGCGCCGGCAATCTCCCCACGCTCCATCTACGCCAACTTCAGATGGAAGACTCCGGCGCGCACATCGCCTCACAGCCCTCCATCGCCTTTCACGGCAACATGCAGATGTGTGTCGCCGAAGCCCGCACGCTCGCCGAACAGGGCTTCCGCGTTGTTTTCTTCGCCTCCACCATCGGCGAAATGGAACGGCTTGCCGACATCTTTCGCGAATACTCCGTCCCGTTCCAGCTCGCCCTCGATCCTTCCGAAGCCGCCGCGCCATATCTCGCCGAACGCGCCTATCTCGGCGGCTCGCTCACCTCCATCCTCATCGCCCGTGGCCGTGTCCGGCGCGGAGCCGTGCTTCCGGATAGCCGCCTCGCCATCTTCGGCTCCGAAGACCTTTTCGATGCCTCCGAGCTTGCCGCCCAACCGGCCGTCCGCGCCTCCCCAATGGGTGCCTTCGCCGCCGACATCGGCGACCTGCGCGACGGCGATCTCGTGGTCCACTCCACGCACGGCATCGGCCGCTTCCTCGGTATCCGCGAAGTGGGCCAGGGCGAACTCAAAGGCGATTTCATGCTGCTTGAGTACGCCGGCGAAGCCAAGCTCTACGTTCCCCTCACGCGCCTTGACCTCATCCAAAAATACCGGGCAGGCGGCGAAGCCGAGCCCGCGCTTGACAAGCTTGGCGGCGTCTCCTGGTCAAAAACCAAGTCGCGAGTCAAGGCCAGGATGCGCGACATGGCGGAAGAGCTGCTCAAGCTCTACGCGCAGCGCCGCATGACCGAGGGCTTCTCTTTCTCCACCGACGCCAACTGGCAGCGCGAATTCGAGGACGCCTTCGAGTTCACCGAAACCAAGGACCAGGAATCGGCCGTCGCCGACATCAAGCGCGACATGGAGTCCCCCCAGCCGATGGACCGTTTGCTGTGCGGTGACGTCGGCTTCGGGAAAACCGAAGTCGCCATGCGCGCGGCCTTCAAGGCGCTCGGCGACGGTAAGCAGGTGGCACTGCTCGCACCCACAACAGTGCTCTGCTTCCAGCACTATGAATCCTTCAAGCGGCGCTTCGCCGCCTTCCCCGTACGCGTGGAGATGTTCTCCCGCTTTCGTACCGCCAAGGAGCTGAAAGCCCTCGCCGAGGACCTCACGGCGGGCAAGATCGACATCGCCATCGGAACCCACCGCCTTCTCAGCGCCGACATTCAGTTCGCCGACCTCGGCCTCCTCGTTATCGACGAAGAACAACGCTTCGGGGTGCGCCACAAGGAGCGGCTCAAACAGCTGCGCAAGAACCTCGACGTACTGTCCATGTCCGCTACCCCTATCCCGCGCACGCTCCACATGTCCCTGCTCGGCCTCCGCGACCTCTCCGTCATCGAGACCCCGCCCAAGGACCGCCTCGCCATTCACACCGTCGTCGCCCGCTTTCAGCCCGATCTCATCAAGACCGCCATTGAGCAGGAGGTGGCGCGCGGCGGCCAGGTCTACTATCTCCACAATCGCGTTGATAGCATCTTCGCCCGCGCCGCCGAGATTCAACAGCTGGTTCCGGACGCCCGCATCGGCGTAGGCCATGGTCAAATGGGCGAGCAGGCGCTGGAAAAAGTCATGCTTGGCTTCATGCGCCATGAGTTCGACGTGCTGGTCGCAACCACCATCGTCGAGAATGGCCTCGACATCCCTCTCGCCAACACCATCATCATTGAGCACGCCGAACGGCACGGCCTCTCCGAGCTTTACCAGCTCCGTGGCCGCGTCGGCCGCTCCAACCGCCGCGCGTACGCATACCTGCTTGTACCGGAAGATGCCGAACTCTCAGAAGTCGCGCGCAAGCGTCTCGCCGCACTGCGTGAATTCTCCGACCTTGGCGCCGGATTCAAAATCGCCGCGCTTGATCTGGAACTCCGCGGCGCGGGCAACATGCTCGGCGGCGAGCAGCACGGCCAGTTCCTCTCGGTGGGATATGACACCTATATGGCGCTGCTCGAGCAGACCGTCAAGGAACTACGCGGGGAAACCATCGCGCCCGAACTTCACGCCACCATCCAACTCGGGCTCGACCTTCGCATTCCGCCCTCCTACATCGAAGACGAGCACCAGCGCCTACGCGCCTATAAGCGCATCGCCGACGTTACCGATCCGGATAAAGCCCGTCAGGTTCTGGAAAGCCTGGAAGACCGCTACGGCTCGGCGCCGGATGCCGTGAAGCTTCTGCTCCGCTTCGCCGTGCTGAAAAGCGCCGCCGAACGGCTCGGTATTGAATCGATTGAACGCCGCCACGGCAAGATCAACATCAAGTTCCATCCGGAATCCCAGGCCGACCCTTCCCGCCTGATGAACCTGGTTCAGTCCATCCCCAACGCCCAGTTCACCCCCGCCGGTGTTCTTACCCTGCCCCTCGACGGCCAGGACGATCCCGCCCGCCTCATCGAAAACATCGAGCAACGCATGATGCATCTAACCGCCTAGACGAGGATAATAGAAGTATGCGGCGTACCCTGTGCGTTTTGCCTTTTCTTGTTGGCTGCCTTCTGGCCGCCGATGTCGTTGTCATGGAGGAGATTGTCGCCAAAGTCAACGGCGACATCGTAACACGCTCGGAGTTGGAGCGTTCCCAGCGTCAGTTGAAAGCCGAACTTCAGGCTCGCGGCGCCAAGGAAGGCGAACTCGTCAAGCTCTACGACGAGCGCTCCAAGGACATTCTCCGCGACCGCATTGATCAGCTCCTGCTCACGCAAAAGGGCAAGGAAATCAACATCAACGTGGATCCCGATGTCAGCCGCCAGCTGGCCGACATCCAAAAGGAAGTCGCCAAGCAGGACCCCACGCTCGCCGACCCGGAAAAGTTCCAGCAGTATGTGAAGCAAAACACCGGCATGCCTTATGAGGACTACCGCAACGAGATTCGCAACTCCATGCTCACCCAGCGCGTCGTCCGCCAGGAAGTCGGCGGACGCATCAACATCCCGCGCCAGGAAGTAGCCAAATACTACGAAGAGCACAAGAGCGAATTCCAGCGCGAAGAACGCATCTTCCTCCGCGAGATCTTGATCTCCACCGAAGGCATGGACGCTGCCGCCGCGGCGGCCGCCGAGAAGAAGGCCAATGATCTGGCCGCCCGAGCCAAAAAAGGCGAACGGTTCGCCGATCTCGCCCGCGATAACTCAGACGCTGCCACCGCGCAGGATATGGGCGCCCTGCCAGGTGCGAAGAAAGATGATCTCCGCGCCGACCTGCTTGCACTCGTCTGGGACAAAGGGCGCGGGCATGTTACGGATCCCATTAAGATGCCCAACGGCTTCCTGATCCTTCGGGTTGAGGAGCAGCACAAGGCCGGCATCGCCGAGCTGGACGAGGTCGAAAACGAGATCATGGAGAAGCTCTACATGCCACGCTTCCAGCCCAAGATCCGCGAGTACCTCACACAACTCCGCCAGGACGCCTTTCTCGAGATCAAGGAAGGATACGTCGATTCCTCCGCCGCTCCCGGAAAGAACACAGCCTGGACCGATCCCGCCGAGTTGAGGCCGGAAACGGTTAAGAAGGAAGAAGTCGCCGCCAATCCGCGCCGCAAGCGTATGCTGTGGATGATCCCGATGCCCGGCACCGAGACCCATCCCGTCAGCAGTTCGCGTTAAGGGAGGGCTCCGCGTCCTCCTCTATGAAATCTCCTTACGTCAGTGAACTCGAGGCCAACCAGTTGGCCAACGGCGTCTTCCTCGTTCAGAACAAGGATGTCCGCCAGAAAAAATTCGGTGAGCCCTTTCTTTCGCTCACCCTAGCTGACCGCACCGGCGACGTCGATGCCAAGATGTGGGACAACGTTGACAAAGTCATGGAAACCTTTTCCCGCGACGATTTCGTCCGCGTCAAGGCCATGCCACAGGTGTTCCAAAACCGCATTCAGCTCACCATTCACACTCTGGTCCGCGTTTCCGACTCCGAAGTCGACTTCGCCGACTACTTTCCCGCCTCCGCTCGCGATCCTGAGGAAATGTTCGCCGAGCTCAACGGCGTCATCGCATCGCTATCCAACCCCCACCTGCGCGCCCTTCTCGAAGCCCTCTTCGTCGATCCTGTCATCGCCGCCAAGTTCAAGCGCGCTCCAGCCGCGAAAACCATCCATCACGCCTGGCTTGGCGGCCTCATTGAGCACGTGCTGTCGCTTTGCACTCTTGCACGGGCCGTCGCGCCTCAGTATCCCCACATCGATCTCGACCTCCTGCTCACTGGCGTCATCCTTCACGACATCGGCAAAATCGACGAGCTTATTTATGACCGCGGCTTCGGCTACAGCCCCGAAGGCCAGCTCCTCGGCCACCTTGTGCAAGGCCTGGCGATGGTTGAGGAAAAACTCCGCGGGCTCCCTGAGTTCCCGCCTCGTCTCGCCGTCCTCGTCAAGCACATGATCCTCTCCCACCACGGCGAACTCGAATTCGGCTCACCCAAAGTCCCCATGTTCGCCGAGGCGCTCCTGCTGCATCACCTCGACAATCTCGACTCGAAAATGGAATCCGTCCGCGGAGCCATTGAGAAGGACCGCTGCCTTGAAGGCGTATGGACCGGCTTCGTCTCTTCGCTCGACCGTACGCTGCTCAAAAAGTCACGCTACCTCGATGGCCCTCCACCCGCCGCAACGGCTCCTACCCCGACGCGCTCTCCCGAACCCGCCACCGCCATGACGGAAAAACTCCGCCAGGCTCTCAAAGGGGACTGAAACCTTGCCAGAGCTTCCGCCACCACTCGAGTTGGAATGCCTGAAATCTCTCTGGCGTCTCGAGCAAGCCAGCGTCCACGACGTGCGTGACGACATAGCCGCTGGCGGCCGCGAACTCGCCTATACCACCGTGATGACGCTGCTGGATCGCCTAGCCCGACGCGGCGCTGCTTCCCGGATCCGCTCCGGCCGGGCCTTTCTCTATCGCCCTGTGCTCACCCGTGACGAGGCACGCACCCTCGCGCTGGAGGAACTTGTCGCCACCCACTTTGGCGGCTCCCACGATGCCCTCCGCGCATACCTTGCTGGCGCCGAACCCGAACCCCCCATCCCCTCCTCCGAGAATCTCGACATCACGCTCCTCTAAGGCAAGTACGCTCCTCACTCCTGATCGTACGTCCCCAGCCTCCTCACCCAGATATTTCTGTACCGCACAAAGGTATCGTGATTCTGCAGCCCCAACGGCTCTTCGGGCCCATGCGGCGCATACGTGCCCACCACCTTGTGCGCCATCCGCCCGATAATCTCTTTCCGGTGGTGCATCAGCACCCCGTTATGAAACACCGTCGCAAAGGCTGGCTTTACCAGCTTTTCCCCCTCCCACTTCGGCGCCTCGAAGATAATGTCGTAGCTCTGCCACTCGCCCGGTTTCCGGCTCGCGTTCTTCAGCGGCGGGTACTGTCCGTAGATCGACCCCGCCTGCCCGTCCGCATAGGTCGGATTCTCCCAGCTATCCAGCACTTGGATCTCATAGCGGTTCATCAGCAGCACGCCTGAATTCCCCCGCCACTGGCCCGATCCCTCAATTTCCGGTGGCGCCGCCCACTCGATATGCAACTGCACATCCCCGAACTTCTCCTTGGTGAAAACACTGCCCGTACCAGACGCGCATTCGAAGTACCCGTTCTCCACCTTCCACCGCGCCTCGCGCGCCCCACCGCGCCCTCCCTCCAGCCATTGCGAAAGATCTTTCCCGTCGAAGAGCACAACCGCATCCGATGGCGGATCGCCCGGCTTGGCGCCCGGCGTCACCATGGCGGGACGCGGCCTGGCAATATCGTGCACCTTCCACTTCTGCCCGGGCAGCACCGGCGTATCGTCGTAGCCAAGCGGAGAAGTTCGGCTCTTGCGGTCCACCTGCCGCTGTTGCTGCGCAAACGCGCAAACCACAGCCATCGTCATCATTAAATACAGGAAGCGTTTCATGGGTGTCCTCACAGCGAATGCTGATAGATTATCAAATGATGCGCATCCTACAGACGGCCCTCCCCCTCCTGCTGGTTACCCTCCCTCTTGCCGCGCAACCGGAGGGCACACACTACGACGAAACGCGCGTTCCTGCCTACACCCTCCCCGACCCTCTTCACGGCGTCCGCAACGCCAAGGACTGGCCCCGCCGCCGCGCCGAAATCCTGGAACTCTTCCGCGCTCACATGTTCGGCCGCAGTCCCGCCAAGCCTCAGCGCCAGACCGCGGAGCTCATCAATCTCGACACGCAGGCCCTCTCCGGAAAAGCTGTCCGTAAAATTCTCAACCTGCACCTCGAACATCAAAACCGCAAGCTTGCAGCCGAACTCCTCATCTATCTCCCCGCGCAGGCCAAAGGCCCTGTCCCCGTCTTCCTCGGCCTCAATTTCAGCGGCAATCACGCCGTCACTCTCGACCCCGCCGTTCCTGTCTCCAAACAATGGATGCGCGGCGGCGCCGTTGCCGCACGCGGAGCAACCGCCTCCCGCTGGCCCATTGAAAAAATCATCGAGCGTGGCTACGGCGTCGCCACCCTCTACTACGGCGACTTCGATCCTGACTTCGATGACGGCTTCGCCAACGGCGTCCACGCGCTCATGGGCGGTGAACGTACGCCCGAATCCTGGGGCGCCATCGCCGGCTGGGCCTGGGGGCTCAGCCGTGCCCTCGATCATCTGGAAACCGACAAGGACATAGACTCCAAGAAAGTCGCCGTCCTCGGCCACTCCCGCCTCGGCAAGGCCGCGCTTTGGGCCGGCGCCGAAGATCCGCGCTTCTCCATCGTCATCTCCAACAACTCCGGCTGCGGCGGCGCTGCTCTCAGCCGCCGCGCATTCGGAGAGACCGTCAAGCGCATCAACACTTCCTTTCCTCACTGGTTCTCCCAAACCTTCCGCCAGTACAACGGCGACGAATCCGCGCTCCCCATCGATCAGCACATGCTCATCGCCCTCATGGCCCCGCGCCCGGTTTACATCGCCAGCGCCGCCGAGGATCTCTGGGCCGACCCCAAAGGCGAATTCCTCTCCGGCGTTGCCGCAGGCCCCGTCTACCGCCTGCTCGGCCTGCGCGATCTCGGCGCCACCGAAATGCCCGTCATCCACAAGCCCCTTATGCAAACCATCGGTTATCATATTCGCGAAGGCAAACACGACGTCACTCTCTATGACTGGGAGCGCTTCATGGACTTTGCCGGCATGCACTGGAGAAACCAATGAAACGATTCCTATTCAGCGCCGCCGCTCTCTGGCTCTCCGCCTGCTCCAAACCCACGCCCACGGAACCCGCCAACCCCCCCTCCGCGCGCATCTTCGTCACCAATGAGGCCGCCGGAACGCTGAGTGTGATCGAGGAATCCACGCTCACCATTCTCGCCACCGTTCCCTTGGGCAAGCGTCCCCGCGGCATCCAGGCATCCTCGGACGGCAAGCTTCTCTACGTCGCCCTCAGCGGCTCTCCTTTTTCACCTCCTGGCACCGACGAGAGCAAGCTCCCGCCGCCGGACCGCTCCGCCGACGGCGTCGCTGTCATCGACGCCGCCACTTTCAAAGTCCTTCGTGTCCTTGACGTCGGTCCTGACCCGGAACAAATCGCCGTCAGCGCCGACGACCGTTACCTCTTCGTGGCTAATGAAGACGCCGCCATGTCCAATGTCGTGGACCTGGAATCCGGCAAAATCATCCAGTCCGTCAAGATCGGTGAAGAGCCCGAAGGCGTCACGCTCCGTCCCGACGGCAAGGTCGTCTACGTCACCTGCGAAGACGAAGGCACCGTCTACGCCATCGACACCGTCAAGCACGAAAAGATTGCCGTCATCAAGGTCGGCCACCGCCCCCGCTCCATCGCTTTTCTTGGCGACGGCTCCAAAGGCTACGTTACGCTCGAAAACGACGCCGCGGTGGCTGTCGTCGACGCCCAATCCCACAAGCTTCTCAAGACCGTCAAGCTCGGTGATGAGAAGGTCCGTCCCATGGGCGTCGTGATCTCCCCCGACAACAAGACCGTTTACGTCACCGCCGGCTCCTTCGGCCACATCATGCTGATCGATGCCGCTACGGACCAGCCCGCAGGTTCTATTCAGGTTGGCCGCCGCCCTTGGGGCATCGCCATCACGAAAGACGGCAGGCGCATCTACACGGCCAACGGCCCCTCCAATGACATCAGCCTCGTTGACGTCGACTCGAAGAAAGAAGCTAAGAAAATCCCCGTCGGCGACCGCCCCTGGGGCGTCATCATCACGGAACCGCCACCAGGTCCTTAGCGCAGCAAGCTTCGCCGCAAAAGATCGAGCGCGCTCGTTGCCGCAACGGACCGTATCCGGTGCCGGTCGCCGAACAACTGCACGCGGCGCACCTTCGTCCCGGCTGGCGTGGCCAAACCTAGAAAGACCGTGCCCACCGGGTTGGCTTCCGTACCGCCATCCGGCCCCGCGTATCCCGTCACCGATACTCCGTGAGTCGCCCCTGTTCTGGCTCGCGCTGCCTCCGCCATTGCTCGAGCCACCTCCTCGCTCACCTCCGTATGCTCGGCGATCAGCTTCTCCTCAATGCCGAGCAGCGCCTGCTTCATCGCGTTCGTATAAACAAGAAAGCCTCCGCGAAAATATCCGGACGAGCCCGGCACCGACGTGATCCGCGAAGCCAGCAGCCCTCCCGTGCAACTCTCCGCCACACTCACGCTCGCGTTCCCCTCCAGCAGCAGCTTCCCTGTTGCCGTTTCCAAATCGTCGCCATTCCGCGAATAAATGCGGTCCCCCAGCAAGCTCTCGATCTGCGGCCCGACCTCCGCCAACAAGGCATCCGCCTCATCCTGCCTCCAACAGCGCGCACGCAGATGGATCTGCACATCGCCAGGCTTGGCCAGCACTGTCGTGACGGGATTTGTGTACCGCGTATAAACCGGCGCGATCAGCTGATCCAGATCCGACTCGCCCATGCCCGCCACACGAAATACCAGCGTCGCGATGCGTTGCGGCGGCACGCGTTTCCGCAGCCGCTCCAGGCAGTGATCCGTATACATGCCCTTCAGTTCGTTCGGTGGACCCGGCAATAGTGCAATCATCTTGGCGTTCTCCATCTCGCCCCACTGCCCCGGTGCGGTGCCGCGCGGATTCGACAGCGCCTCGAATCCGTCGATCAGAAACGCCTGCCGCCTGTTGATCTCCGCCATTGGACGGTTGATACTGCGGAACCGCGCCGCGATGGCATCCTCGAGTTCCTGCTTGTAAAGTAGCTGCCGCCCCATCGCCTGGGCCACCGCCTCGCGCGTGACGTCGTCCTCGGTTGGTCCCAATCCTCCCGTGAGAATCACCAGATCGGCGCGCAACAGCGCCGCCCCGAACAGCGTCGCCAGCCTCAGCCGGTCGTCGCCGACAATCATCTTCGCCACCACTTCAATACCCAGCTGGTTCAACTGATCGGTCAGCCATAGTGAGTTGGTATCGGTCCGCGCCGGTGTCAGCATCTCGGAGCCGACTGCGATGATCTCTGCGTTCATGGGCGCTGCCGGACTACAGGTTGGGGAAGGGAAGTCCCGCGACGCCCGCCTCCACCCGGTAGAGCGCACTCGATGTGGTGACAACCAGGTACGACGGCGCCATGAAGGCAAGCCCGACAATGTTGGGACCCGACAGGAACAGTTCCGGCTCCTCGCCCTCGCCAGGGAAACGAACCACTCCGCGCCGCCCGCCGAGCGACGCCGCCACATACAGCCGGCCCTCGATATCGAATGCCAAACCCTGCGGACGGCCCAGTCCGCGGTAGCAAACCGACACTTGCCCGTTCGGCGAGATCCGATAGACGCCGTCAAAACTCGAGGTCGTTGGGCCCGTCACGTAGAGATCGCGCTTCGGCCCGAATGCCAGGTGGTAGGCCGCAATCGACGGCTCCAGCGTCGCGAACACGTAAATCTGCCGGCTCCGGCTGATCTTGAAAATCGTCCCTGTCCGGTCGCCCACAAACAGATTGTCTTCCCCGTCAAAAGCGATCCCCGTGGCCACGCCCATGCCCTCGGCATAAACCGACATCTCGCCTGCCGGCGTCACCTGGTAGACGATACCGTCGTACCGCGAGCTGACATACAGCAGTCCTTCGCTGTCAAAGGCCACCGATGTCGCGTTCATCAAATCGGAGAGAAACGCCTTCACGTTGCCGTGGCCGTCCACTTTGTACACCGAAACCGGTGTCTTCTGCCCGCGCGACCCGCTGAATGTCGTGAACACGTTCCCGGTGCGGTCAATCGAAGGGTTCGCTACCGGATGCAGCGAATCGGCCAGCGGGATCCCCACGTGGCAGACCCAAGGCTTGCTTTCCTTCTGCGTCGCGCGAACCACCATCTTGCTGTCGGAAACGCCTTCCGGAACCCGGGCGATGATGAAGGAGTCCGACCCCACCAGCACCGATGCCGGCACGTCGCCGATCAACACACGCGGTACGGCCGCGCCGGCCAGGTTCTCCCCTTTGATCGTGAATTCGCCGCCCGGTATGGCGGCCTGCGGACTAACGCTTGAGATTCGCGGCTGCGCCGCTGCTTTCGCTTCTGGCATCGTTAAATTAGATTGAACCATCCGGCGGCAAACAACACAAGCGCCGCATACAACCCCGCCCCCAAATCATCGGCCACGATTCCCTTTCCCCCATGCAGCCCCTCCAATTGCCGTACCGGAAACGGTTTCCAGATATCAAACAGCCGGAACAGCGCGAACGCCGCCACCCACGTCTTTCCGTTCAACTCGTGCGCTCCGCCGAGCGCCAGCCACACTCCCAGCACCTCATCGATCACCACCTTCGACGGGTCGTTATTCGCAGCCGCCTTGGCCACCGCTCCCGCGGCCCAAATCCCCGGCCCCGTCAGCAGCAGACTCAGAATCACAAAGTCCAACGCCGACCATCCGTAGGCGCTGTGCAGCCACCATGCAACCGCAATGGCGCCCGCCGAACCCACCGTCCCCGGCGCCACCGGCGAAAGCCCAAACCCGAAGAATGTGGCAATCACCCACGCCGGCGCATAACCAACCCTACTCATCCGGCTCCTCCAGATCCTCCACCGATTCCTCCATCGGAGTCGAGATGACGTAACGTTCTGATGCCCAGTTGCCCAGATCCAGCAACCGGCAGCGCTCACCGCAGAACGGCATCTCCGGATCGCCCATTGTCACCGGCTTGCGGCAGATCGGGCACACCAGCTGCTTCATTGTCCGCGCGAAATCGGCAGGGAGCCGGGGCCGGTCAGAATCGGAAACAGCGCCGGCGGCATCGGCTGGAAGGAAGCCTCGGGCAGATCCACTACTTCGCCCACCAGATCGTAATCGTGCGCCTCCACGATGCGCAGCCGCCGCATCTCGCCCGGCCGCAGCGGATGCCCGTTGTCGTCATTGATGTAGCAGATCCCGTCGATCTCCGGAGCCTGCGTTGCCAGGCGCGCCTCCCACAGCAGATCCGTCTCGCGCGATGGCCCCTCCACCAACACGGGAAATTCGCGGCCGACTAGCCCGCGGTTCATCTTCGCCGAAATCCGGCGCTGAATCGCCATCAAACGCCGCTTGCGGTTGTAACGGTCGCGCCCGCCCACTTTCCCGTCCAGATGGAAGCTCCCGCTCGTATCCTCATCGGAATAGGTGAACACGCCCAGCCGGTCAAACCGCGCCGCTTCCGCAAACTGGCACAACTCGTCGAAATCCTGTTGCGACTCTCCCGGGAATCCCACGATGAAGCTCGACCGGATCGCGACTCCCGGTATCGTCCGCCGGACTCGCTCCAGCAGCTTCAGGAACTGATCTCCGTTCGAGCCGCGCTTCATCCGCCTCAGCACTTCTCCGGATGCGTGCTGCAGCGGCATGTCGATATACTTCACCAGCGAATCCTGCGCCGCGATCGTATCCAGCAGTTTCTGTGAAACTTTGTTCGGATAGGCGTAGAGAAAACGCACCCACTTCGGATGCGGCGTCTCGATCCGCGACAGCCGCTCAAGCAGGTGCGCCAGCCCGTCGCGGATACCGAGATCCTCTCCGTAGCAGGTTGTATCCTGCCCGATCAGGTTCACTTCGCGCACACCCTCCTGAAAAAGCCGCGAAACCTCCATCACCACCGACTCAAACCGCCGGCTTCGAAACGCCCCGCGATACTGCGGAATCACGCAGAAAGTGCAAGGGTGGTCACACCCCTCCGCGATCTTCACATAGGCGAAATGCTTCGGCGTCGCGCGCACCCGCGGCGTCCCATCGTGATAGAGATAGGGTTCCGGCGCCACCTTCGGATCCCCGCCCTCGCACGCTGCCACGATCTGTTCCACTTGGTTGGTGCCGAGGATCGCGTCCACCTCCGGCATCTTCGCCGCGATCTCCTTGCCGTACCGCTCCACCAAACACCCGGCCACCACCAGCCGCTTCGCGCGGCCTCTCTTTTTGAACTCCGCCATTTCCAGAATTGTGTCTACCGATTCCTGCTTGGCCGGATCAATGAAGCTGCACGTGTTGACGACGATCACTTCGGCGTCCTGCGGATCGGGCGTCAACTCGTGCCCTCGGCTCGCAAGCTGCCCCATCATGACTTCGGTGTCCACCAGGTTTTTGGGACACCCGAGACTGACAAAACCTATTTTCAAAGTGGATGAATCCCGGGAAGAGGTTACCCTCATAGAATATCATGGCCCGTCAGCGGCTCCCCAATTCAGGGAACGCGTGCATGTGGTCCACGTGATCCGGGGCCGAGTTGCCCGCAAAGCCCATTACCTCCAGTTTCCCGGCCTTCACTTCGCTCAACTGCTGCATCCCCAGCGGCCCCCATTTCAAAACTGCTTTGCGTTTCAGCTTCAGCTGCTCCAGCAGGCAGTCCACCACCTCCGTCGTGCTGGCGTAGGTTCCCGGAAACACCTCCGAATGCGTCAACAGCATCTCCTTCTTCCCCTCCACCGCATCCCGGGCGAACTGCAGAAATACATCCACGTTGGCCGGGTCGGCTTTGCCCGACACGTAGCCGGCGTGAATCGAATCCAGCGCGATATAGCGGTTTACCCGCTCGTAGTAGCCCGGCACGCGCAGGATCTCCCGCACTGCGCCATATCCGGCGCTCCAACTCGACAGCGTGATCGGCGTGAACTTCGTCTCCGCCTTCGCCTCCGCTTCCTCCACCAGCTTCTCGAACAATCCCGTCTCCCGGAACGGTTTCGCGTAGGCGGCCGAACCCTGCCCCAGTTCGATCGAGATCACCGCCGTCCCGCGCATCCGTGATCCCGCCGCTTCCGCAATCCAGCCCGGCCCGTGAAAGTGAATCAGCAGCGGTGCAGTGGCCCTCTTCAGTCTCGGCGGCAAATAAAGCGTCCCTACCGAGAGCTTGTGCCTCTCACCCGGCGGCGTCTGCTCGCTCAGCCGCTCGTGCGCGCGCGTGGTATCCACCATCGGCGACGGATTCTGCGGAACCTGCGCCGCCGCCAGGGCGGCCATCAGAAGCAACACCAACATGACTGCCATCCTCCCATACCCGCGCATCGATCTGTTACCCTTCCATGGTGGCGACCCGCTCGATGTGCTGGTTCTCGTGCAGGAGCCCAGCTTCCCCGGCTGAAGGATCGACGTGCGCCCCGTCGGCGTGCTCGACCTGGTCGACAACGAAGAGGCCGACCAGAAGCTGGAAGGCAAGCAGACCCGCATCGAAGGGCTGGCGCGGGCCGATTGAAGCGCGCAAGGTGATTCTCGATGCGCGCCAAGCGTATCTAAAGCAGGCCTGAACCGGGCTGGTATACTCGCATACATGGAGTTTCCCCGCCTCTATCTGGTGCAACAGAATTTTCCTGATCGCAGTGTCAAAGACATCCCCGGCACGGTGCAAAAGGAACTGAAACAATCGGGCCTGGCGTCAAAACTCAAGCCGGGCGCGAAAGTCGCCATCGGCGTCGGCAGCCGCGGCATCACCAACATCGCGATGATCGTCCGCGCCGTAGTCGACTTCTGGAAATCGGAAGGCATGAAGCCCTTCATCTTCCCGGCGATGGGCTCGCACGGCGCCGCCACGGCGGAAGGCCAGGCCGACGTCCTCGCCCACTATGGCATTCACGAAGCCACGATGGGCTGCCCCATTCTCAGTTCGCTCGAAGTGGTTCCGCTCGGCAGAACGGCCGAGGGTCTGGAAGCCTTTCTCGATAAAAACGCCTTTGACAGCCACGGTGTCATGCTGGTTGGACGCGTCAAGTGGCACACCGATTTCGCCGGCAAGATTGAAAGCGGTCTGTTCAAGATGATGGCCATTGGACTCGGCAAGTTCGCCGGCGCGCAGACCTATCACACCTACGCCTACACCATGGGCCTGGAAAAGGTCATCCGTAGCGTCGGCCGCCAGGTGCTCAAGTCCGGTAAGATCCTCGGCGGCCTCGCCATTCTCGAAGACGCCAACCACAACACGGGCCAGCTCACCGCCGTCCCGGTTGACGGCATGGAGCAGAAGGAAGAGGAGCTGCTCGCTCTCGTCAAGTCCTGGATGGGACACGTCCCCGCGAAACACCTCGACATACTCATCCTCGATCAAATCGGCAAACCCATTTCCGGCGCCGGCATGGACACCAAGGTCGCCAACCGCTCCGTGAACGGGGCCTACAATCCCTGGCCCGATACCCCGAAGTTCGAGCGCATCTACGTCCGCGACCTTCATCCCAACTCCTACGGTAACGGCGTTGGCCTCGGCATGGCCGACGTGGTGCATGACCGCCTGCTGGAAAAGATCGACTGGACGCCCACCTGGATCAACTCGCTCACCGCATCCACCCCCAGCGCCATCCGGACTCCCATCCATTTCTCCACTGACCGCGAATGCCTGGAGCGCATCATGCCCACCGTTGGCAAATTCGACATGCGCCGCGTCAGCATCGGCTGGATCCGCAACACCATGGAGCTCTCCCGTGCCGCCATCAGCGAAAACCTGTTCGACGAATTCAAGGCTAATCCCGCGCTGGAAATCCTTGAAGGCCCCTTCGATTTCCCGTTCCAGGAGGACGGCCAGCTCAGCGAGATGCTCGCCGCTGAAAGCGAACTCGAACACGCCCACTAACCCCTCATGAAAGAAAACCGTTTCCGCAAAGTGGTCGCCACAGGCGGCATTCCCGTCGGCCATATGATCTGGGAGTTCGGCACGCGTGGCATCGCCAAGATCCTGGAATCGGCCAACCTCGATTTCGTACTGCTCGATATGGAGCACTCCGAGTTTGACACCGAGCGCATCGCCGATCTGATTGCCTGGCTTAAGGCCACCGACATCGCGCCTTTCGTTCGGGTGCCGCAGGGTCTCTACCACTTCATCGCCCGTGTCATGGACGCCGGCGCGCTCGGAGTCATGGTGGCGAACGTGGAATCGGCCGAACAAGCCCGCCAGATCGTCGATGCCGCCAAATACGCCCCGCTCGGCAAGCGCGGTGTTGGCCTCGGCGCGGCCCACACCGATTATCTGAATCCCGACCCCGTCGCCTATTTCCAAAAGGCGAACGATAACTCCACCGTGATCTGCATGATCGAATCACCCGCCGGCCTGGAAAACGTCGAAGCGATTATCGCCACGCCCGGTGTCGACGTGCTTTGGATCGGCCACTTCGATCTCAGCCAGGCCATGGGCATCCCCGGCCAGTTCCAGAATCCGCGATTCCTCGAGGCACAGAAGAAAGTGGTCGACGCCGCCCGCAAGCACCACAAGCTTGCCGGCATGCAGCCCGGCAACATGGAGCAGGCCGATCAGTGGCGAAAGATGGGATTCAATGTGCTCAGTTGGCGCGGCGATGTCGCCGTCTACGCCGGAACACTGCGCAGCGAAGTAGCCAATCTGCGTAAGAGCCTCTCCGGCTCACCATGAGTTGATCTTCCTCCCGCCGGAGCGCATGATGCAGCTGCAAAAAGGCCGCTTTGGGGGACGCACGCTGACGCAGGGCGCCGCACCCGGCGTCTCATTTGTCGATGCCGTGTATCCGGCGCGGAGGAGTTCTCCTTCAACCTGAAGAACCTCAAACGGGCCACCATCATCGGCGAAGTCACCGGCGGCGGAGCCCATCCGGTAATGGGCCAACGCATCCACGACCATTTCATGATTGGCGTCCCCTTCGCCCGCGCCATCAACCCGATTTCGAAAACCAACTGGGAAGGAACGGGCGTCGAACCGGACATCAAGGTCGCCAAGGAAATCGCATTGGAGATGGCCTGCAAGGCGGCGCTCGAGAAGCTGCTTCCGGAGATCAAGGAACCGCGCCGGCGCGAAGCCGTGGAAAAGGAAATCGACCGGCTCACCAAGGAACTGACCTCGAAGAAAAACTGATCAGGCTTCCTGCAACTGCTTGAGCAACCCACCCGTCTGCTGCTCCACTTCCCTGTGCAGGCTGTTGCCGTGCGAGTCCATGGTGACAATCGCCATGAAACCGTTCACGCGCAAGTGCCACATCGCTTCTGGAATGCCGTATTCCTCCAGCCAGTGCACGCCCAGCACCTTCTCCACAGTGCGCGCGTAGAACTGGGCGGCGCCGCCGATTCCGTGCAGGTAGACCGCTCCGTGCTCCTGCAGCGCAGCCAGCGTCTTGGCGCCCATGCCGCCCTTGCCTATCACCGCGCGTACGCCGTATTCGCCGATCACGTGCGCCTGGTATGGCTCTTCACGTGCGCTGGTGGTGGGGCCTCCGGCCTTCATCACCCACTCATTGCCTACCTTCAGCATCACCGGCCCGCAGTGGTAGAGCACCCCGCCGCGCAGATCCACCGGCGGCTCGTGCGACATCAGGTGGTGATGCACCATGTCGCGGCCCGTGAACATCTCGCCGTGAATCAGCACCACGTCCCCCACCTTCAGCGCGCGGACGTCGGCTTCGCTCAGCGGAGGCCGCAGAATCACTTCACGCCCGGAGAGCTGGAACCCCGACGCCTTCGCCATCTTCTCCACCGGCCGCGACGGGTCGCGGTAAAGCCACTGCTTAATGGCGCCGCTCGATGCATCCAGCCGCACGCCTAACCTCCGGAACGCCCAGCAGTCATACGCCACCGACACGAAGAAGCTTGCAGGCAGCCGGTTGGCCGCCGTAATCTTGCAGCCGATCAGGCTCGACTTGCCGCCAAAGCCCATCGCGCCGACACCGATCTGGTTGGCCTGATCCATGATCTCGGCTTCCAGCTTCGCCAGCACCGGGTTTGGATTCACGTCATCCAGAGTGCGCAACAGTTCTTGTTTAGCCAGCGCGTAGCCATGCGCCCGGTCGCTGCCGATGCAGACGCCGACGGCGCCCGGCGCGCAGCCCTGACCCTGGGCCTGCCACACTGCGTGCAGGATGCATTTGCGCACACCTTCCAGGTCGCGGTCGGCGCGGCCCAGATGATCCAGCGGGCAGGGCAGGGAATACTGTATGTTCTTGTTCTCACATCCGCCGCCCTTCAGGATCAGCTTTACCTCGATGTCGTCTTCTTCCCATTGTTCGAAGTGAAGCACGGGAGTCTCGGTCCCGAGGTTATCTCCGGTATTTTTGCCTGTAATCGAATCCACCGAGTTCGGCCGCAGCTTGCCGCGCCGCGTTGCCTCCGCCACCGCTTCCCGGATCACTTTCGCAATCTTGATCTGGTTCACGCCCACCGGCGTGTGCACGAAGAAGGTCGGCATGCCGGTGTCCTGGCAGATCGGGCTCTCCTCATCCTGCGCCATATCCACATTGGTGGCGATCACTTGCAGCGCCTGCGCCGATTGCGTGTTCGGCGTCTCGCGTTCGATCGTGATGCCCATGGCCTCACGCACGTCCGCCGGCAGGTGAAACGAAGTTTGCCCGATGAGTTCCACCAGGCTGTTATGCAGGAATTCCATGGCTCTGATCCTATGGTAGCTTGATCTTCACAATCGCATTCAGTCCAGGCTTGATCGTCACATCGGCGGTTTGGAACTCCACTCGCGCCTTGCCGTCTTCATCCAACCGCAGCTCTGCATGGATGGCGTCACCGGAAATCTCTAGGATCTGCACGAGCGCGGGTAGCCCGTCACGAAGCCTCGTGCGAACGCGAGGATCAGGCTCGATCCCCACTTCCAGCTCATTGAGATCCACGCCGATCTGGAACAGATCCTCCAGCCCGGGCGGAATCTCCTCGCCTACCTTATAACGCGCGCCGATCAGCACGCCATCCACCGGGGAAAGCAACTCCGCTCCTGACAGGTCGCCTGTCGCCCGCTCCATCTCACCCTTCTTCTCCTCGAGCGCCCGCTTGGCCGCCTCCAGATCCCGCGATATGGTTTCCACCCTGTCCTGAGCCTGCCTTGCCGTCTGGCTCTGCGCTTCGTCGTCGGCCTTCGCCAGCCGGTAGCCTCTCTCTGCCTTGTCATGAACCAATTTCGCCGTCGCGCCCTCGCGCAGCAGCATCTGCTGGCGCAGGTAGAGCTTTTCGGCCTTCTCAAACTCCATGCGCGCTCGGCTCGCTTCGGCGGCGGTCCGGGAAGCCTCCAGCCGCGCCGCGATCAGCCCGCTCTCCAGATGATTCACTCTCGACTGCGCGCTTTCCATCTCCTCACGCGCCGCATCGCGCGAGGATTCCAGCAGCGTATTCTTGATCCGGCCCAGCAACTGCGCTTCGAACACTTCCATGCCGACCCCCACTTCCATGCTCTCCAGCGTCCCGTCGGTCGGCGCCGGCACCAGCACCACGTGCCGCGCCCGCACGATGCCCGAGAAACTTAGCTCGGCGCCGGCGGGGATCGCCGGCTCGGCGGCAACCGGCTTCGGCGGCGGCGGAGCCGTGGAACGTTTCCACAAGTAAACGCCGCCTCCGGCGATGACCAGGAGCGCTGCGGAGGCCGACAGCAGAAACCACTTGTCGGAGAACCGGCGGATCACACCCCGATGATACAGTAACGGAATGTCCAGGCCCGGCTTAGGCCAGCTCACCTCGATATTCCTGCGCGCCGGCAACACTACCTTCGGCGGCGGCGACCCGATGATCGCGGCGATGCAACGCGAACTGCTGCACAGCCGGAAGTGGATCACGGACCAGCAATTCGCCCTCGGCTACAGCCTGGCACGCCTCACCCCCGGTACCAATGTGCTGGCTTTTTCTGCCGCTGCCGGCTGGTTTGTCCGCGGCATTCTGGGAGCCGTGGCTGCCGTGTTCAGCGTCAGCCTTCCCTCCGCGATGCTCGCTCTGTGGTTGCTCATCGCCTATCAGCACGCACAATCCAATCCGTGGGTGCAGGCCGCCGCCGCGGCGATTCTGGCGGCAGTCGTTGGCATGATGGCCGCTAGCGCCTGGCTCCTCGTGCAACCACGACTTCAATCCAGCGGCCTCGCGCGCTGTCTGCTTCTCGCCGCCGCCGCAGCCACCCTGCATTTCCAGGCCCACATGTCTCCCTTGCTCATTCTGTTGATCGCTGCTGTCGCCGGATCGATGTGGAAGGAACCGGCGCGGCAATGAACGCAATCCTCCTCTACTTTCTGCTGCTGAAAGCAACCCTTGTTAGCTTCAGCGGCCTGGCGTCACTACCGATCATTCACAACGATCTCGTTGTCCAACGGCAACTTCTCACCGAGCGCGAGCTCAATACGGCGGTTGGCGTTGCACGCATGGGCCCCGGACCACTTGGCCTCTACCTGGTCTGCGTAGGCTACTACGTTGCCGGAATTCCCGGCGCCATCGCCGGCTGCCTGGCGATGATCACGCCGGCGTTTCTTGTGATTCCGCTTTCGCGCTATTTGGGCCGCCGCGCCGATCAACCTGCCGTGCAGCGCATCATCCACTCGGTCATCCTGGCAGCTGCGGGCCTTTTGATCGCGTCCACCATTCCGCTGGCACGCGATGCCGTCAACAACCTTCAGTCGGCTGGATTGGCGTTAGTGTCCTTTCTGATCCTCGCGTTCACGAAGACGGACACTGCTTGGGTGATCGTTGGCTCGGCCACATTCGGCCTGCTTTCCTTCGCTGCATTTCACCTGCTTTGATATACTGCTCCCATTGGTAATGATCGGGATGCGCAAATGAGGGAACATCGCCTAGGCGACGATATTGACGACTTTTGCGTCAAATGCAGGAGGCTGACCAACCACCTGATCGTCTCGATTCTCAACGAAGGGCCGGCCAAGGTGCGCTGCCGTTCTTGCTATAACGAACACGATTTCCGCAATGGAGAAGCGCCACCGTCGAAAAAGGACCTGAAAAAGCAGGCTCTTTTCGACCAGGTGCTGGGCCAGAAGGAAAGCTCCCCTTAGTGGCGGCGCAATTCCCGGATCAATTCCTCATAAACCACTTCCGGCTCCCCACCCTGTAAGTCCTTTTCCAACCGCATCAGCGCTACGCGTACCACATCGCGGTGATGGAGCCTGGAACCAACGCGGTCATCCGCGCTCAGCCGCAGCCACAGATCATGCAGCCGCTCCACATCCTCGGGCCAGAGCCGCGGCGGATGCGGACCGAGATTCACGAAGACCGACGGACGATCCGCGGCGATGATCTCGAGCGAGAACGGATGCCGCGGCTGCGGCAACTTCTCCCACGCCAGCCCGATCCGCCGCGCCAGTTCGTTGGATTCCATCCGCGGGGAAACGCCGGTCACCAAGCGCGAAACCTGAAGCCGATTGGCCGCCTGAACCATGGCGTCGAACGGATCCACGGCCGGCACAACCAGCAGCTCCACCGGCTTGCCTTCCCACTCGGCCAGTTCCACCACGTGGCTGAATAGTTCCTTTTCATAGTGGGAGAACAGCTGACCTTCCTTAAGGTCATGCTCGCCGGTGCCGGCGGTGAGCCGCCGGACCGTCATCACCACGATGTCATGGCGGCGGAGGTTGGTCTTCTCGAGAACCTTCTTCAGATGGTCCATCCGCGTGTAGTCGCGCACGGCCACCAACACGGCGCCAGGCCGCGCATGAATTCCCCCCGCGTCCACTTCGCCGTGATAATCGAGATTGAACTCTTCCAGCGGTTTCTCTTCGCGCTTGTGCAGCCGCAAATGGATGCGTTCGGAGACGATGAAAAGAACCAAAAACACCAGCGTGAACGAGATTCCGTAAATGGTGGCGATCTTCTTGGTGAGCAGATTCGCGATGGCCACGAACAACAGTGCCAGCGTTGTGGCAATCAGGCCCAACGGGATCTCGCGTCCTCCGATCCGCAGGTTCAGCGGTGTCTTGTACTCCTGGTCGCTGCGCTGGAACCGTAGCACCAGCACGCCAAGCGACTTCATGAAGAAGCTCCATACCACGCCGAAAGCGTAAGCCTCACCCAGCAGGTAAACATCGCCCCGGCTTCCGATGATGGTTGCCGCCTGCAGTAGCGCGATCAGCGTGACGATACGATACGTCGTACCGAACCTGGGGTGCGGCTTGCGGAACCAGCCGACCAGCACGCCGTCTTCGGCCACGCGGTTCAGAATTCCATTGGCTCCGATCATCGATGTGTTCACGGCCCCGGAAAGAATCATCGTGCCCACGATCACAACAAAGACGTGAAATCCCAGCCGCAGAAGGTACGGCCCGGCCAGGCTCATCGAAAGTCCGCCGATGAGGTTGTCATAGTACTTCGACCGCACCGCGTCGGGAATGATCATTACCGCGAACAGGCTGATCATTCCCGTGCTCAGCAGCGCGTAGGTGCAGACCGCGTTGGCGGTGATCTTCAAGTTCTTCAGCTTCGGGTAGCCGATTTCGCGGTAGACCTGGGCCAGTGTTTCAAACCCACTCATCGCCAGCAGCGAGTGGCCGAATGCGATCAACAGCCCTATCCCCGCCATCTGTGGCCAGATGGTGCCGTCCAACCAGCCGAGTGATTCATGCGTGAAGCGGAGATTCTCCTGAGTCGGCGCCGGTGGAAGCTGCGCCCCGCCACGAATCAGCAGTGTCAGCGGGCACCAGATGAGCAGCGCCACTACCATCACCGTGGTCACCTGCATGATGCGCAGCGCCTTGCCGCTGGATTCGTGGATGCCTTTCACGTTCATCCACCAGAAGTAGCCGGTTACAGCCAGCCCGAACACCATCGCGAAAGAGTTCGGGTCGACGTGAAACTCCGCGTGCGCCAGCTCGCTCATCTCGTTCAGCAGGTGCCCCAGGTACTGACCCGCGCTCACTGAGCTGATCGGACCGGTGAGCAGATAGTCCACCACCAGCGCCGACACGGAAATCTTCGCCATGCCGGGGCCCATGCTGTCGCGCACCACAACATACACACCACCGCGGACGAACATGCCGCAGCTTTCCATGTAGATGCTGCGGACCGCGAAGCTGAAAATCATCACCGCCAGCACCATCCATGGCGCCGGTTTCCCGATGGCGCGCTCGGCGATGCCGCCGACGTAGAACATCGTCGAGGCCAGATCGCTCAGGACAATGGCGGCGCCGCGCCAGAAGGAAATGAAGCTCAACGCAACGGTGGTAGCGATGACTACTTTTGCGGAGGAAGAAAAAGGCTTGGTTGATGGAGGCTCTGAGTCGCTCATACAGGGGACCTGCATCCCCTGTTGACCTATTCTACGATCAAGACAGTGGAAGCAGGTAATAGCCGGGATTTAGCTCTCTTCATCATCGAGCGTCTGCGGGGTGCTGGTTTCGAGGCGTATCTTGTCGGCGGCTGCGTGCGCGATCTGCTGATGGGCCGCCGGCCGGATGACTACGATGTCGCAACCAGCGCGCGGCCGGACGAGATACTCGCGCTGTTCCCCAAGTCCGACAAGGTAGGCGCGCACTTCGGCGTCGTGCTGGTGAAGGCAACCGGCTGCGCGGTGGAAGTGGCCACATTCCGCACCGATCACTCCTACCAGGACGGCCGCCATCCGGAGAAAGTGGAGTTCGTCTCCGATCCCCGCCAGGACGCCCTGCGCCGTGACTTTACCATCAACGCGCTTTTCCTTGACCCGGAATGCAACCGCGTGCTGGATTTCATTGGCGGCCAAGCCGATCTGGCAATGAAACTCATTCGCGCCGTCGGCGATCCGGTGCAGCGATTCACCGAGGATCACCTGCGCATGCTGCGAGCCGTCCGCTTCGCCGCCCGGTTCGGCTTCGGGGTCGAGCCTGGTACGCTGGCGGCGATCCGCCAACTGCGGGACAAGATTCCACTCGTGTCGGCCGAGCGCATCCGCGATGAGCTGGTGCGCATTCTCACCGAAGGCGGTGCACGGCGAGGCATGGAACTGCTCGACGAGACCGGCTTGCTAGATGGGCTCTTGCCGGAGGTCGCCGCGATGAAAGGAGTGGCGCAGCCGCCCGTGTTTCACCCGGAAGGCGATGTCTGGATTCACACTCGGCTGATGCTGGAGATGATGCGCGAACCCACCCCTACGCTCGCGCTTGCCGTCCTGCTGCACGACGTGGGTAAGCCGCCCACCTTCCGCATCGCTGACCGGATCCGGTTCGACAATCATGCTCCGGTCGGCGCTGAAATGGCGGTTCGCATTCTGACGCGGCTGCGTTTTTCCGCCGAAGAGATCCGGCGTGTGGAGGCGCTGGTGGCCGATCACCTGCGATTCAAGGATGTCCGCCAGATGAGGGAGAGCACGCTCAAGCGCTTCCTGCGCCAGGATGGCTTTGAGGAGCATCTGGAGCTGCACCGGCTGGACTGCATCTCCAGCCACGGCCTGCTTGGCAACTACGAGTTCGTCAAGGAGAAGTTGGAACAGACGCCTCCGGAGCAGTTGAAGCCACCACGGCTGCTGACCGGCGATGATCTCATTGAGGAAGGATACACACCCGGGCCGGTATTCAGCCTCATGCTGGAATCAGTCGAGACGGCGCAACTCGAATCCCGCATCGAGTCCAAACAACAGGCGCTGGAACTGGTATTGTCGGAGTTCGGGCCGCCGCCTACTCACGAATCCGCATGAGCACAGTCTCCAAAGCATCGATACCCAAGCAGCTGAACAGCAACCTGCACGGCTTGCGTCCGTCCGCAACGCTCGTTATCAATGAACATTCCACCCGGCTCCGCAGCCAGGGGCGCGATGTCTTCAAGCTAGGATTCGGTCAATCGCCGTTCCCGGTGCCCGCACCGGTTGTCCAGGAATTGCAGCGGCAAGCGCACCGCAAGGAGTATTTGCCGGTGCGGGGACTGCCGGAACTCCGCGATGCTGTCGCCTCCTTTCATCAGAGGCTGGAGGGAATCGAGGCAACGGGTCAGGATGTGCTGATCGGGCCGGGATCGAAGGAGCTGATGTTCCTCCTGCAGCTGGCCTATGACGCCGATCTGCTGCTGCCTTCTCCAAGCTGGGTCTCCTATGCGCCGCAAGCGCAGATGCTCGGCCGCCGCATTGGGTGGATGGAGACTTCGCGTGGCAACGGCTGGCGGCTGTTGCCGGAAACGCTGGAGCAGGCTTGTGCCCGGAATCCTGACCGGCGCCGCATACTGGTGCTGAACTATCCCAACAATCCTTCCGGACTCAGCTTTACTCCATCCCAGCTGGAAGCGCTGGCTGAAGTTGCTCGACGCTACCGCATCGTTGTTCTGGCGGATGAGATTTACGGACAACTCCATCACGCCGGGGGTCACGTCTCGATCGCGCGTTATTATCCGGAAGGCGCCGTCATCACGTCGGGCTTGAGCAAGTGGTGCGGGGCCGGTGGCTGGCGCCTGGGCACGATGACTTTTCCGGGAGAACTGCGCTGGCTGCTGGATGCCGTGGCCGTCTGCGCGAGTGAAACCTACACCACTGCAAGCGCACCCGTGCAATGCGCCGCTGTTACGGCCTTTCAGGGCGGGAAAGCGATCGAAGCCTATCTCAAGGCATCGCGAGCCGTGCTCTCCTCGCTTGGTAAATGGGTGGCGGCGGAACTGCGCAAGGCAGGTGCGGAGGTGGATGATCCCGATGGCGGTTTCTATCTCTTTCCGCAGTTTTCCGCAAAAGCCATATCCGCGGAACCGTTCTGCCGCCAAATCCTGGAGGAGACCGGCGTGGCACTGCTGCCCGGAGTCGAATTCGGCCGTCCTGAGGAGGAACTCACCGCGCGCCTTTGCTACGTCGACTTCGACGGCGCCGAATGCCTGGCCGCGGTGGCGCGTGGCGAGTCCGTGGATGAGGCTTTCCTGCGCAACCATTGCGCCCGCACAGTGGCCGGCGTGAACCGGCTCTGCGAGTGGCTCGCTTAGCGGCTAGCGATCCGTGCGGGTCCTGCGGCGGCGCCATCGTAGACGGGATCGGCTGTTCCAAAGAACTCCCTGGCAGAGGGGTTGTACTGTACCGCCTGCACGATGCCGAGGTGCTGATGAATACTCGGGTCGCGCAGTTCAATTTCAAAACCGAGCCCCTTTAGCCGCGCTGCAACTTCCGGCGGAAAGTTTTCACTGATGCGCGCCTTGTTGCCGACGGAAAAGATGCGCGGCGCGCTCACAGCGCGTTCGAGAGTGTTGCCCCGGTCGACCACGTAACTGATCACCTGAAGAATCGCGCCGGGAATCCGTTCGCTCCCGGCGGCGCCGACGGCAAGCACCGGACGGCCGTTGCGCAGCATGATTGTCGGTGTCATCTCGGTCAAGTCGCGAGCCCCGGGCGTCGGCGCGGAGCGCATGTTGTAGCTGTGCGCATAGATGAATCCGAGTTCCGGCGTGGCGGCAAGCGAGCCGAATCGCGGTCCGATGGAAGTGGTCATGGCCACCGCGTTGCCTTCCGCGTCCATTACAGACAGGTGCGTCGTGTCATGATCTGCTCTCGGTAACGCGCCGGCCGCGGTGACGGGTTTCCCCAACTGGCTGCGGATCAGCGCGGCACGCTCGCGGCCAAACTCGAGCGAGGAGATCAGCTCTAATGGCAGCCCCTCCGCTTTGGGCCGCAACGTGCCGATATGCTGCGGGCGATCCTCCAGCGCTTGGCGCACGGTGCGCCCGATGAGCTCCACCTGCTCCGGCGTCGCCGCCGCTCCCGGAAGAGAAAACTGCGCCAGGATATTCAGCATCTGCCCCAGCGTGTTGCCCCAACCGTGGCGGCCCATCGAGATTACGTCGTAGTCGCGGTAGCGGACGCGAACCAACGTCCCCTCTTCGGCCTTGTATCCCGCAAGGTCGGCCGCCGTCAGGAAGCCTTGATGAGCGGCCATATCGCCGGCAATGCTCTTTGCTGTCTCTCCTTGATAGAAGGATGCAGGGCCTGCCGATGCCAGGTTTCGGAGCAGCTTCGCCAACCGCGGATGGCGGAACTTTTCGCCTGCTTGATAAGCGCTGCCGTCGGGCTTCAAGTAGTTAAGAGCCGCGCCTGGATTGGCTGCCAGTTTGGCGCGCTCGCTCTGCCAGATCTCGGCGATGCGTGGCGTCACAGCGAAGCCTTCCTCGGCCAGCGCGATAGCCGGCTCAAGAACTTTCGCAAGTGGCAGCCGGCCATGCCGCCCAACAGCAAGAGCCAGAGCGGCAGGGTTGCCCGGAATCGGCGCCACCTGATAACCGGCGCGAGGCTTGGCGCCCTGCTCGAGCGGTGTGACTCCCGCAGGCGCCTCCGTCGCCCCGTCGATCCCTATGAGGCGGCCATCCTTCAGCGCGATCACCGTCTGGCTTCGTCCGCCGAGGCTGGTCATCGGCGGGTCGGTGACCATCAGTGCGAAGCATACGGCCGCGGCGGCGTCCACGGCGTTGCCGCCTTGCTCGAGGATCTTCACGCCTGCGGCAGCCGCATGGGGCGTGCTCGCCGCCACCATGCCATGCTTGCTCCGCGCGCTCTTATCGAGTGCGGCGCAAGGGACCGCGGCCAGAAGTAGCAGCGCTGCGCAGATTCTCATCGTTATGAGCTTACCACCGGCTTGCGCACCATCCGCACAAAGATCAGGTAGGCCAGCGGGTGCAGGAATCCCATCAGAATGAAGATCGCCTGATAGGAGAACCGCTCCACGATGTGACCTGTCAGCCAGGTGAACAGCAGCGCCGCGACCCACCACCGCAGGTACGGAATCTTCATGCCGTCAGGTCTCGGCGAATTCCGTCCACCGCACCAGCACTCCCAGCCGGTTCAACTCGCCCGCGGCACGCGCGGTGATGTCGCTGATCATGGGCGGCTCAAAGCGGTGGTCATGCACGTAGCACTTGATGCGCAGGCGCAAGTAAGGCCGGCGGTCAAAGCCATGGCCCACCAGGGTCACAATCGGCTTGCGCGAGAGCAGATACGGGCAGCACAGCGCCGCTTCCCACCCCACTCGGCGAGCCATTTCAGGATCTGTGTCCGGGGGCAGAAACAGGTCGGTCACCACCTGGCAATCCGGCACGCCGGAGTTGGCGTTGTAAACCTGGTTGCTGAGGATGTCGGAATTGGGAATGGTGACACGCGTGTCGTCGGGCGTTGTCAGCTTCGTGCTGCGCAGCCCGATATGGTCGATCTCGCCATACGCCTCGCCCATCTTGACGCGGTCTCCCAGCTGGAAGGGCCGGTCGGTCAGCACCACGAGCCCTCCGATGATGTTCTTCACCAGATCCTGCGCGCCCAAGCCGAGCGCAATGCCGACGGAAGCCACCGTAGCCAGGAACGCGTCGCGCGACGGCGCCAGCAGGTCGAAAACAAAGAACGCGGCGACGAACCACATCGAAATTCGCAGCACCGGCTGAAACCACTTGATGAAGAAGCGGACGCGCGTTTGCAGGTTCAGCACCAGACTCAAATAGTCGCGAGTCTCGACACTCGTTTGCCCCGCAACCGGCGGCGCTTCCAGCCCCACCTTCCGCAACGAGGCATGGTACAGCCTGCTCGAGCTCTTCCCAGTTTTCGCCCTCAGTTTTTCCCTTTGCTCGTCCAGGATTGCCTGCAGATCCTCGGCGGCGCCGCGCAGTTCCGAGATCAGCCGATGGTTTCGCGACTCCAACTCCCCGTCTTCCAGATCTGTGCGATGTCGATCGGCATTAGGCCCGCTTGTTCAAGTGTAAATCAGGCAGGGTTGAGTTATGCTGTTCGCGGGCGAAAATGTTTTGGCTCTATCGCTTCGCGTGGGGGCCGCACGGTTCTTGTGCGCGTGGGCCAGTCCGATATGGGTCAAACGCTGACTGCAGCTGCTTTGCGATCCGCCTCGGCCAGCTCCTTGGAAACATCGGCTAGCTTTTCGCTTTGCTCCTTGCGGATCGGCGAGACGTAGGGAGCAATCGGACCCGTGGCTGCGATGCCAGCCAGTTCGGTAGCCGCATGGAGAACGCGTGCCGGACCCCAGCCGTCCCGCAGATCTTCCAGCCCGAGGAATTGCTGGCGAACCGCGCCGGCCGCTTCCCATTGTCCCGCTTTGTTCAGCTCAAACAGCATGCGCGACAGGTTCGGCGCCACGCAGCCGCTGCCGGTTGTGAAACCAGGCAGGCGGAAGTCGCGCATGTGCGCGATGGCCGGCCGCTCACCGATCCCGCTGATCACCTTCGCCCGCTCCACGCGGTGGAGCAACCTTTCCAGGTAGGCGTCCTCGCTTGGATTCTCCCGCACTACGGCATACTTGATCCCCACGCAAATTCCGTCCTTCACCAGGCGTCCCACGGCGTCTAGCCCGGCCGGCCGGTCATTGCCAAAATTCGATTCCTCCTTCAAGTAGACGATCAGTGGCGTCTTGGCCGCCTCGGCGAAGGTACGGTAGCCCCGTTCCAGCCCCGCCGCGTCACGCGGGTCGCCGCAAGGCAGCAGCATCACGCACGGGAATCCGTACTTGGCCAGCAGGGGCGCCTGGTCCATGGCCCTCCCATAACTCGGACCGGCGCTCGGGATGCAGAAAAACTCCTTGTCCAACCCGCTCAGCCACTCCAGCAGGGCCTCGTACTCCTTCAGCGTCAGGTGATAAAGGAAGGCGTTGCCTCCGTAGAGGAAATTGCGGATGCCGCCGGCGGCAATGTGGCGGACAATCTTCTCACTTTCCTGGAAATCAATTGCTCCGCTGGCGTTACGGGCCAGCGGCGGCACGGGAAACACCCCTTGCCAGTCGGAACTCTCAATCGCTTTGGTGCGCATGCCTACCCCATCTTAACGCAGCATCCTCTCATTGCCGCGACCGCGGCGATACGCTCCAGTGAAAACCGTTCGTAGCGTTGACGGCCGGATGGTGACGCTGCCGGCAAAGGAGCACTTTCGCCCAATCTCGTTTGCCGCGCCGGCTCCCAGCGGAATGGTTGGCAGCATCACGGCTGTCCAACCGGGCTTAGCGGCGATGGATGAGGCCAGGTCCGCCGCCAACCGCCGGCTGAAGATTCCATCGGAACCGGAGGGAAGGTAGGGGCCATGCTGTTCCAGGATAGCTCCCGGCAGAATCAGCACAGTCCTGACACGATCCAGCTTGCTGATCTGGCGGGTCGTGAGATGGTCAAATCGCAGCACTTGAGATTTCAGGGCGGCCATTCACATGAGCACTTATTCATCCGGTAACGTTTGCTCACTGATTCCCGCCTTCTTGCGGGACGGCTGCAACGGGTTTGTGTTCTAAAGCTATGGTCCGCGCTCTCGCTCCGGTTCTTCTTGCGGCAACCGCCTTTGGCCAGTGGGTGGAGGTCCGTCCGGCGGCCCCCGCTTACATGCCAGGGCCGGTCGATTCCAACAGCCCCGTCTTCTGGCATGAGGGGCAGTTCCACATCCTGAACTCGGCCAACATGCCGCTGCTGACCAGCGGCGCGAATCAGTTCCTCGCCGACGAAACCGAAATCGTGCGCATCGACAGTTACGTGAACATCCCTCTGTGGATTGAAGCCGCATGGCAGGACAAGGACGGCACGCTGTTCGCCTGGTACCATCACGAAGTCGCCGGGCAGTGCCCGGGCAGCGAACTGATGGTCCCTCGTATCGGCGCACTGATTTCCCGTGATGGCGGCAGAAGCTTCCATGACATGGGGACCGTCCTCAGTACGGGCAATCCCATCGACTGCTCCTCGCGCAACGGCTTCTTCGCCGGCGGCCATGGTGACTTCTCCGTTGTGCTCGACAGCAACCGCGAATACTTCTACTTCTACTTCACGAATTACTCCGGTCCGGCGGCCTCGCAAGGCGTAGTGGCCGCGCGCATGGCATTCGAGGACCGCTTCCATCCGAAAGGCGCGGTCTGGAAATACTATCAGGGGCACTGGGATGAGCCCGGCGAAGGCGGCATGGTGACCGCCATTTTGCCAGCCACCACCGTTTGGCAGCGTAGCGACGCCAACTCGTTCTGGGGCCCCTCCTTGCATTGGAACATCCGAGTGAACTCCTGGGTCATGCTGCTCAACCGCGCCTGCTGCGAGCCGCGTTGGCCTCAGGAGGGGATCTACATCGCCTTCAACCCGGACTTGTCCGACCCGAATGGGTGGTCGGCGCCCAGGAAAATCATCGATGACATCGGCTTTGGGCCCGGATATTATCCTCAGGTGATCGGGACGCGTCTGTTTCAGACCGATTCGGTGGCATCCAGCACTCCCCGCCTCTATATTCACGGCGTCTCGCACTGGGAACTGGTCTTCTCCGAGGAGCCTCCGGAAGAACTCCCCATTGTGGAGCCGCCAGAGCCTTTCGATCCCTGATCTTTTTCGGAAACCAACCCGCACAACGGAGCCCGCCCGCCGTGCAACGAGTTCCGATTTCTTGAGTGCACCTGGGTCGGCGGGCGGCCCCGTGCGGTTGCGGTATGATCGTGTCGAAATGACACTCCCACGCAGGTCCCTGATTGGCGCCGCGGCGGCGCAATTCGCCGTGAACATCGTCGGCGCACAGCCACGCCGCCGCTACCGCACCGCCACTGTCGGCTCCGGCTGGTGGGGCATGAACATCACGCGCGAAGCCATCGCCAGCGGCGAATGCCAGATCGTCGCGCTGTGCGATGTCGACCGTAACCAGCTCACACCTGCCGCGGCGGAAGCCGGCAAGCTCACCTCCGACCAACCCAAACTGTACGCCGATTACCGCGAGATGCTGTCCAAGGAGAAGCCGGAGATCGTGATCGTCGGTACTCCGGACCACTGGCATCCCCTCGTGACCATCGCCGCCGTCGCTGCCGGCGCTCACGTCTACGTCGAAAAGCCGATCAGCCACACCATCCGCGAAGGGCGGGCGATGGTGAACGCCGCCCGCGCCGCCAACCGCGTCGTGCAAGTGGGCACGCACCGCCGCGTCTCACCGCACAACATCTCAGGCATGGAGTTCCTGCGCTCCGGCAAGGCAGGCAAGATCGGTATGGTGCGTTCCTTTGTACACAACGCGGGCGGCCCGGGCCAAAAGACGCCGGACTCCGATCCTCCCGCGGGCCTTGACTGGGACGTCTGGTGCGGCCCCGCGCCGAAGCATCCTTTCAACAAAAGCATCCACCCGCGCGGCTTCCGCCAGCACCTGGATTACGCCAATGGAACGATGGGCGACTGGGGCATTCACTGGTTCGATCAGATTCTCTGGTGGACCGAGGAGAAATGGCCGCGCCGCGTCTTCTCCACCGCCTCACGGCATATCAAACAGGATTCCACCACCGCGCCCGATACGCAGGTGGCAACCTTCGAGTTTGAATCCTTCACCGCCACCTGGGAGCATCGGCAGTACGCCGCCAACAACGCCGAGAAAGCGGGCGTTGGTTGCTATTTCTACGGCACCGAAGGCACCTTTCACATGGGCTGGCTCGACGGCTGGACCTTCTATCCCGCCGATCGCAAGAAGGAACCCATCCACGCCGAGCCGAAACTGAACCCGCCCGACAACCAGAACATCAAGGAACTGTTCGCCGATTTCCTGGCCTGCATCAAGAGCGGCAACCGCCCCGTCTGCGACATCGAGATCGGCCATCGCTCCACGGTGATGAGCCTGCTCGGCATGCTCAGCGCGAAGGTGAGCCGCGCCGTGAACTGGGACGGAGACAAGGAGACGATCCTCAACGACGCGGCGGCGAACAAGCTGCTGAGCCGCCCCTATCGCGCGCCCTGGAAGTATCCTGTCTAGAGCGATGCAGGATACCATCTTCGACGTGGTGGTCGTCGGATCGGGCGCTTCCGGCGGCACGCTTGCCGGCCACCTGGCCCAAGCGGGTGTCAGCGTCGCCGTCGTCGAGGGCGGTCCGCGCATCAATACCCGTACCGACTTCAACACCCACGCGCTTCCGCACCAGTTCCCCAACCGCCACATCCCCACCATGAAGCCCGGTAAGCCGGGATTTGAAAGCGAAAGGGCGCGTGGCGTGGGCGGAAAGTCGCTCACCTGGAACGCCGTGGCGCTGCGCTTCAGTCCGCGTGACTTCAAGGGACGGACGCGGGAGGGCGCGGGAGAAGACTGGCCCATCGCCTATAGCGATCTTGCCCCTTACTACGACGCCATTGAGCGCGAGGTCGGCGTCTGCGGCAATCGCGACGGATTACCGGATTTGCCGGACGGCGTCTTTCAACCGCCCGTGGCGATGAAGTGCACCGACGTGGCCGTGATGAAGGGCGCGGCAAAGCTGGGCGTCAAGGTGATCCACGTGCGCAAGGCTACGCTATCGCGCGCCGCCTTCGGCCGCCCGGCTTGCCACTTCTGCGGCAATTGCATGGCCGGGTGCGACGTAGTTGCCAAGTACAATTCGGCTGACGTTCACCTGGCGCCAGCGATGAAGGGCGGCCGGCTGCGGCTCTTTTCCGATTCCATCGTGCGGGAAGTGGTGGTGACGCCGGAAAACCGCGTATCGGGAGTACGCTTTCTCAACCGTCAGACCAAGGCCGAAGGTGAAGTGAAGGGCCGCGTAGTGGTTGTCTCCTGCGCCTGCGTGCAGAGCGTCGGGCTGCTGCTGATGTCGCGCTCCCGTCTCTATCCCGTTGGGCTCGCCAACTCCAGCGGCCAGCTCGGCAAACACTTCATTCCTCATTTCACCGGCGGAGTGCAGTGCTTCCTTAAGGAGTTCATTGGCGTACCTGTCACCAACGAGGAGGGCTACCTCGATCATGCCTATATACCCTCCTTCATGCATGACCGCGAGCGCGGTTACGCCCGCAGCTTCGGCATTCAGTTCAACTACCAGAACCGCCGCTCGGTCGGCTGGGCGCGCTCAGTTCCCGGCTTCGGCGAGTCATACAAGAAGGCGGTGAAGGATCGCTATCCGGCCTTCCTCACTTTCTCTCCTTACGGCGAGATGCTGCCGAATCCGGGCAGCTACATTGATCTGGATTGGGAGAAGAAGGACTCGCACGGACTTCCCGTTGCGCGCCGTCATGTGGCATGGGCGGAGAACGACTGGAGGATCTTCCGTAGCATGACGGACTGGTCAGTGAGAATCCTGGAATCGGCCGGCGCCGAGATTCATTCGGTGAGCCAGGAGCCGCGCACCAACCATGAGCTTGGAGGATGCCGCATGGGAACCGATCCCAAGACGTCCGTGGTGAACGGCTGGTGCCAGTCCCACGACGTGAAGAACCTGTTCGTGGTGGACGGCAGTGTTTTTCCGTCGGCCTCGGAGAAGAACCCGACGCACACGATGATGGCGCTGGCGGTGCGCACCGCCGCCTACATCGCCGAGGGGCTCAAGAGGGGAGAACTGGCATGAGCGACGACCGCCGGGAGGCGTTGAAGATCATCGGCGCGATCGGCGCCACCTGCGCGTTTCCCTTCTCTGCCGATGAGCTGTATGCGCAGCACGCACATTCTGCCGGACCCGATGCGGCACTGCCGAAGCCGTCGTTCTTCACTAAGGAAGAGATGGAAAGCGTCACACGGCTGGCCGAGGTGATCATCCCAGGGGCGGCCGCCGCCGGCGTGCCCGCCTACATCGACATGGTGGTGGGGAAGAACGAAGGCCTTGGCAAGCTGATGCGGGAAGGACTAGCTTGGCTGGACCGTCAATCACCGGCGCGCTTTGTCGCTTTGACGCCGGAGCAGCAGGTCGCATTGCTTGAACCGCTGTGCAGTCGCGCCGACAGCGGCCAGCCCGGCGACGGCGTCGATTTTTTCCGCGCCATGAAGAACTTGACCGCCGACGGCTACTACACATCGCGTGCAGGGCTGGTCGAAGAGCTTGGTTACCTGGGCAACACGGTGCTTGACCGGTTCCCCGCGTGCACCCACGAGCACTAACACTTACTGATCCCAGTTGACGGTGATGTTGGAGATGACGCCGTCCTTGACCTGGATGTCCTCTTCGTAGTCGCGCAACCCCTCTTTGCGCAGGATGAGTTTGTAGTTGCCGATGGGGAGCTTGATCACTGCGGGCGTCTGCTGTGTCTGCGTCTGACCATTAAGGATGATGGCGGCACCGCCTGGCGTCGTCTTCACCATCAACGTGCCGGATTGCTGTTCCAGGCGCACGCTGGCGGATTGATCCTGCGGAACGTTGAGGATCCTCACTGCCGAGCGGTAACCGGCCAATTGGAAGTTCAGCACGTGGCGGCCGGCTGGCAGTTCCATCGCACACGGGGTCTGGCAGCTATCGGCGCCTTGACCGGTGCTGACGCGCGCGCCTGGCGGAGTGGTTTCCAGTTGCACGGATGCGGAGACGACTTCCGCAGGTTTCGGCGTGGAAACGGGGTTCGGCTTTGGCGTCTCGACGACAGGCGGCGCAGGCGGCGGTTCTGGAGCGGCGGCAACAGGCGCAGGTTCCGGTTGCGCAGGTGGCGGAGTCTCGACTACCGGCTGTGTTGCCGGAGCCGGCTCGGCCGGCTGTGTGGGCTTCCAGTAATTCTCATAGCCGTAGTAACCGGCGGCGCCGAGAGCCGCAACAGCCACGACCGCCGCAATGGGACCGAGCCTGGAACTTCGTTCTTCTTCCAATTGGCGGCGGCGCGGAGTGAGGACTTCTTCCGGTGCTGGTGCCACTACGGTTGGTTCCAACTCTTCGGATGGGGTTGGCGTAGGGGGAAGCCCCGGCGCGGTCATTTCCGTTGAGGCGCGCACGACGGTCACAGTAGGCTCCATAGCCTGGTTGGGAACGGGCGAGGCGGTCGGCATGCAGGAGACCGCACCGCGGGCCTGAGGCCGCCAGTCCGGCCGCGTATGCAGTCCTTTGACGAGTTGTTCGATGAACTCGGAACAGGTCGGGAACCGCTCCGCGCTCGACTTGGACATCGCCTTGCGCAGCACGGAGTCCACTTCCGGCCCGAGGCTGGCGTTGAGCTGATGCGAGGGCTGCGGGTCCTGCTTGACGATCTTGAACAGCAGCGACGGCAGCGTCTCGCCGACAAAGGGCTTCTCGCCTGTGAGTAGCTGATAGCTGATCACTCCCAGCGCGAACTGATCCGAGCGGCCATCAATGCCCTTGGCCTCGATCTGCTCCGGCGACATGTAACTGGGCGTCCCCAGCACGGTATCGGCCTGCGTGATCTGCTGCGAGAGGATCTTGGCAACGCCGAAGTCGGTGATCTTGGCCGCGCCGCTCTCGTTGAACATGATGTTGGCCGGCTTGACGTCGCGATGCACGATGCCTTTGGTGTGCGCGTAATCGAGACCCGCCGCCATCTCGCGGAGCGTGCGCAGGACCGCCGCCGCCGCGGGCGCCTCTTTTGACTTCATCAGCGCCTCCAGCGTGCTGCCTTCGACAAACTCCATGGCGATGTAGGCGACGTCGCCTTCCTCGCCGATGTCGTAAATGGTGACGATGTTGGGGTGCGAGAGAATGCCCGCCGAGCGGGCCTCGCGCATCAGCCGTTCGCGGAGACGCTGTATCTCGTCCGGATCGGCAATCTCCTTCAGCCGGATCGTCTTGATGGCGACGGTTCGCCCGATGACCGGGTCCTGCGCGCGGTATACCACACCCATGGCTCCGCGGCCGATTTCGCCCAGAATCTCGTACCGCCCGATACGCTGCATTCCATCCTCATTCTAGCCTGCCTCGGCCAGTTTGCCGTTCAGCCAATCCAGAAACCGGTCCTGCTCATCCATCTCGACGCCGATGCGGAGCCAGTAGACGCGAATTGGGCTGAGCAGCTCCCAGGTTGCCGGCGGCAGGTTGATGGCGTCTTTTTCCGTGGTCAACGCTACCTCGGCTTTCGCTGCCTTGGCCTGGCTGGCCACGCGGTTGATCTCGCGCGGACGGTAGCGGTGGTGATCGGGAAAGCGGATACTCAGGCACGGCTTGCACCCCATCGCGCGAAGACTGGTCCAGAAGGAGGCGGGGTTGCCCAGTCCGCAGAAGGCCATCGACTGCCGCCCGATCATCGATTCGACTGGATACTCCTGCGCGGTTTGGAAATCGACCCACGATCGTGGAACGAGGCGCGAATAGAAGATCGGGGCATCGGAGTTATGGGCGCGCACGCGCTGCACAATGCCGCGATACTCGCGGCCTGGCTCCGAGCGGGTGATGATGACAGCCGAAGCGCGCCGCAGCGCTGACAGCGGCTCACGGAGACGGCCCGCCGGGAAAAGTTCACCGAATGGCTGAAGCGCGTCCAGCAGCACAAGGTTCACATCACGAGCCAGCCGCCAGTGCTGGAAGGCGTCGTCGAGGATGAAGACGTTGGACTGAAACTGCTTGTGCATCTCGAGTCCGGTTTCATAGCGTTGGGCGCCGATGCCGACCGGGCCCAATCCGCTGCGGACGATGATCTGCGCTTCATCACCGGTGATCTCCACGGCAGCGGCGCCGCCGCGCGGCACCAGCGTGTACTTGGTCGGTGTACGCCGGCGGTAACCGCGGGTGAGGAAGCCCGGCCGCCAGCCTGCCGCCTCCAGCTGGCGCGCAAGATAGAGCGCGCAGGGTGTCTTGCCGGCGCCGCCCATGCTGATGCCGCCGACACTGATCACAGGCACGGGCAGCTTGTGCGGGTTGGACAACAGGCGCCACCGCTTCCATGCGGCTCCGGCGCGCCACAACCAACTGAGCGGCGTGAGGAGCGCTTTGGCGGGAGGGCGCAGCACCTTACGGGGCAGCGCCAGATCGATCAGATCTGCGGCGGTTTCCACCGCCTTCTGCGTGGCGCCTGCTCCCTGGCGGCTCAGCCGATGGGCTTTCTCGCCAAGACTGTGACGCATTTCGGCATTCTCGAGCAGGCACCGCACTCCATCGGGAAGCGCTTCGGGATTGGGAATCTCGCACAGGGCTTGCTCGCGGCGGAAGTCTTCGGCCATCTCGGGGAAGTTTTCCAGGTGCGGACCAGTGATCACGGGTTTGGCGAAGTAGGCCGGCTCCAGCAGATTGTGGCCACCACGGTCGGCCAGCGTCCCTCCCATGAATACGGCATCGGCCAAGCGGAACAGCGATGCCAGCTCCCCGATGGTGTCAACCAGCAGCACTCCGGGAAGGGGCAACTTGCTGTGCTGACCAAGCTGGGAGCGGCGCAGGTGGAAGATGTTCCTCGCGGCGAGCTTTGCGGCGACGGCGTCGAAACGTTCGGGCTTGCGTGGCGCCAGGATGAGAAGGAGGCGAGGATATCGCTCACGCAGCTTGTCGAAGGCGATGAGCACGGCGTCGTCTTCATCGCAGTCTCCGGGGTAGGAGGGCGGCATGGTGCTGGCGGCTATCCAGACGTGGGATGGTTGGGCGCGGGCGACGAGTTCCAGGACAATCAGCGGCGCCGAGGCGGGCTCGAAATCGTACTTTAAGTTACCGGCCAGCGACAGGCGTCCCTCTCCAGCGCCGAGTTCGCGGAACCGGTCATAGGCGACCCGGCTCTGCGCCATGATCGCATTGGGCTGGTCCAGCACGGTGCGGAAAAACCAGCGCATGCGCCGGTAGCGCGGCATGGCTTTGTCGGAGATGCGGCCGTTGACCACCATCAGAGAGGCGCCGAAGCGGCGGCTTTCTCTCCATAAGTTGGGCCAGATTTCGGTTTCGAGCACGATGACCAGAGCCGGCTGAATCCTGCGCAGCACGGCGCGGACGGCAAAGACCATGTCCATGGGAGCGTAGAAGACGCCGTCAGCCAAGCCCTTCAGCTTTTCCTCGGCCACCGCGCGGCCGGCAATGGTTCCCGCGGTGACCAGGATGCGCGCGGCAGGCATCTGCTCGCGCAGGCGCTTGACCAGAACGGCGGCGGCCAGGATCTCGCCGACCGAGATGGCGTGGATCCAGATTGCCCCAGGGGATAGCTGGTGGACGGAAGGCGGCACGAATCCGAAGCGCTGGGGCCACGATTCCATGTAACGGCCGTCGCACAAGCCACGCCAAAGAAGATACAGTACGATGAAAGGGAACGCGATGGCGAGAGCCGCGCGGTAAAGGGTATAGATTATGCTTCGACGCAAGTGCGCGACTGTTCTCCTCGCCTCGATCAGTATAGCCAGCCTGAGTGCCGCCGACAAGAAATCGGACGCCTTCCGTCCGCCGGCGGCCGACACTTTCCCCAACAGGCAGAAGCAGGCGGGCGTGGTGATCGCGGCCGATCCTTACGTCGCTTCCGATCAGCTAAAGCCGGCATTCGACAAGCTAAACCCGAACGATTACGGCGTACTGCCGGTGCTGGTGCTGATACAGAACGGCTCCGATAAGACCATCGATCTGACGCAGATTTCGGTTGTCTATGTCGACGCCAACCGCCGGAACATCGACAGCACGCCGGCGGCGGAGGTGCAGTACCTGAATGCGCCGGAGCGGCCCAAGCCAAACGTGAGCGGGATCCCGAAATTCGGCAAGAAGAAGAATCCGCTGGCGGCGTTTGAGATTGAGAGCCGGGCCTTCGTGGCAAAGATGCTGCCGCAGGGCGAGTCGGCGCATGGCTTCTTCTACTTCCAATCGGACCACCGCGCCGGAGCGATGCTCTACATCACCGGTCTGCGTGATGCCTCGACGAAGAAGGAGCTGTTCTACTTTGAAGTGCCGTTGCCGGAGCGGCCAATCCGGTAGCGCTCAGCTTTCGTTGACTTTGTTGGTGCGGCAGTCCCACTTCATGCGCTTGCCTTTGCGGTAAGCGAGATTGGCGACGTGGGCGGCTCCGGCGGCGTAGTGGCCTTCCTCCCCGTTTTCTCGGCTCGGCTTGCCGTCGCGGATGGAGATGATGAAATGCTCGGCGTGTGAGGGGCCGCGCTCGACGGTAATCTCCTTGGGCTTTTCCGGCGGCGGGAGCGGCTCCTTGGGACGGCCGTCGGCGCGCCATCCGCGGGATTCGTAATAGGCGGCGCGCAAGGCCTTGGGCCACTGATAGGTGCCGTAACTTTGGACGTCGTGGTCGACGGGTTCGGGGTAGACAACCAGGCGGCGCATCTCATCGACGAGCGTGCCGGCGTCACCCATGATGGTGTTGCCGCGCGGAGGCGCCGAGTTGGCCAGATTCACGTATAAGTTCGCGGTGAAGCCTTCCTTGTATTCAAACAGGGATTCCATCATGTCGGGAACATTCCGGCCGTCGTTCCAGCGGACGATGCCGCCGAAGCTTGCCGCCGACACCGGCGCCTTGACGTCCATGACCTCGTGGAGCCAAGTGAGCAGGTGAACGAAGAGGTCCGTGGCGACGCCGCCGGAGAACTCCCACCAGCAGCGCCATTGAAAGAAGACTCGGGCGTCGAAGGCGCGCTTGGGGCGTTCGCCAAGGAAGCGTTCCCAGTCGATGGTGTTCGGGGAGGCATCGGGGGGAACGGGGTACTTCCAGGCGCCCTGCGCGTTGTTGCGGTGGTTGGACATGCGGATCATGTTGACCTTGCCAAGGGCGCCGGACTTGACGAGTTCGCGCGCCTTGGCGGTGAGGGCGGTGGTCTTGTGCTGGCTGCCGACCATCACGAGTTTGCCGGAGGCCTTTTCGGCGGCGATGATCTTGGGGCCTTCGTCGAGGTTCCACGTCATGGGCTTTTCGATGTAAACGTGCTTGCCGGCTTCGAGCGCGTCGAGGACCATCTTCTTGTGGAGGTGGTCCGGCGTCGCAATGACGACGGCGTCGACATCCTTGCGGGCGATGATCTGCTCGTAGTCCTTGGTGGTGAAGATGCCTGGGTCGATTTGTTCCTTGGCGCGCTCCAGGCAGCCGTTGTAGACGTCGCAGACGCCGATCATGCGTACGCCGGTGACGCGCTTGAAATCGTCAATGAGTCCCGTGCCGCGGATGCCGCTGCCGATGAAGCCGAGCCCGATTTCGCCATTGACCGATGCGGCTTTCCGTTGGGGGCCGGCGGCGGTCATTTTATAGACGGTGGCGGCTCCGGCCGTGGTGAGGAACTTCCTGCGATCTGTGTTGATTCCCATACTCCACACTGTTGTATCATGCCACGGCATGCTTGTATTCCTGCTCCTTGCTCTGATGGCTTCGGCGGGCGCTCAAGCGCCTGCCACGCTGGTAGTGCGGAATGGCGACATCTGGACCGGGGACGCGCGAAAACCTGCGGCGCAGGCGGTGGCGGCGCGGGGAGCCAACATAGTTTATGTAGGCGACGATGCGGGCGCCGCGCCACTGATCGGGCCTTCGACGCGGGTGATCGATCTCGAGGGGCGGTTCGTGGTTCCGGGCTTCACCGATACGCATGTGCATTTTGAGGCGACCGGGAGGCTGCTGTACGGGTTGAACCTGCTGGATGTTTCCACGGAGGGGGAAGGAGATTTACCGCATTCTGCGCGCGCAGGGCAAGATGACGGCGCGTATAGAGGATGCGCTGGCTGCCTATACGGTCAACGGAGCCTACTCGTCGTACGAAGAGGCTCTGAAGGGATCGATCACAGTGGGCAAGCTGGCGGACATGGTTGTCCTGTCCGCGAATCCGCTGAAGATCCCGGCGGCGTCTATTAAGAAGGATGTCGAGTGCCTCTACACGATCGTTGGCGGCGAAGTTGTGTTCCAGCGCTAGGCGGCGCCGAGTAGGGGCGGGGCTGAGACGCCGCAACAACGTTTGAACTTGAGCCCGCTGCCGCAGGGGCAAGGAGCGGAGCGGGGCACGGTGGCGGCGTTGGGATTAGGGGAGCGTTTCGCGGCGGCTTGCACGCGATCTTCCAGGCACAGGAGACGGTAATCTGCCTCCATTGCATCCATTTCCGCGTGATGGTGCTGCTCGGCGGGGGTGTGGAGTTTTTCCGGCAGATGCCAGTCCTTATTGGGGAAGTGGGGGCGGTTGAGGACGGCGAGCGCGGCGCGGAGGCGTACGGCGGGCGGAGCGTCAGGGTTGTCGAGAACCTGTCGAATTGTGTCGAGTGCCTTGGCGCTGAGGTCGCGGAGCTGGTCGCCGAGGGTATCGAGATAATCCTGTCGAGATTTGTCGAATTCTGTCGAAAATGATGGTGATTTCAACCAGTTATGGATGGTGGAGCGGTGGACGCCGGCCTGCGCGGCGGCGGCGGAGACTGAGGAGCCCGAAGCAAGGGCGGCGATAACCTGTAGCTGGGCAGCCGATAGGTTCGCGGAGGGATGCGTGGCAGCGGACATAGAGCGGTCCTTGGGTGGAATTGTAGCATGAATTAAGAAATAATTCAAATGAATTTAATGGGAATATGAAGGAAATGAAGCGAGGCGGACCGCGGCGAAACTAGAACGGCAGATCCTTGCCCGCGGGCGCTTCGCCGCCAGCCGAGCGCGCGAGGAAGATGTAGGGGTTGATCGGATTACCGCCCTGGCGAACCTCGTAATGCAGGTGAGGCGCCGTCACGCGGCCGCTGGCCCCAGAGGCGCCGATCGCCTGGGCCCGCCGGACTTCCTGTCCCGCGATGACGTCGATACGGGAAAGGTGCGCATAGTAGGTTTGAATCCCGCCGTGATCGACGATGATCAGCCGCCCGTAGTTGCCAGCGTACTCGGCGTGAACAACCACTCCATCGGCGGTGGCCTTGATGGGCGTTCCCACTTCCGCGGAAAGATCCACACCCGGGTGGAACGCTCCCTCACCGGAAAAGGGATCTGTGCGGAGCCCGAAGCTGCTCATCAGCCTTCCATGAATCGGCCAAAGACTCGGCCTTACGTTGGCCTGCCATAAACGTGGGTATTTCCGGAAGCCGCGCGAGATGGAGGCGCTCTTCAGGAAGTTGTACTGTTCCAGTGTGTCCCGGTAGCTTGGCAGCAGCGGCGCTTCCCCAGAGATGTCCGGCGGCCCTTCGAGCTGCCGCTTCACTCCATAGGCCAAGGAAACCTCGGTGGCGAAGACCTGAAGCGTCGCCAACTGTTCGTTGGTCTGGTGAGCGGACTTCTGCAGCCGTGCGTAGCGCTCCCGCAATGTTTCAAACTGCTGCTGCAGGGAGTTGTAGTTGGAGACCTTCCATGCCATCCGCGCATAACTGGAGACCATTCCCATGACGGAGAAGCCCCCAATGACGGCGAGCGCAAGCAGGATATAGAGGGCCTTGTGGGGAATGTGCAGCCGGCGGAGACGGCCGTGAAATGAGTGCGCTAATACTACGATGAAGTAGTCTTGCTTCATTATGCGATTGCTTGAACTGCGGCGGCCCAAGCTTGGTCTTTTGAGCCTGCAAGTGACGGCAGACCGGTGAGCCTGCTACTTCTGTGTTTACAGCTTTCTACCATACCAATCAGCGCGGGCGGTGTCAAGGGTCAATTCGGGGCAGGGGGTGAGGCGTAGAGGGGCATACTCCCCGGACAAGAGGGCGGCAAATTACACATTTCATTGAGTCGACGGGCGTTTCGCCATCTTTTCCGGCCGAAACACGAACCATTCGCTCGCCAGAAAATTGGCCGCCGCGGTGGCGCCGATGGCGATCAGGTTGGCCAAGAGATAATGGATGCCCAGAGTCCCGGCCAATAGCCTCATCAACACGACGTTGGCGGCTATCGAGAGGCCGCCGCTTGTCAGGTTGAACCGGACCAGCCTCTTACCCGCCTCTGCCCACCCCGAGCCGCGGTCCCGCCAGGTCCACAACTGGTGCCAGAGGAAGTTGTGCAGAATCGCGATCTCCACGGCCAGGGCCGTAGCCAACAGGTAGTTCATCCCGAACCCTCTCTTCAACACCCCCAAAGCAACTAACTGCACCGCGATCCCAACCCCGCCCACGGCATAGAACCTCAGGGAGCGTGCAAGCAGGTTCATGGCAGCCGCTCTTCCCTGTAAAGTTGCGCGGTGTGCCGTGCCACGGCCGAAATCAGCATCGCCACCATCCCGATGAGGCCGACGACACCGCCGATGTCGAAGATGAGGAAATTGCGCCCCAACAGTTCCGCATAGGGACGCCACAGCAGGACCAGGTTGCCGATACAGAGGAGGATGCGCAGCTCGGTGGGGCTGAACTTCCAGTAGGAGATCTGGAATTTGCCGATGGTGTAGGTGGTGAGATAGCTCTCGATGGAGAGGATCAGGTAGACAACCAGCAGCGGCATGGCGATGGAAGGGCTCATGAAACCGCTTAGTGCGAGGCCGCCCATCAGGAAGGTTGTCCCAAAGGCGTCGACGATATGGTCTACATAGAAGCCGTAGCGGGGGCGCTGGCGGTTGCGGTACCGCGCCAGCGTGCCGTCCAGACTGTCGCCGAACCAGTTGGCCACCAGCATCGCGCAGACAAATAGCAGGCCAATCACGGGATCACGGCTTGCATACCAGTAGCCGAGCCCGGCGCCGATGGTGGAAAGCAGCCCAAGCCCGGTCAGATGGTCAGAGTTCACCGATGCCGGCATTCGCGCCGCCAGCCACAGCAGTTTTTTTTTCTCCAGCGGAGCCAGAAAACTGGTTTGAGCCCGGGCGGCTTCCTTGAACGCGGCTTTTTCCATGGCTCGAATCAGAGTAACATTGCGCCGAGGCAGTTAGAAAACGTGCATGATCTCAAAGCCGGCTGTGGCGGAATAAACAATTCGACCTTGAGTAGTTAGCCACGCTTCGGCGGTGTAGCGGCCCTCAGGGAGAGGCCGGTCGCCGGCGCCCAACCGAGCAACCGCGATGTAGCTATGCTCGCCGTGGCCGAATTCAAGGCTCTGTACGACCTGTGGAAACAGCTTGTTGGCGGACCAGGTATGCACGGTCTCTCCTTTATCGTTCCGGATCACCAGCTCGAAGAGCTGGCCGCTGGGGAAGGTGAGCCGCAGCGGTTGCGGCTGCGTGTTGCGTAATGTGATCCGTGCGGTCAGCTGAGGCACGGCGCGCCGTGGGTCGAGTGGCGGCATTTGATCGGAGTAGTAGAGCGATCCGTCCAGGGTGAGGCGGAAGCTTACCTGCGGCTCCTCCACCACCGTCACGCCACCGGTCCGCGCGTAGATCAGGTCATAGGTGGCCACCGCCGGTCCACCCACATTTTCGAACCGGCTCACCAGCCCAACGTAGGGAAGAAACAGTTCCTTGACCAAGCCGATCTGGAACACAGTGGGATCGCCCACCTCCAGCGCGCCGCGGCCTGAGCCAATGGGGCCGCGGAACTCTGCGTCTCGCGAGGCAACGCGTCCCTGGCCGCAGCACCAGGGCAGCTGGTTGCGATAGACTCGGCCAGGCTCGGCGAAGAAGGAGTACCACAGCTCATCCTGACGGGTCTCCGTGTTGAAGCGGTAAAGATCCCCTTTCTCATCCTGCCGCAGCCAGAAATTGCCGCGAGTCCAGCCCTCGAGCAATACATAATGACGGCCGTCGAATAGTTCCCCGCGAGTGATCGAAAGCACCAGCGGTTCGGCCGGCCGCGTTCCGCCGACGCGGTAGACCCATTGGTTGCCTACGTGCAGCGGGAAGTAATCCGGCTGCTGTGCCGCCGCGTTAGCGCACAGGACGAACGGCAAAACCCACGCGAGCCGCATATCGTTTCCCTTCCATTGTCGTGAGCCAACCCTCGGCGGAGTAGTTGCCCGCAGGGAGCCGCACCCGGTCACGAACCAGCGGAACCTCCGCGACCCAGTTCTTCTCTCCGGTGATCCGTTCGCTCCCTAATGCCAGGGTGAAAAACTTGCCCTCCGACCAGAGGAACACTAGATCGCCCGCCTCGTTGCGAATCTCCAGGTCAAACCGCTGTCCGCTCGGGAACATCAGCTCCCGCGGCGTATCCGGCTGCGTCGAGCGGAGTGTCATGCGCCCGGTCAGCACAGGCGATGGATCGCTGTACTCGGCGCGATCCAGCGTCAAGGAAAAGGAATGCTCCGGCTCGCTCAGCACGGTCACGCCTCCGACGCGTGCATAGGATAGCTTCCAAGTTCGAGGCCCGGCGATAGTCAGCGAAGTCCGCTCCACCAGACCGATCCACGGCAGATACTTTTCCGATGTCAACCCGGCGTCGGCGCAATTGGCCGCAGGGTAGCGGATCTCGAGCGCGTTCCCGAATTCACCCGCCGGCACGCTGGCCTTGGCGTCGCGGGATTCCACGGTGGCCATATTGTTGCACTGGTTGATGGCCGTTCGATAGGTTCCGCCGGCGGGCGTGGCGAATGCGGCCCAGACCAGCTCCTGACGCCGGTCCGGATCATAAGCGTGGAGTGTGCCGTTTTCGTCCATCCTCAGCCATGCGTTGCTTTCTCCGAAGCCGCGCACCAGCGAATAGGACCTGCCCTCAAATACTTCACTTCGCGGAATGTCCACCACAACCGGCTCGCCAGGAAAAGCGCCGCCCTGCCTGTAGACCCATTGGTTGCCTACATGAAGCGGAAAATAATCGGGAGAAGCAGCGGCAAGAGGAATACCGGCGATGAAAGAAAACAAGAGTAGTTTGCGCATAATGTTCAACAATGCGACAGACGCGCCTGTCATCCGGCAGGTTCCATCACATCACTTGAGTTGAACCCGACGCCGAGGCCAGTGTTGCGAAGGCTACATCTTCCACAAGAAGAACAGGAAACTGGCCACTCCGCCGAGCAGCGCAACCCAGCCCCATCCGCGGACGATGGAGATTTTCCACCACATGTAAATTCCGGAGGCCACCCACAAAAGCATGCCCAGGCAGACGATATCGATGACTACTGCCCAGGCATCGGAGAGAAAGCTGTCCTGATCGAAGCCGCCGCGTGCATGCATGCCGGTGAGGAAATGATCCCAGCGGAAGGCGCGGTCTTCGGCGAGCAGGCGTTTTTCATTCACAAAATACTTCGCCTGTGTCGACCACCAGAACGTGTGCGCGTAGACGGTAATCTGGTTCTCGTTCTGGCGATACGTTCCGAAGCTGCCATTGAGTCCCGCGTCACGCATGATTCGCGCGCCGAGTTCCTTCAGATCCCCATCCGCCGGTACGGGCACGTCATAGTGACGCTCGAACCGCTTCTTCCAAAGCGGAACTCCGCTCGCCTTGAAGCGCTGCTCAAACGTCTGCGGATGATTGAAGACGTAGCTGCTGATGCCGTACATGAAAAACCAGGGCAGCAGCGCGAGACCGAGGTAAAGATGAAGCCGCCGGTTGAAATGGTTGAATGTCATAGCACCGCCACCAGAAACGCGAACAGCGCCAAACCGCCCGCCATCGACAAGGCCCCCAGCCGGCGCGCCGATTTCAGTTCCCACCACATCCACAAGCCGCTCAGCACCCAGAACACGATCACCACGATTACCAGGTCAACGGAGAATGCCCACGCCTTGTCGACACCGTAGGGATGCTGATACCCGCGCCGCCGGTGCATCCGCTCCAGCAGAAAGCTGAACCGGCCCTGTTGTTTTTCGATCAGCGCCTTGCCCGTGTCGGGCCGGTAGGTGATGCGGACCGGAGCCGAGGCCGGATGCCGCACGACAACCAGCGTTCCATCGGCGCGCGCCTTGGGCACGTTGTGCATGCCGTCCATTTTGAGCGCATCAAGTAGCCTCTTCGCATTCTCGGGCCGCGGGGAATCCGCCTTCACAACGCCCGCGGGCACGTCCACTACCTTCAGCCGTTCAAACTTCGGCGGTCCATTGCCGAAAATCTCCTCCAGCCCCTTGCGGTGGTTCATTGCCATCGTCGACAGTGCGTACATGACGATCCACGGGCTCAAGAATAGCGCCAGGTACATGTGCGTACGCCGAATCAGCTTCGAGATCATTCCGATGAGTTTACACGTTGCTGCTCGAGCATGACTTGGGGCCCGGCCGGAGCCGTCTTCGCCGTCCATTCCACGGCCTCCGATACCGGCCTGGATATATCCCTTCTCAGATTCCTCTGCACTGATTCTCATCGCCGGATTCGCGATAGGAAATCTACCATCGCGCGCGTTGAAAAGCCAAAAGATCGAGCTTGAGAATTCCTCCAAAGCGCCTCAACTATGGGTTGGAGAATCACTGCTTATGCATTCATATCGTTATATGTTCGTCGTACTTGCCCTTGCCCTTGCCAGTGCCGCAGGATTGGGTAGCCGCGCGGAATACGTCGGCGGTACCCTCGCACACCTCAAGAATGGAACCGAAGGCAGTATCCAAACCATGACTCCCGGCAGCATGTTGTTCGCTGCCAAGGGGCGCACCATCGAGGTCCGCTACGACCAGATCAATCTGCTTGAGTATGGTCAGCGGGTCAGCCGAAGAATCGGCATGGCGGTGGTTGTTTCCCCGTTGTTCGTGCTTAGCAAATCACGCAAGCACTACCTCACCATCGGCTATACCGACCCGGAGGGTCAGCAACAGGCCCTGGTATTCCGAGTAGACAAGGATGACGTCCGCAGCGTGCTCGCCGGTCTGGAAGCCCGGACGGGCATCAAGATCACCTATCAGGACGAAGAGTCCCGGAAGGCGGGGAAAGGGTGAGGCGGGCGGCGCTGGCCTGCTGTTTGGCCATGGCGCAGCCGGCGATCGAAATCAACGAGGATCTGGAGAGGCACCTTGTGGCGGTGCGCCGGATCCACGTCGATCGCATGGCAGGCGGGGAAACAGCCAACCACATTCGCGACATGGTCATCGCGAGCCTGCAGCGTACGGGACTGTTCGTGATTACGGAGAATCCCGACCGCGCCGACGCGTTCTTGAAGGGGTCGGCCGAGGATCTTGTCTTTACCGATACCTTCCAGTCTAGTGAGGGTGTCAACGCGCGCGCGGCGGCCAGTTTTGGCACCGGCTCGGTAAACAGCCGCTCCGGCAACGGCCGCCGGACCGGTTTCGGCAGCGTCGGCGTCGGAGAGAATGAATCGATGCGGATCGCCGAGCGCAAACATGAAGCCGTAGCTTCCGTGCGGCTCGTCAACAAGGACGGCGACGTGCTTTGGTCCACAACCAAGGAGAGTCTTGGCGCCAAGTTCAAAGGAGCCAGCGCCGACGTCGCCGATAAAATCACCCGCCAGCTTAGCGAGGATTTTGCGGCGGCGAAGAAGAAGCTCCTGGCGCGAGAGACCAGGTAAGAGTTTCCCCGGTGGGGATTGCCCAGCCGTTGCCACTGGCGGCGAGCCGCCAGAAGTTTCCGCCCGGGACATGGTCCGCTTCCAGCATAAATAGCCGGCTCACCTCTTTCACCACGCAGGCGCCGGCGATGGGGGCAGGCTTGTCGCGGCCGGCCGGCTCCACCAGACAGTCGAATCCGATTTCGGCGATCTCGGTGGGCCGGGTTCCGGGCGGCAGCTCCACCGTGGTCCGCACCCATCCGCCGCGTTCGATCGCGTAGTCGACGCGGCCCAGGTGCGAGGTCCGCCAGCGGCCTTCGCGCTGGAGTCTGACCCGAGCGGCGATGCGGGCGCCGCTGCTCCCCACGTGCGCCTCCAGATACAGATAATTCCGCGGATCGGATATCTTTTGGCCGTCCACCGTGCGGAACGGCCGCAGCTTGCCTTCCCGCGCGAGTTCCTCGGCAGCCAACCGGTAGGTGAAAGGATGATCGTCCATCACTTTCTCCCTCGACGATCCGCTTAGATCCACCAGGATCGGAGCCAGTTGGTAGCGCACCGGAGACTCGCCCTGGCCGGCCACCATATTGTTGTCGGTCGAAACATAAAGCAGTGGATGTCTACCCTCGCGCCGCCCTTGGAACAACACATCGGCGTGTCCCTTGGTTTGAATCTCCGCCCGGCCGCTGGCTGGCCAGTAGCGATAGACGTGCTCGATATCGGTGGTCCGCCCCCAGCGCGCCATCAGCGCGCGGGTGGATGTCCCGCCATCCTCGTTGGAAAAAATAGCGGTGTACTGCAATTGCTCGCCAAGCCGTTCGCAATAGACCAATAGCGGCACGTCCGACAGCGTGCCCACGGTATTGGGCCGTGCGTAGAGGTACGGGGCGTTGGCGATGACCTCGTAGTGCGGATCATCCTTCGCAAAACTGCGGATCGTAACCGCGGCCTCACCCGGAGTCCGTAACTCATGCGCGCCGGCGGAGAGTTCCCCCAGCATCACCCCGTAGCGCTGCCGGACATCGAGGACCTGCACATGTCCCGCCGGCTTGGCGTCCACCAGAAGGGCCGCCAGACCAGATTCGCGGAACTGAATCTCGGCAACCACTTCCGCCGGATGCTCCAGGCTGAACCCATGCGTTGCCGCCAGCAGCGGCGGCGCCAGTACGCAGCAAAGCACAAGCTTCAGCAGTCCTAGGAGCACTTCTGATTTCACGGGCTTTTCCAGGACGCGGTCCACCATCGCCGACTCGGGCCGGTTGTTCAGATCGGCCGGCCATCCGGAGACCACATAGATCCTCGGATTCCCTGCGCCGCCCCGCATGTGCCGAATCAGCGACAAACCATCTTCGGCAGCAGGCAGACGCAGATCCATCACTACCGTATCGGGAGCTTCGGTGTCGAAACTCCGGCGCGCATCCTCCGGCGAGGTCGCCGTGCGGACCTTGTGGCCCGCCTCTTTGAGAATCAGGCTGCGCAGCTCCAGCTGATCGTCATCGTCATCTACGAGCAGGATGTTCGCCACCTCAGGCCTCAGAAAATGATCTGCGCGATCACCAGTTGCGGCATCGTCTTGTTCCAGCTCTGCGGCAAATCGTCAAAGGGCAGCCGGAAATCGGCCGTTTTGCCCGGAGAAAGTCCGCCGGAATCGCTGCGCACAATCGACACGAGCCGCCGCAGAACCACCTGACCATATGGATCGTAGAATATGCAGTTCAAATCCACCTGCTTCAATTCCCGCTCGCCCGCATTGGTGATCTTGCCCGTGATCTCCACAATCTCCTGGCCAATGTAGCTTTCCGCCGCCTTCATCTCGACATCGGCCAGTTGAAGATTGCGCACATAGGCCTTTGCTTCCGCAGTGAGAACCGGCTTCGGGGGCTGGACATTCAAGTACTTCAAGAACAGCCAGAAGCCGCCGCCACCGATTGCCCCGAGCACTGCCAGAATCAGCACCGGCAGGGGAATCAAGGGCCTCTTTTCTTTTGCTTTATTGACCACTGACCGTCATCTCCCGTATGAGGATCGAAGGCGAGGCCACCGAGCCGCGAAACTCCAGATCGCCCGCCACCAGTTGAATCCCCATCAGCATATCGCGAAGATTGGCGGCGATGGTTACCTCCGAGACCGGATAGGCCAACGCTCCATTCTCAATCCACAAGCCCGTCGCGCCAATCGAATAATCACCGGTGACGGCGTTGAAGCCGTGACCGATCAGCTCGGTGACGTACAAGCCCGAGCCGGCGGCCGCGAACAGATCGGCGTTGGTTGCATGGCCATTTTCCAGATACAGGTTGCCGTGGCCGATGCCGATGTTCCCCGAAAGCCCGCGGCTGGCGTTACCCGTCGTCTTCATCCCGAGCTTGCGTCCCGTGTAGGTGTTCAGAAGGTAGCTGCGCAAGACGCCGCGCTCCACCACCACCGTCCGGCGCGAGGGAACGCCTTCATCGTCGAATGGGGAAGTTCCAAACAGCCCGGGAATCGTGCTGTCGTCGACGATGGTCACATTTTCGGAGGCAACTTGCTGGCCCAGCTTGCCCGCCAGGAACGACGCCTTGCGGTAGACCGATTCCCCGTGCACCGCTTCGTACACGTGGCCGACCAGGGAACGTGCAGCGCGATGCTCAAACACTACGGGCACCTTGCAGGTCGGCACTTTGCGGGGATTCAATCGCCGCAGCACCCGCTCCGCCGCGATGCGCCCGATCTGCTCCGGCGATTCCAGCCGCGCAAACGACCGCGCCGCGGTATACCAATAGTCACGCTCCATCGATTCACCTTCCCGCGCCACGGGCACCGCGCTCAGCGAGCACGACGAGGTGCGGTACTCTCCCTCAAAGCCCAGCGAATTGGCGAATGCATGCAGGCTGGTATGGGAGCCAAAAGAACCGCCGTCGGAATTGGTGATCCGCGGATCGGCATCGAGGGCCGCCTTCTCCGCGCGCCGCGCCAGGTCCACTTTCTCCTCCGCTTTCAGCGTGGCGATGTCGGCGTGATACAGATCCAGGCTCCCGTTCAGCTTCCCAAGCTCATCCGGCTCCGGCATGCCGGCGTGGGGATCCGCGGTTGTCACGCGCGCCAGCTCCAGCGCGCGCGTAACCATTGCATGAATTCCTTGCTCGCTCAAATCGGAGGTGTAGGAAGATCCGGCGTTCTTGTTCACCAGCACGCGAATCCCGGTGCCGCGCGCGCCGGACTCCTTGATGCTCTCCACCTCGCCCATGCGCACCGTAACGGAGAATTCATCGCCCTCGACGGCCGTGCACTCGGCCGCGGCCGCTCCCTGCACCATCGCCATCTTCACCGCCTGCCGCGCCAGCTCAACAATCATCAGGCCGTGCCTCCGACCGTCATCCTGTCGATGCGGATGGTCGGAATCCCCACGCCCACCGGAACCATTTGCCCGTCCTTGCCGCAGCTACCGATCCCCTCGTCCAGCTTTAGATCGTTGCCCACCATGCTTACCTTGCGCATGGCGTCCGGACCGTTGCCGATCAGCGTCGCTCCGCGGATGGGCCGTGTGATCCGCCCGCCTTCGATAAGGTAGCTTTCGGTTGCCGAAAAGACGAACTTCCCGCTCGTGATATCCACCTGCCCGCCGCCGAAGTTCACGCAATAAACACCCTTCTCCACAGACCGTATGATCTCTTCCGGATCGCCCTCCCCGGCCAGCATGAACGTGTTGGTCATCCGCGGCATCGGGATGTGCTGGTAGCTTTCCCGCCGCCCGCTCCCTGTTCCTTCCGCGCCCAGAATCCTGCTCGACAACCGGTCCTGTAAGTAGCCGCGCAAAATGCCCTTCTCGATGAGAACATTGCGCCGCGTCGGGGCGCCTTCATCGTCCACGTTCAGGGACCCGCGGCGGTCCTGGATGGTACCGTCGTCGATCACCGTCACCAGCGGCGAAGCCACCTGCTGCCCGATGCGGTCCGAATATGCCGAGAGCTTCTTGCGGTTGAAATCCGCCTCCAACCCATGGCCCACCGCTTCATGCAGAAGCACGCCCGGCCAGCCCGGCCCGAGCACCACGGTCTGCTCGCCGCTCGGCGCGTCCACCGCGCCCAGCTGCACAATCGCCTGCCGCGCGGCTTCGCGCGCAAACGCCTCCGGACTCTTATCCGCTTGGAAGAAATCCAGCCCGACGCGGCCTCCGCCTCCGGAAAACCCGCGCTGTGGGGTGCCTTCCTCCTCCCGCGCCAGCGCCGCCACGTTCAGGCGCGCCATTGGCTGCCGGTCAAAGCTCAGTGTGCCATCGCTTGTCGCCACCATCACCTGCTTGAGGGAATCCAGATAAGAGGCCTGGACTTGGAACACCCGCTTGTCGTAACTCCTCGCCGCTTCATCGGCGCGCTGCACCAAGCGGACCCGCTCGAGCAGCGGCGCGTCGGAGGAGGGTGATACCACGGGGTAAAGATCATGCGCCGCGGATTCTTGAAACCCGGTCTTCACCAGCGTTGACGGCCCATCGGCAATGCAAGCCGCCACGCGCGCCGCATCGCGTATCCGCTCCGGCGACAGGTTGTCGCAGTAGGCGTACCCGGTCCGTTCTCCGCTGATCACCCGAACGCCGACGCCGACGCTCACCCCTTGCGTGGCCGTCTTGACGATCGATTCATCCAGCGAGATCGAGGTCGTCTCCAGGTACTCGAAATACAGATCGGCGTAGTCGCCGCCGCGGGACAGCGCCTCGGCAAGGCAACTTTCCAGGTCGCGCACTGTCAGATTGAACTTCCGCGCAAAAAACGAATCAGAAAAAGGCATCCTATTTCTGAGCGTAGCACGCAGATTGCAGACCGATCTGATTTCGAAAGCAGACCGCACCGCGCTGACTCAGCCATCAACGTACATGGAGCCTTGCGGAGAACACCATCGTCATCTACACCTCCGACCATGGCGACATGGATGGCGATCACGGCCTGATGCAAAAGCTCTGCCTGTTTGAACCCTCGGTGGCCGTGCCGCTGATCGTCAGCTATCCAGGCCGCGTCCCGCAGGGAAAGGTAAGCCGGGCGCTCGCCGAATATGCCGGCATCTACGAGCGCGACCCTGGCGAATTCCACAACCGCGCCGATGATCCCGCTTTTAGGGCCATCCGCCGCCAGATGCATGAGCGTCTGGTGGGGTGGTACAACCCGGCGCGAAACCCCTACCGGCCCGGCTAACTCCGTGCAGCCTAAAGGAATTCGCCGATTCTGCCGATAGCGGCGTGGATGCCCGTCTCTGCACCCGCCACGCCGCTGGAACAACTTGCCGCTGCCCGCAATGCCGATGGCGGCTGGGGCTATTTCCCGGGGCGCTCTTCCTGGCTTGAACCGACCTATTATGCGAAGCTGGCCCTTCATCCGGATGGCATCTCCACGCAATCCTGGAATCTGATTCGAAGCTGGCAGCTTCCAGAGGGAGGCTGCCGGCCGAACAACACCGTGAAAGAGCCGAACTGGACTACTGCTCTGTTCGTAACCCTCCATTGTCTTCGCCAGCAGTCGGGTCCGCCTTTTCATGCCGGCCTGAATTGGCTGCTGGAAGCCCGAGGGGCGGAAAGCTCATTGCTGCGGCGCGCGGCCAACCGGCTCTGGTCCATCGAAAAGAATTACCGTCCTAACCTGTACGGCTGGAACTGGTTTCCCGGCACTCATTCCTGGATCGAGCCGACGGTGCACGCGATGGTTGCGCTGCAACTGGCACTGCGGCTGAATCCGGGCCTGGACGCTTCGCTGCAAGACCGACTCCGGGCAAGGCTTGCGCTGGCCCAGGAGATGCTGCTTGCGCGCCGCTGCAATGACGGCGGCTGGAACTACGGCGCTCCGTACTCGCTCGAGGTCGAGCTACCTTCTTATCCAGAGACCACGGCGCTGGCGCTGATCGGGCTTCAACAAGCGCGCTTGCGGGAATTCGACCGTTCGCTCGACAAGGCCACTGCCTGGCTCGAATCCAGGCCCTCCCCGCTCGCGGAGGCCTGGCTCCACCTGGCTCTCCGCATTCACGGACGGCCGGTTCCCCCTCTGCGTGCGATCTCCACGCGCGACAACCTTCTTCTGGCGCTGCGGGAATTGGCCGCCGGCCCCAACTTCCGTCTCCTGAAGGTTGGATCCGCATGAAAACCCAACTCACCAGGCGCGTTTTGCTTCCCGCCGCGGCGGGAGCCCTGGCCTCCTGCGCGCGCGCTCCGGAGCCGCCGCGACAGCCCTCTCCGATCGCCGTTCTCAAAGCCCAAGGCTACGCCACCGACCTGTTGCCGCTCTTGCGCCGCGGCGCACAGGAGTGCGGTCTGGATGCACGCGGCAAGCGCGTGCTACTCAAACCGAACCTCGTTGAGTTCGACCACAAGACCTGCATCAACACCCATCCGGCCGTGCTTGCCGCCACCGTGGAATTGTTCCGCTCGCTGGGTGCCGCCGACGTTCGCATCGGCGAAGGCCCTGGCCACCGCCGGGACACATTGTTCCTTGCCGAGGAGGCCGGATATATGGAAGCGGTCCCGCGCTTTGAGTCTCTGTTTGTCGACCTCAACCGGGACGATGTTTCCCGCCGCCCAGGGTTTCTTCATGACGACTCCATTTATCTGCCCAATACCGCCCTGCAGGCCGACCTCATTGTCTCCTTACCCAAAATGAAGACCCATCATTGGGCCGGGGCGACGCTCTCAATGAAGAACTATTTCGGCTTGGTGCCCGGCGCCGTCTACGGCTGGCCGAAGAATCCGCTGCATTATGCCGGCATTGACCGCTCCATCGTCGGGCTGAGCCGCATCTTCCGCCGTAACTTTGCCATTGTCGATGGCATCATCGGCATGGAGGGCAACGGCCCGATTCAGGGAACACCCAAGTCCAGTAATGTCATCGTGATGGGTGCTGATCTGGTGGCCGTCGACGCCACTTGCTGCCGTATCATGGGCATCGACCCAACCAAGGTGAACTACCTTGGCCAAGCCTCGGACTTGGGCAATCTGGATGAATCTCAAATCCCTCAACGGGGTGAACGAATCGACGCGGTTCATCAACGTTTTCAATTGATTGACCAGTTTTCCCACCTACGACTTGGATAAGCTGATGCAGCCCCTGGAACCTGAGATTCTTTCCGCGGCCCGGTTAGGGTCTTTGCCTGATTCTTCCGAAAACGCGCCAATGATAACTTGGGCCTAGCAAACAATACACCCCTTATTGCAGGGAAGAGGAGATTAGATAGAATGAACAAACTCACCAGTCTGGTTTGGAAGCTGCGGATCTGGAAGGATACCCGCGGTCAGGACCTCATCGAATATGCCTTGATGGCCGGCTTCGTTGCCGTCGCCGCCGGCGCCATCATGCCCGGCGTTGCCGGCAGCATCAGCACGATCTTCAGCAAGATCTCTGAAGCTCTCTCGTCGGCTGCTGCCCAGGGCGGCGCGTCCTAGTCAGGGCGTTCCTCAACCGAAAAAAGGCCGCGGGGTACCCCGCGGCCTTTTTTCATGAGCAGGCTGCCAAGCGCGGATTGACACAGGGTACTTTGTAGCGTAAAGTAGTGGGCATGGCTAAGGGGCGGTTGCCCGGGCGGATCGCGTTGGTCTTCGGGCTGGCTGGGCTGATCGTAGTGGCGATTCCGGGCTTGTGGGTCTATATGATGGCCACCGCACCGGTGCTGCACCCGCACCCGCAAGCGGCGCCATCGGTGACGGATTCGGCGCCGGCGCCAGAGTTGGCGGGCTCGGTCGATTGGGCGCGGGGGATCGTGCGGGCGCATCTTAGCGAGAAGAACCTGCCGGGAGTTTCGGTGGCTGTCGGCATGGATGGCGGGGTTTTGTGGGCGGAAGGCTTCGGGTACGCGGATCTCAAGGACCGTGTCCCTGTAACGCCGAATCACCGGTTCGGGATCGGAACCGCTTCCACGGTACTCACGTCGGCAGCGGTGGGGCTGCTGGTGGAGGAAGGGCGGCTCAAGCTGGATGAGGAGATCAGGAAGTACGTCCCTGAATTCCCTCAAAAAGAGTGGCCGGTAACATTACGCCATGTGATGGGACACACGGTGGAATTGCTGCAAACACCGCAACGGCTGTCTTCCGGTCAACAGACGGGGTACGGCCTTGGCTGGGAAAGGGAGACGGTCACTGTGGCGGGCGAACAGACGGTGGCGGCCGGCCACGACGGCGATCTATTGGGGGGGATGGCGGTGTCCCTGGTGACGTTTCCCGGTCACGGACTGGCGGTGTCGGTGATGTCGAACATCTCCTACGCGGAGACCAATTCGCTTGCGGTGAGAATCGCGGAGGCCTTCGCGAAGCAGAGGAAGCAGTAACTACGGATCCCGAACACGCAGCAGACAAACACTGCCGACATTGGCCAGTTCCTCCAGCCCCCATTCGGGAGCGTGCCTGCGCAGCTCCTGGCCCAGGGAACCGTAACCCTCGCCGTTGGTATCGGTGAGCACATAGCGGAATCCCTGTTCGCGGAGAAAACGTAACGCCAGCGGCCTCAGGTTCCGTGGTTCATCGGCGCGTTGCTCGGGCTCGCCGATCTCGCGCCACTGGCCTCCGGCCGGAAGGATGTCTATGCGCATCGGTCCTGGTTGCCGGCAAAGGAAGCGTATCCCGCTCAGCACGGCCGGTTGGCTGAGCTCCATGGTGACTGCCATGCCTTCCTGCCGTGGTTGCCAGGTTCTCCATCGTGTTGCCGCATTTCCGTCCAAGGCAAGCCGGATCTCCCAGGGGTTCGGCGTCGAAACGGCCCCCGCAGGTTTGACCCCGCCGGGCAACTCCACTTCCTGTATGCTCCAGTCGGGCGGTGCGGTCAGCGCGTTGCGGATGCGTACACTTTGCAGGGGCACCGGCTCCCACTTCGACTCCTGGACATAAAGCGGCTCGGCATAGGTTTCCGAAGCCCCCATGAGGGTGTCCAACACGAGTTCGGCGTAGCTGTTCTGCCAGGGAGTGATCAGTGTGGCGTGCGTGTAAGCCCACGGCGCGGCCACCAACTCCAGAACGCGTTCGCCCGGCTTCACGTGGCGGTTTAGCATTTCCGCCCGCCGGTACTCAGGCAGGGTCCGCCGCAGATAGTCCTGCTCATGTTCCCATCGCAGCGCCGCCCGCCAAGGAACACCGTGCAAACGCCATCCAGGGGAGCCAAAGTAATCCTGCACAGGCGGCAGGCCAGCGATGGCCTGCACCGCCACAAGAGTCCATGCCAGCGGCCGCGGCAGCGTCATCGCCAGCGCCAGTGCCGCAAACACAGCCGCCGGAATCAGAAACCGCGTGCCCGCGTTGAACATCCATGGCAATGCGGCAACCGCTGTGGCAAGCCACAGCCACCGGCCTTCCCGCCGCCGCAGGGCGAGCAGGGCTACCGGCGCCAGCAGGAAGGCCAAGCCAAGCGCCCCGCCGGTTCTCGCTCCCGACAGCGTCACCTCCCACCACTGCTCCTGCCATGGCACATCGTAGGTGCGCAGCCAGCCGGTCAGAAACTCATGGGAGGAAAGGTGGAAGTGCGAGTTCGGGAACCAGCGGTTGAACAGCGGCGCCACTGGATTGCCGGACATCCACCAAGTCCGGGCCAACCAGGGCGCCATCACCGCGGCAGCCGCCGCCGCCGCGGTGAGCGCCGCACGCCACTTGCAGGCTACCAGCAGCCATGCCACAAGAGCCGGCGCGATCAGAATGCCCGGCAGCTTTACCGCGTAACAGAATCCGGCAAGCAATCCCGCCAACGCAGCGGAGCGGCCATCCACCAACACATAGAACGCCGCCAGTGTGAAGAATGCCAGCGCCACGTCGTTGTAGGCAGAAGTTCCGCACACACCCACCACCGGAGAGAGCAGGAACAAGCCCGCCGCCGGCATGCCGTCAAAACCCAGCTTGCGCGCCGTCGCGACGATCAACGGCGCCGCCGCCAGCGTGAATGCGAAATGCACGAGCTTTGCCGCCGGGTGTCCGCCGATGGCGAACGCCATCGTGAACAACGCTTCCACTCCCTGTGGGAGCATCTCGTAGAAGCCGACGCGGTCCGCCAGCCCTCCAATCCGCAGCCACTCCGCCACCAGTCCCAGATGGTAGGTATAGCCGTCGGGCTGCGTCTCCGGAGCCATGGCATGCACGAGATAGAAAAGGAAGAAGGGGAGGAACAGCAGCCAGGCCTTGCGCGGCCGCTCGAACGGGGTCCTTTGAAAGCAGGCAAGGCAGGCCAAGCCAAGCGCGGCAAGACTCCAAAGGCTTAGCCAACCGGCCAGCAGGAGAAGGAAGATCGCTTGGGCGAGGAGGACGGCTCCTGCCGCCAGGGCGATGGTGTGAGGGAACGAGGGTGGAATCAGCCGGCGGCCGGCGCACCAGGCACAGGCGATGGGCAGAATCCCGCCAAGAAGTACAGCGGCAACCGGGAGCAAGTCCTCATTGTACAAGCCTCAAAGCCAGCGGTTGGCTCTCCACGCCAGCGCCGGTCACCACGCGCAAAGTTACCGTGGCTCCTTCGAGCCCTTCCGGCACCGCAGCGACAATCTCGTGCGGGGTCACCGCGAACAGAGGCGCCCAGCGGTCTCCGATGCGGACCGAGGCTCCTCCGAGCTGCGTCGGGCGGGCGGCGGTCTCCTGCCACGGCGTTGATGCCGACGTGCGCGCCGCAAGATCGGCGCCGGAAATGGAAATGAGCTGGTTCGCCTTATAGGCGGACGCTTCGGCGCCTGTGGAAGAATCACGAACTCCCTCCACCGCGGGGCTCGGAACCACGCGCAGCGAACCGGCCATCACCGACACGCTCTGCTCAGCGAGATACTTCACCACATAGGCTCCCAGCCGGCCATCCGCATTCACTTTTACCCGCTGACGGACCAGTTGCGGGGCGCTGGACGGTGAATTGGCCTGCCCATCGTTTTCGACCGGGGAGCTTGGAATTCGAACCGAAGGTGGTCCTTCCGCGGGTGTCCGTGTCAGCCCGAGCATGTACTGGCGTCCCCGTCCCATGAACACGCGTGGTCCGCCCAGGTAACGGCCGCTTTCCACCATCCCGATCGTGTCCACGTTCACGAGCCGCGTATCCGGCACGGTGAAATCGATCGCCTCGCGGCTCTGCCCGGCCTCCACCGCTACGGTCATCCCGTCGGTCGCGTGGCCGCCCGCCGTGTTCCACATCAGCGTCGGAAACTTCGGGGCGCGAGGCGGCGGCGATGCCATCTGCGCCACCAGCGCCGGACCGTCCAAAGGCTCGGCGAGGATGTGGTATTCCCCCGCCGGCACCAGCAGCTCGAAAACGCCCTCGTCCATCGTCACCGCTGAATGCACCGGATGGCCGTGCCGGTTGATCGCGAACACATGGGCTCCGGCCAGCGCCTCTCCATTCCTTCTCACCGTCCCGCGGATCCGGCCCGGTTGCGCCTCCTCCGACGGCGCCGGCGGATACAGCATAGCCAGGCTCATCATGTCGTCGCTTGACAATTCCCGCACTCCGAAATCCCCACCCGGTTCCACCGTCGCCAGTTCCACGTACGCCGACATTACCGCATCCTGCAGCGGACTGTGATCCAGCCCCAGCGCATGCCCGATCTCATGCAGTATCACCAGGCCCAGATCGTGCGTCCCCTTCAGCCCGATCGAGGAATGGCGCAGATACGGGTTGAACGCAATCCCCACCGAATCCAGCTCCCCGGTATCCTCCGCGAACCGCAGAATCGTGCAGGCGAGAAACGTGTTCTTGTCGCATAGCCCGTCGTCAAACGGCGCGGTGTCGGTGAAGGTGATCAGGCTCCGGCCCGGCTCGAGCTTGGCGTCGTCTGTGAACTGCACCTCGATGCTCACACCGGCCTTGGCCGTGTGGCTCCAGGCGTGCACGGCTTCCATGACGGCGGTGTGCACACTCGCCGCCGATTCCCGGCGGTCGACTCCCGTTTCGCTCTCGGCCATGTGCACGGTACGGCTCACCTGAATCGAAAGCCTGCCTTCCTTCCACTTCACCAAGTTGGCGCCGCTTCTCATCGGCGCACCGGCATAGACGCAACACACCACGGCCAGGGCTGCAAGAATTCGCATGAGGCGCTTATCGGTGAGGGCCCCGATGGTATGATGTTCGATTCACAGGAGGTCTTCATGGCAGTTTCCCGTAGACGATTTGCGCAATCCGCCTTAGCCGGTCTGGCCGCACCCGCCTTTGCCGCCAAAATCAACTCCACCGTCAACGGCGTCACACTCGGCGTGCAGAGCTACAGTTTTCGAGACCGCCCACTGGATCAGGCCATCGCCGCGATAAAGGAAATCGGCCTCGGCTCGGTCGAGCTCTGGAGCGGGCACGTGGAGCCGATGCAGCCCAGACCGACCCGCGAGGAGCTCCGCAACTGGCGGCTCTCCACGCCGCTTTCTCACTTTCAGCAGGTGCGCAAGAAACTCGACGAGGCCGGCATCGATCTTTACGCCTATAACTACAGCTTCCGCGACGATTTCACCGACGCCGAAATCGAGCGGGGCTTTGAGATGGTGAAGGCCATGGGAGTGAAGTACATTACTGCTTCCTCCAACGTCTCCACGGCCGTGCGTGTGGCGCCCTTCGCCGGCAAACACGCCATCAAAGTGGGTATGCACAACCACTCCAATATCAAGCCGAACGAATTCGCCCGGCCGGAAGATTTCGAAGAGGCATCCAAGGCCGGGGCCAACATCGTCATCAATCTCGACATCGGGCACTTCGTCGCGGCGGGCTTTGATCCGGTCGCCTTCCTGGCCAAACACCACGCCCAGATCATCACGCTGCATATCAAGGACCGCAAGAAGAATCAGGGCGCCAACGTCTCCTTCGGGGAGGGCGACACGCCCATCAGGGAAGTGTTACAGCTGCTCAAGAAGAACCGGTGGAAAATCCCCGCTAACATCGAATACGAGTACCGCGGAGAAGACACGTTGACGGAAGTCCGCCGCTGCCTGGACTACTGCAAGAACGCACTCGCCTGATCTTCTTAGTGCACGGTGACCGGCGGGTGGTGAGGAACGGCCGGACCGCACGCCGCGCGCCGCGTCTTCTCGTGATGCTCTTTCTTGGCCACATACATCTTGCGGTCCGCCTCGGCCAGCAGTTGCTCGGCGTCGGCGCCGTCGGCCGGGAAGAAGGCCGTGCCGATACTGGCGGAAACAAGGTCGTGCCCGGTGACTGTCTGGCCCGCTTCGATGATCGCCTGGCAGAAAGCATGCGCCTTCTCCGCCGCTGCATGCGGGGTAATGCCCGGCAGCACCACCGCGAATTCATCGCCCCCCATCCTGGCGGCGTGATCGGTCTGCCGGCAATGTGTGCGCAGCCCGTTGGCCGATTGCAGTAAGAGCTGGTTACCGATCATGTGGCCCAGCGTGTCATTGACCTGCTTGAAACCGTTCATGTCCAGCACCATCACCGCGAGGACCGTTCCGTTCTGCTTGCACTTTTCCAGCTCCTTGTCCAACTCCAGAAACAGCGATTGCGTGTTGAGCAATCCCGTTAACTGATCCGTTCCCACCTTCGTCCGCACTTCGGCATATTTCCAGGAATTTTCAATCGTCAGCGCGGCTTTCGAGGAGATTGCCAGAAGCAGCCGCAGATGATCCCGCGTGAAGGAACTCGGCTCATTGCGGTACAGAGTCAGCGCCCCGATTACGCCGGAAAGCGCCTCCAACGGGACCGATAGCGCCGAGCGCAGGTTGGGGCTGGTCGCGGCGTCCTGGAGATATCCCGATTCCACAGCGGGATTCCCGTTCACGATCGGGCGTTTGTTCTCCGCTACCCAGCCCGATAAACCCTGCCCAAACGGGATCCGCAGGTTCGCCAGTTTCTTCTGATCCTCTCCGAAAACGTACTGTGGCACCAGCGTCTGCTCATGCAATTGGTAAATGGCGATGGCGTCAAAGGGGATGAGCGGCCGCAGCCGCTGGGAGAGCATCGCCAGCGTCTCCTCCATGCTCAAGGAATTACCCAGGTCCCGTGTCACCTCATGCAGCAGCTGGAACTCCTGCCTAGCCGCCGCAATCGCCGAAATGAAGCTCGATTCCGGATCCGGCGGCGCCACCACGGCGTTCCTCAACTGCTCCAGCCCCGCCGCCGGCGCCGCCCCGCGCTCCACACGAGCCCTGGTAGATAACCTCGAAGTGGAATCGCCGGTCTGTTTCACCATCTGTTCCAACACGCGGTAGCGCCGCTTCAGCACATCCACGACCCTGGGATCGAAGCTCTTGCCAGACTCCCTTACTACGTGCGCCATCGCATCGTCCAGCGGCAGTGCCGGGCGATACTGCCGGTCCGATGCCAGCGCATCCAGACAATCCACCGCGGAGATGATGCGCGCCCCAATCGGAATCTGTTCCGCCTTCAACCCGTCCGGGTAGCCCGAGCCATCCCATTTTTCATGGTGCGACCGCACGATCGGCACCACCGGATACGGAAAGTTCACGCACTCGAGAATCTCCGCCCCCACGATCGGATGGATCTTGATCTTCTCAAACTCGTCGGTCGTCAGCCGCCCCGGTTTCGAGATGATGTACTCCGGCACCGCGAGCTTGCCGATGTCGTGCAGGAGTGCAGCCGCCTCCAGCGCCTGCAACTCCTCTTTCGATAAGGCGAGCTCCTTGCCGATCTCCTCGGCGTATATCTGCACCCGGCGGAGATGCCCGTGAGTGGTATCGTCCTTGGCTTCGATGGCCAGCGCCAGCGCCTCGATCGTCCGCAAATGCAAGTCGGCCATTTGCGTCACGTGGCGCTTTTCATCGGCCAGCCGCGTCAAGTAAAGCTGATAGGAGGTGTAGACGAGGTAGATCACCGGCAGGATCAGGACCGCGTAAAGCCAGCCGAATTGCCGGTTGCAAAGATGAATGAACGCCGCCACGCCGGCCCCGATGAGGTAATGCGGCGCTGTCCAGTAGAAGTTGTTCCTCCAGACCGAGAAAACGGTGCTCGATTCGGTGAGGGCGATGATCGTGGAGATGGAAAAAGTGTTGAACAGGAAATAGACTCCTGAGGAGACGGTCAGCGCAATCGGCAGGGAGCTGCTGCCGCTCAACAGATAAATCCCTTGGAAGGTCAACCAGGCGGCCGCCGAACAGACCGTGCTCTGGCTCAGATTGAACACTACCTGGATCGGCGTCGGCCTGGCTCCGGTTCGGTAATAGGCCTGGGCCAGTGTCCCCCCCCCAGCCGATCGTGGTGGTTTGAAGCAGGCTCAGCTCCGGGACGCTGACCAGGATGAACACGTAGTTCAAACTCATTGTGCCGGTGATGCCCGGCAACTTGATCTTCAGCCGCGAGGTGAGGATCGCCAGAACCAGGTAAAGGCAGAACTGAGAGAATTGCTGCTGGTTCCAAAGGCCAGGGGCCCTGAGGCATACCACAAGCCCCAGGGCCCACATGGCCAGGATGTACAACTTCGCAATAAGGCGGAGACCCTTCATCGTCCGGCTTCCGGCGGAGCGGAACGCTCCCTAGTAGATCTCTTCGTCCGGATCACCTTCGCTTATGATGCTAAGTGCCTGAGTGACCATGGCCGCGGTCTCGCCCCACAGGACGTTATCGCCCCACAGAACGTTGTCGCCCCACAGTACGTTGAAGCCTGCCGTACCAGCAAGGCCCCAGATCACGTTGTCCCCCCAGATCACGTTCGTGCCCGTGACTACCGCATCTCCCCAGATCACGTTCGTCGGCCAGTTCGTCGTATCGCCCCAGATCACGTTGTTGCCTAGAACCAGCGATACCGTGTTCGTCGACGCATTGAAGATGGCTGTCGGAGAGGCCGCGCTGCCGGTGGCCACCGTCGTGTCGTTTAGCGCGGCCCAAACGTCCAGGTACCCCGCGCCTACGGTGAACAGATCGTAGTAAACAACATAAGTGATTCCGGTCACCTTGTCCTTGATCGAGGAGGAACGCGGGAACGACTTCGATGCCGTCCGCATCAGCCGGGCCTTCACTTGGTCAGGCGTCAAGTTGGGGAATTTCTGCAGGAGCAGTGCCGCGGAGCCCGACACCATCGGGGCCGCCATGGAAGTACCGCTCAGCCTCATGTAGGCCGACGAGCTAGCTAGCGGATCATAGAGCAGCTTGTTCACCGCGTTGTTAGAGAATTGGCCGATCAGTGTGGAGCCCGCGCTGAGATCGCTGATGACGCGGTTGCCCGGAGCAACCAGGTCAGGCTTCACGATGTGGTCGATCGGAGTGGGGCCCTTGGAGCTATAAGTGGCGATCTGATCGTTGGCTTTCGACGGGCTGGAGCGCGTGTTCATAGCGCCCACGGTGATCACGTAGGGGCTGTTGCCCGGCGAACCGATCATACCGTATCCGCTGGTTCCGAAGCTGTTGTCACGGCCGCGGTTGCCGGCCGCCACCACCACTACGATGCCGGCATCCCAGGCCGCCTTCACCGCTTGGCACAGCGGATCCAGCGCGTAGCTTTCATAGACCGGGCGGCCGAGCGAGAGGTTGATCACACGGATGTTGTATTGGGTCTTCAACGCGATGGCGCGATTGATCGCCGCGATCACGCCCGCGTCGGTTCCGGCGCCCTGCTCGTTCAGCACCCTGAGGCTGACAATATTCACCGTCGGGGCAATCCCGCGGAAGGTGTAAAGCGCCAGTGGGCCCGAGGACGACTTGCCGTTGCTGCCCACGATGCCGGCCACATGCGTGCCGTGGCCGTAGGTGTCTTCGGTGGTCGTCTGCCCTTCAACAAAATTTTCCTTGTACACGATGCGCGATTGCGTGTTGCCGGCCTGCTCCAGATCGGGCGCCGATTTCACGCCGCTGTCGATCACCGCCACGCCGATGCCCGTTCCCGTATAACCGTAGTCGCGGGCGATATTGGCGCCCACCGTTGCCGGCGAGTGGTCCACCGTCGAGCCTTTCAGCTTACGGTCCATTGTGATGTAGAAAACATCGTTATCCGAGGCCAGCGCCTTTAAGGCGGCCACAGGCAGCGTAAGAGTAATGCCTTTCACCAGTGGCAGGGTTCTCTGACTGGCGCCGCCCAGAGCGTTCAGGCGGGTGGTCCAGCCGTTGTTCGGTTGATTCTTGAACTGGAGAATAACCTTCACCTTATCGCTGGGTTTCAGGTTCTCCAGATCTTTGGATAGTTTGCTGGGCTGTGCAAACAGCGAAGCCGCTGCCAGAAGCCCGATTCCGAGAAGTTGTTGAATAGGTCGTTTCATTGTCTTGCTCTCCGCCGGTTCTTGTTTCCGGTTCCCAACCGAGGATTGCAAGCCCCATGCCAAACAAGGACCTATCTAAGTGGTTGATTCGTAATACCGATATTCCTCATCGGGAGAGAGGATACCCCGACGACTTGTCTGGGACTATCGACATCGTGTCGAGCCAACATGTCAAAAAGATGGAAAAGGTCCTGAGAGCTATTGCATCCTCAGGGCCCGTTTGCCAGAGGAGTTATGCAATCAAAAGGAGACTTGGATCATCTTCCTCACCAGAACCGCCGCTCTACGGCTTGCGCTCAAGGAGATGCAGCTGAATCGCCGGGTGGTCGTGCCGCTGCGCCACCCAATACTCACCGGCCATCCGCGCGATCGTATCCTTCACCCTTTGCTCACCGTTACTGGTGCGATTCATCCACCAAGTTCGATCCCAGACCAGCCACAGGCGGCCGCATTCGGCGGGTACCGATGGAAGCTGATCCAACGGGACCAGCCGCAACGTCCCTCGCTCGCCATAATAGACTTCCCAGGCATAATGAACCAGCTTCTGCCAGATCCGCGGCTGCCCCGTCACGCAATCGCCCGGTTGATAATGGTTGGCCAGCGGAAGAAACCCCTCGCGATAGTCGGGCTTGGTGGGAGCAGTGTAGATTCCCTTCAGCGCCAATCCCGACACCACCAGTACGGCCGCCAGCCAAAGAAGCCGCATCGCCCGATTCGGAAAACAGAGCCGCCAGCCGATCGCAACGGCCAGGTAGTAGCCAGCCGAGGCAAACGAGTAGTGGCGGTAGTTGAACACTACCCCGAAAAAGCCCACAACTACGGCCGCCAAAACCGGCACGCCCGCCAATAGCCATCCCAGAATGGCGCCGCCCGATCCCGTTCTCATCGCCTGCCATAATGCAGCCGCCGCCGGGGCGGTGAATAGCGCGAATCCCACCAGCGCCGCCGGCGCCGAAGTCCTATGCTCGATCGACCCGAACTTCGCGCTGTTGAACCGGTTCAAGGCCGCCAGCGGCGACGATGCACGGGCCATCTGGCTCGGATGGATACTCCTGAGTACTCCCCGTTGCGGGTTCAGCCCGCCGGACTGGTTGAGCAGCAGCAGCCAGGGACTGTAGATCACTCCAATCACCACCGCCACCATGCACATCCGGCCAAAGCCGGCCACCGCCGCGCGCCGGCGCACAACCAGCCAGTACAGACCCAGCGCCAGCAATACCCAGACGCTGTAGTAGTGCGTATAAAGCAAACCGGCCCCGGCCAAGGCGAACAGCGTGGAATCTCGAAGGTTCGGATTCCTGATGAAGTCCAGAAACGCAAGTGCTGCCGCCAGCGAAAGAAACTGCACCAGAATATACGGACGCGCTTCCTGGGAAAAGTACACGGCGATCTGCGAGACCGCCAGCAGAAAAGCCGCGCACAGGCTGGTTGCTGAATCGGTAAACCGGCGGGCCAGCAGATACAGCAGGGGGATCGAGAATGTGCCGAAAATCACCGAAACAAGCCTGGCCTCCATCGCCCCAAACCCGGCGACCTTGTACCATGCCCCCAGTATCAGGTGATGAAGCGGCGGATGAATATCGGCCGTCGTCAGCGATCGAAGCAGATCCGTCAGCGATCGAGCCGATTGCGACACTGAGAGCAGCTCGTCGTACCAGGCGCTTTGCGCGTCGATACGAAAAAGCCGCAACGCGGCTCCCACAGCCACAATCAGAAACAGAAGTGCGAGTCGCTTGGCGCGGGAAGCTTCCATGTTCAAAGCTGCAATCGCTGAGGATACAGTATCCTCCAGATTACGCCAGCTTCGACTCGCCCATCAGCCACGCATCGATCGCGCGCGCCGCCTTGCGCCCTTCCGTGATCGCCCACACAACCAGCGACTGCCCACGCCGCATATCGCCGGCGGCGAAGACGCCGGGCATGCTTGACTGGTAATCTTCTCCGGTTTTCACGTTGCCGCGCCCGTCCAGTTCAACGCCGAGTTGCTCGATCATGCCGTTGCGCACGGGACCGGTGAAGCCCATCGCCAGCAGAACCAGGCCCGCCGGATAGACCTTCTCCGTCCCTGGGATCTTGTCGAACTTCGGCGGCGGTCCAACCTGGATCGTGTGCAACGCGGCGACGTTGCCGGCGCCGTCGGCTTCGAACTTCTCGGTCGCGATGGCCCACACGCGCTGGCCGCCTTCTTCATGCGAGCTTTCCACCCGCAGCATCATCGGCCACATCGGCCACGGCGTCGAGGCGGCTCGCTCATCCGGCGGCTTCGGCATGATCTCAAACTGCGTCACGCTCGCCGCTTTCTGCCGGATGGAGGTCCCGAAGCAGTCCGCGCCCGTATCGCCACCGCCGACGATGATGACATGCTTGCCCGCCGCCAGGATGTCGAACCGCGCATCCAGCCGGTCTCCCGCGTTGCGCTTGTTCTGCTGCGGGAGGAAATCCATCGCGTAGTGGATGCCTTTCAGATCGCGCCCCGGCACAGGGAGATCCCGCGGAGCTTCCGCGCCGCCGGCCAGCAGCAGGGCGTCATAATCCAGCCGCAGATCATCTACAGCGACGTTGCCGCCCACGTGCGCGTTCATCCGGAACTCCACCCCTTCAGCCGACATCTGTTCCGTGCGCCGGTCGATGTGGTGCTTCTCCATCTTGAAGTCGGGAATCCCGTAGCGCAGTAGCCCGCCGACGCGGTCGTTCTTCTCAAATACCGTTACCGTGTGTCCGGCGCGCGCCAGCTGCTGCGCCGCAGCCAGGCCTGCCGGACCGGAACCGATCACGGCCACGCGCTTACCCGTTTTCGCCGCTGCCGGCTCCGGCTTGATCCAGCCTTCCTTCCAGGCATGATCGATAATTGTCCGCTCGATCACCTTGATGGTTACGGGCGGCTCGTTGATCCCCAGCACGCAGGCCGCCTCACACGGGGCAGGGCAAATGCGGCCGGTAAACTCGGGGAAATTGTTGGTCGAATGGAGCACGCGGATCGCGTCGCGCCAACGGTCACGGTAAACCAGATCGTTCCAGTCGGGGATGATGTTGTTCAGCGGGCAGCCATTGTGGCAGAAGGGCACGCCGCAGTCCATGCACCGCGCCCCTTGCGTCTGTACGCGCTCCTCGGGGAAGTCCTGGTAAACCTCGAAGTAGTCGTTGATGCGCTCGGCGACGGGGCGCCGTGAAGGAACCTCCCGCGTGAACTCCTTGAAGCCGGTGTCCTTACCCATGCGTGACCTCCGCGGCAGCCTGCAGTTGTTCGGCCAAGTGCGTGATCTCGGTAGGGAGTTTGCTTGCCTGCTCGAGCACCTTCCTGTACTCCTGCGGGAAGACCTTCACGAACTTCGGCAGGTAATGGCCCCAGTTATCGAGAATCAGCTTCGCCCGCCGCGAGCCCGTGTAGCGTTGATGCCGCGTGATCAGGTTATGCAGCACCTGGATGTCGAGCTGCGAATCGACTGACTCCAGATCCACAATCGAGCGGTTGCAACGGATCGTTCCGAAATCGCCGGTCTCATCCAACACGAAGGCGATGCCCCCGCTCATGCCGGCGGCGAAATTGCGTCCGGTCGGACCGAGAATCACCGCGATGCCTTTGGTCATGTATTCGCAGCCATGGTCGCCGACAGACTCCACCACCGCCACCGCGCCCGAGTTGCGCACGGCGAACCGCTCGCCTCCCATGCCGTTGAAGTACGCCTCGCCGCCCGTGGCGCCATACAGCACCACGTTGCCGACGATGATGTTGTCCTCCGGCACAAAGGTCGAATTCCGCGGCGGATAGATGATCAGCTTGCCGCCGGAGAGCCCCTTGCCCGTATAGTCGTTGGCGTCGCCTTCCAGCCGCAGCGTCACGCCCTTGGCCAGGAACGCGCCGAAGCTCTGCCCGGCCGAACCGGTGAACTGAATCTGAATTGTGTCTTCGGCCAGCCCTTCCGGACCGTAGCGCTTGGCGATCTCACCGCTCATCATCGTACCCACCGTGCGGTGGATATTGCGGATCGGAAGATTGATCTCGACCGGCCTGCGGCGCTCGATTGCCTCCTTGGCTAGTTCGATCAGCTTGTAGTCGATCGCCTGGTGCAACCCGTGATCCTGCGGGATCGAGCAGCGGCGTCCTACGCGCTTGGGCACGACGGGGTTGTAGAAGACCTGCGAAAAATCCAGCCCCTTGGCCTTCCAGTGATCCACCGCCGCGCGCGCCTCCAGCAAATCGACGCGGCCGATCATGTCATCCACCTTGCGGAAGCCGAGTTTGGCCATGATCTGGCGCAGCTCCTCGGCTACAAAGAAGAAGAAGTTGATGACGTGCTCCGGTTGGCCTTCGAACTTCGCGCGCAGCTCCGGATCCTGTGTGGCGACGCCCACCGGACAGGTGTTGAGGTGGCACTTGCGCATCATGATGCAGCCCATCGCCACCAGCGGAATCGTGGCGAAGCCGTATTCCTCGGCACCGAGCAGCGCCGCGATCGCCACATCGCGTCCCGTGCAGAGCTTCCCGTCGGTTTCCACGCGGATGCGTGAGCGCAGGTCGTTCATGACGAGCACCTGTTGGGTTTCGGCCAAACCAAGCTCCCACGGCACGCCGGCATGCTTGATCGAGGTGAGCGGACTGGCGCCTGTTCCCCCGGTATCGCCGGAGATCAGAACGACGTCGGCATGGGCTTTGGCCACGCCCGCGGCGACAATTCCCACGCCAACTTCCGACACCAGTTTCACGGAAATCCTCGCCGCCGGATTCGAGTTCTTCAAATCGTAGATGAGCTGGGCGAGATCCTCGATCGAGTAGATGTCGTGGTGCGGGGGCGGGGAAATCAGCCCCACGCCAGGCGTGGAATGCCGCACGCGCGCGATGACCTCGTCCACTTTGTGCCCGGGGAGCTGCCCGCCCTCGCCGGGCTTGGCGCCCTGCGCGATCTTGATCTGCAGCTCATCGGCGTTTACCAGATAGGTGGTGGTGACGCCGAATCGCCCGCTGGCTACCTGCTTGATCGCCGAGCGCCGCCAGTCGCCGTTTGAGTCCTTGTGAAACCGCGCGTGGTCTTCGCCGCCCTCGCCCGTATTCGACTTGCCGCCGATCCGGTTCATCGCAATCGCCAGCGTCTCGTGCGCTTCTTTGGAAATCGAGCCGAAGCTCATCGCGCCCGTCTTGAACCGCTTCACGATTTCGCTTGCCGGCTCCACTTCCTCCATCGGAACGCCCTGCTTGGGATACTTGAACTCAATCAGTCCGCGCAGCGTGCATAGCTGCTTGTTCTGATTGTTGACGAGGTCGGAAAATTCCTGGAACGTCTCGTACTTGTTCTGCCGCACCGAATGCTGCAGCTTCGCGATCGTCTGCGGATTCAACAAGTGGTACTCGCCGCGGATGCGGTATTGATAGTTGCCGCCCACGGGCAGCTCCGTATCGGCCTCGGTGACGGTCTGGTAGCCAAGCTGGTGCTTCATCACCGCTTCCTGCGCGAGCACCTCCAGCCCGACTCCCTCGATGCGTGAAGCCGTTCCGGTGAAATACTTGTCCACCAGGCTCTTGTTGAGCCCGATCGCTTCAAACACCTGCGCGCCGCGATAGCTTTGCAGCGTCGAGATGCCCATCTTCGAGAAGACCTTCAGCAGGCCCTTGTTCACCGACTTTTTGAACTTCTTGAGGACCTCATCAAAGCTGACCCCATCGGAGAACAGTCCGTGACGGTGCATGTCTTCCAGCGTCTCGATTGCCAGATACGGATTCACGGCGCTTGCGCCATAGCCGATCAGCAGGCAGAAATGCTGCACCTCTCTCGGCTCGCCCGATTCGACGATCAGCGCCACCTGCGTGCGCGTCCCTTCGCGGATGAGGTGATGATGCACGGCCGACAGCGCCAGTAGCGACGGAATGGGCGCATAATCGCTGTCGACGTTGCGGTCCGAGAGCACGATCAGCGTGTAGCCGCTCTTGATCGCCCACGAAGCTCTCCGGCACAGCGTATCGATCGCGCGCTCCATCTCTTTCTCGCCGCCCTCGGCCAGAAACAGCATGTTGAGCGTGGTGGCCAGAAAGTCGCCCTGCGCCACGCGGCGCAGCTTCTCCAGATCGTAGTTGGTCAGGATCGGCTGCTCCAGCTTGAGCGTGTGGCAGTGCTGTTCGGTCTCGGCAAGAATGTTGCGCTCTGTTCCGATGTAGGAGGTCAGGCTCATCACCAGTTCCTCCCGGATCGGATCGATCGCCGGATTGGTCACCTGTGCGAACAGCTGCTTGAAGTAGTGGAAAAGCGGCTGCGGCTTGTCCGACAGGCAGGCCAGTGGCGTGTCGGTACCCATCGAGCCCACCGGCTCCTCACCCTTGCTGGCCATCGGAGCCATGATCATGCGCAGATCCTCATCGGTGTAGCCGAAGGTCCGCTGACGCTGCAGAATCGTATCGAGGTCGGTGGGATGCCACCGCGCCGGCACGGGCAGCTGATCCAGCGTCACCTGCTGGTGCTTGATCCACTCCGCGTAAGGCTGCCGCGAATACAGCTTCCGCTTGATCTCCTCATCCGGAATGATGCGCTGCTGCTCCAAATCGCACAACAGCATCTTGCCTGGCTGGAGGCGGCCTTTGAACTTGGCATCCTCCGGCTTCACCGGGAGCACGCCGGTTTCCGATGACATGATCAGCAGATCGTCATGGGTGATCATGTACCGTGCCGGACGCAGGCCGTTTCTGTCGAGCGTGGCCCCGATCACGCGCCCGTCGGTGAACGCAATCGCCGCCGGACCGTCCCACGGCTCCATCAACGAGGCGTGATATTCATAAAACGCCTTCTTGTCCGGATGCATCGTCGTGTCCTGGCTCCAGGCTTCCGGAATCAGCATGGCCATGGAGTGCGGCAGCTCGCGTCCGCCTTGATAGAGCAGTTCGGCCGCATTGTCGAACGTTGCCGAATCAGAGCCGCCCGGTGCGATGACCGGAAACAGCTTCTTCAAATCCTCGCCAAACAACGCGCTCGACAAGACCGACTCGCGGGCATGCATCCAGTTCGCGTTGCCGCGCAGGGTGTTGATCTCGCCGTTGTGGCAGATGTAACGGAACGGATGCGCCAACTGCCAAGTCGGGAATGTGTTGGTGGAAAAGCGCTGGTGCACCATGCACAGCGCGCTCACCACATCTTCATCGCTCAGCTCGCCGTAAAACTCGGCGATCTGCGGGGCCAGCAACAGTCCTTTGTACACGATGGTCCGCGTGCTCAGCGACGGCACGTAGAAGAAATCCTTGTCCTTCAGATCCGACGCCGCCACCTCGCTCTCGGCCCGCTTGCGCAGCACATAGAGCTTCCGGTCCAGCTCGTCCTGGGACAGCTTGCCCTTCGCCGCCACGAAAATCTGCTGGATATATGGTTGCGATGCGCGGGCCAGCCGCCCAATCGCATCCGCATTCACCGGCGTATCGCGCCAGCCCAGGACTTCCAGACCTTCTTCCTGCGCGATCCGCTCGAAAATCCCCTCTATCAACAGCCGCGGCTGCTTATCCACGGGAAAGAAAATCATCCCCACGCCGTATTGGCCCGGCTCCGGAAGCCGGAATCCCAGATCCGCGCACTCGCGGACAAAGAACCGGTGCGGGATCTGAATCGTCACACCCGCCCCATCGCCTGTATCCGGGTCGCACCCGCACGCCCCCCGATGCGTCAGGTTGATGAGGATCTGAATGCCCTTGGTGATAATGTCGTGCGAAGCAATCCCTTTGATGTTGACAATGAAACCGATCCCGCAGGCGTCACGCTCCAACGCTGGATTGTAAAGGCCTTGCGGACGGGGCAAGCCCTGCACCTGAAAAGGGTGCTGGTAAGGATCAGATTTCGAATCGTTGCCGCTCACGGTGGTTCTCCCCTGCGCCATGGGATTGAGGGTACGGCGCATTGAAAAGAGTATAGCTACGACTCGATCATAAGTCAAACGGAAATTGATATGGTCACAACATTAGCCACTCTAATATTATCGACGGCAAGACAATGCCGGACCGGCATTTAGGCGAGACTTTCCCGCGCCGGTCTCTAACTGCTTGTAGAGGAAAGGCCGAACTGCTTATCCCACGCTGCCGCGCAGGCTGCCGTCAGCGTTTTGAGGTCTGCAAGCAGTTCCACATCCGGGACCGCCTTGAAATTGAAGCATGTCTTGCCTTGCATCCGCTTCTTCAGTGCCGGCGAGATTTCCTTGTCGCTTGCACCGACATTCGCCCAATCCCCGGAACGAGCCTTTCCTCAGTCCCGCAACCGCCTCTATCTGCGGCCAGGCAGCGCATTATCATGACAGCATGATCCCCCGCCCAACCCTCCTCTTAACTTTCGCCATCGCCGCGCTGCCGCAAACGCTTCCCCGCTACGACATCTATCGCGCGGCCGGCCGGATCATCATCGACGGCAGGCTCGATGAGCCCGCCTGGCAGCAGGCCGCCGCCGCCGGCGGCTTCCATTTCAACTGGTGGCAAACGGGCGAAAAGGAGCAGACCGTCGCCAAGCTTCTTTGGGACGACGAAAACCTCTACGTCAGCTACTACTGCCACGACAAACACATCGCCGCCGAAGTTTGGGAACGGCACGGTCCCGTTTCTCGCGACGACGCGGTGGAGATCTTCGTGAGCCCCAATCCGGAAAAGGTTCACAACTACTACGGCTTCGAAATGAACGCGATCGGGACCATACTCACCTTCCTGCGGGCCGACTGGTACAAGGGCCACTTTCATTGGGAGCCGGACGGCGTCCGCTTCCGCACCTCGTTTCAAGGCGTGCGCGTCAAGCAGGATTCCCCCGACGACGATCATTGGATTCTCGAACTGGCCATCCCGCTCGCCAACTTCGTCAAAGACGCCCCGCACACACCCCCGCGCGAAGGGGACACCTGGCGGCTCAACCTCAACCGCGCGGGCGGCAAGACAAACGCGCAGTACAGTACATGGTCGCCCGTGAAGACGGATCGCCCGAACTTCCATCAACCGGATTCGTTCGGGTATGTGCGCTTTCTCAACCGGCCGCCCGTGAAGATGGAAGCCTATAACGCGGTGAGTCCGGGAAAACTGGTTGTCGAGCGTCCCACGCTGATCTGCCTCGGCTTCGAGTGGCCTGTCTCAGGCGACGACAACCGGAACTCGTCGGTGGATGTGAACTATCGCAAAACCGGCGAGACGGCGTGGAAGCAGGGAATGCCTCTGCTGCGGATGGGCGGGGAAAAAGTGTTGCGCAAGGAGCTTGGCGTCGACTACACGGTCCCGGAGATGTTCGCCGGCAGTATTCTCGACCTCGACCCGGACACTGAATACGAGGTCCGTTTAACCATGCGTGATCCAGACGGCGTGAAAGGCGAAGCGGACAGGACGGTGAAGGTCCGCACTCGCGCCGAGCCACGGGCTGCAACCAACGGACGTGTTCTTCACGTCTACCCACCAACCTGGACCGGCCCCAAGGAGGAGCCTTCCTTCATCGGACTCAAGAAGGCATACTTCGGCTCGGGCAACGGTGACTGGTCCGTATTGAGCGAGCGCCGCGTCCGCTCCGGCGACATCATCGTTGTCCACGCGGGCTTATACAAAGGCGAGCGCATGCGGTACTCGGATCCGGCCGGCCTCGACTTCGACGGCACCTACCACTTGACGGCTAAGGGCACGCCCCAACGCCCCATCGTGATCCGCGCGGCCGGCGACGGCGAGGTGATCTTCGACGGCGACGGCGCGCACACGCTATTCAACGTCATGGCCGCCGACCATCACATCTTCGAGGGGCTCACCATCCGCAACGCCGACATCGCCTTCCAAGCGGGCATTAAGGATGTCGCCGGCGCCAAGGGACTCACCGTACGCGGCTGCCGCATGGAAGATGTGGGCGTGGCCGTGAATGCGCAATTCGCCGGATCACACGATTTCCTCATCACCGACAACGTCATGATTGGCCGCGACGACCGCTACCGTCTGCTGGGCTGGTACAACCCCGGAATCTATGGCGGCAACCGGCTCAAGAGCTACCACGCCGTGAAACTCTACGGCGGCGGCCATGTGGTGAGCCACAACTACATCGCCTATTTTCACGACGGCATCTCCGTCTGTACGCACGGCATGCCGGACCGGGAGGAAGACCACCGCGCCTCATCGATCGATTTCTACAACAACGACATTCACCTGATGGCCGACGACTTCATCGAGACCGACGGCGGTGTCCACAATATCCGCGTCATGCGAAACCGCGGCGTCAACGCCGCCCAATGCGGACTCAGCGCGCAGCCCCTCTACGGCGGCCCAGCCTATTTCATCCGCAACGTTGTCTATCACGTGCCCACCGGCTGCGGCCTGAAGTTCAACGTCAAGCCAACCGGCATGGTCCTTTATCACAACACGATGATCACCGAAGCGCTGCCCGGCGATATCTACTCCAACACTCACTCCCGAAACAACCTCTTCCTCGGCATCGATGCGCCGAACCGAGCCGTGTTTCTCTTCTCGAACGCAACTTCGTACTCCACCTTCGATTACAACGGCTACCGCCTGAATCCGAAATCGCAGAGCCAGTTCCAGTGGCTCGCTCCCAAACCGGGCGTGCTGCGCGACTATGATCTCAACCGCTCCAACGCGCAGCGGTTCCGCTCCCTGGCCGAACTGCGGTCGGCTACGGGCCAGGAAACACACGGCCTCGAGCTTGACTACGACGTCTTCCTCAACCTGCGCCCGCCCGATCCCTCCAAGCCTCACGCCATCTACCACGCCCAAGACTTGGACTTCCGCCTCGCTCCCGGCGGCAAAGCAATCGACGCAGCTGTGCGGATTCCCAACGTGAACGACCAGTATTCCGGAAATGCGCCTGACCTGGGCGCCTATGAAGCCGGCCAGCCTCTCCCACTCTACGGCCCCCGCAGCCAGCGGACTCAATGAAACTGCCCGGCATAGGTATGATGTAGGCACTATGCGAAAGAAAGCGAGCTTTTCACCTATTGTCATAGCTGCGGTGGCTCTGGCGGCGTTTTCCGCCGGGACGCTGGCGAGCCGGAGACTTCCCACGATTTCCGCGGCGGCGGCGCCGGCCGCGCAGGCTGCGAAACCGCCCGCGGCGGATGGCAAGCTGCGGATCATTTTTTTTGGCGCACATCCGGATGATGCGGAGTATCGCGGTGCCGGTGTGGCAGTCAAGTGGGCGGCGGCGGGTCATCACGTGAAGTTCGTATCGACGACGAACGGAGACATCGGGCATTGGGGCCAGGCGGGAGGGCCGCTGGCGATGCGGCGTACAAAGGAAGTGCAAGAGGTGGCGCGGAAGATGGGCGTGACGGTGGAGGTGCTGGACATCCACGATGGCGAGATCATGCCGACGCTGGAGAACCGGCGGACGATCACGCGGCTGATCCGGGAGTGGAACGCGGACGTGGTGATCACGAACCGGCCTAACGATTATCATCCCGACCACCGGTACACGTCGATCCTTGTGCAGGATTCGGCGTTCATGGTGACGGTGCCGTTTTTCACGCCGGACGTGAAGCCGCTGTCGAGGAATCCGGTGTTTCTGTATTCGCCGGACCGTTTCCAGCGGCCGAATCCGTTCCGGGCGGATGTGGCGGTGGCGATCGATGAGGTGATGGATAAGACGCTGGACGCGCTACTCGAGATGGAGTCGCAGATTCATGAGGGGGGCGCGGGCGGACATGAGGGGATCTATCCGGCGAGCGAGCCGGGGCGGAGCCAGCGTCGGGAGCAGGTGAGGAAGAATCTGGCGGCGCGGTATGCGGGGCAGGCGAACACTTATCGCGCGGCGCTAACGGAGTTTTATGGAGAGCAGCGCGCGAAGCAGGTTCGTTATGCGCAGGCGTTTGAGGTGTGCGAGTACGGGCGGCAGCCGGGCAAGGAGGAGCTGAGGAAGTTGTTTCCGTTTTAGGGAGCGCTGATCCAATCCAGTTCCAGTCCGTCCACACGACGGAATTCGGGGTCGCCCGTGACAAGAGGACAGCGATGCTTTTGCGCAAGGGCAGCAGCGAATGCGTCAACATAGGCAATCGGGAAGCGGCTCTTGAGGATTGCGGCGCTCCAGATGTCGTCGATGGCGGGAATGTCGATGATCACGGGCAGGGTGGCTGAGGAATCGCGCCAGGATTCGGCGAGAGGGGCTGAGTGATTCTGGCGGAGGAAGTAGTAGACTTCACCCACGTTGACCGCGCTGATGTAGAGGCACGTGTGGCCTTCTTCGGCGTTGTTCAGCAGAGTGGCCACCAGACCGGCGGCAGGCTGGCGTCCGCTCATCCACTCGAGTACGGCCCAGGAGTCAAGGACGCGAGTCTTCACGGTCGCGCTCGAGTTTCTTGAAGTCAGCGAAGGCGTTCATCAGCTCCGGGCCGGCGGCGGATTGAAGTTTCCTCCAGGCGGGATCCTTGGAGAGTACGATTTCCTGGCCACGGAGTTCGATGGTGAGCTTGGCACCCTCGGTTAGGTTCAAGGCATCTCGGACCGGTTTCGGTATGACGATCTGACCTTTTGAGGAGACCTTAACTTGCTCCATAATTATGTCTTACCATAGGTAAGATAGAAATGGGAGATTGTTGTTACAGCATCGCGGGAGTTGGGATTCCGGGCGCTCTTTATCACACACCTGTATGCGGGAGGGGAAGCAATGCCTCAGTTGGGAGCACGTGTATGCGGGCGGCTTTGTTGAAGGTGTATCAGGGGTAAGGGAGGTAGAATGGGCGAAGGAGCATAATAGAATGCGAAATTCTCTTATTATACTTTGCTTCGCTCTCCCCGCGGCGCTGGCGCAGGAGCCGAAGATCCAGACCTTGATCATCACGGGGCAGAATGTGGGTGGGCATGACTGGAGGCGTGTGACGCCGTTGCTGCGGGAGGCGCTGGAGCAGACCGGGCGTTTTGACGTGCGTGTGACGGAGGAGTTCCGTGGGGCCGGCGCGGAGAGTTTGGCGCCGTATGACCTGGTGGTGGTGAATTATTACGAGATGAAGCGGAAGGAGCTGTGGTGGGGTGAGCGTGCACAGCAGGCATTGATGGATTTCTCACGATCCGGGAAGGGAGTGGTCCTATACCATTTCAGCCTGGCCGCGTTTGAGGGATGGAAGGAGTATGAGCAGATGTCGGGTGGAAACTGGCGGCCGAACAACGGGCATCACTCGCCGCTGCACGATTTCGAAGTGACGATCAAGGACCGGGAGCATCCGGTGACGCGCGGGCTGCAAGGGAAGTTTCTTCAGACCAACGATGAACTTTACGCGAATCTGAAGTGGCAGCCGCCGGAGGGCTATCATGTGCTGGCTACGGCGTGGGACGACCACAAAAGATATGGAGGCAAGGCGCGGCAGCCGATTCCGGGGGAGGGCCTGGACCATCCGATGCTGTGGACAACGAAGTTCGGAGAAGGCAGGGTGTTTGTGACGGCTCTGGGGCACGGTGTTTCCAGCGTGCAGACGGCGGCGTTCCGGGTGACCTTCACGCGGGGGGCTGAGTGGGCGGCGA
>VFZE01000004.1 GCA_016871315.1 Acidimicrobiia bacterium | reverse complement strand
TGAGCGTGAATTCTCCGGGTTCGGCAATGCGTGCGCCGGCCGAGCAAGCACGCTCGACTCCGTGGCGGAGAATGACGGGCGCACCGTGGCAGGAGATTTCGACGACGTCTTCGGCGGTGTAGGAGCGGGGGGCCTGGAAGTAAGTAACGACGACTTGGTCGATCGCGTTGCCGTGATCGTCCGTTAGGGTGGCGAGAGTGGCGGTTCGAGGAGTGAGGGCGGGAGCCTCCAGCATTTCAGCGGTGATCCGGAGCGCCTCCGTGCCGGAAATGCGGATGACGCCGAGTCCGCCTCGGCCCGGCGGCGTGGAGACGGCGACGATGGTGTCTTGAAGGCGCATGGGAGCGCGCGGGCGATACGGTTATCTGCGCCGGCCGCGGCGCATCACGGGAGGGGCGGCGGTGCGGGGTGAAGAGGGCATGCCGGCGGGATAGATCACGACATTGCGGCGCGGTTCGAAACCTTCGCTTTCGCTGCGCACCTCTGGTTCATTGCGTAAGGCCATGTGCAGGATGCGGCGCTCGCGGCTGTTCATGGGGTTGAAGCGGAAAGGAGTGCGGGTTGTCTTGACGCGCTCGGCGGCGGTGACGGCGCTGAAGCGCAATTCCTCGATGCGGAGCATGCGATGGTCGTTGGCATCGAAGCAAATCAAGCTGTGATCCTCGCCCGGCATGCCGAGCATCTCCATGGTGAGGTGCTCCAGCGCAAGCAGCAGTTCCGTCTTATTGGCGATTAATTCACTGACATCGTCGCCGGAGAATTTCACGCGTATTTCCGGGTTTTCAAAGTCGGGGTGCGGAGAGGCTTCCTCGGAAAGTTCAAAGGTGAGCTTCAGGCCGGCAAGTTGGAGGATACGTTTGAGAAAGGCCTCGATGCGCGGGCCATGTTCGGAGATCGTGTATTTGCGCTTGCTCACGGACTATTTCCTGGATTTCCTGGCCGGTTTGGAGACCGGCGGAGGTTCCGGGGCCGCGGTATGGATAAATTTGTTGAAAAACAGCTGCTGCGCAATGCCCACGACGTTGCCGGTCAACCAGTATAGCACCAGGCCTGAGGAGAAATTATAGAACATGAAACCGAAGAAAAGCGGCATCAGCAGCATGATGCGCTGCTGTGCGGGATCGGCCGCGGTGGACGGTGTCATCTTCTGCATGAAGAACTGGCTGGCGACCATGGCGATGGGCAGCGGACGAATGGCGAGCATTTCGGGACGGGAGAGATCGGTGACCCATAGCCAATCGGCGCCGCGGATCTCGATGGCGACGGAGAGAACTTTGTAGAAGGCGAAGAAGAAGGGGATCTGGAGCACCATGGGGACGCAACCGCCCATCGGGTTAACGCCGTGCTTCTTGTAAAGCTCCATGATCTCTTGGTTTTGTTCCGCCTTTTTGGGATCGCGGAGGCTGAGGCCTTTGTACTTTTCGTTGATTGCCTTGACGTGCGGCTGGAGTCCCTGCATCTTCTTCATCGACTTCAGGCTGGTGACCTTCAGCGGCAGCATGATGAAGTTGATGATCACGGTGATCAGGATAATGCACCAACCGTAGTTCGGCAGGTACTTATCGTGAAGCCAGTTGAGAGACAGGAAGAGCGGCTTGGCGATGATGGCGAACCAGCCCCAATCCACCAGCTGCTCAAGGCGCGGGGAGATGGAGCGCAGCAGGTCCGTGTCCTTGGGCCCGACGAACAGCGAGAAGCGGTTGAGATGCTCACCGCCGACGGCGACCCCCGCGTTGGGCTCTTCTTTCGCGTCGATGGCGTTGGGGACCAGATCGGAAATCGTGTGTATCTCGAAGCCGTCGGTCGATTCCGGGAGCGCGACAGCGGCGAAGTACATATCTTCAATGCCCGCGAAAGAGTAGTTGCCACGGTTGACGACCGGACCGTCCTTGGCCTTGCCGGCTTCCAGCACGTTAAGCTTGCCTTCATTGAGATCGTAGAAGACGGAGTGCTGGTTGGAGGCCGCGCCGATCACGGTCTCGTCGCCGAAGCCGCCGCGCCAGCTCAGCAGATGAGGCTTGCCGCGGCCGGACTGGCTGACTTCGGAAGAAACCTCGGCGAGGTGGCTCTTGTTGCGGAAGGCGAAGCTCTTCCGGGCGTGCCATTCGCTGTCGGCATACTCAAAGTCGATGCGCAGCTTGTCTGCCGAGAGCGTGGCGCGGAACAGCGCCTGGTTAAGTTTCTGTGCGGAGGAGCCGTTTTTCAGGCGGATCGAGAAGGGGTAACCTGTCTTGCCTATCGCGCGGGCGTTCAGCAGCTCCAGCGGCTTGCCGGTGGAGTCCTGATAGTTCTTGAGGACCCAACTCTTGATGACAGCGCCGCGGTTGGAGAAGTCAATTTGATAAAGATCCGTTTCGACGCGGATGGTTTCTTCGCTCGAAGAGTTGACCTGGCCGGTGGGAGCCGGCGTGGAGGGTGCCGGAGGCGGCGCTTCGGCTGTCTTCACGGGTTCCGCTGTCTGCTTGGAAGTCGTGGCGGCGGGCGCAGCCTTCTTTTGCGGCGATTCGGGGGGAGCCGGAATCAGATATTGCGAGACGAGGAGCACAACGCCCATCAGCGCGAATGCGAGCAGCATCCGCTGCTCCGTGGTGAGTTCCTTCTTAGGGGAGTTTTTCTTAGGATCGCTCATCGGACCGGGTCGATACCGCCTTCATGAAAAGGATGACAGCGCGAGAGGCGCTTGAGGCCCATCCAGACGCCGCGCGCGGCGCCGTGATGGGAGATGGCCTGCGCCATGTATTCCGAACAAGTAGGATGGAAACGGCACGCGGAGGGAAGCAGCGGCGACATCCATCGCTTGTAGAAACGGAGACAGGCGATCAGAAGTTGCTGCATTTGGCGAATGCTCGTTTCACCTGCCGGCGCAGTTCCTCCATCGGGGCGTCATAGACTGCCTGGCGTGGATGAAAAACCATGTCGACGGGCGCTTTCATTTCATTTAGCTCCAGCCGCACCGCTTCGCGCATGCGCCGGCGAATGCGATTGCGCTTGACGGAATTTCCCAGAGCGCGCGGCACGGTGAAACCAACCCTGGGAGCTTTGCTCTCTTCCCGCTTCAGATAGAAGACCGAGAACAGGGGGTTGCCAAGCCGCAACCCTTGATCATACACGCGTAGGAACTCGGCGCGCTTGCGCAGCCGGCTGGACTTGGTTAGAGCGTTTGTGGCGCGATCAGCGGGTGGCGTAGCGGACGGCTCTTTCGTCGCTGACGGTGAGCTTCTTACGGCCCTTGGCGCGGCGGCGGCTAAGAACGGCGCGGCCATCCTTGGTCTCCATCCGGGAGCGGAAGCCGTGTTTCTTGGCGCGCTTGCGGTTGTTCGGCTGAAAAGTACGTTTCGGCATGTGGTTCCTCGGCCTCGTGCATGCAAACTGATCCGAGGCGTGCAGACAGTCTTTAGGAATCCGGGAGAATCCCCGAATCTTTAGTATAGGGACGGGGCGGGAGGGGTGTCAATCGCGTACACAATCGCGTACCGGAATAGACGCCGGCCAACCGCAATGCTAGAATGAGGTTGTCTGCCTGCGCGCGGGGACGTAGTTCAGCTGGTTAGAACGCCGGCCTGTCACGTCGGAGGTCGCGGGTTCGAGCCCCGTCGTCCCCGCCATTTCTCAATCACCGGTCTCCATTCAACCCCGCCACGCGTTTGCCAGCTCCAGCAACAGCAGCGGGTCCTGCTCGCCGGACTGTTCCAACGTATTCAGCAGATCCACCGTCCGCTCGACAAGCGGCTTGCGTACCGCCACCGGAAGATCCGCGATCTGCGGCAGCATCGCGCGGGAGAACTTGCGCGTCTGTTCAAACGCTGATTATGCACTTGACGTCCTGGCTCCTGCACTGGCCCATCCGGAGCCCATGTACCGTTACCTGTGAACCTCCGGTACCAGGTTGGAAATCCAGGTTTCACCGATAAGTTTAGGCAGCGTGATTGGAAAACTCGCCCACTGGATCGGAGCCTGGTCTGCCTGCGCGGGCTTGATGCTGGCGCAAACGAGCTCCCGCACTCAAATTGTGGTTGTTGTTCAGCCGGAGGTTGCCCTGAGCCAGCCGGCGCCGGACACGGTGAGGGTGAAGATCCGGCTGGGGCCCCAAAGTCAGGCGTTGCTGTGGAGAGCGGAAAGCTGCGCCACGGTACCCAGTGATGGCTACCGGCTTACCAAATCGGGCACGCACGCAGTCCCGGTTGCAGCGATCTCCGGTGCGGGCGGGCGCGTGTGCCTGGCATCCACCGATGGTGCGCTACGAGTCTCCCTGCCGTAGGCTCACCCAACCAAGCCCCCCGCGTGTATACTGAATCGCCAGGCTCGAAGGTCATGGGCGAATGCACGGGGTGGACACGAAGAAAGCTGCTCAAGCTTGCCGCCGGCTGCGCGGCATCCTCACCGGCAAGTGACTTGCGTCTGACCAAGCTCGACCTATTCACCGGCGGCGAAGGCGGGTACGCGCTCTACCGCATTCCCGGCATCGTGGTCACGCGGAAGAAAACGCTTCTTACCTACTGCGAAGCGCGCCAGACCGGCCGCGGCGACTGGGGCCCCATCGACATCCTGCTGCGCCGCGGCGCCGTCGGAGGCCAGACCTGGTCTGCGCCGCAAAAGATCGCCAACGTGGAAGGGCCGTACCGGAAGAACCCCGTCGCGCTGGCGCAGAACCTGGCCGGCGCCGATGATGTCACCTACCACAACCCCGTAGCGATACCCGACGAGCAAACCGGCGCCGTGCATTTCCTTTTCTGCCTGGAGTACATGCGCTGTTTCTACATGCGCAGCGAGGACGACGGCATCAGTTTCTCCAAGCCCGTCGAGATCACCGGCGTCTTTGAAAACTTCCGCCGCCACTACGACTGGAAAGTGCTCGCCACCGGACCGGGCCACGGGATACAGCTGCGCAACGGCCGGCTGCTGGTTCCGGTCTGGCTTTCCACCGGCGCCGGCGGCCACGCGCACCGGCCGTCTGTCGTCTCGACCATCTACAGCGACAACGCCGGCCGCGACTGGAAGGCCGGCGGGATTGCCGTGCCGAACACGCCCGATTCGGTCAACCCCAGCGAGACCATGGCCGTGCAACTCCAGGACGGCACTGTGCTGATGAACGCGCGTAGCGAATCGGCACATCACCGGCGGCTATTGCTTCGCAGCAAGGACGGCGCTTCCGGCTGGTCGCCTGCCGAACCTCATCCCGAGTTGCTGGAGCCAATCTGCATGGCCAGCATGATCCGGCTCTCGGGAAAGGATCTGATTTTTTCCAGCCCGCATCACCTCAGCGCACGCCGCAACCTTTCCATCAAGCTCAGCCGTGACGAAGGAAAAACCTGGCCGGTGAACAAAACGCTTGAGCCGGGTCCATCCGCATACTCCGATCTGGCGGCGGGCGCCGATGGCGCGATCTACTGCTTCTATGAGCGGGGAAGCGTGGAGGAGCTTCCACGCAAACTGACGCTGGCGACGTTCAGCCCCGCCTGGCTGGAGGATCAAGCGGCGGGCTGACGAACGGGAGATTTCTTCCGGCGCGCAGTGCGCGGCTTGGGGCGCGGAACCGGGTTGCGGGGCGCCGGATCCAGGATCGAAACCAGCCCGTTGCCGAGCGAGATCTGCTCCAGTTCTCTCTCGAAATTCCGAACCGCTTCGCAATTCTCCGGCCGGTCAGGGCATATGGAACAGCGCTCGCCACACCACTTGTAGCTTTGGCAGCAAACCGTCCTGACCATGATGAAGGTCGCCATGTCAGGAGCGCCTCGGGTTGGCGTTTCTGCAAACCACTTGCATGACTGAACTAGAAGCATAGCATAGCCGACCAATTCGGTCCACTTTAATCTGATTAAAAAAGCAGCTCCTCGATCTGGAAGGTCAGCGAGGCCCAGAGGCTCTCCCACGCGGCTCGCGAGCCGGCCGGTAAGCGCCTGATATGAACTGTCTTAATCAACCACGGGCCTGCCCCCTCGATCCGTAAAGAAACCTGGCCTTCGCCTGAAGTGGGTGCACGAAGGCTCTTCGACGGATCCCTGTACGGATAGGCGACTACCAGCGCCCCCTCCAGCGGTTTGCCTTCCAGTAGCAGGAGGAAGGGCAACTCGTTGCGGCACGCCAAAGTGTAGGGATTCGCCGTCGGAATCAGTTCCAGCGTCATGCCGACTTCCCGATCGTACCTCCCGTCCGTGGAGGCGGCGGCAACTATTGACCCACGCGAAGCCGCACAGCAACCGGCTCACCGGGTTTCACCTGGTAAGAGGAAGGCTCAATCCAGAAGTCATGCGCCACGGCCGACGCCACCAGCAGCAGCGCCAGAAGCGGAATCACTGACGCCGGATCTGCCCGCGAATCTCCCCGTTCGGGAAGTTCTGGCTGTGGATGTTCACGTAAAGATTGCCGTTCAACAGCTCATTGATCAGGTTGGTGGTTCTTCCTGCCCGTCGCCCGCTATCGGACCTGGCGCGCCTGCAACTCGCTCATCATGTGGCTGAATTTCTCTTTCTGCCCCTCATCCAGCAGCCGCATGATCCGATCCTTGCCGTTGGCCCGTACCTCATCCATCTGGGCCTGCAAGGTCTGGTAGTACATCATAAAGTCGTCCAGAACCGTCTCCACCTCCGCCGCCTGATGATCGCTCAAGCTCAATTCCTTGCGCAGCATCTGCAACGTGATCTCCCGGCCGCCTTCTTTCCACGATGCCGCCTGCGCCGGTTGCGTCCCTTTGACGTAACGGAAACCCAGCGCCCCCGCCGCCGAGCCGGTAAGGAACACAAGAACGAGAGTCAAGACCACCCGCGGGCTTTTCCACGGAGATGGACAGCCGCCAGGACCCATGGGCTCTCTAATCCTGATAGGTGGCCAGGTCCACCAGGATGACGTTGCGCTGCGCCGGCTGCGGATCTTCGGCGACCCAGGAATCCGACGGCGGCTCCGCCATCACCTCTACCGCGGTCAGCGTGCCCGTGGGCCGGCCGGCTTCCGTACTATAGTAGGTCAGCCCGATGAGCACCAGCAAAACGGTGGAAGCCATCGCGATGCGCGCGGTGAACTGCGGCTCCAGAAACGCGAACCACCATGGGTTGGCGCGCTGCGCATCCACGCGCTGCATCACGCGCGCGTAGAAGCCGGGCGCCGGTTCCATCGCGGACGGTGTATGGAACGTGTCGCGGAGCAGCCTGCCGTGCTGTTCGAACTGGGCTACCATGTCGGCCGTGTACTCTCCCGCCGCCTCCAGGTTCCGTTCGAATTCCGCACGCCGGTCCGCGTCAAGAGTACCGGAGAGGTACTCTTCCAAGCGATCCTCAATATGGCGTTGCATGTAACTTCTTCCCTCTAAAACGGCTGCTTCGGCAACCGGACTTCCCTCGCGGATCTTCTGTCCGCTTGTTCCCATAACCTATCACATACCCGGGCCTCAGGAAAACAGTGCCTGGCTTGCCTTGGGTATTAATCTCTGGGCCGCTTTCAGCAGCTTCTGCCGGGCCCGGAACAGCTTCACCTTGATTGTGTTCTCATTCAAACCGGTCATCTGCGCCAGCTCTTCCACCGAGTGGCCTTCCACTTCCTTCATCAACAGCAGGTGGCGGTCCTCTTCGCTCACCTTGCCCAGCAGCTTCACCACCAAATCGCGGTGCGACAAGGCCGCGTCAATCGACGGCCCGTGCGAGGTCGGCGTCTCGCTCCGCTCCATCCGCTTGGCCTCTTCCTCAGTGAAATCGCTCTCGTAGACCAGCTTTCTCACCTTTTTCTTGCGCAGATAGTCGTAGCATTCATTGACCGTGATCTTGTAGATCCAGGTCAGCAGGCTGGAGCGGAAATCGAAGCTGCGGATGGAGAAGTAGACCTTCGCAAAGACCTGCTGGGCGATATCCTCGGCGTCGTTATGATTCCGCAGTATCCCGTAAATGATGGAAAAGATTTTGTTTTGATACCGGTCCACCAGCTCGCGGAAGGCCATCTCGTCGCCCTTTTGCAGGCGCCTGACAAGAGCTGCCTCCTCGCTGTTCTTGTAGTCCACGCGTGTTCGAGTTCTTGATGCTGCACCGGCGGCCGGAAACGGGATCGCGCCACTGATTGCTCCAGGCATAGACACTATAGCCGACGTATCCGGCACCCGGCGCGTTTCACCGATCAGCCCACGCGACTAAACATAGCAGATTCATCAGCCTCAGGGCAGACACCTCCGGCCGGTGCTACGCTGGAGGTTTGTCTCACCCCCCCCTCGTCAAGGCCTACCTCGCATTAGCTTCCCTTTGCTTCTTCTGGGGTACCACCTATCTCGCCATCCGTATGGCCCTGGAATCCATCCCTCCTCTCTTCCTCATCTCCTCCCGATTCCTCCTGTCCGGCTCCATCATGCTGGCCGCCGCTTGGGCCACTGGAAACCAGCTGCCCCGCGGCCGAGACTTGCTCTGGACCTCCGTCAACGGAGTCCTGATTCTTGGTGTCGGCAACGGATGCCTGGTTTACGCCGAGACGTGGATCCCTTCCAGCCTGGCCGCACTGTTCATCTCCATTTCGCCGTTCTGGATGGTGGGGCTGGAAGCCGCAGTTCCGGGTGGGGACAAGCTGCGCTTGGCGACCGTTGCCGGCATGCTGTGCGGCGCGGCCGGCGCGGTGATCCTTCTAGGGCCCAACGTCGCCAGGCAAGGTCTCAGTGGGAATGTGCTGAAGGGTTTTCTCATCCTTCAGCTCGGCAGCGCAAGCTGGAGCCTCGGCTCCATACTCCAAAAGCGCCACCGTACGCACGCGCACCCGGTGATCAACGGCGCCGTGCAGCAGCTGGCTGCCGGCCTCGCCTTCCTTCCGCCCGCTCTCGCAGCCGGGCAACTGCCGCAGGAATGGACTGGGAAAGGCATCGGTGCTCTGGCGTGGCTGGTCGTGTTCGGCTCCATTGTCGGCTATAGCTGCTACGCCTATGTGTTAGACCGTCTGCCGGTCTCGCTAGTGTCGATTTACACCTACATCAACCCGGTTGTGGCAGCCGTGCTCGGGTGGATCTTCTATCGCGAGCCCTTCGGGAGCCGCGAGATCCTCGCGATGGCGATTATATTCGGCGGAGTCGCCGTGGTGAAATCGGCCAGCCGCGTGAGTGTCGCGGGAAGGCCCGTCGTCGAAGCTAGATCCTCCGGCGGCGCGCCATGAACCCCAGCGCCAAACCCGCCAACCCGAGCATGCTCAGCGTCCCCGGTTCCGGCACCAGCTCGATCCTCACACCGCCGCTCTCCTGTTGCGGTATCCAAGTAGTCCCGTTGTCCAGGCTCAGTTCGACAAACACGTCAAAGAAACTATCGATGCGATAGTTGCCGCCACCAAGATTGGTGATGTTCAAGGAGCCGTTGGAAGGCAGTGTCGGGCTTTCGCGCAGGATTAGCCCCGAACCGGTCAGGCTCATCGACACGATTTCCGTCTGGAACGTTCCCGTGTCATTCGTTGTCTTGTTGAACGCAACCACCTGCACAGGACCCGATAGCTGGATCGGTCCGCCGGCGCCGGGCGGGATGATCGTGAACCCCGTAGCCAGCGTAGCATCGAATGCTTCCAGCTCATTCGGCCCCGATGGCGTGAGCACGATATTGATCAGGTTGAATAGGTGCAGCCGGCCGAGTCCGTAAGTGGCGCCGCCGTCGAAAAACGTGGCGCTGAACGACCCATCCGGCGTGTCGGAAACGTAGCTTCCGCAAGCCGACGGCGGTCCGGGCAGGAGGCAAATCACACCAGCGTGCGATTTCATCCCGCCTGCAAGAGCGCAAATCACAACGAGCGTAGTAAGTCCGCGGCAATAACTCCGCATGACGGCCCTTCGCCCCTAATGGTAATCAGACACGTTCCGATGGTCAATCCCCTCTTTGAGGCAACTCATGCGAATGCAATGTTAAGATAACTCCACCATGAAGCCGATCGCCCGTTATCTGGAGGCGGCCGGAATCAGTGTCAGCCAGCTTGCCGAAGCCTCCGGCCTCGACCTAAAACTCGTGGATGCCATCGTCAAGGGCAACTTCACCGCCAGCCCCACGCAGCGCAAGCTCCTTGCCGCCGCCCTGAATGTTCCGGTGGAAGAAATCTCCTGGACCCACGCCGTCCCCGTCGAACCCATGCGCGGCAACGGACCGCAGTTCGGCCGCTCCACCTAACCGCCCGCTACTCCTTCTCCAGCACCTTCGCCCCCAGCGCTCCGCCAATCATCGTCAGCCCGGTGAGCATCAGAAACTGGAACAACAGCACCAGCATGATGATCATCCCGAACGTAGTCGGCGACTCCAGAATCTTCAGCGCCTCCTCCACATTCATTCCCGAACCGCCCATCGATTCCATCCGCTCCCGGAACGACTCCTTTAACCCTCCGCTCTGCTGCATCGCCAGCACCAACGGAACCATCAGCACCAGGAGAATCAGGAAGCAGAACACTCCCGTCAGCCAGCCCATCCGCGCCCCGTTGCGCGCCGTGAGAAATTCTCCGGTCCTCCGCTGGTAGAGGTACACCGCGAAAAAACCGGCCACAAGCATCGAGAGCAGAAACCAGAAAACTCCAATAAAGACAGGCAGCGGAACCTGGATCAGCAGCGTGCCGATCAGCGCGCTCAGCAGCGCCGTGCGCACCGCGATGCGGTTCTGAAAGTTGATCGCCAAGGGCAACGCCGCCGCCGGCGCAGCCGCCACGGGTGGAGCCAGGAAATCGGGCGCCGGCTCTTCCGCCTCCACCGGCACCACCTCCCGCTGCGGCTTGCCGCACTTGTGACAAAAAAGAGCATCGTCGGGAAGCTGCGCGCCGCAAGTGCAGAAAGCTATCACAGCTTCAGTTTCCCGCAGCCGCGCGGAGTGAATCAAGCAGGTTATCCTACGAGGTTACCCCCTCATGCCACTCACACTGCTTGTCCTTTCCAAACCGGAAGCCGCCCATCTGCGTCTGCTCGAGGCCCTGCCTGACGAGGTCCGAATCGTCACCGGCAACCAGCACGAAATCTTCGCCCAGGTTGCGCCGGAAGCCGACGCCATCCTCAACGGTTTCGTCAGCCTGGATCTATTCCGCGACGTTTTCCTTCAAACGAAAAAGCTGCGTTGGATCCATTCGCTCTCCGCCGGTGTCGAAAACACCCTGTTTCCCGAACTCATAGAAAGCCCCGTGCCGCTTACCAACGCCAGCGGCGTCTTCAGCCGCTCGCTCGCCGAATTCGTCATCGCCGGCGCCCTCTACTTCGACAAGAAAATCCAGCAGATGCAGCAGAACCAGAAGCAAGGCCGCTGGGTCAACATGGATGTCGATGAGCTGCACGGCAAGACCATGGGCATCGTCAGCTACGGCAGCATCGGCCGCGCCTGCGCCAAACTCGCACGCGCCTTCGGCATGAAGGTGCTCGCCACCCGCCGCCGCCCTGAGCTTTGCGATGGTGATGAGCTGGTCGACAAGGCCTATGCTCCCTCCCAGGTCGCCGAAATGATGGCCGCCTCCGACTTCGTCGTCATCTGCTCTCCGCTCACGCCTTCCACCCGCGGCCTCATCGGCCCTGCCGAGCTGGCCGCCATGAAACCCTCCGCCATCCTGATGAACGTTGGCCGCGGCCCTGTCGTCGTCGAAGATGCGCTCATCGCCGTGCTGCGCGAAGGCAAGATCCGCGGCGCAGCCCTCGACGTCTTCGACAAGGAGCCCCTGCCGGAAGGCCATCCTTTCTACTCCATGGAAAACGTGCTCCTCTCACCCCACTCGGCCGATCACACGCCCGGCTGGACCGAAGCCTCCATGCAATTCTTCATCGAAAACTTCGGCCGCTTCCACCGCGGTCAGCCGCTGCTCAACATCGTCAACAAGCGTGAAGGATACTGATCCCGTGGACATCACGCAAATCCGCGAAGCCGCCGCGCGCATCGCGCCCATCGCCCAACGCACGCCGGTGATGACTTCGCAAACCTTCCACCGCCTCACCGGCGTCGAAGCGTTCTTCAAATGCGAAAACCTCCAGCGCGGGGGCGCTTTCAAGATCCGCGGCGCATCCAACGCCATCTTCTCCCTCCCGCCCGGGCAGCGCACGAAAGGCGTGGTCACCTACTCCTCCGGCAATCACGCGCAAGCCGTCGCCATTGCCGCCGCGCACTCCTCCATCCCGGCCACCATCGTCATGCCCCAGGACGCGCCCAAACCCAAGCTCGATGCCACGCGCGGCTACGGCGCTACCGTCGTCCTGTTTGACCGCCTCAAGGAAGACCGCGTCGCCATCGGCGAAAGGATCGCCGCCGAAAAAGGAGCCGCCGTCATCCCGCCCTTCGACCATCCGATGACCATCGCCGGCCAAGGCACCGCCGGCCTCGAGCTTCTCGAAGACTCCCCCAACCTCGACGCGCTGGTCGTCTGCATCGGCGGCGGCGGCCTCATTTCGGGCTGCTCCATCGCCGCTCACGCCCTGAACCCCAAGATCCGCATCTTCGGCGTGGAACCTGACGACGGCAACGACACGTATCTCTCCCTGAAGGAAGGACGCCACGTGAAGATCCCGCCCCCGGCCACCATCGCCGACGGCCTGCGTTCGGAAACCCCCGGCAAACTGACCCTGCCCATCATCCGCGAGCATGTCGAACAAGTCGTTCTGGTGAGCGAAGACGAGATCCGCGCCGCCATGCGCTTCTTCTTCAGCCGCATGAAGCTGGTGGTCGAACCCAGCGGCGCCGTCGCCGCCGCCTCCCTTCTTGCCGGCAAACTCCCCGCTGGCCTCGGCCGCGTGGGTGTCATTATTTCAGGCGGCAACGTCGATCCGGAGATGATGGCTGATGTATAAATTCATGCCCGGCCTGGCTTTGCTCACCTGTCTCGGTGCGCAGCAGACCATCGAAATCCCCTTCCAGTCCCACGATGGCCACGCGATGACTATGATGGCCTGGGATCACTCCCTCGGCGTCGCTGCCTGGTTCATCCGCGGCACACTCCCGCCGGGCCACCACGCGATTCTCGATTACATCAAGGGGCTTCCGGAATCGATTCCGCCATTCGCGCAAACGCCCGGTAACGCACGCTGACACGACTGCGCGCCGGGATCCACCGATAGCCAGGCACGCCGAACAGGGTGCCGCGCTCCACCATCTGCCGCCTCGTCTCCGGCATCGGCGATACGCCGAACTCCATGCCGCAAGTGAGAGTCTCGCCATTCCACGGCAGGTTGGTGCGCGAGTGATTCTCCTCCCACCGCCCGAGCCACGGGAAATCCGCGCGCTGCCACACATACCCGAACAGCAGCCGCGAACCCGGGTGCCAGGCCACGAAGAACGCCTCCTGGCGCGACAGGTCCATCAGGTGCGCCGTATAGCCTGCCGACACCGCATCCGCCGGATACACTTGCAGGTCGATCGTCCCCTCATCCATCCGTGGACAGTGCGGCCAAAGGAACTCCGCGCCGGTCTTTTGCAGCCCCTTGCCCCCCGTGAAATCGAACTCGATCACCTTCGATCGCGTCGCCGGAACGCGGAACTGCGTCTTGCCCCGCTCAATGAACGGCGGCCCCATCGTCACGTGCTGCGTCCAGCCAATCGGCCGGTCCACGGCCGTCAGGTTCTCCACCGTCTCGACAATCTCCGCCGTATCCCCCTTCAGCCGGATCTCGCGCTCGACCCGCAATGCTGCCTCCGGCAGCCGCGCGCTCATCTGGAGCGATGCCTCATCCCCGCTAATCTCATAGGCCGCCACCGAAGCCTCCCCATGCACGGTGAGTCCGGCGGCTGCCTCCTCCGCGCTCGGTCCGCCGAAAATATCCAGGCACAGGTTGTGCCCCATGATGCCCCCCAGCAGCTTGCTCTCGGCATCATTGCCGTACCGCGTATGCGCGGCGGGATCAAACACGGACGGTTCAATCGACGGCCACGGCGGCGTCCACAGCGGATTGACTCCGCTTGCCCTCTGCTCGATCGAGGCAATGTGGCCCCCTTCTTCAAGCACGGTCAGCTGCAACTCATCGTTCGCGATCCGGAACGCGCGGCGGCCTCGATAGAGCATCTCCGGCATAAACTTGAGCAGCCTAGCATACACTAGAAGGCAGAAACCATGCCCCTGCTGTTGCTGCTTGCCTTGCTGGCCGAGCCGTTCTGGCAAACCAAGTCTCCGGATCATTGGGACGGCGCGGAGTTGCAGGCGATCATGAGCGATTCGCCCTGGGCCAGGAGCTACGGAGGCGCGCAGATCTACCTTGCTTCCGCGCTTCCCGTCAGCATTGCCGAACAGCGGACCGGCAGGCGCAAGCTCCCGCTCCGGCAAGGGGAAATCGTCGAGGAAAGCGAGTATGAGGAGTTCCTGCGCGAGAACCCCGGCAAGTACATCATCGTCGGCGTGATTCTGCCCGACCCCAACGCCCTCTACGACGCCGAGGAAGTCCGCTACGTCGAAAAGGACTCCGTCCTCAAAGTAGGCAAGAAAAAGCACAAGTTGGTCGGCCATTTTGCGCCCACACCCTCGGACCCCGTGCTGCGCCTCATCTTTCCCCGCGTCGTCGACTCCACCGTCAAGCGCTTCAGTCTCGAACTCTACCTGCCCTCCATCTCCGGCCCCTACCGCATGTTTGATTTCGAAACCAAGGAGATGTTCTTCCGCGCCAAGCTCGAGATCTAATCCACCCCATCCGGGATTCCACCGGCTCCGTGATACCCTGATCGAGTAGGTTTCGCCTCACCGATGTCCAAGAATCAACGCCCCCCTCACACCTGTTTCGTGCCGCCCGGCATGGAAGAGGAGTTCGAGCGGCTGCAATCGGAGCTCCGCCGCCAGTTCGCGCCCGCCGATTTCATGGAAGAGATGCTATTCTCCCAGCTGCTCCGCGCCGCATGGACCCTGCATCGCGTCGAAGCACGCCTCAGCGGACTCGACAAGGCCGGCCGCGACCCGCTCGCAATCCCCGAAGAGAAACTTATCCGCCATTACGCCGACCTCCGCACTCACCAGATCCACGCCCTGAAATCGCTACAGCGCGCCCTCCGCGAGCTGCGCTCCCAGCGGGCCTCCGTCGCAAGGCAAAAGAAGATCGCCGCCCAAGCCGAACAGATCAGAACCCCACAACCTTCCAAACGTAAGAAGGAATACGTCAACTAGCCCGCCATCAGCGCCTCTTCAAACTCCGTGTTCAACTCCGGCCCGCGGAACTTGCGCTGATACCACCCATACGTCTCCCGCAACCCCTCCTCAAACGCCGTCGGCCGGAACCCCAACAGCCGCCGCGCTTTGTCGATCCGTTGCGTGATCGGCGGCATGTCCAGATAAACCCCGAAATACATCGGATCCCCCATCGGATTTCCCCCCGCCTTCTCAATACGGTTCCGCGGAACCTCCACCCGCTTCACCTTCAAACCCGCCGCCTTCGTCAGCGCCGTTACAAACTGCCTCTGCGTCACCGCCCGCGGGTTCGCGATATTAAACGCCTCCCCCACCGCCCTCGGCTTTTCCAGCGCCAACAGACATGCCGACACAAGATCGTGCACATAGGCGAACTGCATCAGCCGCTCCCCCTCGCCCGGAATGAGAATCGGCCTGCCAGCCCTCATCCGGTCCCAGAAAAACTGCTCGCGATAGAAAGGATTCTCCGGTCCATAAATATAGGGAGGCCGCAGCGTCACCGCAGGAAATCCGCCCTTGGCATGAAGCTCAAACAACGCCCGCTCACTCTGCGCCTTATCGAGAATGTAGTCGCGTTCGTGATCGTCCGGCGCCAGCGCATCCGATTCGCGGTGGTCCAGCCCTTCCCCATACGCCGCCACGCTCGACATGAACACGTAGCGCGTCAGATGATCGCCGCAAGCCTGCGCCGTCGCCACCACCTGCTTCGCCGTCGTCCTCCGCTCCCAATCGTAGACGTTGTCGAAGACCGCATCGAAACGCTGCCCCGCCAACGCCGCCCGAACCTGCTTCCCGTCATTGCGGTCCGCAACCAGGTTGCCCACCCGTGCGCCCAGATCGTGCGACGGCTTACGGTGCATCACGCTTACACGATGGCCCGCCTTTTGCAGCGCCTTCACCAGCGCCCGGCCGATGAACAGCGTGCCGCCGATCACCAGCACCCGCATCTTAGTCGTAGTATTCCAGGCCGAGGTGCGTGATCAGCTCCTCGCCCATCAGGTGGCGCAGCCGGTTCTTCAGCTTCATCAGCTGAATGAAAATGTCGTGCTCCGGATACAACCCCATCGCCGTCATCGGAGCTTTGAAGTAGAACGACAGCCACTCCTGAATCCCCCGCATCCCGGCGCGCTGCGCCAGGTCGGAGAACAACACCAGGTCAAGCACCAGCGGGGCCGCCAGAATCGAATCCCGGCACAGGAAGTCGATCTTGATCTGCATCGGATAGCCCAACCACCCGAAGATGTCGATGTTATCCCAGCCTTCTTTCGCGTCCCCGCGCGGCGGATAGTAGTTGATCTTCACCGAATGATACAGATCCTTATATAGCTGCGGGTACAGATCCGGCTGCAAGATCTGGTCCAGCACGCTCAGCTTCGTCTCTTCCTTCGTTTTGAACGAATCGGGATCCTCCAGCACCTCGCCGTCCCGGTTGCCCAGGATGTTGGTGGAAAACCAGCCGCTCACGCCCAGCATGCGCGATTTGAACCCCGGTGCCAGCAGCGTCTTCATGAACGTCTGTCCGGTCTTGAAATCCTTCCCGCAAATCGGCACGTTCCGGTCACGCGCCAGGTCCAGCAGCGCCGGAATGTCGTGCGTCAGGTTCGGCGCGCCATTGGCGAACGGAACCCCCGCGTTGATCGCCGCATACGCGTAGATCTGGCTCGGCGCGATGTCCGGGTCGTTCTTCATCAGCCCGCACTCGAACTCCTTCATGTTCTGGTGCACGCCGGTAGGCCGCCGGAAAACCTCCGTCGAGCCGCACCAGATCATCACCAGCCGGTCGCAGTTGTTCTTCTTCTTGAACTCGGCGATGTCGGCCGTCACCATCTCCGCGAGGTCGCGCTTGGATCCGCCCTGCTTCACATAGGTCCCGTTCAGCCGCTTCACGTAGCTCTGATCGAAGACCCCCTTCATCGGCTGGATCGCCTGTAGCGGCGCCTTCACCTGGTCGAGCATCGTCTGGTCCAGCACCTTCGCGTGCGCCGCCGCCTCGTAGGCGTTGTCCTCGAATATGTCCCAGCCCCCGAATACCAGGTCATCCAGTTTGGCCAGCGGCACGAAATCCTTGATCATCGGCGAGCGCCCGTCGGTTCGCTTGCCTAAACGGATCGTCGCCATCTGAGTAAGTGAGCCCACCGGTTGCGCCAAATTCCGTTTGACCAACTCCACGCCGGCCATGAATGTCGTCGCCACGGCGCCGACACCGGGTACCAAAACGCCGAGTTTGCCCTCGGCAGGGGCGACTTTCGCAGTCTCTTTTGTCGACAAGGGGTTGAACTCCTAGAGGGATCTTGCTGGGAGATTTGATGGTCCGGAACGCATACGGGGCGACGAGACCAAGATGTTATACTAGCACTTCCATGCAGCCCCGCGGTACGGCCACGATTTCCACTGTCCTGGCCGATGATGAGCAACTGGCCCTGGACGAGCTTTCCTACCATCTCCAGCAGTATCCCGACATTGAGTTGGTCGGCTCGGCCAGCACCGGCCCCGACGCCGTCCGAATGATCCAGGAGGTGGAGCCCGACCTCGTTTTCCTCGACGTCCAGATGCCCGGCCTCGACGGCCTCGGCGTCATCCGCCGCCTCAAGGAAGAAGGGACACACCTGCCCTACTTCATTCTCGCCACCGCCTACGATCAATACGCCCTGGAAGCTTTTCAACTCGAAGCCCTCGACTATCTGCTGAAACCCATCGACCGCGAACGGCTGGAAGTATCGGTGGAGCGCGCGCGACGCTACATCCAGGACAAGGCCCGCACCGCGCCGCCCGAGCCGCAGCAGACCACCTCCAAACCCGCGCTCCAGCGCACCAAAGTGCTGGTCAAGACCGGCAGCCGCAACCTCATCGTCGACGCCCACGACATCGTCTACGCCACCATCAACGACGGCCTCATCACCGTCGTCACCACCAACTTCGAGGGCATGTCCAACTACCGCACCATCGAGGAGCTGCAATCCAACCTCGACCCCGACGTCTTCTGGCGCGTCCACCGTTCCTTCCTTGTCAACATCAACCGCATCAAGGAGGTGATCCCGTGGTTCAAATCCAGCTTCCAGCTGAAGATGGATGACAAGAAAGGCTCCGAGATCCCCGTCAGCCGCGTCCAAACGAAAAAACTCCGCGCGCTGTTGAAGCTTTGAGCCTAGTCTATTTCATTCAGATCGCCGCCACCAGCTTCGCCAGCAGCGCCGTCCGATCCGCGATGCGGTTGATCAGGATGCTCTCGTTCACCGCGTGCGCGCCTTCCCCCACCCCGCCGATGCCGTCAATGGTCGGAATGCCCAGCGCGGCGGTAAAGTTCCCATCCGATGCCCCGCCGGTGGAGGACTCCTCCAGTTCCACCCCCAAATCAGCCGCCAGCTTCCTTGCCGTCTGGAAAAGCTTCACCACCCCCGGCGTCCTCTCCATCGGCGGCCGGTTCAGCTCCCCGGTAAGCTCGATACGGCAGCGCGGGTCCGTGGAACGCAGCGCGCGGAACTTGCGCTCCAGCACCGCGTGATCGCTGAGGCGCGGGACGCGGATGTCGCACTCCGCCACCGCCTCGGCCGGAACCACGTTCGACCGCGTTCCTCCTCGAATGACACCCACATTCACCGTCACTCCCCGATCCAGATTCGTAAACGTGCGGATCTTCTCAATCTGCCGCGCCAGCTCCAAAACAGCGCTCGCCCCGGCCGCGAAATCGACCCCGGAATGGGACGGCACGCCGGTCACCTTCACCTGGTAGCGGCCCACCCCCTTACGCGCCGTCTTCGGCTTGCCCGCCAGCCCCGTGCCCGGCTCCAGCACCAGCACCGCCACGCTGCGCGACGCCTCTTTCTCCGTCAACTCCCGGCTCGAGTGGCTCCCCACCTCCTCATCCGACACCAGCTGCAGCACCACCTTCCGCGACACCGGAATGTCCAGTTCCCGCAGCGCCCGCATCGCGAAAACGAAAAACGCCACGCCCGACTTCATATCCAGAACCCCAGGACCCCACAGCCTGCCCTTCCCATTCCGCCACGGCATCTGCTTCAGCGTGCCCAGCGGCCACACCGTATCGCTGTGGCCCAATCCCAGAATCCGGCCCTGCTTGCGGCTGCCCGGCAGTTGGAACTCGCATTGTAAGTGCTTCCCGTAAGCGCCTCCCGGAAAGGTCCTGATCTTGGCAAACGGGGACACGCTGCCGGCGAACAACTCGACAAAACGGTTCACCGCCGCCGGCGAATCGGTCGGCGACTCGCATTCCACAAGCTGTTTCAGGAACGCAATCAGCGCCGGTTGCTGCTTCTTCACGTGAGTTAGGACGGAATCCATCGTTGCTATAATAGCCAGTTTGCAATGGCTCTAATCGACATCGCCGGGATCCGCAGATTACTGCCTCATCGCTATCCGATGCTGCTTGTGGACCAGATTGTGCTGCTTGAGGATGACCGCGTCGTCGCCATCAAGGGGGTCACCGCCAATGAGCCCTTTTTTCAAGGCCATTTCCCCGAATATCCCGTCATGCCCGGCGTCCTGATTGTCGAAGCAATGGCGCAAGCGGCGGGGGTGCTTGTGCTCGGCAAGATCCCGGACCGCGAAAACAAACAGGTGTTTCTGGCCGGCGTCGATGCCGCCCGCTTCCGCCGCCAGGTTGTCCCCGGCGACCTTCTGCGCATGGAAGTGAAGCTGGTCCACGGACGTCCCACCCGCGCCAAGATGGAAGGCAAAGCCTACGTCGGCGAGACGCTCGTCGCCGAGGCCACCTTCCTCTGCGTGCTCCAGGATAAGGCCGCCGGCGGCGCCTAGGGGCGGCCATGCCAGTACACTCCAGTGCCATCGTCGACCCGCGGGCGCGCATCCATGAGTCGGCCGACGTCGGACCATTCTGCGTCATCGGTCCGGAAGTCCAGATCGGCCCCGGCACTCGCCTGATGGCCCACGTCTATGTGGAAGGCCCCACCTGGATCGGCGAAGAGAACATCTTCTTCCCCTATTCCTCCCTCGGCGTCGCCAGCCAGGACCTCAAATACAAAGGCGAGCGCGCCGAAACACGCATCGGCAGCCGCAACAAAATCCGCGAATTCGTCACCATCCACCGCGGCACCGAAGGCGGCGGTCTGCTCACCCGCCTCGGCGACGAAAACCTGCTCATGGCCTATGTACACGTGGCACACGATGTCTACCTCGGCAGCCATTGCGTGCTCGCCAACGGCGTGACCCTCGGCGGCCACGCCATCGTCGGCGACTGGGCCGTCATCGGAGCCTTTACCGGCGTTCACCAGTTCTGCCGCATCGGCCGCCATGCCATGATCGGCGGCTATAGCGTGCTCACGCAGGACGTCGCGCCCTATTCGATGACCGTCAGCCCGCGCGAAGTGAAGGTCTTCGGCGTCAACAAAACCGGCCTCGAGCGGCGTGGCTTCTCCTCACACTCCATCGACCATCTCCACAAAGCCTTCCGCCTGCTTGGCTCCGATAAGCTGAACACCTCCCAGGCCATCGAAAAGATCCGCGCCGAGATCACCGGCTGCCCCGAAGTGGACGAGCTGCTCGACTTCTTCGCCTCCTCCGAGCGTGGTGTCATCAAGTGAGCCGCTACGGCATCATCGCAGGCAGCGGGCGCTTCCCCATCTTGGCGCTCGAACAGGCGCGACTCATGGGATTGGATGTCGCCGCCGTAGGCATCCAAGGCGAGGCCAGCCAGGAGATCGAATCGCTCGCCTCCAGCACGCACTGGGTGGGCATCAGCGAACTCGGCAAACTGATCGACATCCTCAAGAAGGAAAGCGTCACCCAGGTGATGCTGGCCGGCCAAGTCAAACACGCCAGCATCTTCAGCTCGGCGCTGCCCGACTGGAAACTGGTGAAACTGCTCGCCTCGGTCAAGGAAAAGAACACAGACTCGCTGATCGGCGCCATCGTCGGCGTCCTGGAGCAGGAAGGCATCCGCGTCATCGATTCCACTGTTCTCCTCAAACCCCTCCTGGCCGGCGAAGGAACGATGAGCCGCCGCAAGCCCACCAAGGAAGAAGAAGCCGACATCGCCTACGGGCGCCGAATCGCGGCGGCACTGTCAGGCTTCGACATTGGCCAAAGCGTCGTCATCTGCGAGCGCGCCTGCGTTGCGGTAGAGGCCATGGAAGGTACCGACGAAATGCTCCGTCGCGCCGCGGGTCTGGTCAACGGCCGCCGCCTGACCCTCGTGAAAGGCTCGCGCCGCAGGCGGCATATGCTGTTCGACGTGCCCGTCGCCGGACCGGGCACCATCCAAACCATGCAGGAAACCGGAGCCACCATGCTCGCCGTCGACGCCGGCCGCACACTCTTGCTCGACCGCGAGGCGATGCTCACCGCGGCCGATGAGGCTGCCATTTCGGTGGCGGGGTACACCCCAGATGAGTGACCGCGTAAAGGTGGCCGTGGTCGGCGCAGGCGTCTTCGGCGAAAACCACCTCCGGGTCATCTGCCAATCGCAGAACGCCGAACTGGTCGCGGTCGCCGACATCGAGGCCCAGCGCCGCGAACAGGCCGCCGCCCGCTATGGCTGCCGCGCCGTCGCCGATTGGAGCGAGCTCAAAGGCCACGTGCAGGCCGCCGTACTCGCCACGCCCACCGTCACCCACGCCGATCTCGGCTGCCGCCTGCTCCAATCCGGCATCGATCTCCTCGTCGAAAAGCCCCTCGCCGCGTCCAACCAGGAAGCCGAGGCGCTGTGCCGCACCGCTGCCGCCCACGGCCGCATTCTTCAGGTCGGTCACCTCGAACGGTTCAACCCCGCCGTCATGGCGCTCGGCAAGCTCGTCACTCTCCCGCTATTCTTCGAAATCCACCGCATGAGCGTGTTTGCCCCGCGCAGCCTCGATGTCGATGTCGTCCTCGATCTGATGATCCACGACCTCGACATCGTGCTCCACCTCGTCGGCAAGACTCCCGAAGAAGTGCGCGCCGCCGGCATCCGCATCCTCTCGGAAAAGGTCGACATCGCCAACGTCCGGCTGGCCTTCCCCGGCGGCTGCGTCGCCAACATGACCGCCAGCCGCGTCTCCACCGAAAAGGTCCGCAAGCTCCGCCTGTTTCAGCCGCATCAGTACATCTCCATCGACTACGCCCGCCAGGACGGCGTCGTCTTCACCGTCGGTGAGAACCGCGGCATCGGTTTCCAGCCCCTGGCCGCCGAAAAGCGGGAGCCCCTGGCCGCTCAATTGGACGCGTTTCTCGAGGCCGTGCGCAGCCGATCGCGCCCCCATGTCAGCGGTGAAGACGCGGCCCGCACCCTGGCCGTGGCGCTCCAGATTTTGGACGGGATCCAGCGGCATGGTCAAATTGTTCAAGAAACCTTAACGTCGCTGGACCGGACAACGTCTTAATAGAAGGACCATGCGGGAGACTCCCGAGCTGCGCTTGCTGCTGGAAGACCATCGTCATCTTCCCCAGCCCAACCCGCGCCTAGGCGTCTTGGGAACCATCGCCTTCCATCTACTGCTGGCCGTAGCCGTTGCCGTCATGGCGCCGCTCGGCGGGCCCGCCAAACGCCGCGCGCCGCAGATCACCGCCGACCTGAGCAAGGCCACCCCACTGGTCGCTCCCCCCGCGCAGATGACCCAGAAGGATCCCGGCAGCGGCAAGGTCTCCACCGAAGTCAACCTCGAAGGTCTACTCAGCCAACCCTCCCTGGCCCAGGCCCCGCCCGCTTCCGGCATGACGCGCCCCGCGGCCCCGCGTACTTTTCAAGCTCCTCCGCTTCCCGCCCCCACCGCGCCGGAGCCCCTGGTGGAGCCGCCCAAGATCGAAGTGGCCCGCGCCGCGCCGGCCCCGCAGATTCCTCCGGGCCTCGGCAATCCACAGGCCACCATCCAACCCCCTCCGGAAATTGAGCCGCAAGAAAAACCGGCGATCGCCTTTGAGCGCCCGGGTGCTTCCACGCCGGGCCAGGGCACCGGCTCCACCGTAGCCGGACGAATCCCCCTGCCCACACGTTCGCAGTCGATCGAGGAAACGGGCCGCCAGGTGCTCCGCGGTGGCGGCGGAGGGCTGGTCGTCGGAGACTTGGGTGAAGGCGCGGGCGGCCTTGGCTCCGCGCTCAATAACCCCGGCGGCCCGCTGCGCCAGGGCAGCAGCCTGGAACTGCTCAGCGATCCCATGGGCGCGGATTTCCGTCCTTACCTCATCCGTATCCTCTCCACCGTCCGAAGGAATTGGTTCGCCGTGATTCCGGAATCGGTCCGCCTCGGCCGCCGCGGCAAGGTGCTCATCCAGTTCGCCATCAACCGCGACGGTAGCGTCCCCAAGCTCGTGATCGCCTCTCCCAGCGGCACCGAAGCCTTGGACCGCGCCGCCGTCGCCGGCATCAGCGCCTCCAATCCCTTCCCGCCGTTGCCCGACGAATTCAAGGGCCAGCAAGTGCGGCTCCAGTTCACCTTCCTCTACAACATTCCTTCCCGATGAACCCATGACCACGCGCCGCCTCCAAGTGAGCCTCGGATGCTACGCCGCGTTGGGCGCCGGCGCCGCCCTCGCCCTCACCGGAGAAGTCCGCCTGGTGGTCTGGATCTTCCTCGCGGGGATGGCCGTCAAGAGCTGGGCAGTTTGGAAGCGCGAGCGCCTCGAAAGCGCTTCGGGATCGCACCACCCGGAGGAATGATCACTCGGTTAGCGGGAACATTCCTCATGGCTGATGCGTCTTCTCATTGCGGACCGGTCGGGTGCCGGTTCCTGGGAGACCACCATGCAGTGCTAGCCTTGCTGGCCGGAGCACTCTTGCTTCCCGCCGCCGATGTGACCGGAAAAAGGTCGGGCAGCTTTGAGATAACTGGGCCGTCCGGGGAAACCCGTGACATCGGCATTTACTTTGACTTCAAACATACCGGTTCCGAACTCAAAGGCTTCGGTGGGGAAAACGAATCCCGCAACTGGGAAATCCTCGACGGCAAAGTCGACGGCGACAAGATCAGCTTTGAGGTCAAGCAAAGCCCTGACCACCCGGGCATCCGCTTCCAACTCGTCTACGCCAACGAACGTATCCAGGGCGATGCCAGCGCCGAAATGGACGGCAACAAGATGAGCGGCAAGGTCAACGTCACCCGCAAGACCGGCTGAACAGCCTCAACGCCCAAGCCCCGCGGCGCGTCATACTATAGGAGTGTCCAGGAGTGTGCGCATGAACCGGGTTTCCCGCCGCCTACGCCGCGGCTTTTCTCTCATGGAATTGCTGATCGTGGTGGCGATCTTGCTGATTATCGCCGCCATCGCCGTCCCTAGGCTCAACACCGCCCGCATGCACACCCAGGAGATGGCCGCCGTCCGCCAACTCACCACCATCCACACGGCCCAAACCCAGTACTTCTCTCAATTCGGCCGCTACGCCACCACCCTCGCCGAGCTCGGCCCTCCCGCCAGCGGCCAGCCCGGCCCCGCCGGCGCCGACCTCATTCCCGGGGACCTCGCCGCCGGCGAAAAGACCGGCTACAAGTTCATCCTCCAAGGCACACCCACGGGTTATGCCCTTACCGCCAACCCCGTCTCCTTCGGCAGCACCGGCCGCCGAACTTTCTTTTCCGACCAATCCCTCGTCGTCCGCGAAAACTGGGGCCAGGAACCTGCAACCGCTTCCAGTAAAGAAATCAAGTAACTACCTCTTCCCCTTTCTCTAAAACCACCCTATAATCTCCGTATCCACCACTCTGGGGTGAGGGGAAACCCTCAGGTAACGTGGACATGTTTAGCTTTGGGGGGTTTATGAGAACCATCTCTCTCGCAGCGGCCTGGCTGGGCCTGCTGCTTCACACCAGTCTCTTTGCGCAAGGTGTTCGCGCCAACCTCGTTGGCCGCATCACCGATGAATCCGGCGCCGTCGTCCAAGGCGTCAAAGTCTCCGCCACCAACGCCGGCACCAACGAAACCCGTACCATGAGTGTTGGCGAAGCAGGCGAATTCAGTTTCCCGCAGTTATTGCCCGGCCAGTACACGCTCACCGCGGAACAAACCGGCTTCCGCAAGGAAGTTATCCGTGGCATCCTGCTCGAAACCGGTCAATCGGCCCGCATTGACGTGATCCTCAAGGTCGGTTCCGTCACCGAGACCGTCGAAGTCACCGCCGCCACTCCGCTCATCAGCTCGGAAAACGCCAACGTCGGCGCCGTGGTTGACCAGAAGAAAGTCGTCGAGCTCCCGCTCAACGGCCGTGACTACCTCCAGTTGGCCCTCATGGCCCCCGGGGTCGCTCCGCCTGCCCAGGGCTCCACGCTCGGCTTCCGCGGCGGCATCAATGTCGCAGGACACAGCGAGGTCGCCAACCAGTACATCAAGGACGGCATCGACAACAACGACGAAACCACCAACCAGCCGCTCCACCGCCCCATCCTCGACGCCGTCCGCGAATTCAAAGTCCTCACCGGTACCTACGGCGCCGAATACGGCCGCCAGGCCGGCGGGCAGATCATCGTCACCACGCGCGGCGGAACCAACGATTTTCACGGCACTCTCTGGGAGTTCCACCGCAACTCCGTCCTCGACGCCCGCAACTTCTTCGCGCCCACCAAACCCTCTTTCCGCCGCAACCAGTTCGGCGCTGTCGCCGGCGGCAAGCTCGTTCGCGACCGTACCTTCTACTTTGTCGGCTATGAAGGCCAGCGCCGCGGACAGCAGGAAGCAACCCTCGCCGTCGTCCCCACGCAGGCCATGAAGCGTGGCGACTTCTCCGGCCTTGCCGCTCTACGCGACCCGCGCGCCTCCGGACAAACCTTTCCGAACAACCAGGTCCCGCAATCCCGCTGGAGCACCCAAGGCGCAGGCCTGCTCGCTCTCTATCCCGACCCCAACACCGCCGGCCGCCAGAACATCGCTTCCACCGGCACCGGAGCCTTCCGCATTGACCAGTTCTCCGCACGCATCGATCACCGCCTCAACGACAAGGACAGCCTCTTCGGCGTCTATGAGTTCGCCGACAATGACGAGGTCTTCCCGCTCTCCAACCCGCTCTGCTCCGCCCGCGACGTCCCCGGCTGGGGCTGCGACGAGATGCAGCGCACCCAGCACTCCGTGCTTACCTGGACCCGCATCTTCTCCCCCAACCTCGTCAATGAAGCACGCGTCGGCTACACCCGCTTCGGTTTCTTCCGCCTCCAGCAGGACCGCGACGTCGATGTCATCAACCGCCTCGGTATCGGCGGACTCACCGACGCCGGCAAGACACCGTTCAACAACGGCGCGCCGCAAACCAACGCCACCGGCTTCGTCGTCATCGGCGGACCCACCAATCTCCCGCAAGGCCGCCACGACAATCACTATCACGTCGTGGACAACATCACCTGGATCAAGGGCAAGCACACCGTCAAATTCGGCTTCGACATGCGTAAGTTCCTCTTCAACAGCTTCTTCACATCCTTCGGCCGGGGCGCCTTCGTCTTTGACGGCCGCTTCTCCGGCAACTCCATCGCCGATCTTCTCCTCGGCCTTCCCCAGCAGGGCGACCGCAACCTCGGCGAACCGTTCCACAACGCCATCACCTTCAGCTCGGGCTTTTATGTTCAGGACGACGTCAAGATCAGCCCCAATCTCACGCTCAACCTCGGCGTCCGCTATGAGCTCAACCTCCCCGTTACCGAGCGCGTCGACAAGCTCGCCTCCTTCGATATGCGCACCAACACCCTCGCCGTCGCCGGTGGCCGCGAATCCTTCGTCAACCCCGCCACCGGCCTGCTCGAATTCCGCGCACGCCCGGACGTAGGCCGCCGCCTCTGGGAAACAGACGCCAACAACTTTGCCCCGCGCGTTGGCCTCGCCTGGCGTCCTTTCGGGGGACCAGGTACCGTCATCCGCGCCGGAGCAGGCGTCTTTTACAATCTCCAAATCGCCGGCAACGGCATCACTCCGCTCTCACGCAACTCCCCGTTCCGCAACCGCCAGACCGCCGGTCCCTTCCTCGCCACCGACTCCCCCAACCTCGCCAACGTCTTCACCGTCGGCCGCCCGGCTATCGTTCCCCCAGGCATTCAGCACGACTTCCGCACCGCCTACGTCACCCAATGGAGCTTTGGCATCCAGAAGGAGCTGATGCAGAACTTTGTGCTCGACACCACCTATGTCGGCGCGCAAGGCCACAAGCTCCCCGTCTCCTGGCAGATCAATCAGGCGCTTCCTGGCCCCGGCGCGGCACAAGCCCGCCGCCCCTTCCAGCCCTTCGGTAACATCACCGGCGGCTTTGCCGCCTCCATCGGCAACTCCAACTTCCACTCCCTCCAGGTACGCCTGGAGCGCCGCCTCACCTCAGGCCTCAGCTTCCTCAGCTCCTACACCTGGTCCCGTTCTATCGATGACGCCGTCGGCATCTCCACCAGCTCCGACGCCGCCGCCTCCATGGCACAGGACGCCCGTAATCTCCGCGCCGAGCGCGGCCTCTCCGATTTCGATGTCCGCCAGCGCTGGGCCTTCTCCACCGTCTACGACCTCCCCTTCGGCAAGGGACGCCACTTCGCCTCCTCCAGCCCTGCCGTCAACGCCATCATCGGCGGCTGGCAACTTACCGGCATCCTCACGCTGCAAGCTGGGCGCCCCTTCACTGTCCGCTCCGGCCGCGATGAATCCAACACCGGCGTCGGCACTACGACAGACCGCCCCAACGTCATCGGCGACTGGCGCATCCCCAACCCCACCCCCGAGCGCTGGTTCAACCCCTGCACACTCACCGCCACCGGCGCACGCCGCAACTGCGCCGCCAACGACACCCCCGCCTGGCAGATCAACGCCCTCAACACCTTCGGCAACGCCGGCCGCAACATCCTGATCGGCGACGGCCTCGCCAATCTCGACTTCGGCCTCTACCGCTCCTTCCGCATCAAGGAGAAGATGAGCCTCCAGTTCCGCACCGAGTTCTTCAACCTCACCAACCACCCCAACTTCTTCTTGCCCATCATCAGCGCCGCCGGCGCCGACTTCTCCCAAATCTCCCGCTCGGCGCAAACCGGCACTGGCGCACAGCGCCAGATCCAGTTCGGCCTGAAGCTCGTATTCTGACGCACAAAGGCCACCGCCTCGCGCGACGCCGAGAGCGGTGGCCTTCTCATCGTATTGAGGATTCGCTTGTTCGCAGGAATCCTGCTTCTCGCCGCCGGGCGTCGCCTCTAGCGCTTACAGGAGCACCCCGCCATCAACCCCAACTGGAGTTTTCACCGCCCCCGAATCGGCGCCAATTCCTCGAATCGCCGGTTCAACTCCCGGACGAAAATCTCCAGCGGCGTGTTGATCAACTCCACCCCCAACTGCTGCCAATACAGCCGCATCTCCTTCCTCGCCCCCAGCTGAATCGCCCACGACGCCCCTGCCTGCTGCCGCTCGCGAACCAGCGATTCAATGCTGTCATCCCCAAGCCCGCTGCCCAGAAACAGCAGCGACATCGCCGCCAGCCGGTCGAGAATCACCTCCGGAATCGCGCGCGGAATCCGTCCCGCCAGCTCCACAAAGTCGCGATGCATAAAAGCGTAGGAGATCGGCAAGTCCACGCCGGCGGCCAACCCCCCGTGCAGCTTCACTAGCACCGTCGCCTCATCCGCCAGCCGCCGGAAATGGCGCGGCCGGTCCACCAACGACACCTGCCCGCTCGGGTCTCTGTGCAGATACGAGCCGAAGTGCGGGTCGCTCGCCCGATAGACGAACAAGTGATACGGCTCGCCGGACTGCTCCAACGCCCGCTCCATCCAATCGTCATAGTTGGTCGTGAAGATCAGCAGCGGCGCGGGACGGTACCCCTTCGCTCTCAAGCGCTTCTGCAACGTCGCGATGAACCAGTGAATCGCCGTCGGGCGAGGGCCGGTGGTTTCCAGAAACCGGTCCACTTCGCCATAGAGCGCCTCGCGGCCATATTTATCGGCAAAGTGTTGCGTGATGCGCGCCCGCTCCATGTTGCCGTAAGGATCGGCCCCGCTGCCTTCGCTCTCGGTGAACCTCTTCCTCAGATGCTCATAAAAAGGACCCGCCAGTGGCAGGCGCCCCATGCACGCGCCCGAACCAAGAAAGAAACTAATCTGCCCGCGAGTCAGCTTGTACAGGATCGGCACGTAGGGCGGCGCTTCGCCCGCCACCAACGGCTCGCGGATCTTGCGCAACTCCGCCTTCAACGCGGCTGTGGGAACCTTGCGCGCCGCGGCCTTCTTCACCCGCGTTGCCTTACCGCGGTCCAGCCTGTACGAGGAAACCCGCTGCACCAGGTCCTCCAGCAGGCTCTGCACTTCCTCGTGCTTCCCCTCGCGGTACCAGATCGGCCGCACACGCAGGGCGCGCAGCGCCTGGTTGCGCTGATCGTACTTCTCCTCCACCGGCGGACACTCGGTGATCGCGTAATGCGTCAGGCCCGGATATTTGCGCCGCATCTCCTGAAGCACCTCGACCGTGCGGTCGCGCCGCAAGCTGCAACCAATGAAAAGCGACGGACGGTTCGCGAACGCCAGCTCCAGCAGACGCGGCAGGTCGACGTAATGGCGGTTGTAGTCGAGTTCGCTCAGCACGCGCGTGCGCCGGTCGGCGCGGTCGCCATGCACCTTCCACAGCACCAGCCGGTTCTGCTGGATCGCCGGAACCACCTCATCGGGATTCGCGCCGTAAACCCGCTCGGCAAACGGGTGCCCCGCGCGGTCAAAAACATGTTCGATCACGCGGTCGAAATTCGTCGTGATCACCGGACCGGACGTCAGCAGCGGCACCAGCGCCAGCGCCCCCTGGCTCAGATCGATCCCCTGCAAACGGTCATCGGAGAAACGCTCGGCAATGGCCCGCTGATAGTCATCGGTCCCCAGCGAAGCGGCGATCACCGCCGCCGCCCGCTCGTAATCTTCCTTATCGATCAGCTTCAGCGTCCGCGCACGGTCCCGCGCGTTCAGCTCATTCCGCGCCACGTCCCGCAGAAACGCTCCCCACTGCGGATAGTCGAACGGCGCGGAAACGCCCGCGCCCAAAAACGGAATCACCCCCACCGACGACCGCAACTGCATCGTCAGCGCCGCCAGTGTCTTCTCGTTGCTCGCCACGGCGCGAGCCGGAAGCCCGGGCTCCTTCTTTCGCTTCATTGCGCCTTTCGCTGCTTTAAATCAAACCGCGCACCCGGCTCCAGAAAGTAGTACTTCTTGCCCGCCTCGTAAATCGCCACTTTACTCGAACCGATCACCTCGAACTCATCGCCCTCGACAACAATCGCCGTGCTCTCGTCAATCCCGATCCCAAGCAGCTCGCGATGCTTCTCCACTACCGCCACCAGGTCATTCTGCCGGTTGCGCTTGAGCAAGTGCTGATCGACAGCCACATGCTTCAAATACCCGAACCCCACTTCATACCCCGGCGCCATCATGATCGTATTGCCCTCCCGCGCGCCGCGCACCAGGTACGAACCCTGTATCGTCGCCCCCGCCGACGTCCCGCCAATCACGCCCCCGCGCTCCAGCACCTTCTCCAATTCCCGCTGCGTCCGCGTGTTCAAATAGGAATCCACCAGCCGCCACTGCCGCCCGCCGGGAAACCAGACCCCGCGCGCCCTCCGAAGCGGCTCCACAAACGCCTCGGAATCCGCAACGCCCCGGTTCCGCGTGTGCATCACTTTCACATCCTTGCAACCGGCCTTGCGCAGAAACCCCGCCCCGCCCCAATCCGCCGGATAGTTGTCGCCCTCACCCGCCGTCGGAATCACCACGATCGGAGCATCCACTCCTCCCGCTAGCTCGATGAACCGCTTCACGATCACCTCCGGCAGCGGTCCGCCGCCTACAACCACCAACGACCCTGCGCCCTGGGCCGCAAGCAAACTAATGAGGAAGGAAACGGCAAGACGATTCATCCACACGACCATACTACAACCCGGGACTTATCATGGCACTCTGGTGGCAGTGACCTTACGGAGATAAACGCGGGCTGGGTTCATTGTCCGCCGATTTCCATTAGGATGGGAACACCGTGGCGAGGATGCCCGGCTGCGCCAGCCGGGCCAGTTCCTGCGGAGGTCCGGGAGCGGGATGCCCGAAAGGCACTTGCGGCCGAACAGCTCCCAGGCCGGTTGCGAACAACTCCACTACCTGTCCGCGAGTCACAGGGGAATTGGAACTCACCAGCCGGCCCGTGCCGGATTCGAGTGCGGCGACATGGCCTCCGTATGTAGCGCGCCAAGCTCGAGGTCGTCCGGGAGGATGGCGTTCACCTGCGACCGGGAAACCGCCACTAGGGGAGCGCGCCTCCCGGAAACCGACACCGACAGCCCGCCCAGTTCGGTGGGTAGCGGGAAGCCCGGCGCGGTCTCCAGCTGACCCGCCAAATCCTCTCCCAATAGGGAGACAAGACTGCCCGGCGCAAGAGATGACGGTGGTCCGGCGGGAAGAAAACCTGGAAGCGCCCGAGTTCGCCCATCTCCCCCCGGACCACAACCTCGAACTCGCGCTGCGGCGGATGGGCGAGTTCCAGACGAAAATCCTCCCTGTCGTGGACCGCGCAAACCCCCGCAAGTTGCTCGGCCAAATTACCCTTGCCGACGTGCTTGCCACCTATTCGCTATCAGCCGCCAAGTAGATATAATGCCCGCATGAAAACAAAAGGGGTCAGTGTCCTTCTGTTTGCGTTGGTCCGCCTTGCGGCCCAAACACCCACCGCCACCGTCACCGGCGTCGTCACCGATTCCCAGGGCGCCCTCATCGCCGGCGCCAAGGTGACCTCCACCCACGTCAACACATCGCATAAGACCATCACCGAGACCAATGAAACCGGGCTCTTCTCGCTCCGCCAGCTTCCCATCGGCCCCCACAAGATCGAAGTCGAAGCCACCGGTTTCCAGCGCGCCGCCCGCACCGGGCTCTTCCTCAACACCGGACAATCGCTCGAGCTCAACTTCACCCTCGAAGTCGGGTCACTGACGGAAACCGTCACCGTCTCCGCCACCGCGTCGCTTCTCCAAACGCGCTCCTCCGAAGTCAGCCAGCTTGTCGAAGCCAAGTCCGTCGAAAGCCTCCCCCTCGGCGACCGCCGCTCCCTCAACCTGATCAACATCACCGGCGCCGCCGTCATGGTCAGCTATGACTCCGGCGCAAAGCCCAACTTCTCGCTCGCGGGCGGCCGCACACAGGCCCAGATGTTCTGGATCGACGGCGGCACCGCGCAGAACATGCGCCTCGGCGCCGGACAAGTCGACCTTGACCCGCCGGTCGAAACCCTTCAGGAAGTGAAGGTGCTCTCCAGCGCCTACTCGGCTGAGTACGGCGGCTCCAACGGCGGCACCGTCATCGCCACCACAAAAAGCGGCACCAACCAGCTCCACGGCAGCCTCTTCGAATATCTGCGCAACGACAAGTTCGACGCCCCGGGCTTTTTCGCCCCCATCTCCGGCAACCAGAAAGTGAAACCGCCGCTGCGCTACAACATCTTCGGCGGCACCATCGGCGGCCCCGTCTACCTCCCCAAGCTCTACAACGGCCGCAACCGGACCTTCTTCTTTTTCGGCTATGAAGGCGCGCGCCGCCGCGATGGCCGCATCCGCACCCTCACCGTCCCCACCGAAGAACAAAAGGCCGGCGACTTCAGCGCTACACGCATGGCCAACGGCAATCTCGTCCCCGTCTACGATCCCGCCACCACCACCAACCAGGCCGGCCGCTTCGTGCGCCAGCTCTTCCCCGGCAATCGCATTCCGTCCAACCGCTTTGACCGTGTCTCGCTCAACGCGCTGAAGTTCTACCCCATCGTCAACCGTCCCGCCGACAATCTCGCCGGAGCCAACAACTTCCGCTCCAACTTCGTACAAACCCTCACCCGCAATAACTTCACTGCCAAAGTCGAACACGACCTGACACCGCGCGACCGCATCACCGGCCGCTATCTCTATAACTCCGACGACACCGGCTTCACCAGCGTCTTCCCCGAACCTGCCGCAGACAGCAACAACTCCACCGTCCGCCACCAGCAGTATTTCTACGGCGCCTGGGCGCGCACCATCTCCCCCACCTTGCTCAACGATTTCCGCTTTACCTACTCCAACCGCGTAAATCACGCCACCTCGCCGGGACTCGGCGGCACCTGGGTTACGCAGCTCGGCATCAAGGGTGTGCCCGACCACGCCTTCCCCCAGATCAACGTCACAGGCGTAAATGCACTCGGCTCCAGCAGCCAGGAGCGCGCCCAGTTTCCCATCGAGCAGTTCCAGATCGTCAACAACCTCAGCTGGGTGCGCGGCCGCCATTCCCTCAAGTTCGGCGGCGAGTTCCGCCCCTCCTCCAACTACGAAACCAACAGACCAACCAAGTCCGGCACTTTCTCCTTCACCCCGCTCGCCACCGGCCAGCCAGGCACCGCCGCCAGCGGCTTCGGCATGGCTTCCCTCCTGCTCGGCTTCGTACAGAACTTCAACTCCCGCGAAACGGAGCTGCTGGACCGCTACTCGAACTACATCTCCTGGTTCGTGCAGGATGACTGGTCCGTAACCTCCAACCTCACGCTCAACTTCGGGTTGCGTTGGGAAACCGACACCCCCATCACGGACAAAGACAGCCGCATGAACCTGTTCGACACCACCCAGATCAATCCCGTCTCCGGCACGCCCGGAGTCGTCAAGTTCGCCGGCGTCGATGGCTACCGCACAACGCCCTACGACACGGACTGGAACAACTTCGCCCCACGCTTCGGCTTCGCCTGGAAGCCGTTTTCCTCCGATAAGACCGTCTTCCGCGGCGGCTTCGGCGTCTTCTTTGGCCATCCCTTCGACGCCGGTGCGCCCAATTCCGCCTCCCTCGGCTACGAACTCTCCGCCGCCATGTCGTCCCCCGATAACGGCATCACCGCACCCTTCTACTTCCAGAACGGCGTGCCCGTCAGCCTCGCCAAACCTCCGCTCAACGACAGCTTCGGAGCCGTCCCGGTCGGCACAAACCCCACCACCAGCATCACTTTCTACGAGACGGACCGCCGCACCGGCTATTCCCTGCAATCCAACTTCAGCATCCAGCGCGAACTCGCCGGCAACCTCCTCATCGACCTCGGCGTCATCTCCAACCTCTCCCGCAAGCTCCCCAGCCCCAACCTGCCGCTCAACCAGATCCGCCCCGAACTCATGGGACCAGCAGCCACCCAGCGCAATCGCCCCTTCCCGCAATTCAGCGGCGTTGCCATCCAGCTGCCCACCATGGGCGTCGCCTCCTACCACGCCGGTGTCGTCAAAGTCGAGCGACGCTTCTCCTCCGGCTTCAGCCTCCTCGGCACTTACACTTTCTCGAAGAACATCAACAACACCTCAGAAGGCCCCGGCGGCTCCATCGGCGACGACGGCGGCTATTCCAATTTCTACAACCGCCGCGCCGACTGGGGCGTCTCCGGCAACGACATCCGCCACCGCTTCACCATGACCTCCGTCCTCGAGCTTCCCTTTGGCGCCGGCCGCCGCTGGCTCACCAACGGTCCGATGCGTTGGATCGCCGGCGGCTGGTCACTCGGCGCGCTTGCCCTCGTCCAAAGCGGCGAGCCCAACACCATCACCACACAGGTCAACACCACCAACGCCTTCTCCGCCGGCGGCCTCCGGCCCGACGTCCTCCGCGACCCCAACCTCCCCAACTCGGAAAAAACGCTCGCCCGGTGGTTCGATACCTCCGCCTTCGTCCAGCCCGCGCCCTTCACCTTCGGCAACGCCGGCATCAACCTCGTTCGCAACGACGGTACCATCAACTTCGACCTCTCTATCCTCCGCAACTTCCGCCTCGCCGAAGGCAAAACCGTCCAGTTCCGCGGGGAGTTCTTGAACGCCACCAACCACACCAACTTCGGCGCACCCGGCTCCACCCTCGGCGGGCCCGGCTTTGGCATCATTGCCGGAGCAGGCGCCGCCCGCAGCATCCAGTTCGGCCTTCGCTTCGTCTTTTAAGCCCTGCCAGCTCGGTCCGCCTAAGTCATTGGAACAAGCTACGTTGGTGTTGACGGTTTTTAATCATTAAATAAAATAAATCAACGGCATCGTCCGCTGTCGTCTATGGGGAAGAGTTACTGGGAACGTAACGGGAACCACTGCAACTGCGCCGCGAAATGTTCAACGCTTTCAACCACACGCAGTTTTCCGACTTCAACCGCGGTGTCCAGTTCGACCTCAACGGAATCGTCACCAACTTGCCCACCTCTCGCGGAGGCGGCGGGGGCCGCTACGGCTTCGGCGCCATCACCGGTGCCCGCGACCCGCGGCTCATCCAGTTGGCGGCGAAATTCTATTTCTGACCGGAACTGGATCAGGTTTGCGCCTCCTCTTTGACGCGGTAGGAGCAGGTCAGCTATAGTGCGGGGAGCCGCGCGTTCCGGCTGATTTCCAAACAACCGATTCCGGAGGAAAGCACATGTCCAATTCCGCCCTGACGGGCGCCGAGTTCAAGAAGCAGTTGAGAGAAGGCACGCCGAAGATGGGGCTGTTTATCAATTCACACAGCCCGACGGTGACCGAGCAGTTGGCCCACAACGGGTACGACTGGCTGTTGGTGGATACGCAGCACGGGCCGATGGGCAATGAGCTACTGTCGGCAATGCTGTGCGCGATCACGAGCGGCGGCGCCAAATCGATGGTTCGTGTGGCGGGCTATCACGACCGCGGCGGGATTCAGCAGGCGCTGGATCTGGGAGCCGACGGCGTGCTGGTGCCCTATATCAACACTGCAGAGGAGGCACGGCAGGCGGTGAGCTGCGCGAGGTACCCGACCGAGGGTACGCGCTCGGTCTATTTTCCGCAGCGGAGCACGAACAAGGCGGGGCTGCTCGGTTATGTGGGCAACGCGAACAAGAATATCGTGGTGGCGCTGCAGGTAGAGACGGCGGCCTGCATCAAGAACATGGCGGAGATCGCGGCGGTGCCTGGCGTGGATATTCTGTTCCTGGGGCAGAACGACCTGTGCATGTCGATGGGGCTGTATGAGAAGTACGAGTTTCCCCATATGTACACCTCGCCGGAACTACAGGAGGCAACTGAGACGCTGATCCGTGAGGCGCGGAAGAACAACGTAATTCTGGGCCTGTTTCTGTTCGGCACGGCGCGCGTCGGGGAGTTTCTGGAGAAGGGCTTCACGTTCATCAGCATCGGGAACGATTTGCACCATGTGCTGACTCAGGCGGGAGCGTATGTGCAGGAGATGGAAAAGATCGCCGCGAACAACGGGAAGAGTTGGACGAGGCGGCCGACGTCGTTGATGTGAGTCTGGAAAAAAGTGGATTCGCGATTCTCCCGGATGTGCTTGCGGCGGGAGAGATTGCAGACCTGATCGAGGCGATCACCAGGATCGGCGATCGCGAGGGTGTGCGCAGCGCTGTGCGGTGGGAGCAGGTGGAGTCGTGCTGATGAGGCCGCTTCTAATCTAATCCATGCTTTCTCGGCGGCGGTGCGGGCGGAGCACCGCAGGGTGATTCATATCGACTATGCGGCGGCGGAGCTGGTCGGAGGGTTGCGGTGGGCTGAGGGCGTCAAGGTCTGAGGGCGATGGTGACGGTGTTGCTTTGCTGGCCGGCGACGGTGATGGCGACGGGAACGGCGTCGCCTGTGGAGGCGGAGTCGGGAACGACGGCGTTGATCTGGTAAAGGCCGCTGAGACCCGGCGTTAGGCCGGCGAATTGAACCACGGCTTCCTGACCGCCGATGGTGACGCGCAAGGGGAGCGAAACGCGGCGCAGCGGAGAGTCCGGGGTTTGCTGGCCGGCTTCGATGGCCGGATCAACGGGGCCGAGACCTTCGCAGTAGATGACGACAACTTCACCGCGGCCGACGGGGTTGCCGCGGTCGGCAATCAACAGCGGGTTCAAGCCGTGGACGATGACGCCCTGACCGGCGCCGGACTGGGCGACAGAGAAAAGGCCGGGCTGTGCTTCGGTGAGCAGAATCTCGGAGAACGCGAGCTGGCCTGCGCGGCGCAGGCTGAGCTGATGAGCGATGTTCGGCGTGAGGCCGTAGGGCAGGATACCGTTAATTTGGGAAAAAGTGGTGAGGTCGCCGGCGAAGAAGAGCGGCACCGGGCGGCCGGCGATGCTGACGCGGGTGACACCAAGTTGAGTGGGCAAGGGCAACGTGGCGGCGGAGGCGGAGCCGTCGGCGAGGCGTGAGCCGAAGAGGGCAGCCATGCCTCCAGGAGATAGCGGAACACCGGCGGCGAAGGATGAGGTGCTGACGATGCCGCCTTCACTGATCACCGGCGCCTGTCCGCCGTTAGAGGTTCCCGGCATGTCGATGCAGCCGGTTGCGTTGCGCGAGGGATCGTCGGCGAACAGGCGCAGCGCGAGGGCGGTGGAGGAGGCCGGTGGTAGAAGAGTTCCGCTCCAGAGTCCGGGATCGGAATCGATGTGGACGAGATGAGTTGTGGCGTTGGCCGCTCCGGCGAGCGTTGCGGTAACGACGCCGGTGGTGACGGGAGCGCCATCGACGGTGGAAGCGACGCGCGCGTCGACGGCAAGCGGGATTCCGGTGACGGAGGAGAATCCGATGGCCTGGCGCAGGAGTTGGACTTGCAGGCCGCCAGGCGGGCAGACGGCTTCGGCCGTGCGCTGGATGGAAGCGGTTCGTGGAGCTTGGCTGCCGACGATGAGGAGAAGCTCGAGCTGGCGGGCAACCGGGTCGTTCACGACCTGAAAGTTCACCGAGGCGCGGAAGGCTCCGGGCGGAACGTTGGCCGTGTTGGCGGCGACGTTGAATTGGGCGCTAGCGCCAGGGGCAAGGGAACGGTCCGGCGGGCCAGTGACGGTCCATGTGCGAGTGTCGCCGTTGATATGGAAGTCGTAGCGGGCGGTTGTGTTGGAAGGATTATGAACGGTGAAGGACTGCGGAGGCGGAATTGGGCGCGCAGGATTGGCGAGGAATAGTAGGCCGGAGGGCATGAAGGTAAGTCCGGGGTTGGCGGTGTTAGCCAGAACGTTGAGAACCACAAACAGGATACGGGGCGAGTTGTCGACACCCTGGGCGCGAACGATGACCTCACCAAAGTAGCGGCCCGCGGTGAGGCCTATGGGGTTGATGCGGACCTCGACACGGGAGGGGTTGCCGGGTGAAGCGGCGCCGGAGGTTTCCGAAAGAGAGAGCCAGTTCGGAAGACCGGCATCCACGGCGATGCTGGCGGTCCAATTGAACGCGTTGGCGCCGGTGGAGAGGATATGGAAGGACTGAGGTGACGGCACCGAGCCGAGGAAGACGGATTGGAATCCGAGCCCGGAGTGAGAAAGAGTCAGCGCGTCGCGACCTGAGCTGACAGTGACGGCAACGGGGATGATGAGGTCCTGGCGTGCCTGGGCGCTGACAACGCGGATGCGTGCGCGATAGGAGCCAGGATCGAGAGCAGCGGTTTGGAAGACGGCCCGGAGGCGCCCGGGAGCGCCCGGGGCAGCCGAGCCAGAGGAAGGAGTGAGGCTGAGCCAGCCTTGCCCGTTCAAAAACTCGATGCCTGCGGCGAAATTGAGGGAGCCGGAGCCGATGTTGAAGATTTCGAGCGTTCGCAGGCGCGGTCCTGCGCCTCGCGGGACAGCGAGGGCGGGGGGATTAGCGGAAAGTTCGGACGTGATGGGCGCGAGAACGGTGAAGCGCACCGTGACGCTGGAGGATTGCTGCACGGCGCCCTGAGTGAAAATGATGACGAAGCCCTCATAGGTTCCCGGGGTGAGAATAGCCGCAGTGGCGCTGACTTCCACGAAGCCGGGAATGGTGGGAGAGAGCAGCGTAGCGGTGAGCCAGTTGCCGCCAGAGGTTGTAGTGACGCGGACGGACATCGGCGTGGAGACGTTGTCCTTGGTGACGCTGATGAGCTGCGTGGCGTTGGCAGGCCGGCCGCTGGAGGCGGTGAAACTCAGGGTAAGCGGTTCGGCAGTGAAGGGGAGAGCGATGCGGAGGGCGCAATCGAGACGCCCGGTGGCGCCGAGCTGATCGGTCACAAGGAGGGTAAAGCTGAACAGCCCCGCGCTGGCGGGGATACCGGTGATGGTTCCGGTGGCGGCGAGAGAGACACCGGGAGGCAGCACACCTTGCGTGATGCTCCAGCGATAGGGAGGCGTGCCACCGGTGGCCGAGAGCAGGTGCGCATACTGAACACCGAACAGGCCTTCCGGCAGAGGACAGGCGGAGCTGATGGAAATGGCGGCGGCGACGGTAATGGAGCATTCGCGGGTAACGGCGGTAGTGGCGGAGTCGGTGACACGGATGGTGAATGGGAAGGTTCCGTTTTGAACAGGGGTTCCGCTGATGAGGCCGGCTGGAGTCAGCGTCAAGCCCGGCGGCAGAGTGCCTATCGTCACCGCCCAGGTATAGGGTATGACACCGCCGGTGGCCGTGAGGTTGACGGAATAGGCGTTGCCGAGAGTGGCGGGTTGCAGCGGGCAGCCGGTGAAAATGGTGAGCGGCGCAACACAGCCCTGAAACGATCCCGCCTGAAGAGTGACGGGGGCATTCGCAAAACCGGGATAGGGCGAGGTTGAACTGACGGCGGAGACCGGCGCTCGCTGTCCGGCGACGTTGAGGAGGCCTGTGCCCGTGGAACCAGCGGGGACGGAGATGAGAACACCGAAGCTGATGGATTCCAGTGCGGTGATGTCGGCGTCGAGGATTTCCCAAACGGCGACGGCGGTTCCGCCGACAACGGGGCGCTGCGAATAGGAACCGGCTCCGGCGGGAGCCGCGGAGAAGGCCCCGGTGCCGGTGGCATCGGTTTGGATGAGGCGTGCGGCGATGGGAGTGGTGGAGGTGCCCTGCTGCACTTGCGTGGTGGTTACGTAAATATTGACGCCGGGAGGAATGTTGGTAAAGGTGGCCATCAGGCGCGTGCCCTGCGAGGCAAGGCCGGCCTGGTTGAGGCTGTTGAGGTTTGTGAAAAAGGTATTGACGAAACCGGACTCGGTGAAATAAAGGGTGCCGGGCAGGTTCTGATCAGCGACGGCCGTAGGAGAGTTGGGAGAGGTGGCGATGTTGCGCTTCTTGAAATCGGAAGCGAAGCCTTCGATGAATTTGATGTTGAAGTCGCGCGGAGTATTCGCGTTGACGTTGATCTTGTTGCCGGCGCAGCCGTCGAAGGTTCCGCTGAAAGTGGCGGTGTCGTCGGGGTTGCGCACGGCAAAGTCAGAGGACCCGCCAACAGAGGCGACGAACAGTCCGACGGAGTTGAGGATGGGGAGACTGGTAGTTCCGCCGACGGAGATGTTCATGGTGACGGGGTTCTGGGGTGTAAGGCTCGTAACATCGGCGCGGACATTGACGATGCGGATTGTGCGCTGCCCGCTGCCGGGTAGGGAGAAGGAAACATTTTCGAACCGCAAGAGGTTGCCGAGCCGGCGGGCTTGAAAGACACTGGCGCCTGGTGTGGTGACGCCGACCGGCTGAACCAGCTGCGAGCCTGGCGCGGGATCGTCGATAAGCATCAGCGCTTCGGAGGCATCGGTGAAAGTCTGCAGGACTCTGGAGGTGATGGGAACGTTAAGCTCGATTTGAAAGTTGAAAGTGGCGGGGGGGCCGGCGGCGCCGCCGATGCAGGTGATGACGACATCGGAGACCAGCTCGGTTCTGCTCAGAGGTCTGACGGATGGCTGCCCTGCCTGGGCGACGCAACTAATCGGCTGCGCTTGCGCGGCAAGAGCAATCAACAAAAGCATTAGCAGGAGATGAGGAAAGCGCATGACCTGCCGCTATTGTCGCGCAGGCTGGCAACCGTCTCAAGGCCTTAATGCAATGGTGGCAGTATTGCTGGCCTGACCGGCGACCGTAACCACAACCGGGACGGCGGCGCCGGCGGTGGCGGAGGCGGGCACAACCGCGTTGATCTGGTAGAGTCCGCTCAAGAAGGGGGTGAGGCCGGCGAATTGAACCACGGCTTCCTGGCCGCCGATGGTGACGCGAATGGGAAGAGTGATCTGGCGTAGAGGAGAAGAAGGAGTTTGCGCGCCGACTTCGATGGACGGGCTGACCGGACCCAGTCCTTCGCAGTAAATGATGACGATCCCGCCGCGGGCGATGGGATTCTGCGCATCGGCGAGTAGTAGCGGGTTGGCGCCGTGAACAATGACACCCTGGCCTGCTCCGGTTTGGGAGACGGTGAAGATGCCGGGCTGGGCTTCCGAGACCAGGACTTCGGAAAAGGCTAGCTGTCCGGCGCGGCGGAGACTGAGCTGGTGAGAGATGTGCGGCGTGAGACCGTAGGGCAGGATGCCATTGATCTGAGAGAAAGTGGTGAGGTCTCCGGCAAAGAAGAGCGGCACCGGGCGCCCGGAGATGCTGACGCGTGTGCTGCCAAGCTGCGTGGGCAGGGGCAGTGAAGTCGCGGATACGGAACCGTCGGCGAGCCGGGAGCCGAAGATGGCGGCCATGCCGCCGGGAGCAAGAGGAACAGCGGGGGCAAAGGAGGAGGTGCTGACGATGCCGCCTTCTCCGATAACCGGCGCCTGCCCGCCATCGGCGGAGCCTGCCATGTCGATACACCCGGTTACGTTGCGCGCAGGGTCTTCGGCGAAGAGGCGAAGTGCGAGAGCGGTGGAAGCGGCCGGCGGGAGGAGTGTTCCGCTCCACAGGCCTGGGTCGGAATCGATGTGAACCAGATGCGTGGTGGCGTTGGCGGCTCCGGTCAGAGACGCGGTGACGACACCGGTGGTCACCGGGCTTGCGTCGGCCACGGCGGCGACGCGCGCTTCAACAGCAAGCGGGATTCCGGTGACCGAGGAGAATCCGATGGCCTGGCGCAGAGGTTGAATTTGAAGGCCGCCTGGCGGACAGACGGCCACCGCCTGCGGCTGGAAGGAAGCGGTTCGCGGCGCCGTGCTTCCGATGATGAGGAGGAGGTCCAGTTGCCGCGAGACCGGGTCGCCGGCGGCTTGGAAGTTGATGGAGGCGCGTGTGACGCCGGGCGGCAGGCCAGCCGTATTCGCTGCGACCGTGAACGGCAGGGAAGCGCCGGGAGCAAGGGAGCGGAGAGGGCTTCCCGTAATGGTCCAGATGCGGGAGTCGCCGTTGAGTTGGAAGTCGAAACGGACGGTTGAATTGGAAGGATTTGAGACGTTAAAGGTTTGCCGCGCGGGAATGGGACGGGCGGGGTTGGCGAGGAAGAGCAGAGCGGACGGGAGCAGGCTCAAGCCAGGGTTGGCGTTGTTGGGAAGAACGTTGAGTGCCACGTAGAGAATGCGTGGAGAGTTGCCGGCTCCCTCGGCGCGGACCAGCACTTCCGCGAAGTAGCGGCCCGGAGTAAGACCGGCTGTGTTGACGCGCGCCTCGACGCGCGAAGGGTTGCCGGGAGAGGCCGTACCCGAGGATTGAGACAGCGTAAGCCAATTGGGTTGGAAAGGATCGATTACTACGCCGGCGTTCCAGTTGAGGTTTCCGGCTCCGGCGGAAAGGACGTAAAACTCCTGCGGGGGCGTGGAACCGGGGGCAACGGATTGGAAGCCCAAGGCTGCGGGAGCAAGTAGCATGGCATCGCGGCTGGAGCTGACCGCGACGGCAACGGGAACAATGAGATCCTGGCGGGCCTGCGGATATTGAATGCGGATGCGGGCGCGATAGGTTCCCGGGTCGAGCGCGGCGGTCTGGAAGTTGGCGCGGAGGCGGGCGGGAACCTCGGCGGTTGCCGTGCCGGAAGCGGGAGAAAGATTGAGCCATCCTTGTCCGCTGAGGAATTCTACGCCGGCGGTGAAGCTGATAGAACCAGGGCCGCGATTGAAGACGGGGAGGTTGCGCAGGTTCGGCGGGGCGGCTCGCGGGACGGCGAGGGAAATGGGATCGGCGGAGAGTTCAGGGAGGACGGACGGGAGAACGTTGAGGCGGACGGCGACGGTGACCGTTTGCTGTGCGGCTCCGGAGGTGGAGATGATAACGGAGCCCTCATAGGCTCCAAGGGTGAGTCCGGCGGCGGATGCGGCGACCTCGACAAGACCGGGAATGGCGGACGAAAGCAGGGTGGCGGTGAGCCAGCTTCCGCCGGTTCTTGTGGTGACACGAACCGACACGGGAGTGCCGGCGGTGTCCCGTGTAAGGCTGATGAGCTGGGTAACTGGGGCGGGCAGGCCGCTGGGAGCGGAGAACTCAAGACTCATTGGGTCGGCGGTGAAAGGGAGTCCTATGCGAAGGGAACAGTCGAGCGTGGAGAATGCGCCGATTTGGTCCGTGGCGCGCAAGGCAAAGCTGAACAGGCCCTGCGCGGCAGCGATGCCGGTAAGAATGCCGGAACCGGACAAGGCGATGCCGGGTGGCAAGGTTCCCGTGACGGACCAGGCGTAGGGAGGAGAACCGCCAGTTGCGGTGAGCGTGTGATTGTAGGGCGAGTTGAGCAAGCCTTCCGGCAGCGGGCAGGCGCTGGTGATGGAAATCGAAGTGGCAACCGTGATGGAGCATGTCCGATCAACGAAAGACCCTGTCGCGTCGACGACGCGCGCGATGAAAGAGAAGGTACCGGATTGCGTGGTGGAGCCGCTGATGACGCCGGCGGTGGAGAGAATGAAACCGGGCGGAAGTGAGCCGGAGGCGAGGATCCAGGTAAAAGGTGTGGAGCCTCCGGTTGCTTCGAGCCTGAGGTTGTAGTTTGCGCCGACGGCTGCGGGGGGCAGCGGGCAGGCAGTGGATATGGTCAGCGGGCAACCTTGCACAGTACCGATGGGCAACAGGATCGAGTCGGCCTCGAATAATGGGTGAGGCGGAGTGGGTGTGACGTGAGTGATAGGTCCTTGTTGACCGGCAACGTTCATCTGCGGTGACGCGGGAGTGCCGGCGGGGATGGAGAACACGACACCGAAACTGATGACTTCCTGAAGGGTAGTGCTGGTTTCGAAGATCTCCCAAACAGCGGTGGCGGTACCGGCGGCGACGGCAAGCCGGAAGTAGGGTCCGACAGTGGGGTCAACCGGAGTACCGCCGGCGCCGAATGCATTCGCGTTGATGAGGCGAGCGCCGAGAGTGGCGCTGGAGGAGCCGGGCACGACTGGCAGCGTTGTGACGTAGACATTCACCCCATCGGGGATATTGCGGAAGGAGGCGACGAGCCTTGTTCCCTGCGTCGCGACGCCGGCCCCATTCATGCCGCTGGTGGAAGGGAAGTTGCCGAAGAAACCGAACTCGGTCCCGTAGTCGATTCCGGGTTGGTTCTGAAAGGCGTTGGAGGTGGGGTTGAAGAATGTGGTGGCGGTGTTGCGTTTTCTGAAGTCGGAGGGGAAAGCTTCCGTGAACTTGACGTTGAAGTCTGGGGGAGTGTTGGCGGTGATGGTGGGCTTGTTGCCGAGGCAGCCGTCGAATGTGGCGTGGAAGGCGGCGGTGTCGGCGGTGTTGCGGACGGCAAAGCCGGTGCGCAGGCCAACGGTGGCGACGATTCTGGTGGGATTGTTCACGAAAATAGCTTCCAGGCCCGTGACGGAGATAAAAGCGGAAATCTGAGCTTGGGGCTGGAGCAGAGAGGCGTCGGCGCGGAGGTTGACGATGCGGAGGATACGCTGGCCATTACCCGGCGCGGGAAAGGTAACGCCCTGGAAAGCAACCCGATTTGCGGCGACACGGACGCCTTGATAGACGTTGGCTCCGGTGACCTGAGAGCCGACAGGCCGGGCCTGTTGCGCGCCCGGCTGTGGATCGTCGACGAGCAGCAAGGCCTCGGTGGCATTGTTGGAGGTTTGCAGGATTCTGCTGGTCAGGTTGGTATTGAGAAAAGCTTCCACATTGACGGTTACGGATGGCGCGGAGCCGCCCGTGCAGAGGATGACGATGTCGGAGACGAGTTCGGTTTTGCCGTTCGGCCTGACGGTTCGGGAGGCGGGAGTCTGCGTGGCGCAGCCAGTAAGCTGCGCATTGGCTTGGCCTATCGTTACCAGCGCGAATAGCAGCAGTGTGAACCAGCGGCGCATGCTAACGGATATTGACGGTGACCGGCAGGCTGGACCTGCCGCCGGCAGTGATCACGACAGGAACGTCGCCGGTGGGCGCGTTCTCCGGCACAGTGACGTTGATCTGATAGAGGCCGGTGAAGAAAGGCGTGAGACCGGCGAACAGGACCTGGGCGTTCTGGCCGCCGATAGTGACCGAGACGGGCGCCGTGACGCGCGCCAGTGGCGAACCGGGAACGGCCAGGCCGGCGACGACGGGCTGATCGACCTGGCCGAGCCCTTCGCAGTAGATGATGAGCACGCCTCCGCGGGAGACGGGATTAAAGATATCCGCGACGCGCGTGGGGTTGGCGCCGTCGACGATGACGCCCTGGCCGGAGCCGGTCTGGTTGACGGAGAAGACGGAGGGCTGAAGCTGGTCAATGATGACATCGGCGAAATTGGAGCGCCGTGTTCCGCGGCGTACGGAGAGCTGATAGACGGAGTTCGGGATCAGCGTGTAGGGCAGCATGCCGTTGACCTGGGCGAAGGAAGGCAGCTGTCCGGCGAAGAAGAGAGGGACGTCCTGTCCGGCGATGACGGCGCGCGTGGCGCCGAGCGTGGAGGGCAGCGGCAGCGACGGGGGAGTGCTTGTACCGTCAGCGAGCCGCGAGCCGAAGATGGCGATGAGGCCGCCGGGGGCAAGGGGCTCTCCGGTGGAGAAGCTGGCCGTGCTGAGGACGCCACCGTCGGAGATGATGGGCGTGCCGTCACTGGAGGCGACATTGCCGAGCAACTGGAGAGAGCCCTGGAGCCGGTTGTTGATGTCGGCGGCGGAGAAGGTGATGTTGACCGAGGAAGGATCAGCCTGTTGGACCTGCCAGGTTCCGCTCCATCGCCCCGCGCCAAGGTGCGTGAGCGGGACCGGCGAGTTGCCGTTGGAGAAGGTGGCGAGCACGCCGCCGTTGGTCAGCGGATCGCCGCAATCATCCACAACGCGGGTTTCGATGGGGACGGGCAGTCCGCCAGGGACATGGAAGTTGACCGGCAGGCCGGTGGATACGGGAAGCAGGCGAGTGGGCGTGCAGCCGGCGAGCTCGCGGCGCGCGTCTTTGGATGCGGTGGGTCCGCCAGTGCGGGGCACGATGAAGAGAATATCGGCGAGCGCCACCTCACGGGAGCGTGAGGTGGAGAAGCCGATGCTGGCGCGGTAGATTCCTGGCGCGAGATTGCGCGGGACGACACCGACATCGAAGGATCGGGTCTGCCCCGCAGGAATCACCGGATCGGTGATGGCGGCGAGTTGGAAGATATTGGTGTCGCCGTTGACCGAAGCCTGGATATTGATGGGCACCGGGAAGGGGTTAAAGATGCGGAGCGTTTGACGCGCAGGATCGAATCCGGGGATGGCGACGAAGATGAGGCCGGCGGGCAGCGGGACGGGCGCGAGAGTGGCGTCCGGCGCGAGAACGCGGAAAGGCACGGAGACAGCGCGTGGGGAGTTATTCGCCGAAGGGGCGGTGAAGGTGATGTCGCCAAAGTAGAGATCCGGCGTGAGCGAGCCGGGGTTGACAGAAAGGTTGAACGGGGCCGGTTCGTTGACGCGGACGGCGTTGGTGGTTGGATCGAGTGTGAGCCAGGAACCGCCGGAGATGGTGGATGCGCGGCCCTCGACAAAGAAGCCTTCACGCCCGCCGGCAAGGATGCGCAGTTCGGCGGACGGCGGCGCGGCTCCTCCGCGAACGGCGGTGAAGACGACGCCTTCCGGGAAGATGCGCATGGATTCGCGCGCCGTGTTGATGGCAACCTTGACGGGAAGTCGGACGGTGTTGGGCCCGGTGAGTTCGAGGAAGCCTCTGTGGACGCCGAGGTCGAGCGCGGAGGGATCAAGAATGGCTTCGAGCAGCGCGGATCCGCGTTCGGAGACGGTGAGGTTGGGGGCGGTGGGGCGCAGCCACGGAACGGTGGAGCGGACGCCGACGTCGAAAGAGCCGAGGCCTGGATTCTTGAGTTCGGCGTGAATAGGAATCACGGTGGCGGAGCCTCGCGGAAGGGCGCGGATGATCTCCTTGGGATCGACCGTGAGGGAACGGGCGGGCGGCGTTTCAAAGTCGATGGTATAGGGGACGCGAATAGTGCGGTTGGAGGTTTGATCGGATGTGACGACGATGGTTCCGGTGACACGCTGGAAAGGTCCAAAGGTGGTTTCCGGCGTAACGCGGAGGAGGGCGGGAGTAAGGCGCGCGGAGGCGTCCAGCGTGATGCGGCCGCCTTCGACGACGGCGGCGTAAACACAGGAGGTATTGGAATCGGGACAGGAGACGGAGAGAGTTTGGGGAACGGACGGACGGCCCTGCAATGCGCGGAAGGAGAGAGAGGTGGGGAAGACGCTGAGCGTGCCGGCGACGGCAAGGCTGCAATCCTGGCGTGCGACGTTGTTGCGTGCGTCGGTGACGAGCGCGGTGAAGAAGAACTGGCCGGCTTGCGTGGGGGTGCCGATGATCTGGCCAGTGGAGGAGAGAGTGAGACCTTGGGGGAGAGAGCCGCGTTCCAGCGAGAAGGCGCGCGGTTCGAAGCCGCCGAGGGCGGTGAAGCCGCCGGTGTAGACCTGATTGATGGCTCCGGGCGGGAGAGGACAACTGTTGGTGATCTGGAGGCGGGGAAGAACGCGGAAGTCGAGAGTGTTGACGGAGTTCACCTGGGTGGTAATCACCGGCTGACGGACACCGATCTTGAATGTGCCTGGTTGTTGGAGGACTTCCGGGGGAAGAGAGACGCGGAGACGCGAAGTGTCGAGGAAGCCGCCGCCAAAGAGGATTTCGCCGGCAGTGCCAAAGTTCCAAACGACGTTGGCCCCCTGTATAAAGCCGTTGCCGATCAAGGTAATGATCACCGGGCCCGAGCCGGCGATGGCCTCGTTGGGATCCAGAAAGATAAGGAACGGCCCCTGGCCGGTATTAGGAACTACTTCGAGGGCGCATACGCGAGTCAGTGTGTTCTGCTGGGCATCGGTGACTCGGATGGTGAAATTGGAAACGCCGAGTGCGGTGGGGGTACCGCTAATGAGTCCGTTGCCGGCAAGGTTCATACCTGCGGGCAAGTTGCCCACGGCAAGGCTCCATTGATAGGGCGCCACACCACCAATAGCAGACAGCGGGAGCGAGTACGGCGCGTTGACTTGCGCATTGGGCAGCGGGCACTCGCTGAGGATGGAAAGGCCGGGAAGGATAGAGAGAGTGACTACGTTCGAGGAGAAAAAGGTGCTTCCGAGAAGGTTGCGGACAGCGATGGGGATTTCCGCGGGAACGGCGACGAAATTGTCGGGGATAGAAACGAATAAAGACTCATCGCTGACAAGCGTGGGAACAAGTTCCACCGCACCAAGAGAGGCAAAGCGCCATATGACACGGGAAGTGATGTTGAATCCCTTGCCGGTGATGGTGAGGTTGAAGCTGGGACGTCCGGCGACAACAGGATTGGGACCGAAGGATTGGATGATGGGCTGGGCCTGAAGCAGCGGCGAGGAGGCGGCCAGCAGGAAGGGGAGGGCGAAGAGCTTACATTTTCCGGCGAATGCGCTTTTTTGAGGAACCATCGAAGGAGTTATCCAGTGCTTTCTGGTATGCCTCTCCCGCCTGAGAGGAGCGGCCGGCGGCTTTTTCAAGATCGCCGATCAACTCCCATGCCTGCGAGCTGGAGGGTTGGAGTTTTACCACTTCGGCCAGCTGTTGTAGCGCCTGCGGGCCGTTTTGTTTGGCCAGAAGCTGGGCCAGGGAAAGACGAGCCGCGGCATACTCGGGCCGGGCTTGGACAACGGCTTGGAATTCGGTGATCGCATCCGCCTCGCGGCCTGAATCGGCGAGGGTTTTGGCGAGGCTGAGGCGGCTAGGCAGATGATCGGGAGATTTGGCGAGGTTTTCCTTCCAGAGCGCGATGGCGTCTGGCGCGGATTGCTTGCGTTCGGCCAGAAGAACGGCGAGGTTATGGCGGGCCTCAAGCATGGCGGAGTTCTTCTCGAGCGCCTGGCGGTAGAACGTCTCGGCCTGCGAACGCTTGCCCCGGAAGGCATTCAGGAAGCCCAGCGCGTTATAGGCCATGGCGTCGTTAGGAGCGAGGCGCATGGCGGTTCTGTAGCTGGCCTCGGCTTCCTTCAGCCGGTTGAGGCGCTGATAGAGGAGACCGAGGTTGTATGGCAGATAAGAATAATCGGGCGCCAGACGCATGGCCTCGCGATAGCTGTTGATAGCCTCTTCGTAACTGCCGAGCTGGGTGTAAGTGAGGGCAAGGTTATGCAGAGGATAGGCCCACAGCGGGGCGCGCTTGGCGGCTTCGCGGAAGGCCTGCGCGGCGCGCTGATAGTCGGCTTGTTCCAGGCTGGCGATGCCGAGGGCGTTATAGGAATAGGCGCCCTGAGGATCGAGGCGTACAGCACGCTCCAGCAGTTGCGTGGCGGTCTGATAGTCCTTGTCGAAGATGCGCATGCGGCCGAGGCAGAAGGTTTCGCGGCTTTCCAGCAGCAGTGACTCCGGGGTGAGGAGCTTAGCAGCGCCGAAGTAGGCGGCGCCGGCGCCGAAGTCTTCCTTGGTTTGTGGAACCTGGTCGCCGGCGAGGTAGGTAAGGATCACCTGCTGGCCGCGGTCTTCCAGCGCCGATTTCAGCCGGTTGGCTTCCTGCAGGTACTCGGGCGGTTTCACGCGCCGCTGGATCTGACGCAGCGCCGTGAAGGCGTTGCGCTGGCCGTCGGGAAGCAGGCGTCCGCCGTCGAGAGCTTCGTCGAAATCGACCACTTCGCGCAGGACGGCGGCGCGGCGCGGTCTGTTGACCACCGCGGAGGTGGGTTCAAAACCGCGGCTGGCCACCAGGGCGAGGCGGTCGCCGCCTTCCGCCGTGGGAGTGTACTTCTTCATGGCAATGCCGGTGAGCTTGGTGGATGCCATGGTGTTGGTGCCCTCGTAATTCCCGTTTTCGCGCGGATGCTGACGGTCGAGGGTGCCTTCGGCGACCTTGGTCTGTGTGTACTCGATCAGCTCGTTGATGGTGACATTGCCATCGCTGTTGAGGTCGCCGCTGCCGTTGAGCGCTTCGAGTAGAAAGAAGCTGAAAGCGCCGTGGCCGCCGCCGTACTGCGGGCCTTCAAAGGAGAACTCGCTGGCGCGGCTGGCGGTGAACAGGAAAAGCTCGCCTTCGGTTTGCGCAAGAGCTTCCACGACGCGATTCACCTTGGCGTTCTCCGGAATGGTGCCGATGGTGCCGGAGCGGCAGACATCGACGAAGGCCATGACGCGGCCGACCGAAGAAAGGTCGGTGCGGATCAGGTTCTGGACATCGGCCATGGGCAACGCGGTGGTGTCGAGATCCTGTGGATCGCTGTCATAAGTGATGATGTAGGCGCCGCGCTTACCCTTGGTCTCGACGACCGTTCCGTGAGTGGCGATCAGCAGGATGACGTTGTCATTTTTGCCGGCGGTCTTGAGGAAGGTTTCAAAGGCGTTGCGGATGGCGGCCGTGGTTGCCTGTTCATTGGTCAGCAGGACGATATCGGTGTCGCCGAGCTTGCCGCCCCGCTCGCTGCGCAGATATTCGTTTAAGAGGATGGCGTCCTCATGCGCGAAACTGAGTGGGCGGATTTCTGTGGACCTGTACTTGGAGATGCCGACCAGCAGGGCGAAGGTCTTGCCGGGCTCGGCAGTGGCGGTGGGCGCGGGTGCGCCGGAACCGGGGGCCTTCTCGGCCTGCTCTTCCAGCACGAAGAGCCGAGCCTTGAGCCATGCAGCGTCGGGCCAGGAGGCGGCTACTTTTTCGTATTCGGCGGCGGCATCGGCGGAAAGGCCGTAGCGGGCGAGCGCTTCTGCGCGGCCGAGGCGCGGCATGGGATCGGAGGAGTTGGCGGCGATGGCTTTGTCGAGCGGGTCAAGCTCGATTTGCAGAGCAGAGCGGCGGTCCTGCGGGAGCGCGGCGAGACGGTTCGCGAAGGTGCCTGGATCGGCATCCGGGCGGAGTGCGCGGCGGACGGAGGCGCCGTTATGCATCTGGCTGGCGGCGGTGAGGCGGCCGATTTTGGGCAGATAGCAATAGGGCGCGTTGGTTTTTTCAGAAAGTTGGCCCGATTTCATTTGGATCTGCTTGGGATCCATGACTGCGCGCGCGCCTTGCGGTAGGGTGTAGAGAGCGCGGTCGGGGCAGTAGAGGATGGTGACGGCGCCGGTGGCGGCGTGAACCGTGTCCCCGAAGAAGAGGATGTCCCCGGCTCGGAGGGTGAGGGAAAGCTCGTTGCCTTCGCGTGTGAGGTTGCCGCCGGCGGAGCGGACAACTAGCGCAACGGGGGCTTCCTCAGAAGAAGGCTGCTGCTGAGCCGGTGAGGGACCGGCCACCAGGAGGCCCAGTACTGCCAGGGCGCAAACACGAAATCGAATAGGCGCCAGCATCGGGTAGCTGCCCTTAGTATACGATGCGGCGTGGGAATTGGACTTCCTTGTAATGAATAAGTTACCGGGAAGCGGCTTCCACCCATTGGGCCGGAGCTTTCCAGCCGTCCGGCCGTGCCTGGCTGAAACGCACGCCGTTTGCGGGATACAACCGGCGCCATTGCTCTATGCGCTGCACAAGATCGCGCACCACGCCCGGGTGGGCATGGGCGAGATTGTCGCCTTCGTTGGGATCGTCGGCTATGCGGAAAAGGTGGTTATCCTCTTTGCCGCCTGAGGACGAGAGTTCCCTGACGAGCTTCCACGGGCCGCAATAAACGGCGAAGAAAATGCTGGCCTGATTTTCAACGGTGAAGAAGAGGTCTTCGCGCTCCAAGGAGGAGCCGGAGGTGAGTTGGGGCCAGAGGTTGCGTCCATCGAAGGCGAGACGGTTTCCCGGTTTGACGCCCGCGGCTGCGGCGAGTGTGGGGAAGACATCTTGCGCCGTGGCTACTTGCGCGGATTTGGCGCCGGCTTTGAGTTTGCCAGGGTAGCGGAGGAGAGTGGGAACGCGCATGCCACCATCCCAGGTGGAGCCTTTGCCGCCGCGGAGGGGCGTGTTGAGCGCGCCCTGGCCGGTGGGACCACCATTATCACTGAAGAACATGACGATAGTGTTGGCGGCGATTCTTTCTTCTTCGAGCGCGGAAAGTATTTTGCCGATCTGGGTGTCCATGGAGTCGACCATGGCGGCGAAGGTGCGTCGGCGGTTGTTTGGTAGCTTGCCATATTTATCGATGAGGAATTGGGGAGCCTGGAGCGGTGTGTGGGGGGAATTGAAGGGGACGTAGAGCAGCAGCGGGCGGGAACGGTCGCGGCCGCGGATGCGGGCGACCGCTTCGTTGCCGATGAGCTCGGTGGAGTAGCCTTCTTCCTTGAGGGATTTACCGTTGCGGTGCCAGTCCAGGCCGCCTTCGCGCTCATGCGTGTAGTAGTCGATGGCGCCGTTGAGGTGGCCGTAGGAATGCTGGAAGCCGCGGGCGCCGGGGAGGAAGCGGGCATCGGCGTGGCCAAGATGCCACTTGCCCGCCATCGCGGTTTCATATCCGGCTTCCTGGAAGGCTTGCGGCATGGTGCGTTCTTCGAGCGGGAGTCCGTAGTTGGACCAAGGGCGGATGACCGTGTAGCTGATGCCGGTGCGCATGGGGGAGCGTCCGGTCATGAGGCTGGAGCGGGTGGGCGAGCAGACGGGGCAGGAGTAGAAGCGGTTGATTTCCAGGCTCTCGATGGCGAGGCGGTTCAGGTTCGGGGTCTGGATTTCGCCGCCGTGGAAACCGACATCTGCCCAGCCGAGATCGTCGGCGAGAAGGATGACGATATTGGGGCGCGCGGGCTGCGCGCGCAATAAGCAGGAGGCGAGCGGCAAGGAGAGGAAAGAGCGCCGGTTCATTCCTAGAGCATATACCCGCCTCTGCTATAATCCGCAACAACTATGAAACAGATACTCACTGTATGGCTCAGCTGCGCAATGGTTCTGTGCGCAGGGGATTGGATACAATTCCGCGGACCGGGCTCGGCGGGAGTGGCTCCGGACGGGAATCTGCCGGAACGGTGGAGCCCGACGGAGAACATCGTGTGGAAGACGGAGATTCCAGGGATGGGCTGGTCGTCGCCGGTGGTGAGCGGCGGGCGGATTTTTTTGACGTCGGTGGTGAGCTCGGAGGCGGGCGAGGCTCCGAAGAAGGGTCTGTATTTCGGGGGGAACCGCGGCACGCCGAAGGATGCGCACCGGTGGATGGTATACGCGGTGGAGTTCAAGACGGGCAAGAAGCTGTGGGAGCGCGAGGTGCACAAGGGTGTGCCGGAGGTGGCGCGGCATTTGAAGAACAGCTTTGCCTCGGAGACACCGGTGACCGATGGGGAGCGTGTTTATGCGTACTTCGGCAGCGCCGGTCTGTTTTGTTTTGATCTGAACGGGAAGCTGCTTTGGTCGCAGAAGTGGGGGCCGTATGAAACGCGGTACGGATGGGGATCGGCGGCGTCTCCGGTACTGCACGAGGGGCGGATCTACATTGTGAACGATAACGACGTACAGTCGTTCCTGGTGGCGCTCGACAAGAAAACGGGCAAGCAGATTTGGCGGGTGGAGCGGGATGAGAAGAGCAACTGGGCGACGCCGTTCATCTGGTCAAACGGCCGGCGGACGGAGATCGTGACGCCGGGCACGAAGCGCGTGAGGAGTTACGATCTGGACGGGAAGCTGTTGTGGGAGTTGGGCGGGATGAGCTCGATCGCGATTCCGACGCCGTTCGCGCGGCACGGGCTGCTGTATCTGACGTCAGGCTATGTGGGCGATCAGGTGCGGCCGGTGTTTGCGGTGAAGCCGGGCGCGAGCGGAGATATTTCGCTGAAACCGGGCCAGACATCGAATGAGCATGTGGCGTGGTTCCATCCGCAGGCGGGGCCGTATAATCCTTCGCCGATCGTCTACGGCGATTACTACTACACGCTGTTTGACCGTGGTTTCTTCACGGCGCATGACGCCAAGACCGGGAAAGAGGTGTACGGCAAGGTGCGGATTGACGAAGCGGCCGCTGCGTTCACTTCCTCGCCGTGGGCCTATAACGGAAAGATCTTCGCGCTGAGCGAGGACGGGGACACGTTCGTGATCCAGGCGGGGGCCGAGTACAAGCTGCTGGGCAAGAACACGCTGGATGAAATGTGCATGGCGACGCCGGCGATCGCGGACGGGAGCCTCATTTTGAGGACGGCGTCGAAGCTGTACCGGATCGCCAAAGACGGGGGACGGTGATTGCATGCAAGTATTCCGTGACGGGCTGTTCGAGGGGAAAGTAGCGTTTTTCACCGGAGGTACCAGCGGCATCGGGCTGGGGATCGCGGAGCGGTTCGCGGCGCTTGGCGCGACTGTCGTGCTCGTGGGCCGCAAGCAGGAGAAGATGGAAGCGGCGGTTTCAGAGATTCGCTCGCGAGGGCAGAAGGCGGACGGGCATGCGGTGGATGTCCGCGACTATGCGGCGATGGAAGGAGCGTTGGGCAGGACTCGCGAGACGCACGGGGAGATCGACATTCTGTTCTGCGCGGCGGCGGGCAATTTTCCGGCTCCGGTGTTGGGAATGTCGGCGAACGGGTTCAAGGCGGTGGTGGATATCGATCTGCTGGGAACGTTCAACACGTGCCGCGCGGCGTATCAGTACTTGCGTAAGCCTGGCGCATCGGTGATCAGCATTTCGGCCAATCACGCGCACGTGGCGTATCCGTTGCAGGCGCATGTTTGCGCGGCGAAGGCGGGCGTGGATCTGCTGACAAAGGTGCTGGCGATGGAATGGGGGCCTAACGGCATCCGCTGTAACTGCATCACGCCGGGCCCGATTGATGGGACGGAAGGGATGAGCCGCCTTGCGCCGACCGAGGAGAGCCGCCAAAAGGTGATTCAGTCGGTGCCTCTGCGGCGGATGGGGACGAAGGAGGATATCGCGAACCTGGCGGTGTTTCTCTGTTCGGATGCGGCGAGCTACATCAGCGGGGCGATTTACCAGTGCGACGGCGGGCAGTCACTGAGCGGGCCGCGGATTGTGGGTTAATTGGCTTTCCGCCGGCGGAGCCAGGCGGGGAGAGAGAGGGCGACGTAGAAGCTGATGGGGACGGCGATCCAGAGCGCCGGTTGGACAACGGCGGGCGGGATCCATCTGAAGTCCCATTGAATGCGGGAGAGCCCCCAAACGGAGATTACGGCGGCGATCAGTACGTAGATCGACATCATGAGCCAGCCTGCGCGACTGAGCCGGCGCGGTTTGGACTGGCCGATGCGGCGGGACAGGTTGCGATCAAATGCGGGAGAGAGAGTGGGGGGCGTGGAGCGGTGCGCTTCGCGGAGGAGATTGTCGATGTCGCTCATGCGTCGAATCCTTTCTCTTTGAGAGCCTCGGCAAGGCGCTGGCGCGCGCGGTGCAAGTACGATTTTACCGTTCCTTCGGGGGCGCCCACGAGCTCTGAGATCTCGGCGATGCCGGCGCCGAACCAGTAGTGGAGGCGAAGGACGGTCTGGTAGAGCTCGGGAAGCTCGGCAATGGATTCATGGAGAGCGGCCAGGCGGGCTTTGTGGTGGAGGACGTCGTGCGGGCCGGCGGACGGGTCGGATAGAGCGGCGAGAGCGGTGTCCGCCAAGTGAGGCAAGCGGTAGCGGGAGCGCTGCTTGATGTCGAATGCGCGATTCCAAGCGATGCGGTAGAGCCAGGTGCTGAACTTGCTTTCGCCCCGAAAGGAGGACAGTTCGCGATGGACGCGGAGGAAGACATCCTGGGTAACGTCTTCGGCTTCGGGCTCGAAACCGGGGCCGAGAATGGAGACGGCGAGGCGGAAGACGTGATGTTTGTAGCGGGCCGCAAGATCCTCAAAGGAAGAGTGAAGATCGGGATCCACCTGCGGCAGCCGGGAATCCAGCGTCATGAGCATGCCTGACCGTGCTAGCGAGTGCGTGGCCTGGTGAGATAGTAGTACAGAACGCAGCCGAATCCGAGGAAGATCGGAATGAGGCCAAGCGTCCAGTAGGGCTGGATGCGGGTAGTGGAGATGATCATCGCGGCCAAAATGCCTATGCCGAGAGCGGCCAGAACCGCGCCGATTCCGAGCGTCCACTTTGGATTAATGGTGGACAGGTGCTGCAGGTCCTCCTGAGGCAGCGGAGGCAGCTCGGGCAGGGGGATGCCTTTGTCCATGGCCAGCATTCTCTCACGATGGATGCGTTCCTCCTTGCGCTCTTTCTCGCGTGAGCTGAGGTAATGCGAAACCAGAAACAAGGCGAAAAGACCGAATACCCAAAGCAAGGGAACGATTCGTTCATCCATTGCTTGCTCCTTTCTGCCCTTTTGACAGGGTCAGGCAGGGTCCGGTTGCAGGGAAGCAGCGGATTATTTTGACTGGCGTGAAGAGTACTTGTTGAGCAGCTTCAATAGCTGCGCGGCGGAGGCCGGGGGCTGGCGGCCGCTGAAGACGAGGTCCTTGTTTTGGATGGTGCCGCCGTAGAGTTCCTTGTTGACGTCGAGGTCCTGGCGCATGGTTGCACCCTGAAGGCTGACGCCGGCGAAGAGGCCGCGGGAGCGGGACCAGGTGAGGATTTCGGCGGTGAGCAGGGCGTCGGTTTCCGCGGTTGCGGTGCGGCCGACGGGACCTGCCGCGGCGGAGGCGTCGCCACCGATGGTGAACTTGGAGGTGCCGAGCAGGCGCTTGGCGCCGCGCTCATTCATCACAAGCAGGATGACGTCGGTCTCCGAACCGCCGATTTGCAGGCCGAAGCTGCCACCCTCCACGCGCACGGCTCCCGGGGGGCCCCAGCCGACGCCGCCCTGGGCGCGGCAAACGGCGAAGCCGCGGCCGTACTTGGCGCCGAAGATGAAGGCGCCTTTCTTCATGCCGGGCACGACGATGACGCACTGGCTCTTGTCGAGCAGGGTTTGGGGAATCGCCTTGTCGGCAATTTCCATCACCTCGGCGAAGACCTCGGCGGAGTGGTTGAGGCGGTCGGTGTTGTCCGAAGCGGCTGCGGTGAGGCAGGCGCCCAGGAAAGTCAGGGCAAGAGTCCTCGGAAACATGATTCTATAATAACGTTTTATTCGGCGAGGCATCGGAAAACCTCCCTATAGAAGTCGGGGTGCGACTGCCAGGTTTGGGCGGTGACGAGCTTGCCGTCGCGCGCGGCCTGGCTGGATTGCCATTTTCCCTTGCTGAGCGCGACTTCATAGCGGACATGTTCGTAGCAGGTGACGTTGCGACCCTCGAGCAGGCCGGCGGCGGCCAGCACCTGGATTCCATGACAGATGGAAAAGATCCACTTGCCGGCGGTGCCCATGGCGCGGACGATGTCGAGCAGTTTGTCGTCATGGCGGAGGTATTCCGGAGCGCGGCCGCCGAGGATGAGGACGGCGTCGTAATCGGCGGGATTGACCTGGTCGAAGTTGATCTGGGCCTCGACGCCGTAGCCCTGGCGCTCCATGTAGGTGTCCCAGCCGGGCTCGAAGTCATGCATGACGAGGTGAAGGCGGCGGGCGGAAGGGGCGGCGATGACCGGTTGCATGCCGGCTTCCTGGAAGCGGTGCAACGCGTAGAGAGTCTCATAGCTTTCACCAGCATCGCCAGTGACGAGGAGGATGCGCTTGGACATTTCCTATTCAGTTTCTCAGATTCGGGTATCGTGGATGGGATTATGAGGGCGGAACCGGATTATGACGCGCTGCGGAACACGGCGCACGCGCTGCGTGGGGACATTCTGCGGATGATCGGAGCGGCAGGTTCGGGGCATCCGGGCGGATCACTTTCAGCGATCGATATGGTGACGTACCTCTATTTCCACCGGATGCGGATCGATCCGGCGCGGCCCGAGTGGGCGGAGCGAGACCGGTTCGTGCTGTCGAAGGGGCATTGCGCGCCGGCCTGGTATGTGGCGCTGGCGCACCGCGGGTATTTTCCGAGAGAGGATCTGTTGCGGCTGCGGGATATCGAGAGTCCGCTGCAGGGACATCCGGATATGCGGAAGACGTTGGGCGTGGACATGACGACCGGCTCGCTGGGGCAAGGGTTTTCGGCGGCCGCGGGGATCGCGCTGGGGTTGAAGGTTCCAGGAATCGAAGCGCGTGTGTACGCGATGCTGAGCGATGGGGAGTTGCAGGAGGGGATTGTGTGGGAGGCAGCGATGGCGGCGGCGCGAGGGAAAGCCGCACGTGATCGTGGCGGAGACGGTGAAGGGGAAAGGCGTGCCGTCGATGGAGGATCAGGGCGACTGGCACAGTCTGGGCGCTCCGCTGAGCGGAGAAGAGGTGAACGCGCTGCTGGCCGAGTTGGAAGGAGCGCGGAGATGAGCCAACCGAACCGGGTCGTCTACGGCAAGACGCTGGTGGAGCTGGGCGAGCGCGATCCGCGGGTTGTGGTGTTTGAGGCGGACATCGCGAAGTCGACCAACACCTGGCGATTCGGGAAACGGTTCCCGGAGCGGTTCTTCCACTGCGGGGCAGCGGAGATGAACATGATGTGCCTGGCGGCCGGAGCTGCGACGACAGGGCTGATTCCGTTCGCGAGCACGTTCGTGGTTTTCGCCAGCATGCGGGCGTGTGAGGCGGTGCGGCAATCGATCTGCTATCCGCGGCTGAATGTGAAGATCGTGGCGACGAACGCGGGCGTGGAGATTTGCGGCGACGGGCCGAGTCATCAAGGTGTGGAGGACCTTGCGATTCTGCGCACGTTTCCGAACCTGACGATGCTGTCGCCGTCGGACCCGGTGACAACGCGTTTGGCGACGATGGCGGCGTGGGAGATGAAAGGTCCTGTCTATATCCGGTTGGGACGGCAACCGGCCGCGGTGCTCCATACGGAGGATGTGGAGTTTCGCATCGGGAAGATGATCCGGTTGCGCGAGGGACGGGACGTCACGCTGATCGCGACGGGAAACATGGTGGAGCAGGCGCTGCTGGCAGCGGGTGAGTTGGAACGGGGAGGAGTGCAGGCGCGAGTTCTCGATTGCCACACAATCAAGCCGATCGACCGCGGGGAGATTGTACAAGCGGCGGAGGAGACAGGTTGCATTGTGACGGCGGAGGATAAGCTCGCGGAGCTTCCCGAGCGTCTGCACGCGGTGTTTCACGGGCGGCCCGGGGCCACGGTGTTTCTGGATGGCGAAGCGGAGCTTGAGTATGGAGAGGTGGCGAGGGTTATCGCGTGATCCATGGGGCAGGAATCCGGCGAGTAGGCTTGATGCCGGGGAAGCGCTAAGGGTCAGGCCACTTCATACTCAAGCGAAACCGTGCCGGTTTTCGGATAGACCTTGTGCGCGGCCAGCTTGAGTATGGCGGGAATCTGATTACCTGACAGCAGAGGAATGCCGGCGCCGAGCATGACGGGGATGATGGCGGCTTCGACACGGTCAACAAGGCGGAGCTCAAGCAAGCTTGCAGAGCGAGCCGCCGCCGGAGAGCCAGATATCCTTGCCGGGTTTGGCCTTGATTTCAGCGACGGTTTTCCGAGGGTCCGCGGAGAGGATAACCTGGGGGCAATCCTCCTGGCGCAGGGTCTTGGAAAAAAGGTAGGCCAGCATGCCAGGCATCCCGCCGCCGCCATGCTGGTGCGCCGCCTCGTACGTTTTGCGGCCGAGCAGGATCGTGTCGAACTGCTGCATGAGGGCGCGAAAGTCGATCTCCGGATCCATGACGATCCAATCGCTTGCTCCATTGGGTCCGGCGATGTAGCCGTCGAGGCTCACCGCAACCGAATAGCGGACCCTCCACATAACCTACGTCCAGAGTTCATGGATAGGCTTGTAGATTCCGGCCGCGCCGCCGGGGACGTACTCGAAACCACGGCCTAGGGGATCGTCGCGGCGGATGGTGGTCCAGTCGATACCGAGCGCGGAGTACATGGTGGCCTCGATATCTTCGGCGCGGATATCGCGGCTGCCGGACCAGCCGGGCTCGGCAGTGCCGTTGCCGGCGGCGTTTGAGGAGCCGAGAACGCGCCCTCCGCGGATACCCCCGCCGGCGAAAAGGACGGCCTGCTGGGCAAGATGATCGCGGCCGCGCGTGGCGGTGAGGTTGCCGACGGTGCGTCCGAATTCGCCCATGGCGACGATGAGGGTTTCGTTGAGCAGGCCGTCGGACTTGAGGTCCTCGATCAAGGCGGCGAGAGCGGGGTCGAATTCGCGGGCGCGCAGGTAGTGGCCGGTAGTAGGAGAGCCCCAGATGTTATCGTGGTGATCCCAATCGGTGGTGGTGATCTGGATGAAGCGGGCGCCGGAGCGGGCGCGGAGCATGTTGCGGGCGGCGATGCAGGAGTTGCCGAAATTGGTTGTGCCGTAGCGGGTGCGCTCCTGGGCATCGAAGGTGAAGATCTCGTCGACCTTGGAGTTGTAGACAAGCTTCCTGGCGGCCAAATTGTAGGTTCCGGTCTGGTAGGGCGCGGCGCCGAGTTCCGGAGAACTGCGGAGGGGAGAGTCCATTTCGAGCAGGAGGCCGTAGCGCCGGTCGTAGCGGGCGTTGCCGTCGTTGTGGCGCGAGTTACCTAAGCCGCTGCCGTTGGGCACGGAGAAGAAGGGCGCGTTTTCCGGTGGCAGGTAACCCTGGCCGATACCGGAGGTGACGTTGAGCGAGACGAAGGCGGGCAGGGTGGCGTCCTGCTGTTGGCCGGAAAGTTCGATAGCGGCCACCGAACCGATGTGGGGGGCGATCTTGGAGGAGCCGGCGACGGGGTTGCGGCCGATCTGCGCCCATACCTGCGCGAGACCGTGTACGAGGGCCCAGGCCTTGACGGAGCGCACGAGCGCGATGGAGTCCATCTGATCGGCCAGCTTGGGCATGAGGCCGCGGGGCCAGCGGATGTTGCCGAAGGTGGTCGGCTCCAACTCACGTGGCGTCCACGAGCCTTCCTTGAGATCGAAGGTGTCGATGTGGCTGGGGCCGCCGCGCATCAGGATGAAGATGCAGTTCTTGGCGGTTCCCATCAAAGTGGGCTGCGCGCGAGCGATGGTCTCCGTATTCAGTTCCGGCAACAGGAAGTAACCGCCGACGGCGCCCGAGGCGTGGCGGAAGAAGTTGCGCCTGGTGAGGGCAGGGCGGCGCCAGAACGGCGAGCCGGGGCCGTGGTCCTCGGCGATTCTCTTCCAGTCGATCCCAAATCGGTCCTTCATTCGATTCCCCGTGGTTAGTAATTGAAGAGGAAGTCCGTCTTGTTGATGAGCACCCAGGCGAGGTCTTCCAGGTAGGTGTTGCGTTGGTTGCCAGCCCGGGAGAGAAAATCGGCGGCGATTTTCAGTTCGCGTGAATCGGGCTTGCGGTTGAGGAAGAGCAGAAACAGTTCTTCGACCGCAGCCGCATCATCGGTAATAGCGGCCACGGCGCGCATATTGGCCGAGTTGGTGAGCCTGATTCGGTTGAGTACGAAGGGGTCGTTCATCAGGTTCAGTTGCTGCTGAATGGAGCCATCCTGGATGCGAAACTGCGAGTCGCGATTGCCGCGGAAGAAGGCGATCATAAAGTTGGTTGACGATCCGTTGGAGCGGGGTTCCACGGGCTCCGGCATCTGCATCGCCCAGGGAGTGTCGTCGAGGCCGCGGATGGTGTACATGGTGCGCATGCCGCTGGCCTTCACGATGGCGTCGTGGATCTCTTCGCCTTCCAGACGCCGCGGATAGTGGCGCGCAAACAGGGGAAGGTGGGTGATGTTCCATTCCGCTTCATAGCGGGAGCTTAGCTGGTAGGCGGAGGATTCGACGAGGATCCGCAGAAATTCGCGCAGATTATAATCGCCTTCGACAAAGGCGTCGGCCAGTTTGAGAATCAGCTCGGGGTGGGAGGCCTGCAAAGCCCATGGGGCCGGCGGCGGGTTGGCGGGGTCAAGACGGGCCGGGTCAATGCTGTCTTCCGGATCAATGAGGGCAAGGCCGAAGAACTCCTTCCAAAACCGGTTGGCCATGTTGATGGGGAAGAGAGGATCGTGGACCATGGAGGCGGCGAAGGCGGCGCGCCAATTGCCGTCGGCAGGCTTTGCCCCATCGCGGTATTCGGGAGTGAGGAACCGCATTTCGCCGATCGGCAAGCGGTCCGGCCGGTTACCGAAGTTGGTGTTCAAATCATAGTTGCCGGTGGTTCGGTCGGTGATGTTGTAGCTGTTGTAGTAATACTCGGTGGTGGGCAGCGATGGCTTTGCCAGGTTGGTGCGGGCAAAGAAAGCGGCCATGCGCTGAGCCTCCAGACGCGTCATCCGGGATCCCCACAGGCTCACTTGATCCAGGCGCCGGCGGCCGTCGTGGCAAAGCAGGCAATCATAATGGCTGAGGCCGAGGAACGTAGTAGTGCTCACGCGCATCATGTTGTCGTAACGGTCCTGAATGGGCCCCATCGCCACAATGCCGTTGAGGATGAAGTTTGTGCCGCCATTCCAGTTGTCGTAGCTGTTGCCGGTGGCCGCAATCGATTCGAAGGCGATCTCCTTGAGGGACTTCTCGTTCGCGATGGCGAGCTTCATCCACTCGTAGTAGGCGTTGCGCGCGAAATACTGGCGGTCGAAGTTCTGCGGGAAAGCCACGTTCATCAACAGATCGCCAAGCCAAAGGGTCCACTTATCGACGAATTCTTTCGAGTAGAGCAGTTTGTCGATCAGCTCACGGCGCTTGCCGGGGTTGGAATCGTTCAGGAAGGACCGGATATCTTCCGGCGAGGGCGGGTGGCCGGTTAGATCGAAGTAAATACGGCGCACGAACTCGCCGTCAGTTGTCAACGAAGCGCTCGGCAATCCCAAGCTTTGCAGCTTGCCGAAGATCTCCTCGTCAATGAAGTTGCGGCGCGGGATTTCGGCGGCGGGTAGGCCGTGAGCCGAGGCTTGCCTAGCATTGAACTTCGAGGCGGCCTCATAAAGGCGCAGACGGGCCTGTGCTTCCCGTGCGAGACGCTTGTCTTGTTCGGGGCGGAGGCTGCAATCAGCGGCCGTGAGAAGGCTCAAGCCAGAGGAGAAGCCGAGAAGGAGAGTAGCGGCGCAGGGGCCGCTCGAGCGGAAGCGCATCATATAAGATCGGTGTGAATCCCTATATATATTGTAGGCTTTGTGGCGGAAGGCCCGGGCAAAGATTTATTAAATTTAACGGAATCCGTCGACCAGGAGGATGTCGGTGTCGGAGCGGTCAGCCTGGGTATAGAGGATCTGCTTGCCGTCGGGGGACAAGGCGAGTCCGGCGTTGAACGGGCGGTTGGCGAAACGCAGCACCTTGGAGGATTTTCCTGAGGCAGAATCGTGGTAATAAAGCCAATGCTGCAAACCGACATCAGGGACCTGTTCCTCCACGACATAGTAGATGCCGGAGGCGGTGACGACGCGGTAGCCCCAGTATCCAGACTTAAGATTCTCGAGAACCAAGGTCTCGGCCCCGCCAGACGTTGGCATGCGAAAGAGGCCAGGTTGATCGAGCGCACGGGCGTAATAGAGGTGGCGGCCATCGGGGGATTCGGTGGCATAGAAGCCGCCGTTGCGGGTAACCTGAACCGCTTCTCCCCCGCCGGAGGGAACCTTCCAGATCTCGAAGCGGCCGGTGCGATTTGAACCGAAATAGATGAATCGGCCGTCGCGGGAGTAGCTGGGGACGGCGTCCTGCGCGGGGTGGGAGGTGATGCGGACGGGACTGCCTCCAGCGAGGTGGAGCGAGTAAATGTCGGCGTTGCCGCCGGGCCTGGCGTCGAAGGCGACGTGCTGGCCGTCGGGCGCCCATTGAGGGCTGCCGGCGGGCTTGTCGCGAAAAGAAGTGAGCTGAAGGACGGATTGGCCGTCGGAGTTGCAGGTGAATATCTCCCAGGCTCCGGTCCGCGTGGAGGCAAACACGATGCGCTTGCCCTCGGGAGAGTACTGGGGCCCCTGCTCCAGCCGAGTTGAGGAGACGAGCCGCACGGGCGGATTCTGTCCGTCGAGAGAGTAGCGCCAGACGTTGGTATCCACGTTGGAGCGGGTGTAAGCGAGCCGGTTGCGTTGCCGGGAAACGGCTAGAAAGGACGCGCCGTCACCGATGCCGAGGATGCGTTGGGGCTCGCCACCGGAGGGAGAGAGACGCCAGAGGCGGGCATTGTCTCTACGGCCGGAGGCAAACAGGAGGCGGCCATCGGCATAGTTCCAGGAGAGTCCGTAGATGCGGCGGTTGTCGAACGTGAGCCTTGTGGCTTCGCCGCCCTTGGACGGGACGGAATAGATGTCTTGGATGCCCATGCCGTTGCTGCGGACGAAGAAAACGGTTTCGCCGTCAGGCGCCCAAGCGATGCCGCTGTCGCCAAAGGTGTTTTCAGGGGGCGTCGTGAGGGTGCGCCGGGCGCCGGTAGTGAGATCGAGCAACTGGATTGACATCGGCTCGCCGGGTTCCTTCTTGTCGGCGATGGCAAGCTGTTTGCCGTCGGGAGACCAGGCGAGGAAGGGGCTTTCGACTCCAGTGCGCGAGGAGGAGGCGCTGGAAAGTTTGCGCTCGGTGCCGCCCAAGGCGGGAATGAGAAAGAAGCCAGAGCCTTCGGTTTGGGAATTGCGGAGGAAGGCGATGGTGGCGCCGTCGGGTGACCAGGCAGGGCTGTAGTCCGTGGCGGGGTCGTTGGTGAGCCGCAAGGAAGGTCCGCCCTGGACCATCTTGACGTAGATATCCCAGTTTTCTTCGTTATCCCCGTTCCAGGCAAATGCTACCTGGTTTCCGTCCGGCGAAAAGCTGGGTTGGCTTTCGGTTCCCTGGGCAGAGGTAAGGGGAGTGGCGGTCAGCACCAGTGGCGCTTGGCTGCCCTGACGTTGGAACCCGAACCAGGTGACGGCCGCGGCCAGCACAACAAGAGCAACCACGATGGCATAGGACCTCCATCGCGACGGCACTGGCCTTCTAATGGGAGCGCCCGGAGTCCGGCTCTTGACCCACTCGAGGTCCTGGCGGAGCAGCGCGGCAGACTGGTGCCTGTGATCGGGGTTCTTTTGGAGAGCGCGAGCGATTAGCTTGTCGAATTCCGGTGGGATTGCGGAATTGAGCGTGGAGGGCGGAGGCGAAGTTCGGTTGAGTATTGCGTCGTAGACGAGGGCGGATGTGGCTCCTGGAAAGGCAGGTTCGCCGGTGGCCATTTCATAAAGCACTGCACCGAGGCTGAAAATGTCGGAGCGGAGGTCCAGGTCGCCGCCGGTGCACTGCTCGCGGCTCATGTAGCGGAGGGTTCCGCAAACCTGTCCAGGAAGGGTTGCCGGTTCGGTGAATTCCACCGTCAAAGTGGATTCGCCGGGGCCTTCTACCAGCTTGGCGACGCCGAAATCAAGAACCTTGACGTGCCCACGGGCGTTGAGCATGATATTGCCGGGCTTGATGTCCCTGTGGACGAGGCCCTTGGAGTGAGCCTCCTCGAGAGCCGATGCGGACTGAATGCCGATGTCGAGAATGCGATCGAGGGGAAGGACGCCTTCACGGATGCGCTCGGCGAGGGTGCGCCCTTGCACGTACTCCATGACGATCATGGGCAGCGGGCCTTCCTCACACAGCTCATGGACTTGAGCGATGTTGGGATGAGTGAGGGCGGCGGCAGCGCGGGCCTCTTGGAGAAAACGCTTGAGCCGGTCAGGATCTTCGGCCAACCGTTTGTGGATCACTTTGACAGCGACATTGCGGCCGAGTTGGGCGTCGCGGGCCAGCCAAACTTCTCCCATGCCGCCTGAGCCCAGCAGCGACAAGATCTCGTACCGGGAAATGCGCTGGCCTGGTTGCATCGCCGGATCTTTTCGAGCGTAGCATGCCAAGGCGAAGAATTTGCAAAAAAGGTATGATTGCTGCATCCCAAGGGAAGGGAGAAATCACATGAAAGTGGCGATGTTGACACTGGCGATGGTGGCGGCGCTGGCGCTGGCGGCCGAACAAGGCTGGTACCCGCACGAAGGTGGGTTGCTGAAGTACCGTGTGCAGATCCGTTTCGGGGAGGAGCCCGATACGATGCCGGACGGATGGAAGTTCGGGCGGGTGTCGGCGGTGGCCGCGGATGCTTCCGGAGAAGTGTACGTTTTCCACCGCGGGAAGAAGGCCGAACCGGTGGTGGTCTTTGACGGGAAGGGGAAATATGTCCGCGGCTGGGGCAAGGGACTGTTCGGCAATCCGCACGGACTGCGCATTGACCGCGGCGGCAACGTCTGGGCTGTGGACAACGGCGATCACCTGGTGATGAAGTTCAGCCGCGAGGGGAAACTGCTGCTGACCCTGGGCGTCCGTGGCAAGAACGCGGCCGACGACAAGCATTTCTACCGGCCGACGGATATCGCCTTCTCCCCCGATCAGAAGCATTTCTATGTGTCCGACGGCTATGGGAACGCGCGCGTAGTGAAATTCACCTACGACGGAAAATACGTGAAGGCGTGGGGGAAGCATGGGACGGCGCCGGGCGAGTTCAACACCGTGCATTCGGTGGCGGTGGACAGCAAGGGTCTGGTGTATGTGAGCGACCGCGAGAACAACCGCATCCAGATTTTCGATAGCGAGGGGAAGTTCCTGAAGCAGTGGACCCATCTTGGCGCAACGCAGAACATCTTCATCACTGGAGACGATGAAGCGTGGGTGATCACACACCGCAACAATATCGAAAACATCACCTACGACACGCTGGCAGGGCGCATCATGAAGGTAGATCTGGGCACGGGCCGGATCGTGGGCGCGATGGAATCGCCCGGACATTGGATTCACGTGACTCCGGAGAAGCTGATCTTCATCGGCAGCCTGACGGGGAACGTGTTCCGATGGTATCCGGGCTGGCTGGACCGTGGTCTTGGGGCCGATGAAGGACTGCGGCCGTCGAATCAGCCATGAAAGTTTTCCTGACCGGGGCCACGGGCTACATCGGCTCCGCGGTACTGGACCGGCTCCAACAGAAGGGACATGGAGTCAAGGCGCTGGCGCGGTCGGAAGAATCGGCGCAGAAGCTGGCGTCATGGGGGGCGGAGATCTGCCGCGGCGATCTGGAGCATCCGGGTGCATGGCGGCAGGCGGCCGGGGCTTGCGACGCCGTGGTCCACACGGCAATGAGTTGGGGCACAAACAGCGGCGTTATGGACCGGGCGGTGGTGGAGTCGGTACTGGACGCACTGGATGGAACAGGCAAGACTTTCCTCTATACGAGCGGTGTTTGGGTGATGGGGGATACGAAAGGGCGGCTGGCTGGGGAGATGTTCCCGCTCAAGCCCGCGTCGATTGTGGCCTGGCGGCCGGCGGTAGAGCGGCTGGTGCTGGAAGCGGGCGACCGGAGGATACGCGGGATCGTGGTCCGGCCGGCGATGGTGTACGGGCGTGGCGGAGGCGCGGTTCACCGGCTGAAGAGCGGCGAGCTGCCTCTCATCGGCGGCGGTGAGAACCACTGGAGTTTCGTTCACGTGGATGATCTGGCCGATTTGTATGTTTTGGCGCTGGAGAACTCAGGACCCGGTGAACTTTACCTGGCAGCGCACGGCGCACCGCAGTTGTGGAAGGACGTGGCGCTGGCAGCAGGATGCGAGAAGAGTCTGAGTCTGGAGGAGGCGCGCAAGCTGCTGGGCCCGATTGCGGAGGCCTTGATCATCGATCAGAAGGTGGGCAGCACCAAAGCGGCGCGGGTGCTGGGATGGAGACCGTCGCGTCCACAAGTGCTGGAGGAACTGCGATGAGGCGCCGCGGCCTGCTGTGGATTTTCTTGGGATGCCTGGGCTGGAGTCAGCAGGCAGAGTGGATGGATCCGGTACAGGCCGCGCCGGCGGGTTCCCGCTATGTGAGTTTTTTCAGCAAGACGATTGACCGTGAGTCCAGTTACCTGATCTATCTGCCGCCGGAATACGAGGTCAGCGCGGAACAGCGTTTCCCGGTCGTGTATTGGCTGCACGGGCTGGGAGGAAATCAGCGTTCCGGACAGGTGTTCCTCGGCATGGGCGTGGAAGCGATGCGGGCGGGCAAGGCCCCACCGGCGATCGTGGTGCTGGTGAATGGAATGAACAACAGCATGTACACGAACGCCAAGGACGGATCGCTGCCGATGGAGCAGGTGATCATCAAGGATCTCATTCCCCATGTGGATGGGACTTATCGGACGATCGCGGATCGGAAGGGGCGGGCGATTGAGGGCTATTCGATGGGCGGGTTCGGCGCCGCGCGGCTGGGGCTGAAGTACGCGGAGTTGTTCGGGGCTGTATCGGTGATGGCCGGCGCGCTGCACACCGAGGATACGCTGGCGGAGCGCCGTGCCGCGATCTTCCAGCAGATCTACGGTGGCGACAAGGCATACTACAAGGAGCACAGCCCGTGGACGATCGCCGGACAGAAAGCGGCGGCGGCCAAAGGCACGCGGGTTCGCATTGGGGTCGGCGGCGAGGATCAGCTAAAGGACTGGAACCGTCAGTATCATGAGCTGCTGGAAAACCTCGGCCTGAAGAATGAGTTTTTCCTCGTGCCGGGAGTGGGGCACAACGGCGGCCAGTTCTACCGCCAGATGGGCGAACCCGTCTGGGCTTTTTATCGAGAAGTTTTTGGCGCGGCTGTTCCATGAAGGTGGCACTGGATGCGACGCCGCTGAGCGTGCCGACGGGCGGGATTGCGCGATACACCGTGGAACTTGCTTCAGCCCTGCAACAGGAGTTTCCCGAGGATAGCTTCAGCCTGCTCCTGCAGCATGGCTCGAATGCTCTGATGCGGCGATGGTGGTCCATCGGCCTGCCGGTTCATTTGTACCGGCGCGGGTTTGACCTGTTCCATGGCACGGACTTTGCGGTGCCGTACCTGCCGCTGAAGCCGAGCGTAATCACAGTGCACGACCTCAGTCCGTTTTTGCCGGGCAGACCGGCCGGTGTGAGCGCGCGGGTAAGCCGCCGCACTCCCTTTCTTGTAGGACTTGGTCTGGCGACGATCGTGGTGACGCCAACGGAGGTGATCCGCCGGCAGGCGATCGAACATTTTGGCTTGCATCCGTCCCGCACGGTGGCCGTGCCGCTGGCTGCCGGATCACATTTCCGGCGCATGGAGAGAAGCGAAGCGGCCGCACCTTACTTTCTATTCGTGGGAACGCTGGAGCCGCGCAAGAATTTGGGAGTGGCGATGGAAGCGTGGCGTCAAGTGAAACGCCTTCATGATGTCGATCTGGTGCTTGCCGGCCGGATGAGAGAGGACTTTGAGCCGCCGCGGCCGGAGCCCGGGCTGCGACTTGCGGGAATGGTGTCCGAGGACGAGCTGCCGGCGCTGTATTCCGGCGCAACGGCTGTGGTGTTTCCATCCAGTTATGAAGGCTTCGGCCTTCCCTTGCTGGAAGCGATGCAATGCGGAGCGCCGGTGATCGCGAGCAAAGACGCGGCGCTAATGGAAGTCTCGGGGGGCGCGGCGCTGCACGTTGCGGCAAACGATAGAAAGGCCTGGGCGGAGGCTATGCGGACGGTGTTGGAAAGCACGCCGCTCAGAAAAGAGCTGTCGGAAAAGGGACTGCATAGGGCGGCGATGTTCGGTTGGGACAAGACGGCGCGGAGGATGCGGGCCGTGTACCAGGAGGCGATCGATCGCTTTGCAAGCTAGAGCCTTGATTGTTTGCCCGGAGGCGCCCTATCCACTATACGGCGGCGGCGCGATCCGTACAGCATCGATGCTCCACTATCTGGCGCAGCGCTACCCACTGGATGCGATACTTTTCCGGGAACGTGGCTCTCCGGACCCGCGCGCGGCCTTGCCGCCCGGACTGATTCAGGAAAACCTGTTGATCGATCTGCCCTATCATCGCCGCGGCGGGCTGGCCAGGGTGTGGCGGAACTTGAAGCGGCTGCGCCGTGATGTGCCGCCGCTGGTGGACCGGTTCGCGGGTTATGAGGCAGCCATCGAGCGGTTTTGCAAGGGCCACCGGTGGAATGTGGTGGTGCTGGAACATTTTTGGACAGCGCCCTACCGCACATTGCTGGGAGAATTCAGCGACAGCACGGTGCTCAATCTGCACAACGTGGAATCGAGGCTACACGAGTTGAGCGCACAAGTGGAGCCTGGACCGGTGGGAGCAGGACACCGGCGCTTCGCAGCAGCTTGCCGGCGGCTGGAGGCGGAGTTTCTGCCGCAGTTTGACATCGTGCTGACGGCCAGCGACGAGGACCGGGAACTGGCGCGGCGGATCTCCTCTCAGGCGATTGCGCACGTGTACCCGAACGCCATTCCAGAACGTGAGGCTCCCTGCGTGACGGTAAAGAACCAGATCGTGTTCACCGGCAACTTGGCGTACCATCCCAACCAGGCCGCAGTCGGCTGGTTCGCATCTTCGATTTGGCCGCTACTTTGTGAGCGGTATCCGGGTTTGGAATGGGTGCTGGCGGGGAAGAATCCGGAAGCGGTGAGGAAGTATGTCAGGAGTTCACCAGGCGTGCGCCTGACCGGAGAGATCCCCGATACGTGGACAGAACTAGCCGGTTCGTCGGCCGCTATTGTTCCGTTGCGCTCCGGAAGCGGAACGCGGATCAAAATACTGGAGGCATGGGGGGCGGGAGCGCCGGTGGTATCGACCGCGATCGGTGCGCAAGGACTGGCCGCCGAGCACGGAAAACATCTCTTATTAGCGGATAATGTGCAGGATTTTGCGGATGCGGTCGGCTCTTTGCTAGACTCGCCTAAGTTACGGGGATCCCTCATTGAGCAGGGCCGATCGCTACTCGCGGAAAAATTTACCTGGGCAGCGGGCTGGAAGGCTCTGGATAGACTGGGGATTTGACTATACTGGAATGACGCGCATGCGTTTCTGTGTCGACGCACACGCCATTGGGCGCAACCTGACGGGGAACGAGGTTTACATCCGAAACCTGTTGCGGAGCTTCGCCGAACTGGATCAAACTTCGGATTTCATCGCCTACGTTTCCGAACCCGGCGCGGAGAACTACGTCCCGGAGCGGTTTCAATGCCGGCAGGTTTCCGGGAATCCGTTCGTCCGGCTGGGGTTAGACCTGTCGCGGCGGCTACGGGAGGATCGGCCGGATCTGTTCCACGTGCAGTACACGGCGCCGCTCGGTTGCCCTGCGCCGGTGGTGGTGAGCGTGCACGACATCAGTTTCCTGGAACGGCCCGAGTATTTTCCTCCCGCTCGCGCCGCACAGCTACAGCTCACGGTGCGCCGCACCGTTCGGCGCGCCGCCCGCATTCTCACTCCCAGCGAATTCTCCGCCCAGGCGATCCGGAGAGCCTACAATTTGCCGGAGGAGAAGGTTACGGTGGTGCCCAATGCGGTCAGCTCCTCGTTCCGGCCCATGTCGAGGGAACAGGCCAGGGCCGCCGTCCGCGGCCGGCTGGGCGTACCCGTTCCCTACGTGCTGATGGTAGGCGACCTCCAGCCGCGCAAGAATCAGACGGGTTTGATTCACGCCTTTGAGGAGTTGGTGCGCCAGCACCCGGAGTTGCCCCATCACCTGGTGCTGGTAGGACAGGATAGCTGGTACGCTTCACGGGTGCGGCGGGCTGCGGCCGACTCTTCCTGCGCCCATCGCATCCACTTCACGGGATTCGTGACCGACGACGAACTGGTTCAATTGTACGGAGGCTGCGACGTGTTCGCTTTCCCGTCCTTTTATGAAGGGTTCGGGATTCCGATCCTGGAGGCGATGGCATGCGGGCGCGCGGTGACCTGCTCCAACTCCTCGGCGATGCTGGAGGTTGCCGACGGTGCTGCGATCGTTTTCGATCCGCAATCCGGTGAGCAGATGTTCCGGGCGCTGCGTGATCTGCTGCTGAATGCAGAACTGCGGACACGTATGGAAAGGCTCGGATACCAACGCGCCACCGGCTTCCAGTGGAAGGACGCAGCTTCCAAGACTCTGGAGGTTTACTATGAAGTGGCCTCAGCGGCGCGGTCGGCGGCGGCGGCCAAGCCAGGAGCTGTGGCGGCGCGTTCGCTGAAATGACCCTCCGGCGCAATTGGATCGTTGCCGCCGGCTTACTGCTCACGCCGGCCGCGCTGGCATGGAACGAGGAGACGCTGCTCTACTCCATCAATTGGCCCAGCGGGTTGAGCCTCGGGGAAGCGCAGATCAGCTCCAAGCCGGCCGCGGGCGGATTCGAATATCAAATGACGATGGAGGCGGCGCTCCCCGGCGTTCCCGTGCGGGGGGAGTTTCGGTCGCGTGTGAATGCCGATGGGTGTTCCCTGGAGTTTCACAGGGAAAACACTTTGGGGGCGCGGAAAACCTCGGAGAAGTCGACGTTTGATCTGGAAGCGGGCAAACTGGTGAGGGAAACCTCCGGCGGCGGCAAGTCGGAGGTGGCAACCGGCCCTTGCGCGCGCGATGCGCTGGCCTTCATCTTTTTCCTGCGCAAGGAGCTGCAACAGGGGCGGTTGCCGGCCTCGCAGACCGTCTACTATGGCGCGGCCTACCAGCTGAAGCTGCAATACGGCGGGCTGCACCAAGTGGTGACGCAGGATACGCGCGTGGAGGCGGACCGGCTCACGGCGATGATCAAAGGTCCACAGGCTGAGATCAGCTTCGAGGTGTTTTTCGCACGCGACCCGGTTCGCACGCTGGTTCAAGTGAAACTGCCGCTTTCGGTGGGAACCATTTCCATGGACCTGCTTCGCTGAAGATGCGCGTCGCCTGCTTCACTCCTCTGCCGCCGTCTCCCAGCGGGATTGCCGACTATTCGGCCGCCTTGCTGGAACCCTTGAAGAGGCTGTGCGAAGTGGAGGTGGTCACCGGAGAGCGCGGCGGATGCACTCCATCCGGCTTCGACATCTGTCTCTACCAGATCGGCAACAACCCGTGGCACGAGCATGCCTACCGCACTGCGCTGCGGCATCCCGGAGTAGTAGTGCTGCACGAGGCTAACCTGCATCACTTGATCGCGGAGATGACGATTCGCCCCGGTGACTGGGACGCCTACATGCGGGAGGTGGAGTTTGATGGAGGCGCGGCGGCGCTTGCCTATGCGGCGAAGGTGAGAGCGCTGCAAGCAGGGCCGGATTATGACGGAGTCCCGATGTTGCGGCGCTTAGTGGGTTCCGCGCGCGGCTTGATCGCGCATAGCGAATACGTGATCGCGGCGGCGCGCGAGGCTGGATACAAGGGACCGGCGGCGCGGATCCCGCACGGGGCGTGGGTGGGGCAATCGGCGATGCCGGCGCAAAGAATGGAGTTCCGGCAGCAGCTTGGTATTGACGCCAACACCCCGCTGATTGGCATTTTCGGACATTTGAAGCCCTACAAGAGGATCGTGGAATCGCTGCGTGCGTTTCAGCGGCTGCTACGCACCGATCCGCGGCCACGCATGATCCTAGTCGGGGAGCCCCATCAGGATCTTGCGCTGGAGTCGATGCTGACGCGCATGGACCTGCGCGGCTCGGTTCGGCTGATCGGGCGCACGGAGATTGAAGAGTTCACCAGTTACCTGGCGGCCTGCGACGTCATTCTCAACCTGCGATACCCGACGGTAGGGGAAACCTCGGGCACGCTACTGCGGGCGATGAGCCTGGGGAAAGCGGTGCTGGTTTCCTCCGTCGGCGCTTTCGCGGAATTCCCCGATGACACTTGCCTGAAGGTGCCGGTGGATACTAGCGAGGAGGATCTGCTCACGGATTACATGCAGCTGCTTGTGCAAAGGCCGGACCTGGCGCAAGCGATGGGAGCGCGCGCGAGGGGGTGGGTGGAGAGGGAATGCTCCTGGAGTCGCACCGCCGCGCTGTACCATTCGTTTCTCGAATCGGTTGCCGCGGGCGGCGAATGGAGTCGTCCGGTGCTCGAGGGAGCCGAACCTGCCGAGCCGGTGAGCGTCGAACCCGGCTATATCCGAAGCTGGGCGCAAACGGATGAATCGCGTGGATATGTGGAGACGCACATCACAAGGCTGCGCCGCACCCTGGAGTTGGTGCCGCCAGGAAAAGCCGAGGACCGCATTCTGGAAATGGGCGCGTACCTGCAAATCACCCCGGCGCTGCGCTTGAAGCTCGGCTATGGCGAGGTTCGCGGATGCTACTACGGCCCGGCCGGCAACGCGGACAGGAAGGCAGCTGTCTCCTCCCACGGAGAAGAGTTTGCCTGCGAGCTGGATCTGTTTGACGCGGAGAAGGACCGCTTTCCCTACGAGGATGAATACTTTTCCACAGTGCTGTGCTGCGAGTTGCTGGAGCATCTGCCCAACGATCCGATGCACATGATGGCGGAGATCAACCGCATCTTGAAGCCCGGCGGTCACCTGCTTCTCACCACGCCTAACATCAGTTCGCTGCGTGCGGTCTCGGCCATCTTGCAGGGCTATCATCCGGGCTTTTTTCCTTCCTACCTGCGGCCCAACGAGGACGGCGTGATGTGCGATGCGCGCCATAACCGCGAATATACGCCGGGCGAGATTCAGCTGCTGCTGGCCGATGCCGGCTTTGAGGTAGAGAAGCTGGAAACGGGCGAGTTTCTGGAAGAGCCCAAACCGGAGCTGATTTGGGTGGAGGATCTGATGCGGCGCTACAAGCTACCGTCGGAGCTGCGGGGTGACGGCATCTACGCGGTGGGCCGGAAGGAGGGACCGGTGAGCGTCCGGTATCCTGCCTGGTTGTACTCATGAGCGCCGGATTTCAGGAGCCGCGGGCGGCAACCGACGGGCTGGATCTTCGCGTCGAGTTCCGGCTGCAGAACCTCTCGGGGGAGTCCTGGGATTCCGGACGCGGGTTCTGCCTGGGCTGGCAGCTTTTTGATCCGGAAACCTCGCTGTTCATTTCCGAGGGTGACTGGCACAGACTGCCACAGCCACTGCCTCCGGAAGGGCAGACCGCAGTCAGCTTGCACATCCCGATGCCGCCCGAACCCGGCCGTTATCACGTCTACATTTCTCCCCGCTCAGATGATGAGGGCTGGCATTATCTGAAGGAATGGCCTTTTCTTCTGGTCAGCTCGCATGTGGAAGAGCGCCGCTGCAGCGTGGAAGAGGTGGAAGTGGCCACGCGCGGCAGTTTGCGCCGCCGCGAACTGGGATACAAACTAGGCCGAGCGTTCACCGAGCCGGTGAAAAGCCTGTGGAGCAACCGTTCGCTGATCGGCTCCATGACCCGCCGTGACATCGCCAGCCGCTACCGTGGTTCTTTCGGAGATCTTCTCTGGACGCTGATGCACCCGCTGCTGCTAATGCTGACTTACTTTTTCGTGTTCGGCATTGTGCTGCAAGCGCGTTTCGGGCAGGACCCGAGCCGTTCCGGCTTTGTCTTGTATTTCCTGGCCGGAATGCTGCCGTGGCTGGCCTTCAGCGACGCGGCCGCGCGCGCGCCGGGCATCATCCTGGAGAATCGCAACTTCGTAAAGAAACTGTTGTTCCCGGTGGAGATTCTTCCGGTGAATCCAGTTCTTGCGGGGCTTGTGGGCGAGGGTTTCGGACTGGGGATTTTCGCGTTTCTGCTGGTGGCAACCCGCGGATCGATACCGCTGACGGCGCTATGGCTGCCGCTGATAATCGTGCCACAACTGCTACTCACCCTAGCCATCTGCTGGACGCTGGCCGCGGTGGGAGTTTATTTGCGGGATCTGGGCCAAGTTACGGGCTTCGGGCTAACCGTACTTTTTTTTCTGACACCGATCTGCTACCCGGAAGCGTCACTGCCTGCGGCTGCAGTGCCCATCCTGTCAAAGAGCCCGATCTATGTGCTGGTGGAGGCCTACCGGGCTGTTTTGCTGGAAGCCCGTGCTCCGGATCTGCAGGCGTTGGCGGCGCTGACGGGATTGTGCGCAGCCGGATGTCTGGCCGCACACGCCTGGTTCACAAGGCTTCAGCGAAGCTTTGCGGACGTGATTTAGAGGAGGTTAGTAGCGCGGACCGCGATCGCGGTTGAATCCGCCTTGGCGCCGGCCGCCTCCGCCCCCACCGCCGGAGGTCATCGGGCGAGCTTCATTGACTACCAGCGCGCGGCCCATCATCTCTTTGCCGTTGCAGTTGCGTATCGCAACTTCAGCATCCTCGCTGCGAGTGATTTCGACAAAACCAAAGCCTCTCGGCTCACCCGAGAACTTGTCCTTCACCACCGTCACGTTATCGACAGTTACACCGGCTTCCTGAAAAAAATCCTGCACGTCGTTTTCCGTCGCTTTGAAAGGGAGATTCCCCACGTACAACCTCATAGCTGCTCCTTTGCCGGCCCGAACTCGGCCGTCGCTGTAATCTACGCACACTGGAAGAAGAGCCGGTCAACAAAGGGAGTCGGGGGAAAAAGGGATCCTCGATCACGAGCGCAGGCCAATCTCACACTTTCAGTGTTGCCCCCCATACTGCCAGAGTTTTTCGCCGTTGTCAAAGGAAATACCTACCGTGTTTCCGGGAAAGTACCCTATGAATGTTACATTTGGAACTAACCGGAATGTACAGACAACTCCTGATTCTGCTTGTTCTCCCCACAGCGGCTTGGCCGCAGACTTCGTATGACAGAATATCGGCCCGCGAGGCCCGGCTGCGCCCGGAAAGGCTGGACCGGCTTCGCGATGATCTGGCAGCCCGGAACACACGGGCGCTGATCATCGTGCGGCATGGCAAAATCGCCTATGAATGGTATGCCCCGGGCGTCAGCGCCGCGACGCGCCATGGCAGCGCCTCGCTGGCCAAGGCAGTGGTCGGCGGAATGTCACTGCTGCTGACGATGGCGGATGGCCGGATCTCCGCCGACGACCGGGCGGCGAGTTTCATCCCCGCCTGGCGCGAGGATCAGAAAAAGAACATCATCACGATCCGCCATTTGGCGACGCACTCTTCGGGCCTTGAGGATGCCGAACAGGACGGGTTGCCGCATGAGAAGCTGCCGGGATGGAAGGGGGCATTCTGGCGGCGGGAGCCCGATCCGTTTTCGATCGCGATTCATCACTCACCAGTGCTCTACGATCCCGGCACCCGCTATCACTACAGCAATCCCGGCATGGCGGCGCTGGCATATGCTGTGACAGCGGCTGCAAGGACGGACCTGGACGCACTACTGCGCAACCGGTTGATGGAGCCGCTCGGCGTCCCGGAGCCGGACTGGTCAATCGGTTACGGCCGCGCTTATGAAGTGGACGGTTTGCGGCTTTACGCAAACTGGGGCGGCGGCTCCTTCACGCCACGGGCGGTGGCCCGCGTCGCGGAGTTAATGATGGCCGGAGGCCGATGGAAAGGCAAGCCGGTCGTTCGCGGCAATGCTGTCATGAGGGCGCTCGCCTATGCCGGCACGCCCTTGCCGGATCGCAGCGGCGGGCATCCCGCGCCTGCTTCCGGCCTAGCCTGGTACACGAACTTCGATGGCGTCTGGGAGAAGGTGCCCCGGGACGCCTTCGCCGGAGCGGGTGCTGGACACCAGGTGCTGCTGGCGATCCCCAGTCTTGAGCTGATCCTGGTTCGCAACGGCGGCGATCTGCGCGGCACACAGACCCGCGATCATTTCTGGACGCCGATGGAGAGAGAACTCTTCAACCCGCTCATGGAGGCGGTGGAGAGCGATCCGCCGTACCCGCAGAGCCAAGTGATCCGGGAAGTGCGCTTCGCTCCTGTTTCCAGCATCCGCTGCGAGGCGGTGGACAGCGACAACTGGCCAGTCACTTGGGCCGATGACGGTGATCTCTACACCTCCTACGGCGACGGCTGGGGATTCGATCCGCGGATTGAAAAGAAGCTGAGCATGGGCTTTGCACGAATCTCGGGCGGCCCGGAGGATTTTCGCGGCGTGAATCTGCGCTCGGAGAGCGGCGAACGGCCCGGAGATGGCGCCCGGGGAGCGAAGGCCAGCGGCATGTTGATGGTGGACGGTGTGCTTTATATGTGGGTGCGCAATACCGGAAATGCCCAGCTTGTCTATTCGCGTGACCAGGGCCGCACGTGGGAATGGGGCTTCAAGCTGACCACCAGCTTCGGTTCGCCCGCCTTTCTCAACTTCGGGAAGAACTACGCCGGCGCCCGGGACGATTACGTTTACTCCTATTCGCAGGATGGGCCCAGCGCGTATGAATCCAATGACCGGATCGTCATGCTGCGCGCGCATCGCAAGCGGATGCTGGATCCGGCCGGCTATGAGTATTTCGAGCGGCTCGATTCCTCCGGAAAGCCCGTGTGGACAAAAGAGGTTGCCCGCCGCGGTGGTGTGTTCCAGTTTCTCGCGCGCATCCAGCGCGTCGACGCCGTCTACAATTCGGGGCTGAAGCGGTATCTGCTGGCAGCCGGTTACAACCACAGCGGTGGGTGGGGCATCTATGAAGCGCCGGAACCGTGGGGACCTTGGAGCACGGCCTTCCACACGGAGGCTTGGGGATTGGGCGGCACACACGGCTACCGCCTTCCCTCCAAATGGATCAGCGCCGGCGGCCGCACGATGTGGCTGATCTTCAGCGGGGTTCGGCTGCCGAGCGTCAACTATGATGCCTTCTGCGTGCAACGGATGACACTGGAGTAGAATTCAGCGGAAATTGTCCACGCGCTGGATGTCGGAATTGGATGGTTCGACCCGTACCGTCAGCAGGCTTTTGCGGTCCGGGGAAAGGGAGAATGGACCCATTCCGATAGGCAGAACCGGTTCCGGATATTCGGCAACCTGCCTTGTGGAACGAGAACGAAGATCCATGAAGTAAATCGACTGCTGATTGGGAGATTTCGGGCGGACCCCGAGATAGTAGATACCTTGCTCGGACAGCGCCCAACAGGAAGTACAGTAGGGTACCAGTCCTTGTAGAATCGTTTCCAGTCGGCCTGTGGCAACCTGAACCCGGGATAGAGTCGTATCAGCCGGTTCGCGGACGAAGTAGACGTACTCTCCGTCCGGTGAGACATCCAGCGAAAGTCCGCGGGTTGGAGTCACGACGGCTGGTTGTCCTCCCTCGGCGGGAAGACGAAGAACGGAGCCTGCGGCGGCGGCATAGATGAACCGGCCATCGGGGGAGAAGACCGGATGCACTCCGCGGGCGCCGAACGGCTTGACGCTCCATCCTGCTCCGCCCCACTGCGCGAGAAAGATCTCGGTGGAGGCGGTGTCATTGAAAACGATGCTGCGGTTGTCTGGAGACCAGCGAGGCACTGAGGGCCTTGCGGCGCCGCGGGTGACCTGCACGGGGTTGGAACCGTCGGTACTGCACGTCCAGATCTGTTCCGAGCCCGAACGGTCTGAGCGGAACGCGATTTGGCTTCCATCAGGGGAATACTGTGGAGATGCGTCCTGGCCGGAGGAGGCCGCGACGCGAGTCCAGACCGGCGTGGTTGAGAGGCTGAGACGCCAGATGTTAGGGTCGTTCTGCGCAATGGAGTAGACAAGCCGGGAAGACTTCCGGGCAAGGGTGAATTGAATGGGAAACTCTGCGTAAACGCTGGTAGGAGCCGGGGCCTTGCCTGAGGAGTAGCGCCAGATCCGGAATTCACCGCCGCGGGACTGGCCGAACAACAGGTCGGCGCCGGCCCAATCCACAGAAGAGACCTGAAGCGAGTTTGGAGTTACAGGCGACGCCGTGCCACCGGATACCGGAACGGTATACAGTTCTTGCTGGCTGCGGTGAAACGCGCGGATGAATGCAACAGTGCGGCCATCAGGAGAGAACCGTGGAGCCAGGTCACCGATGATCAGCTCCTCCGGCTGCGTCAGGCGGGTTTTCTTGCCGCTCTCCAGGTTCAAGAGAAAAATCGAAAGAGGCTGGCTCAAAGAAGGTGAATCATCCACGGCGAGCATCTTGCCATCGGGCGACCAGTCGAGGTGAAAATGCGGGAGACCAAAGCGGGTAGGAAGGATGGGGGCCACTGTACGGGTGGGACCGCCGTTTACCGGCAGGATGACGATGTCTCCGGAGGTTGGTCCGAAACGGATGCCGGCAATGGAAGCGCCATCGGGCGACCAGGAAGGGCTGTACCATGCGAAGCCAGGCTGGGTGATCTGTCGTGGCGTCGATTCTGTCAGTTTCTGAATCCAGATTCCAGGCATTTGCCGCTCGTCCTGCTGCCAGACAAAGGCGACTTGTGAACCGTCGGGAGAAATTGCAGGCTGGTATTCCATTCCCGCAAGCCTGGTTACCGAGGTGACGGCGAGGGCGTCCTTTACAGATTCCGTCCGGGTCATGAGCACGGCGGCGCCAAGAACCAAGAGAATCGAAGCGGCGGCCAGGGCCAGCCAAGCGCTTGCCTGGATCCGACGGCCATGAGGGGATAGGACCTCCGGCCGTACCGGCTGAGGTCCCAGGGGTGCGACAAGAGAGACCGGCCCATGGAGGCGGTAGCCACGCCCCGGAAAGGTCTCGATATAGGCGGGATCACCCTTCCCCGCTCCCAGCGCCTTGCGGATAACGGCGACGTTTTGTGCAAGGTTGGCCTCGTCGACGACTCTGCCCTGCCAGACGGCGTGGAGCAATTCATCCTTGGTGACGACCTCAGGCGAGCGGGAGGCTAGTATGACCAGGGTTTCCACGGCTTTTCTGGTCAGATGGAGCGGCTGGTCCTCCTTAAAAAGGACTTTAGCGGCGGCGTCCAACCGGAAGGGGCCAAATCCGTAGACCTGGTGGTTTTCCAAGACGTTACCCTTCGGCATTAGGAATTTCTTAGAAACTTCTCATGCCCGCACCCTTGTGTGAACGGACCCAATCTGACGATCCTGAGGCTGTGGTCTATAGTGTAGCGCAGTTGAGGTCTGCGCTGGTGAGTTGAACTAACCAAAGGGGAACAACTATGAGGATTCGGATTACATCTGTATTCATGATCCTGGGCCTGCTGGCGTCAGCCGGATTGGGCCAGGATCCGCGCGGCACCATTATCGGGATTGTGACTGACGCATCAAACGCAGCTATTCCCGGGGCCACGGTGGAAGTGACGAACAAGGCGATGGGTACGAAGTTGGCCCTGACAACCAACGAGGCTGGCGTCTATTCGGCGCCGTTCCTGATTCCCGGAGTCTACCTGGTAGGTGTGGATATGGCAGGCTTCAAGAGATTCCTACGCGAGGACATCGAAGTCCGGGTGAACGACCGTATTGAAGTGAACGCGCGCCTAGAGGTGGGAACGGCCGAGCAGAGTATCACGGTGGTAGGGGAAACTCCACTGCTGAATACCGAGTCGGCATCGCTGGGCGCGGTAGTGGATGCCAGGCGGGTGACGGAGTTGCCCATTCCGCATGGTAATCCGTATTTCCTGATCGGACTTGCGGCAGGCGTGTCGTTCACGCGCGATCCGCGGCTGGACCGCCCCTTCGAACCGACCCATATTGTGGGTTACGCAATGGACGGCACCCGAGCCAATCGAAGCGATGTGACGATTGACGGCGCGGTGAGCACGGCTACGGCGAACAACGGAGAGGTGATCTCTTCCTACGTTCCTCCAGCCGACATTGTGCAGGAGTTCAAGGTGCAAACGGCGACCTTCGATGCGGCGTTCGGACAGACCGAGGGCGGAGTAACCAACATCAGCATCAAATCCGGCACCAACGAGTTCCACGGCACCGGCTACTACACCAACATGACGCCGAAGCTCTTTGCCAACGACTACTTCGCGAACCGCAGCAACATCGCGCGGCCGGACTTTTTCTATCACCGCTATGGCAGCTCCCTTGGCGGACCGATCAGGATCCCGAAGCTGATTAACGGCCGCAACCGCACCTTCTTCCAGTGGGGCATGGAAGGCATCCGCGAAGGGCGTCCGCGAAACAACGGCACGCCGACGGTACCAACGGAAGCCATGCGTGGCGGCGATTTCTCGCGGCTGCTCAGCGCAAACAGCAGTTTCCAGATCTACAACCCGTTCACGCGGCGGGCGATCGCCGGCGGCCGGTTTGAACAGGATCCGTTCCCAGGCAACCGCATTCCCGCCTCGCTCTTCAATCCTGTCGCGAAAAAGGTGCTGGACACCTACTACCCGAACCCGCTGCAAACCGGGAACGCGGACGGCACCAACAACTATCTCCGTCCGGAGCTCATGGAAGAGGCGGCGTACCTGTCCAACACGGTTCGCGTGGATCACAACGTCACCGACGCCAATCGATTATACGTGCGCTACAGCTGGTATGACCGCACCAGCACCTACAACGACTACTTCAATAACGATTCCACGGGAACCTTTTTCTGGTTTATCTCCAAGGCGGCGGTGTTTGACGACGTCTGGACGCTAGGCCCGACCACGGTGCTGAACGTGCGTTACGGGTACAACCGCTTCATCCGCAAAACCGACGGCAAACAGAAAAACATCGGATTCGACCAGACTTCACTTGGTTTCCCGGCGTCCTTCAACGACCTTACATCGCCCGACATCCGCCGCTTCCCGCGGTTCGACATCGCCGGGTATCAGGGAACGGCGCAAGGCGGCGAAAACCGGCCTAACGACACGCACAATATCACGGCGACTGTCAGCAAAATGCAGTCCAAGCATTCCCTGCGCGCCGGCATGGAGTTCCGCTCTTACCGGGAGACAAGCCGCTTTTTCGGCAACGACCAGACGGGACGCTTTATTTTCGACGCCACCTGGACACGCGGCCCGCGTGACGATTCGCCGACTTCACCGAGTCAACTGGGCCAGTCGGTCGCTTCCTTCCTCCTCGGCCTGCCGACGGCCGCTAGCCATATCGTCCGCGCCGACAGTTACGCCGAGCAGTCCAACTCCTATTCCTTGTTCATCCATGACGACTGGAAAGTGTCGCGGAGACTGACACTGAATCTCGGCCTCCGCTGGGAATACGACGGCGCCCTGACAGAACGGTTCAATCGTAGCGTGCGGAATTTCGATGTCAATTATTCGCAGCCCTTTGAAGCCGCTGCCCGCGCCGCCTATGCCGCCAGTCCGACACCGGAAGTTCCTGCCTCACAATTCACCACTCGCGGCGGGCTGACGTTCGCGGGCCTCGGCGGTGAGCCTCGAGCTCTTTACAGCGTCCCCAAGACCAATATTATGCCCCGCCTCGGCTTGGCCTACCAATTGGGCACCAAGACCGTGTTGCGCGGCGGCTACGGTATTTTCTACGGCTTCCTCGGTCAGCGCCGCGGCGACGTGGTTCAGACCGGGTTCAGCCGCAATACGCCGTTTGTTCCTACGTTGAACAACGGCCTGACCTTCACCAACACGTTGACCAATCCATTCCCTGAAGGAGTGCTGGCTCCCGTAGGAGCCGGCCAGGGCTATCAGACGTTCGTCGGAAACAGCGTTACCTTCTTCAACCCCGAGCCGCTGCGGCCATACATGCAGCGTTGGCAGTTCGGCTTCCAGCGCGAACTTGGTCACGGCTATGTTGGCGAACTGTCCTACGTGGGCAACCGGGGCACGGCGATTGAAATCGGCCAGAATTATAACGCCACCCCGCTGCAATACCTGAGCCAGAACCTGCTTCGGGACAACGACAGAATCAACTACCTGAGCGCGAATCTGCCCAACCCACTGCGCGGAATTCTGCCGACGGGAGCCAGTGGAGTCTTCCTGAACGCGAACCTGCCACGGGAACGCCTGCTGCGTCCCTTCCCACATTTCGACGCCGTGAATGCCTCCCGCTTTGACGGCTACTCGTGGTACCACTCGATGCAGTTCTCGATGGAGCGGCGCTCGAGCAAGGGCTACACGCTCGGAGCCAGCTACACGTTCTCGAAGTTCATGCAGGCTTCCGAAACACTGAACACCAACGACCCGCGCCCGGTGGAAGCGCTCTCCGATCTCGACCGGCCGCACCGCTTCGTGTTCAACGGAATCTGGGAACTCCCGTTCGGGAAGGGACAGCGCTGGGCGCCGGCGATGCACCCTGTGCTGAACGGGCTGCTGGGCGGCTGGCAGCTCTCTGGAGTCTACACCTACCAGACCGGTGCACCCATCAATTTCGGCAACATTATCTTCCTCGGGAATCTGCAAGACATTCTGCTACCTGACGGGCAGCGGACCGTGGAGCGATGGTTCAACACGGACGCCGGATTTGAGCGCCGCGCGGCGTTTCAGCCCGCAAGCAACGTGCGCTGGTTCGCACCTCGTTTCAGCTTTCTGCGCGCGGATAACATCTCCAACTACGACCTGTCCCTGACCAAGAACACGCGCGTGCGGGAACGGCTGAACATCCAGTTCAAAGCGGAGTTCCTCAACGCCTTCAACCATCCGCTATTCCCTTCGCCGAACACGACACCGACTTCGGGAGCATTCGGCCAGGCGGTAGCATCCACCCAGGCCAACTACCCGCGGCGGACGCAGCTGACCGCGAAGTTCCTGTTCTGAACGGCACACGTTCCAGGCACGTGGACGGAGACCGGTTCCGGCTTAGCCGGTACTCCGTCCTGAATGTTGACGCGTAGCAGAATCTGAAAGCTGGATGGAAAGGGCTTCCCTGGCCACTGAAGTTGGCTCAAACAGCGCTCATCGGTGACCGCCTCGGCGGCCGCCTGCGTGCCGCAGGAGTGGACGCCGAATAACAGCAGGGACCAGTGACTTCGCGGAGCCGCCTTCTCGCCTCGCGCGCCTGGACACGGACGATGGAATCCTGCGCGGGATCGAAGTCTCCGCTACGGCCGAAGGCCTCGGTGGCGACTTGAAACTCGCTCAACTGCTCGGCGGCGCCTTGAAAATGACTCTCGCAGATAAAGACCAGGAATCTTTGCAGTTGCGGGGCGCGGCGGAATTGTGGGGAGTGGATCACCCTCTCCAGTTCCTGCCGCTCCTCACTGACTGACAGGTTCACCACCACCATTCACCTGAATCACTGTGAAGAGTATCGCACCGGGGCGGGTGCGGCTCTGGGTTCCAGGAGTTCTACCACTCCACGCGGATGCCCATTCGGAAATTACGCGGACCTCCGGCGTCCAGGTCCTGCTCGCCACCCGCGCCGGTAATGGCGCCGGCAGAGGCAACAGAGACGATGTTCGTTCCGGGGTTGTTGTAGTTGGGGGTGTTAAAGAAATTCGTAGCCGTCATCTCCCAGCGCAGGCGGAGGTGCTCGCTCACGGAGAAGGTCTTGGCTAAGCCAACGTTCACCACCTTCGAGCCAGGCCCCTTGATGACACCCTTCGCGGAAGTACCGTAGAAGCCCGGCGCGGGCGCGGCAAAAGCAGCAATGTCAAACCAGGCGCCGGTAGTGCGCTGGCTGACGGGAATATTCGCGTCACGGAGATGGTTGGGGCGAATGGTTACCTGCGCCGGCGTGCGGTTGTTGGTGAAGGCAGTGCCTGTGGGATCGGCCCCGGTCCACTGCGGCGTGAGGAATTCACCGGAGAAAAAGCTGTAGACCGAGTTCCATTCCCAGCCGCGCAGCAGCGTGCGTTTGAGACCCGTGCTGTTTTTGCCGAAGGGGAACTCGTAAATGAGGTTCCCCGTCACGCGATGCGTGGGGATGTCGAGCCAGACGCTGCGTTCCCGCTGGCGGTCATAGGCGTTCTCCGGTGCCTCGCCGCGCTCCAGATCACCGATGTCCCGGGCCCAGACCCAGGAGACCTGGTAGGCGAGGCCGTTTGCCCATTTTCGTTCGGCTTCCAGAGTCAGCGAGTTGTACTGATGCCCGGCGCCGTTGGAGAGGTAGTTTATGTTGGGATAGCGCGGGAAGGCGCGCGCCTTGTCGACGAACAGTCGGTTGTCCGGCAGCGGCTGGTTGATGTTGTAGTTGAATTCACCCTGGCGGGTGTTGGTGCCGATGTAGGAGATGCGGAAGCCGGTATCCCAGCGCTGATGCTCGATGGTGAAGTTGTACTGCATCGAGTAGGGATTGCGCAGGTCGCGGCGGACGGCGCTGGGCAGAGTGATGGATGTTGGTCCGGCAACCGAGGTCGGGAACACGACGGGCAGAATGACGGTTGGGACCGGCTGCGGATTGGTGAAGTTCGGCTCATTGATTACAAACGGAGCGCTGCCGGCGGAAACCGAACGCGGCACGATGTCGTAGAAGATGCCGAAGCCGGTGCGGAATACGGTGCGGTCCCCGAACGGCCGCCACGCGATGCCTATGCGCGGTGCGAAATTGTTGTACTCGTTGCTGATGAGCTTGGTGGGATGGTAGCCGAGCGTCGAGGCTTCGACGACATCCACGTAGCCGCGCGGAAGCAGGGGGCTCACCTTGTTAAGGGAGCCGTCGGGCACCACCACTTTGCCGGAGGTCACGTCGAAGGCCGCCTGCTGGCCGGAGGCCTCGCGCCAGGAGGGGTGGAACTCATAGCGCAACCCGAGGTTGAAAGTCAGGTTGGAACGAACCTTCCATTCATCGGTGACAAAAAAATCCCAGTTCCAGCGGAGACGGTCCAGGAAGAGATTGGCGGCCGCACGCGAGGAGGTTGTGGGAACGCCAAGCAGAAAATCGGCGTAGGGATGGTTAGTGAAGCGGTTGGAGAAACTTGCGTTGCCGAACAAGTTGGAGGGCATCTGCCAGTCCTGGAAGAGCGTGCGGCCAGCGATGACGCCGGCTTTGAAATTGTGCCGGCCTCGGAACCAGCTAAGGTGCTCCTGGAATTGCTGGGCGAAGTTCAGGAATCCCGGATGGCGCCACTGGGTCTGAGAGATGCCGGTGATTCCCAACTGCGCGAAGGAGACTTGGAAAACACCGTTGACATCGGGAAGATCAGGCGAAAGGCCGGTAAGGCCCAGTTCTTTGACGATCTCCAGTCCCATCAGGGGGCCGTTACGGGGGTTGTCGTTCCAGGCGTAGCCATAACGGAATTCATTGATGAGGTTGGAGCGAAGAGTGGCGGTATAGGAGAGGTTGATGGCGCGGGTGTCGCGCGTTTGCCAGCGGCGGCCGATTGCCGGCAGGGGGCTGTCAAAATCGCGCGAATGGGAACGATTCCAGGTGTAACGGCCGAAGACGAAATGCTTTTCGGTGAAGCGGTGGTCCAAGCGTGTGGTCCAGTAGGTGTTGGGATCAAAGGGGCGCTGATTCTGAATGCGGTGATTGTTGGCGCGGATGACAGACGTGTCGCCAAAGTTCGGGAGCGGATAAAACCGCTGCTGGATCTTTTGCGATACGGGGTTGATCCGGGAAGCAGGAATGCGCCCCCCGGCGAAGGGTGCGTTATTGGCGAACGGGTCGCGAATAGCGGCTTCGCGGGAGAAATCGCCTTCGCGCCACGGAGCCAGCGGGACCGTCGCGTTGCGGTTGGAAAGGACCTGTGAGCCGCGGGTGGTTTCAAACGAAAAGAAGAAGAAGCTGCGGTTGCGGCCGTTGTAGAGATTCGGAACAAAGATGGGGCCGCCCACACTGGCGCCGGGGTTGTGGCGCACGCCGGTGCCACGCTGCGCGGCAAACGTGTTGCGCGCGCGGAAGAAGGGCGTGGCGTAGTAATCGAACGCGGAACCGTGCACGTCGTTAGCGCCGCCTTTGGACACGATGGTCACTTGGCCGATGCCGCCAAATTCGGCGGTGTTATTGGCGAGGTCGACCCGGAACTCTTCGAAGCTCTCAATTTGGGAGACGAGAGGTGAGATCTGCGTGCCGTCGAACTGGTTGGAGGTGGTGATGCCGTCAATCGAGGCGTCAGACTGATTGGCGCGGCTACCGGCAAAGCGGCGCGTGGAGGAGCCGGCTCCCGCCTGCACGACGCCCGGCGACAAGCCGACGAAATTCCAAAGCGACCTGGTGTTCAAAGGCAGCGTGTTCAGCTGGCGGCTGTTCTTGGAGTCGCTGATGCGCGCGGTTTCGGTTTCAATCAACGTAGCTCCGGCGGAGACTTCGATTTTCGTCTCCACCGCGCCAACTTCCAGCCGCACGTCGATACGGCGGACATCGAGCGCGATCAGTTGCAGATTTTGGATGACGAATTCCTTGAATCCCGCTGTGGTGACGCGCACGGTGTACTCGCCCTCGCGCAACTGCGGGACCGTGTAAGCTCCGGCATCATTGGACTGCGCCGTGTAACGGTAATTGCTGGCCGCGTGCGTGGCGATGATCGAGGCGCCGGCGATGGCTGCGCCGGTGGAGTCGGTTACCGTGCCGGTAATCGTGGCGAATGTGGTTTGTGCCGCGGCGGGCAGGCTCGCCAAAAGGAGCAGGGCCGCGAGATTTCGCATAACAGACCTCCTGAAACCAGTTTCTTGGCGAGCAGCATATCACAGATGCGCCGGCTTAACGTATTTTTTTGTAATAGTTGATCAGACCGCTGGTGGAGCAGTCATGAGAGGCGATGGCGCCGGGGCCTTCTAGCTCCGGGAAAATCCTCCCGGCAAGCTGTTTCCCCAGCTCGACCCCCATCTGGTCAAAGGAGTTGATGTTCCAGATCACACCTTGTGTGAAGATTTTGTGCTCATAGAGCGCGATGAGGGTGCCTAGCGTGCGCGGCGTGAGTTTCCGGTAAAGCAAGGAGTTGGTGGGGCGATTCCCCTCGAAGGTCTTCGCTTCCGCCAAGCGGTCGAGCTGCTGTCCGGAAAGCCCGCCCGCAGCCAGTTCCGCGCGGGCCTCCTCACGCGTGCGGCCTTTCATCAGCGCCTCGGTCTGCGCAAAGAAGTTGGCAAGCAGCGCCGGGTGGTGGCTCCCGAGCGGATTCTGGCTTTGCGCCGCGGCGAGAAAATCGCAAGGGATGAGCTTGGTGCCCTGGTGAATCAACTGATAAAAGGCATGCTGGCCGTTTGTGCCCGGCTGGCCCCAGATGACGGGCCCGGTCTGGTAGTCCACCGGCTCCCCTTCCCGCGTGACGCCTTTGCCGTTGCTCTCCATGTCGCCCTGCTGGAAATAGTCGGCGAAGCTCGACAAGTACTGATCGTATGGCAGGATCGCGTGCGTATGGGCGTGGAAGAAATTGTTGTACCAGACGCCCAGCATTGCCATGATCACCGGGATGTTGGCCTCAAACGGCGCGGTGCGGAAATGCTCGTCGGCGCGGTGTGCGCCGTCCAGCAGTTCCTCGAATTGATCCATGCCCAGGGAAAGCGCGATCGACAAACCGATGGCCGACCAGAGCGAATAGCGGCCACCCACCCAGTCCCAGAACTCGAACATGTTGGCGGTGTCGATGCCGAACTCTCCCACCGCCTTCGCGTTGGTGGAAAGAGCGGCGAAGTGTTTCGCGACGGCCGTTGCGTCGGGAGCGGATTTCAGCAGCCACTGGCGCGCCGAGTGCGCGTTGAGCATCGTTTCCTGGGTCGTGAAGGTTTTTGAAGCCACCAGGAACAGCGCGGTTTCCGCATTCAACTTCTTAAGAGTCTCGACAAGATCGGTGGAATCGACGTTGGAAACAAAGTGCACCCGCAGATTCGGACGCGCATAGGGCCGCAGCGCGGTGCACACCATTTTGGGACCTAGGTCGGAGCCGCCGATCCCGATGTTCACAACGTCCGTGATAGAGCGGCCGGAATAGCCTTTCCACTCGCCGGAACCGACCGCATCACTGAAAGTGCGCATCTTGGCGAGCACCGCGTTCACTTGCGGCATGACGTCGGTGTCATCGACAAGAATCGACCGGTTGGAGCGGTTGCGGAGCGCCACATGGAGCACGGCGCGCCCTTCGGTCACGTTGATCTTTTCGCCGCCGAACATGGCCGCGATGAAGCGATCCAGGTTCGCTTGCCGTGCGAGGTTCAATAGATGTTCGAGCGTAGTCTGGGTAATGCGGTTCTTGGAATAGTCGAACAGGATGTCGTCCAGATGGAGGGAGAATTTCTCAAAGCGCCGAGGATCTGCTTCAAACAGGCTGCGCATCTGCAGCGCCGCGGCCTCGGCCTGATGCTTCATCAAGGCCTTCCAGGCGGGAGATTGGATCAGCATGGTCATGATTTCAGGCAGCGCGGCGGTACTCGCCAAAGACTGTGCGGAGACGCTCGGAAATCTCTCCTAGCGTGGCCATCGCTTCCGCGCAGGCCAGGATGTGAGGCATCAGGTTGTCGGTGCCGCGGGCGGCTAGTTCCAGAGCAGCTAGTTCGCGGGCGGCGGCTTTCGCATCGCGGCCAGCGCGCACTTCCCCGACGGCTTGCTTTTGCGCTTCTTCCATCGCCAGGTCCAGCCGGAACGTGGGGATCGGCTCGCTTTGCTGCATCTCAAAGCGGTTGACGCCGACGACGATCTGCTCGCCCGATTCCACCGTACGCTGGTAGCGGTACGCGGCCGATTCGATTTCCGATTGCGGATAGCCGTTTTCAATGGCGCGCAACATGCCGCCCATGGCGTCGATGCGTTCGATGTAGGCCATGGCTTCCTGTTCGATGCGGTCCGTCTGCTCTTCGATGTGAAAGCTGCCGCCAAGCGGATCGGCGGTTGAGGTCACACCGCTCTCATGCGCGATGATCTGCTGGGTGCGCAGCGCCAGGCGGGCCGATTCCTCCGTCGGCAACGCAAGCGCTTCATCGCGCGAATTCGTATGGAGCGATTGCGTTCCGCCGAGCACGGCGGCGAGGGCTTGCATGGTGACTCGGACTAGGTTGTTGTCCGGCTGCTGCGCGGGGAGCGAAGCGCCGGAGGTCTGCGTGTGAAAACGAAGCATCAGGGAGCGCGGGTTCTTCGCCTGGAAGCGTTCCTTCATGATGCGCGCATAGAGGCGCCGCGCGGCTCGGAATTTGGCAATCTCCTCAAGAAAATCATTATGACTGTTAAAGAAGAATGATAGACGCGGGGCGAAGTCATCCACAGCAAGACCCGCCGAACGCGCGCCTTCGATGTAGGCGATGCCATTGGCCAGCGTAAAGGCAACTTCCTGCACCGCGGTGGAGCCGGCTTCGCGGATGTGGTAGCCGCTGATGGAGATACTGTTCCACTGCGGCAGCTCGCGCGAAGTCCAGGCGAACAGGTCCGTAATAATGCGCATCGAGGGGCGCGGCGGGTAGATGTAGGTACCGCGAGCGATGTACTCCTTGAGAATGTCGTTCTGAATCGTGCCCGAGAGCTTCGCGGCATCGATGCCCTGGCGGCGCGCCGTGAGCACATAGAACGCCAGCAGGATGGCGGCGGTGGAGTTGATGGTCATCGAGGTGGTGACTTCGTCCAGGCGGATGCCGGCGAACAGCCGCTCCATGTCGGCTAGCGAGCAGATAGCAACGCCGACGCGGCCCACTTCGCCCGCAGCCAGCGGATGGTCGGGGTCCATTCCCATTTGCGTCGGAAGATCGAAGGCAACCGAGAGTCCGGTGATGCCTTGGGAAAGCAAGTAGTGGTAGCGTTGATTGCTCTCCTCCGCCGTGCCGAAGCCGGCGTACTGGCGCATGGTCCACAGCCGGCTCCGGTACATTTCGGGGAAGATGCCCCGCGTGTAGGGAAACTCGCCGGGCAGGCTCATGAACGGTTGATCTTGCGCGCGCGCCAGAAAGAATGGACGCCGAAGCCGAGCATCATCAGGACGAAGCCGCCACCGAGGATCAGCATCATCAGCCCCTCAATGTCGCCCTGAAAACGGGACAAGTGGCGGTAGGTGGAAAAGCCGGCCACCACGCCAAAAGCGATGAATACAAAGCCGATCACCTCATTCCAGAGCACGCGGAGAGGCTTAATGACGCCGGGAATGACGTGGCCGAGAAACTGTTTGGCAAGGCTGAACACTGGCTGGCTTCCTTCTTATCCTTATCCTATCTCAGCTAAGCTAAGAGGTTCGTCACGGCCTTGTTCAAACAGCTGCCCCATTCCAGCACCCTTGAGCGCATCGGGCCCACCGCGCGTTACCTGATGCAGGTGGAGGCGCACGTCTACGCCTTCTCGATGGCGGCCAACATTCTGCTCAGTTTTTTTCCTTTCCTGATCGTGATGGTGTCGCTGTGCCGGTACGTGCTGGGCTGGGCCGCGGCGGAGCAGGCGATTTACCTCGCTCTGAACGACTATTTTCCCGGCCCCTTGGGGGACTTCATTGAGCGGAACTTGAAGCACACGGTGAATTCCCGTGGCCCGCTGCAGATCGTCTCCTTGTTCCTGCTGCTGTTCACCGCCAACGGAATCTTCGAGCCGCTGGAAGTCGCGCTGAACCGCGCCTGGGGCATCACCACCAACCGTAGCTACTTCCGGAACCAACTGGTGAGCCTGGCGCTGATCCTGGCCTGCGGCTCGCTGGCGCTTCTGTCGACCGTGTTCACCGCCTTCAGCCAGGAATTCTGGTCGCGCACGGGCTCGGCCGGCGTTGCAGAGTGGATGAACATGGTGTTCTACAAGATGGCGGCGGTGCCGGTCTCGATCCTGCTGCTGTTTCTGGTCTACTGGCTGCTTCCGAACGGCCGGATTCCGGCAGGCAAGCTGTTGCCCGTTTCGGTTCTGGTAGGCGTGGTGCTTGAAGTGTTGAAATACTTGAACCTGTTCACGTGGCCGTACCTTCGGGCGAAACTGGAAAGGGAGTACGGCCCGTTCGTCTACTCGGCGACGATCGTGCTTTGGGGCTTCATTTCCTCGATGGTGGTGCTGTCTGGCGCGGAGCTGGCGGCGCGGCGGAGCCGCGCGGCTAAACGCAATACGGTTATTTAGCGGCCGTGACACGAGGCTGACCGGGGCTCCGCTCGATGCTCCTTTTCAGCGCGCCGGAAGTTTACGTTCCGGAACTAGCTCTTTTGTGTCGGGCCGGAACTGAAGATGCATAGCCTGATTCGCCGCCAGTATCATGATATACTGCTACTGATGAGCGTCAAGTTCCAAGTAACCCTACCCGAGCCCCTGTTCACTGAGCTCCGGCTCGAAGCGGGGCGGCGGGATATCCCTGTCGCGGAGTTCATCCGGAATACCATGCAGCGCGAACTGAGGGCGAGCCGCAAGCGTGTCAACGAAGCCGGCCCGCTGGCATGGCTCGATCAAATTCAAGTGGACGACGAGCCCGGCGTGAGTTCCCGGATCGACGAAATCCTTTACGGAGAATGACCGTCTTTCTCGACACGTCGTTTTTCTACGCCCGGATCTCACCGCGGGATCAATGGCACCGGCTGGCGAAACGCGCGGCCGATCCCTCGGGACGCGCGGTGACGTCCTCGCTCGTAGTCAACGAGACCGTTTCATTGCTGCAGGCTCGGGGGTTCTTCCCGGCAGCGCTCATGTTCCTCCAACAGATTCGCGCCTCTTCCCACGTGGAGATCGTGGTTCCGGACTCCGCCCTTCAATCGGAGGGATGGGATTTAATGGCACGGTACGGCCCCGCAGGCGCAGGCGTGGTGGACTGCACCAGCTTCGCCATTATGCGACGGATGAGGCTACGCCAAGCCTACACTTTTGACCGCCATTTCGTCGCTGCGGGCTTTCAGATTCTCAAACGTTGAATTGGCGCCGGCGCGCCCCCGCCATACTTCCCCAGCCGCGGCATTGAGGCTAAACCGGCTTGGTCAAATCCCGGTGCGTCGCTTTGACCTTGAAGCCGGCCTTGGAAAGCCGCTTGCGGATCTCATCGGCGATCATGACAGAGCGGTGGTGGCCGCCGGTGCAGCCGAAGGAGATGGTGAGATAGCTCTTGCCTTCCTGAATGTAGTGCGGGAGAAGGTAAACGAGCAGTTGCGAAATCCGGTCCATAAACTCGATGGTCTGCGGGAAGGAGCGGATATAGCGCGCCACGCGCGGGTCTCGGCCGGTGAGAGGTTTGTACTCCGGAAGGTAGTTGGGATTGGGCAGGAAGCGGACGTCGAAGACCAAGTCGCTGTCGGCGGGCAAACCGTGGCGGTAGCCGAAGCTGGTGATATAGACGCGGATCTTTTCCTCCGCCGGCCCCTGCTGAAACTTGTCCTTGATCAGGTCGCGCAGCTCATGCACGTTGAACTTCGACGTATTGATGATGTGGTCGGCCAGTTTGCGGGTCTTTTCCATCTGGCGCTGCTCGCGGCGGACGTTGGCGGCCACCGATTCTTCCGAGCCCAGCGGGTGTGGACGGCGGGTTTCCGAGAAGCGGCGGACCAGGGTGTCCGCATCGGCTTCCAGGAAGATCAACCGCGTGGCGATCTTGCGGCGCAGCTTGGCGTAGAGATCGGGAAAATTCTCCAGCCCGTCTCGTTCGCGTATGTCGACCACCAGCGCGGCGCGGCGGATACTGGGTGAATCCTTGGTCAGCTCGGCGAATTTCGGGATCAGCCCGATGGGCAGATTGTCCACCGCATAGTAGCCGAGATCCTCCAGGCACTTCAGGACAGTGCCCTTGCCCGAACCGCTCAGGCCGGTAATCACTACCAGTTCGGGCCGCGCGTCTGTGGACATGCAGGGTTTTCAGGCTTCGACGAGATCAAAATTGCCGTCGTTGCGCCGCAACAGAACTGAAATGCGGTCGGTTTCCAGATCGCGGTAGACCAGGTAATCACGCTTGTCGCCGATGGTCAGAAGAGCCTCGTCCAGCGACATGGGCTTGTGCTTGCTGCGGCTGTTGACCCGGAAGACACGCTTCCGAGTCTCCGCCGGAACGCTGGCGATTTCGCTCATCACCTTGGCCTTGAGACCCTTGCCCTCGCCGCGCTTGGTGTCGCGCCACTTGGACTGGTGGCGTCGGACCTGCTTTTCCAACTTGTCGATGGCGCCCATCAGCGCGGTGAAGGAGTCTGCGGCTAAATCGGTGCCCACCAGCGGGTGGTCGTAGTAATTTACGGTGACTTCCGCGCGCTTTTTGTGGCGCTCCGCGGTTAGAATCACGTGCGCCTCTTTCTCGGCGCCGCGGTCAAGAAACTTGGCGAGCTTGGCGTAGCGCGCTGTAAGCTTTTTTTCCATGGGGGGGCTGAGCTTTTCAATCTTGCCTGTGTAGGTGACTTTCATCGTGTGGTTTCTTTCGAATAATCGTGAACGGCTTCAGATTTCAATTGCGGACACGGCGCTGGTGCGTGGAGGGGATCTTCATATCCTCGCGGTACTTGGCGACGGTGCGCCGCGTCACCTTGATGCCTTCGGCCCGCAGCATTGTCGTGATCTGATCATCGGTCAGCGGATGCCTGCTGTCTTCCTCTTCAATCATTTTCTTCACCTTGCGCTTCAACACCAGCAGCGGAGTCTCGCTGCCCGCCGAGCCCTGCACGGCCTCGGAAAAGAAGAAGCGGAGCTCGAAGACGCCCTGCGGAGTGTGAACGTACTTGTTCGCGACGGCGCGGCTGACCGTGGATGGATGGACACCGATCTCCTCGGCGAGGTCCTTGATCATCATCGGCTTCAATTCATCGATGCCGTTGTTCAGAAAATCCCGTTGCCGGTTCACCACGGACTGGCAGACCTGCATGATGGTCTTCTTGCGCTGCTCGATGTTCTTCATCAACAGCAGCGCCGAGGTGAAACGCTCCTTCACGTAATGGCGGACTTCCTTATTCGGCTCCTGGTCGCGGTCGAGCAGGCGGCGGTACTGCGGATTCAGGCGCAGCGTCGGAATGTCGTCATCGTTGAGCTGAATGATGAAGTCGTCGCCTTCTTTGGTGATGTAGACGTCGGGCTCGATCTGGCGGGCGCCGGGTCCGGAATAGCGCAGGCCGGGCCGCGGATCCAAGTGCTGGATCACACTCAGGGCGATCTGGATGTGCTCCATCGGCCGGTTCAGCGCCTTGGCCAATTCCTTGTATTGCTTGGCTTCGAGCAACTGGAGATGATCGGCAACGATCTGCCACGCCACTCCGCCCTTGCCACCGCGGCTTCCCAACTGCAGCAGTAAACACTCCTGCGCGCTACGCGCGGCTACCCCCGCCGGATCCAACGTCTGGACCACGTTGAGCGCTTCTTGGAGCAGTTCTAGCGGCGTATCCGTGGCCATCCCAATTTCTTCGAGGGAATCAATCAGGTAGCCGTTTTCGTTCAAGTTCCCGATGATCAGATCGGCGGCTTCGCGAACCGGCTCCGGAATCACCACAAGGCTCAACTGGCTTTGCAGATAGTCGCTGAGGGTGACCGGCGCGGAGAGGAAAGTCTCGAAAGACGGCTTATCCGGGGTTTCCTGAGCAGGAGATTTGAAGCCGGGATCCAAATAATCGTCGAAAAAAGTGCCGAAATCGATCTCGTCGAAGGGATCGGAAACCTGTGGTTCAGGATCGGCGGCAGGCGCGGCCTCGGCCGCAGCCGCCTCCTCCCCAGCGGTCCCTGGCGACAGGGCGGCGGACGAATGACTGGCTTCCAGGAAGCTCTCATCGGCCGGATTGGAGACTCGCTCGGCCTCCATGGCCACTTGCACCTCGGCCGGCGTCAGTTCCTCGCCCCCTTCTACGCTTTCATCGATGACAGGATTCTGGGCGATCTCCTGTGCGATCAAGTCCTTTAACTCCTGCCGGTTCAGCTGGAGCACCGTGACCATCTGGACGAGCCCAGGAGTCAGAATCTGCTTTTGCGAGACCTTTAATTGCAGCCGTTGCGAGAGCAAACTCATCGCTTCCCATTATACGTCTCGAGCGCTTTCCGATTGGCCGGAGTAGGAGAGAATCGAGGCGGAAAGGGCAAGCGGCCGCCAGTCCGAAGACCGGCGGCCGAGAGGAAGGAAACGCCACTAGGGCGGGCGGGATGATCAGGCGGCACGTTCAAGGGGCGGGACTACGGGCAGAGGAGTACAGCTGCGGATCGGAATCGGACTGTGGTTGGAGCGGAGCAGCACGGGATCCACTCGCGTGGTGCCCTGAAAATACTCGTCCAGCGGATACAGACCGAAAGGCTGCAGTTCGCGGAACACACGTCCGAGCTTTTGCTGAATGTTATAGACCATATGAAAGAAGTTTCCGCGGTCCATTTTCAGGCGGCGGCAGCAGAGCCGCCAGTCCGCGCCGAGCAGGAAGTGGAATTTGAAGATCCGGTATTCGGCCTCCTCCAGGTACCTCCTGCTGACCAGCGCGAAGTCGGCAATGTACTCCTCGTCCTTGCGGCCCCAGACTTCGCGCCGGTGATGGCCGAACGCGGTGGCCTCCAGCGAGGCCTTGCTCATGAACTTCTCCTTCGTGACACAATGACGAAACCGCGCGTAACAGGCGCGAAAGATGCTGCGCAGCACGCAGTGGCAGGGCTCAGAAGACCTGCGCGTTCGGATGATGCCCACACCATGGCAGCGGGTGCAGGCAGGAGCGGCTAACGCCAGCGTTTCGGATCGATTCCATTCCATAGGCTCGACAATGTCCTTCGGGCGCCCGATTTTGCTTTCCGTCTCTCTAGTGAGCGCCGCGTTCATTGTGTTCATGCTAGCGGGGATTGGAAAATGGTCAAGAACGGAGAGACATATTCTCTTCAGCAGCATCCAATCTCGGGGGCAGATTATCGGCAGACAGCTGATTTCACATTAGATGTTCCGTATAAGAAATAGTATTAATTTACGTTAATCATAATCCTAATTCCTTGCACACCTCTCTTTGCCCGCGCTATATTTCTAGGAGCTATCACGTGGCTGCCTGAGACTTCTCGCGATGCTAGTTCACGACCTGCTTTTACTGATTCGCCAGCATTTGACGCGCCGCATCCGCAGCGGAGAGATCACCGAGCGCGGGTTGGCGCGCAAGACGGGACTCTCCCAATCGCATCTCCACAATGTGCTGAAGGGCGCACGCGGCATGACGCCGGAGGTGGCCGACAAGATTCTGCGTCACATGAGAGTCTCAATTCTGGATCTGCTGGTGGATGAGAGCGGAGAGTTGGTGGTGCGGAAGGGCCCCGGCAGCGAGATCCGCTCTCAGCTGGATTCGCGCACGGCTTCCAAGTACGTCTCCAAGACCTGAGCCGCGGTGCGGTCCCAGCTGAATTTGCCCGCCTGCTGATAACCGCGTTCGATCAGTTCCCGCCGCAGATCCCGGTCCAACAGCACCTCGCGCATCCCGCGCTCAATTTCAAAGACATTTTCCGGATTCACCAGCATCGCCGCCTCACCCACCACTTCAGGCAGTGAGCTGACGTTGGAGGTGACCACCGGCGTGCCACAGGACATCGCCTCCAGCGGTGGCAATCCGAACCCCTCGTGCAGGGAGGGAAATACAAACAGTTCGGCAGATTCATAAAATGCCCGCAACGTATCGAACGGCACGTGGCCAAGGAAGCGCACCGCCGAACCGAGCCGCGTCTTTTGCGCGGCCAGGCGGACGTCGGGAAACTGGTTGATCTCATCGCCGATGATGATCAGCCGCAGATCGCCGTACTCAGGATGCGATGCCATCTCCCCGCGCAAAACAGCAAAAGCCTCGATGAGTTTGGGGATGTTTTTCTGGGGACGAATATTGCCGGTATACAACAGGTACCGATAATTCACCTGGTAGCGCTCCAGGATTCGCCTGCGTTCATGCTCCCAGGCGCCGGGCCCTGCGGCCCGGGCATCGGCGGGCATCTTCTCTTCCATCAGCCTGGGGTCCGGAGCGTTGTAGATGCGCCGGATATGGCCGGGGGGAATACCGAGCAATGTCTCCGCCGCGCGGCGCGTAGCGGAGCTGACGGCGATCACCCTGGCAGCGCGCATCAGGCTGCGGCGGGCTCGATAGAGGCTCAGATGATTACGCAGCCCGCTGCCGAACAACTGGCGGCTCATGTCGTGAATCGTCACGACATAAGGCCGGACCATCCACCACGGCACGCGGTTCAGCGGGATGTGGTAAAGGTCAGCGGCAAACTGGCGCAAAAACGCCGGGAAAGCGATGTGATCCATCTTTTCCGTATCGGTGTGGCGGTACGGAATGGTCTGAAAGTTGGCTGGCAGGCCGGAGAATTCCCGCTGATCCGATTCCAGGCAGACGACGATATAGCGGTTGGCGGCGTCGATGCGCCCGAGGCCCTGCACCAGATTGCGGATATAGGTGCCGATGCCGAAGTCGCGGAAATGCCGTCCGTCGATCACGATGCGGAAGCTCATTGGCCCGGCCCCCTAGCGGCGCTCAGCGCGCGGCCGCCGGCGCGTGCTTCCAGGCGTAGAGCGGAAACCGATCGGCTAGCCGTGTGACACGTGCGCGAACACCTGCGATGGTTTTCTCCAACTGGTCCGGAGAGCCGCCAATCCCGGAAAGCACCTCTGCGATCATCCCAGCCACCTCCTTCATCTCCGCTTCCTGGAAGCCTCGCGTGGTGACGGCCGGACTCCCCAGCCGGATGCCGCTCGGGTTCAGCGGCGGATTGGTGTCGAAAGGGATTGCGTTCTTGTTCACCGTGATGTAGGCATGGTCCAGGGCCGCCTCGGCCTCCTTACCGCGAATGCCCTTGCTAAAAACGTCCACCAGCATCAGATGGGTATCCGTGCCGCCGGACACGATGCGGAAGCCGGTCTCCATCAATCCCGCCGCAAGCGCCGCCGCGTTCGCCTTCACTTGCACCGAGTAGGCTTTGAACTCCGGTGTAAGCGCCTCAAGGAAGCAAACCGCCTTGGCGGCCATCACGTGCACCAGCGGGCCGCCTTGCGCGCCGGGAAAGACCGCCTTGTCAATGGCCGCCCCATACTGCTCCCTTGCCAGAATGAGCCCCGCGCGCGGCCCGCGCAGCGTCTTATGTGTCGTGGAGGTGACAATGTCGGCGTGCTCGCAGGGGTTAGGATGGAGGCCGGCGGCGACAAGCCCGGAAAAATGGGCCATGTCCACCAGAAACAGCGCGCCAACCGAATCGGCGATCCGGCGGAACCGCGCCAAGTCGATGATGCGCGGATAGGCGCTGCCTCCGGCGATGATCATCTTCGGCTTGTGCTCGCATGCCAGCTGCTCCAGCCCCTCATAATCTATCCGCTCGTCCTCTTTGCGGACGCCGTAGGGAACCACATGGTAAGTCTTGCCGGAAAAGTTCAGCTTGTGGCCGTGCGTGAGGTGTCCGCCATGGGCCAGGTCCATGCCGAGAATCGTGTCGCCGGGCTTGAGCACTGCCGCATAGGCGGCTTCATTGGCCTGCGAGCCGGAATGCGGCTGCACGTTGGCGTACTCGGCACCGAAGAGCTTCTTGGCCCGGTCCCGCGCGAGGTTTTCCACGACGTCGGTGTGTTCGCAGCCGCCATAGTAGCGCTTGCCCGGATAGCCTTCGGCATATTTATTCGTGAAGACGCTGCCGGTGGCCTCCAGAATCGCCTCGGAGGTGAAATTCTCGCTGGCGATCAGCTCCAGCCGCGAATGCTGCCGGTCCAGTTCCGAGCGGATCGCTTCATGAATCTCCGGATCCACCTCGGCCAGCGGCCGGGCCATCCTCTGCTGTAGGTTCATCCTAGTTTTTCCTCTTGCTGTTCGATGAGGGTGATCTTCGCCACCCGCCGCGCGTGACGTCCGCCTTCGAACTCGGTGTTGAGAAACGTATCCACCATCTCGCGAGCCGCCTCTTCGGCGGTGAACTTGGCCCCGATGGCCAGTACATTGGCGTCGTTATGCGCCCGCGTGAGCCGGACCTCTTCGGCGTGCGTACCCAGGGCCGCGCGAACGCCGCGCACCTTGTTCGCGGCGATCGACATGCCTACGCCGCTGGAGCAGACCAGAATGCCGCGGTCGCTTCGTCCGGCCGCAACCTCGCGCGCCACCGCCAGCGCATAGTCGGGATAATCGACAGGGTCACTCTGCTCCGGTCCGAGGTCTGTCACCTGATGGCCTTCCGCGACCAGACGGTCGCGCAGCTTCTGCTTGAGAGCAAAGCCGGCGTGATCGGCCGCGATGGATACTTTCATCTCGGAGTAACTGATTTTAGCATGCTGGAATTGTGCAGCTGTTTTGCCCTACATTGAGAGTTCAGCTATGCGTTGGAGTTCCCTGTTTATCCCTACTCTTCGTGAGTCTCCGGCCGGGGCGCTAGCGCCCGCACTCGCGCTGATGGTGCGCGCCGGCTACATCCGGCCCTCCTCGCATGGCATTTACCACTTCCTGGCCCCGGCGCAACGCGTGATCGGAAAGATTCAAGCCATCGCCCGCCGCCAGATGGAAGCTATCGGGGCGCAAGAGGTATCCCTCGTCTCTTCCGTCGAGCCTGCCGCAACCGCTGGAGCCGTGGCAAGCGGAGAGCTTCGCAGCTACAAACAGATGCCTCAAATCTGGTTCCAGTTCCAAACCAGCTACCCGGAACTATACGACAGGAAAGCAGGCCAGCGCCGGCGGCGGCAACAGGTGAACATCGAATCGTTTTCGTTTGACATGGATGCGGCGGGGAGGGAAGCGGCCGCTCGCAGGCAGAGCGAGACCTTTTCGCGTGTGCTGGATTTGTGCCAGGTTGCCTGCCTGGTGGCGCAAGGCGATGCTTCCGTCGAGTTTGTCGCGGAAAGCGAAAGCGGCACGGAGCAAATCGTGGTGGCCGGCGATGGCGGTTATGCGGCTACTCTGGAGATGGCCGTTTCCCTACCGGCGCCTCCCTCGATTGCCGACCCGGATGGCGAACCCGCGCCGGAGCCTTTCCACACGCCGGGCGTCAAGACCATCGCCGAATTGTCGGCCTTCGCGGCTTTGCCGGAGACCTCCCTCATCAAGAGCCTGGTGATGGTATGCGGCAGCGGCCCGGTGATGGTGCTGCTGCGTGGCGACCACGCTCTAAACGAAACGAAACTCGCCCGCGTACTGGGCCGGGACGATGCCCGGGCGGCATTTCCGGATGAGATTCGCGGCTGGCTTGGCGCCGATGCCGGCTCGCTTGGACCGCTGGGCGTCACCTCCATGCCCATCCTGGCCGACCTGGCCTTAGAGGGCCGCCGAAATATGATCAGCGGCGCCAACCGGGACGATTATCATCTCCGCCATGTCTCTCCTGACAGGGATTTTCATCACACGTATCACGACTTACGGCAGGTGGCTGAAGGAGATCGTTGCCGGCAGACCGGCAGACCCTTGCGCTTCGCCAGCGCGATCCAGCTTGGCTCCATTCGCCACGTCGATTGTCCTGGATTTCGCGTGCGCAACCATGAGGGCAGCGAAGTTCAACCCGCGATGGGCGCCGCACGGCTCGACATCCGCGCCATCCTGCGCGCGGCCGTGGAGCAGCATTGCGACAATGACGGGATCGTGCTTCCGGAAACAATCGCCCCGTTCACCGTCGTGATCACTCCGGCCAACATCGCCGATGAGGCCCAGCGTTGCGCCGCTGAGTCCATCTATCGGGATTGCCTGCGCGTTGGGCTCGATGCATTGCTCGACGACCGGGATGAGCGCCCCGGGGTGAAGTTCAAGGATGCCGACCTGATTGGCATTCCTTTTCGAATCACCGTGGGCAAGAAGCTCCTCGCGGGTGCGGTTGAACTCGTGCGCCGGCGGGAAAGATCGCCAACCGAAATCCCGGTGAGCCAAGCCGCTGAGAAACTGAAGGAGCAACTGGGTGCATCGTGATTGGGATGATGTGCGGCGCGAATTCCCCGCCCTGCGCGACTGGACCTTTCTGAATACCGCCACTTATGGCCAGACTCCGGCTCGTGGAATTGACGCCGCCTGCGAGCACTTCGCCCGCCGCAACCGGTTCGCCTGCTCCGACTTCCTGGATTGGTTCGACGACGCCGACCGCATCCGCGCCCAAGCCTCCCAGCTGGTGAACGCCGCGCCGGAGGACATCGCGCTGCTGCCAACCGCTTCTGCCGCGCTGTCTCTGCTGCTGGGAGGCATGGAGTGGGCGCCGGGCGACCGCGTGGTCACGCTGCATAACGAGTTTCCCAACAACCTTTACTACCCGGCGCTGCTGGCCGAACGCCAAGTGGAGTTCGTCGAAACCTCCTGGGACGGTTTTTACGACGCCATCTCGGATCGCACCCGCCTGGTCGCCCTGAGCTCCGTGAATTATACGAACGGTTTCCGGCCGCCGCTGGACGAGATCGCCCAGTTCCTGCGTGCGCGAGGCGTGACATTTTACATCGATGGGACTCAGAGCGTGGGAGCGCTGCGGATGGACGTCGGCGCCATACAGCCGGCAATGATGGCCGTCAACGCCTACAAGTGGCTGATGACCCCGAACGGCGCCGGCTTTACCTATGTCCACCCGGAACAGCGGCGCAATCTGAAGCCCAACGTCATTGGATGGCGCAGCCATCACGGCTGGCGCGACGTCGATCAGCTCCACCACGGCGCGCCGGACTTCAAGGAAACAGCCGAAAAGTATGAAGGCGGCATGCTTCCCTTCCCGTCGCTCTACGCGATGGGCTCTTCATTGGAATTGATTCTTGAGCTGGGCCCCGAGCGCATCGAACAGCGCGTGCTTTCCCTGGCCAGTCAGTTACGCGAAATGCTCCGAGACTTAGGAGGGCTGCTGCTTTATGATGAAGCGCCGCACTTTGAGTCGCCGATTGTCGCCGCTCGCTGGCCAGGAGTGGAGGCCTCCAATCTGGCGCGGCAACTGCGGGAGAAGCGAATCCTGGTTTCCGCCCGGCACGGAAACCTCCGGGTATCCGTGCATTTCTACAATGGCGAGCAGGATCTGGCCCGGCTGGCAGATGGCTTGCGCGAGCTACTGCAAGCTTAGTTCGGTCCGCTGTTGCTGGTAGGGCCTGGCGTCTTGGATGCCAGCCGCCGGGGATCGAACAGGTGAAGCGGGCGGAACTCTTTCTGGCTCCACTTCATCCCTTTTCCGAACTGTATCCCGACAAAGTAACCGATCTCACGATACACGCAGTAACGGACCGATCCGGTCAGCTCACCAGCCGTGTAGTTCACCTTGACGTTTGTGTGTAGCGGAATCGCCACATCCAGTTGAAGGCAGGCCCCGGAAGAAGAGATGTCCTCCAGGTTAGCCACAGCCCGCCGGCTCTTGCCAGACTTGTCTTTCCAAACCACTTCCACCAAGTCCGCACACAGCAAACGAGGCTCTGAACGCCTTTCGTCCATATACCCTCATATCGGCGTTGGCCAAGGAAAGGATTAGAGACGCCGGAACAGAGTTTTTCACCCTATTCATCCTCCAGCGCTCCACCTACGACACCGGCTAAATCCGGTTGAACTGTTCGATCGCTTTCCCTAACGCCTTCAACTTTTGAATTAAGGGTACCATTTTCGACTCACGCTCGTCGATTTCCTGCGCCCGCTTCAACACCTCCTCCGCCTTCTCCTGCGGCACCGCCACCACACCGTCCTCCCCGGCCACGACAATGTCGCCCGGCTTCACCTCCACCCCGGCACACAACACAGGGATCTGGTTGGCCACGGTGGCATACCGGCTGACAGAACTGGACGGCACGACACTGCGCGCATAGACCGGCAACCCGAGACCCCTCACTTCCGGCACGTCGCGAACGCCCCCGTCGATCACCACGCCCGCCATGCCGCGCGCCTTGGCCGCCGTTGCCATCAGCCCGCCCAGCCCCGCCACGTCCAGACCGTTCTCAATCACAATGATTCCTACCTCGCCCGGCTTGGCGGCGTCGATCATTCCCACCGAATGGCGCGCGCTCAGCTGCGGCGTCGCCTTGTCCGGTGTCGCCTCCCGCATCAGCGCCGTCACGGCCCGGCCCACGAACTTGCCCTCCACCCGCGGCCGCATGTCATGGCTCATGAAACCACGGCGTCCCACGATCTGGTCCACCGAATCCGCCACCGACGCCACCGTTGTTTTCTCGAATCCGGCAATGAGCGGATCAGGCGATCCGCCGCCCTTCCTGGCAGCCTGAAATCCGAATCCCAGTGCCGCCATGAGCGCCACCACGCCAACCCCTGACCATCGGAACCGCTTCACTGCTTTTCTCCTTCGTTTTGAATTCTGTGTCATTCTACCTTTTTATGGCATCGCTGATATCGGTGGTCACCTCCGAATGCTCGCTTCTGCCGAAGCGGCTCGGCAGCGGCTCCGGAGCTTGGTTCTACCTCATCATGCTGGCCGTGTTCGGCTACCTGCTTCCCGCCGGCATGGGCTACGACTTTCTCGACCCTCACCTCTTGCTGATGTATGCCTGCTCGGCGCCATTCTTTATTTCCTCCGTGGTGGCCGAGTCCTTCGGCGAGCCTTCCCAGGAACCCTCCACACTCACCGTGCTCGCCGGCAAGGTCATCACCTCGTCGCTGTTTGGTTGGACGTCCAGCCTTGTGCTGCTGTCCATGGGATTGGCCACGATCAATTTCCACCAGCCTCAGCAAACCTCGGTGCTGCCGGAAGCATCCTTCCTGGCCTGGATCGCCATGCTGGGGCTTTCGCTCAGCCTCTTCACAGTGGCGCTGGCCGCCGCCTTGGCATTGTCGGTGAAGGCGCCCAAGTCCATCAAGACCATCCTCCGCCGTGGTTACGCCTGGATTCTCATCGCGCTCATCATTCTCGCCCGCTTTGGATTGCTGGAATGGCGAGAAGCCTTCACCTCCTTGCTCACCGCGGAAGGCATCTCGCGGCTGTGCGGCTACGGCTCGCTTGCGCTTGCCGCCGCCACCATACTCACGATTGTGTTGGTGATTCGCCATCCGCGCTATAGTGGTCCCGTCCCATCGAAATGAAACTGAGCTCCCAATCTCCCTGCCGTGTGGACATGGCCGGCGGCACACTCGACATCTGGCCGCTTTATCTCTATCACGCAGGCTCCCTTACCGTGAATTTCGCCGTCGACCGCTATACTCGCTGCACCCTGGCAACGCGCGCCGACGACCGCATCCTGCTTCGCTCCCATGACCAGAAGACGCGCGAATCCTTCCGCTCCCTGAAGCAACTCATCTCCGCGCCGGAATACAAGTTGCCCTTGCATGCCTGGATCATCCGGTTCTTCCAGCCTCCCATGGGCATTGAGCTCGAGACGCACTCCGAAGCTCCCGCCGGCGCCGGCATCGCCGGTTCCTCGTCCCTGATCATCACCGTCGCCCACGCGTTCAACCGCCTGTTGAACACCGGCTACTCCACGGAAACCTTGCGCCAGATCTGCCAGAACATCGAAGCGCAGATCATCCGTGTGCCCACAGGCCCGCAGGACTACTATCCGGCCATGTATGGCGGCCTCAGCGCCATTGAGCTGCGCGTGGACGGCATCCACCGCAAGGCCATTCCGGCTGATCTGGCCGATTTCAATTCACGCGCTGTGCTGGCCTACACCGGTGAGCCACGCAATTCCGGCATTAATAACTGGGAGGTTATGAAGGCCCACATCGGCGGCAACCGCCGTGTGCAGCGAAACTTCGATTTCATCGCCTCCATCGCCGCCGCCATGCGTGTGGCCCTTGAAAGGGCGGACTGGCGCGAGGTGGCGCGCCTGCTGCGCGAAGAGTGGGCCCATCGCAAACGCAACGTGCCTACCATCAGCACCCCGGCTATCGACAAGCTGATCCTCGCGTCGGCCAAAGCCGGCGCCCGCGGCGCGAAAGTCTGTGGAGCCGGAGGCGGCGGCTGTGTCTTCTTCCTGGTGGAGCCGGATGCGAAGGCGCGTGTGCAGGAGACGCTCACCCGCCTCGGCGCTCGGGTGTTGGATGTGCAAGTAGCCACTCGCGGCGTTCGCGTTCAGCGCGCCGGGGAATGAGCACGCCCAACATTGGCTTCCCACGCTGCCAGCGTACCCGTGAGTTCCCGCACCATCTCCGGTCTCCTTGTGGCAAGATCCCGGTTCTCACCGATATCGGATGCCAGGTCGAACAGCATCGGTTCCCGGCCCTGAAGTGAAACCAGCTTCCACGGACCGCGGCGCACGGCCTTGTTTTCTCTCATTCTCCAGAACAGGGTTCGCTCCGGAAGCGGCTTGCCAGAGAACAGCAGCGGGCCAAGGTCGGCCCCGTCCAGGTTTTCGGCGTGCACACCTGCGAGCGACAGAATGGTCCGGCTCAGATCAAAGGTCATCGCCGTTTGGTGACTGACTGCGGGCTTGATCCGTCCGGGCCAGCGCATCATCGCCGGCACGCGATGCCCTCCTTCGAACATCTCCGTCTTCTGACCCCGCAGCGGACCGTTACTCGATATCTTCTCAAAACCCCCCGCGTAGTTGATGTAGCCGCCGTTGTCGGAGGTGAAGATAACCAGCGTGTTCTCCTCCAGCTTCAGCCGGCGCAGCGCGCCTAGAATACGGCCCACGCTCTGGTCGAGCGACTCCACCATCGCCTTCACATGCGGCGCCACATTGCCGCGGTTGGGAATCACGCCCCACTTGTCGTCCGAGTAGTCGCGGCCCTTCAGCCGGTGCGGCGGATCATCGGGACCCTGCCAGGGGAAATGAATCGCCAAATGCGGCACGTAGAGGAAAAAAGGCCGGTCCGCATGCCGCTCCAGGAAACTGACGCTGTGCCCCGTGAGCAAGTCCGCCGTATAGCCTTTCTCCATTTCGATGCGTTCGCCGTTCCACCAGTCCTTGCCGCCGCTGCGGTCAATCTGGGTGTGGTGATCGCCGTCGCCGGATGTCAGTCCGCGAAACTCATCAAAGCCTTGCCGCGTCGGCAACAGCGGGGGTGCGTAGCCTAGGTGCCACTTGCCGAACATGCCGGAAACGTAGCCCGCCTCCCGCAGCCGCTCGGGAAGTGTCACCACCTCAAGCGGCAGACCACCCGGCGACCCCGCCGCGCCGCCCAGCGCCGATTCAAACTGCCGTCCGAACCGCTGCTGATAGAGCCCGGTCAGCAGCGCCGCCCGCGTCGGCGTGCACATCGGCCCATTGCTGTGAAAGTCGGTGAAGCGCAGGCCTTCGGCCGCCATGCGGTCCAGATGAGGCGTGCGGTTTCCCTTGTTGCCGTAGCAGCCAAGGTCGCCGTAACCGAGGTCGTCGGCCAGGATCAGGACAATGTTCGGCTTCGGCTTCGCGCTCTGGCCAGGCAGCAGGGCGGCAGTCGCGAGAAATTCACGGCGGGAAAGCATTGCTCTACTCGACCGCGGCGTTCATCCGCTCCAGTTGCTTCACCAGGAAACCCATGTCCGTGAACGGTTCGCCGCCGGACCGCGCCCAGTGCACGCGGCCTTTTTTATCGATCAGGATGGTCGAGTGGATCTCCATCTCCTCAAAATCGTCGTAGGAGTGGAACCGCCGCGCATTCTCGAACTCCTGGTCGGACAGGATCCGCGCCACCGGCGCGGCGATGCTCTTCAGGCTTTCCGCATTGTCAGCGGGCTTATTGGAACTCACCGCCAGCACCACGGTCTGCAGCCGCTCCCAATCGCTCTTCCTCTTATCGATGTCGCGCAACTGACTCAGGCAATGCAAACACTCCTTGCCCAGATAGAAGACCAGAATCACGTTCCTGCCGCGGTATTCCTCCAACGCCACCGGTTTGCCCTCGTGATCCACCGCCTCTAGCTTCGGCGCGCCGTACGGTTCCCACACCGCCGGCCCGAACTTGCCTAGCGCGACTTGCTGATAGCTGCGCTGCGGCATAGGCGAGACATCGCGCGGTCGCGCCTTGATGCCGGTGGCCTTGGCGCGCTCGAGAAACGGAAGCCCGGCGTCGGCATCGGAGGTGACATGCAGCAGCTGCGCCATCGCATCGGCGGCCTTCTCTTTATCACCCGAAGCCGCCCAAGCCTCCACCAGGCCCGCCCGCGCGAAGCAATCATTCCGCGTCAGCTCCAGCGCCTTCTCATACGACTTCACCGCCAGCGCCGGAGCGCCCGCCTTCAGATACTCCTTGCCCAGCTCGATGTAAAGAACCTGTGGGAAGCTCGGCGGGTCGTTGTCCGACTTCTGCTGCTGGAACTGCTTTGCCGCCGCATCCCCCAGCAGCGCAAGTCCGCGCAGCGAATCGCCCTCCGCCAACGCGGTACGGGCAGCTAGTTCCGCCGCCTGAATCTCGTAGAGCTTTTCCAATCCCTTGTTCTTTTCCAGATCCTTCTTGAGATCCGCGTGCGCCTTGACCGGCTTCACCGCCTTATCGGCTTTGCCCATTCCGAAATGCGCCCGCGCCTCCGCGTAAGCCCGGTGCATCTTGTCGGAGAACGTATCTCGCCAGGGAATCGTGCGCGAATCCAGTAGCTTGTCCCATCGCTCGAACTTGATCAGCGCGCGCGTCATCGCGCGGATACCCTGGGAATGGCTCGAGTATCCGGCATCGGCGTTGAACTTCGGATCGAGTGGCGCGTCGATCAACTGCCTGGCGCCCAGTATCGCCGCATCCGCCATACCCAGTTGCTCCTGGATGTAGCTCAGGTAGTTCCGGTTGTGGCCGTAGTTCCAGTTGTTGAACGGAAAAGCCAGGCGGTCCTGCATGTACTTGATCTCAACGCGGGTGGCCGAGTTCATGCTGATCGCCGCCTCGTGCCACATTCCCACCGTGGCGTAGACGTGGCCGGGCATGTGTAGCGCATGGCCCACTCCCGGCGCGATCTCGCCATACCTACGGCAGCTTTCCAGCGCTTGCTCCGGCTCATGGTAGTTCCAGTTGTGGATGCGGTAGTGATGCGCGCCCGGATGATCCGGCTGCGCGGCGAGAATCTCGCGCACGATGCGCTCGGTCCCGTAACGGTTCTCGCCCAAACCCGACAGCGCCAGCATCGCCCGCGCTTCCATATCGTCCGGATACTTCACCGAGATGGACTCCAGCACCTTACGGTACTCGCCCTCCCGCTCGCGGTAGTCGTCGCCGCGGTCGCGGAGTGGATTCCTCTGGTGCAGCGCCTCCAGCGCTTGAATGTAGAGCCGTTCCCGCTCGCTCACGGACGCCTTTCGCTTGGCCGCCTCCCGCACAAACTCTTCGGACCTTTCCCCGCTTGTCGCCCTCGCCAGGCCCCACCACGCCATCGCGTTGTCCGGCTCCAGCTTCAGGCACCATCGGAACGCCCGCTCGGCTTCGTATTCCCAAAAACTGTGCAACAGCACGATCCCCTGGTTGAACCACTTCTGCACTTCCGGATTCTTCGCGGTAATCGGGAAGGAAACCTGCCCCGTACCCTTCATCTCCCAGGGGCGCGCCCGCGGCCCGCTGTCGAATGCCTCTCCGTGCCGCGAATGGCCCTGTTTGATCTTGTCGGCGGTCTGCTGGCACAGACCAGCAGTCAGGGTGAGAACCAGAAGCAGATACCGCATAGAGTTCTGGGGGGAAGTCTAGCATGCCCGCCTGTGCAGTAAGATGCCTTCATGGAGGCAGCCGCGCCGCAAACCGCCAACACGGACCCGCCTCGACTTGAAACCCGCTCCCGCGGCGGAGTCCTGCTCCGCGCCGGAGTCTTCGCTTTCTTGGCCTTCACCGGGCTGCTGATCTTCACCCCGCTGCTTTCCCCGCTCGGCTATCTGCTCACCGCGGTCTTCAGCACTTTCGCCGCCGGAGCCGTCGCCAACGTCCTGTCCCTCCGCATCTATGAGCGCGCTCATCTAACCGAAATCGGCCTCTTTTGGAACGCCATCTCCGCCCGCCACCTGCTTATGGGATTCGCCGGAGGAGGCGGGGCTGCCGCCCTGATCCTGGCCCCGCCGCTGATGTTCGGCATCGCCACTCTGGCTCCGTCCACGGAACCCACTCCTACGTGGGGAACCTTCGCCTTCGTCACCTTCGTGCTCCTATTCGGCGTCGTCGCCGAGGAGGTGCTCTTCCGCGGCTACGCCTTCCAGGTACTGGTGCCTGTTTTCGGAACATGGGCCACCGTGCTGCCCATGGGCGTGCTGTTCGGTGCGGCCCACTCGACCAACCAGAACGTCACCAACCTTGCCCTGTTCAACACCATGGCCTGGGGCGTCCTTCTAGGCTATGCCGTCCTGCGGAGCGGCGACCTCTGGCTCGCTATCGGTATCCACTTCGGCTGGAACTGGACGCTGCCGCTTTTCGGCGTTGAGGTCAGCGGGTTTAAAATAAAAGTAACGGGCTACGCTTACCGTTGGAGCGTCGGCGAGTTGTGGAGCGGTGGCGAATATGGACCCGAAGCCGGCATCTTATGCTCCGCAGTGCTTCTGGTCATGATCGCCTTTCTCATCAAGGCTCCCATCCGCAGGCAGCATCTTCCGCTGGCAAGTCCGAGGCAGAAGGAACCATGAGACAACCGCGTGGAAAACCCGGTTTGTGGGCCGCGGCCGTAGCCGCCCTGATCCTGCCTTGCCTCGCTTGGGGCGCCGATCCCAAACTCACCGACGAAGACCGCATCATCCTGATCCGAGGCCTCACCGCCGAATACGCCACTGTGAAAGTCTTCCTGCCGCGCTCCAAAAAGCACCTCCCGTTCATGAGCGACGGCAAATACGACAAAAGCGCCTGGAACGAGGCGGGCCGCGAATTCGGCCCCGCCGCGCGCGTCGGCGACTTGGTTCAAATCACCAAGGTCGAATTCGAAAAAGACCAGATCAAGCTGGAATTCAACGGCGGCGTCAAGAGCGGCCGCAAGTGGTACGAACGGATCGAGGTCGGAACAGGAACGCGCACCACGCCCATAGGCCAGGGAGGCACTCCCACCGCCGGCACCAACATTGCCATCGTCTTCCCGAAACACGTACCGCCGATGGACGTCGCCGACGTGAAAAAGATCCTCGATCCGATTCTGGATTTTGAGAAGCGCAGCGCCACCGAGAACTATGTCGAGTCGCTACCCGAGCCGATCCAGGCCGCCATCAAGGAAAAGCGCGCCGTCGAGGGCATGAACAAGGAGCAGGTGATGATCGCCATCGGCCGCCCGCGCCACAAGATGCGTGAAACCAAGGACGGCGAGGAACTGGAAGAGTGGATCTACGGCGAGCCGCCGGGCAAGATCACCTTCGTCACTTTCAAAGGCGACAAGGTGGTGAAGGTGAAGGACGCCTACGCGGGCCTGGGCGGTACCACTGCCGCCCCTCTACCGCCAAGGTAGTAACTACGAGACTATTGCTCCCTCAGCACCTCAGTCGGCTGGATCCGCAGGCATCGGCGGGCAGGTCCAGACGCTGCAAGCAAGCCGACAGCCATCAGGAAGAGAACCACGGCCGGCAGGATGATTGCCTCATTGCCGCGCATGAGATCTTTCCCGATCACGGCTCAAGTGGCCATGCCTAGCGCAGCGCCGGCGCCGAGCTGTCCGAGCACCCTGGAGAAGAGGCTCGCGACGATGCTCTTCCAGTCGGCGCCCAGCGCCATCCGAATCTTGAAGCGATTTCAACTCTTCCCGCCAGACCTGGTAGTCGAAGAGGATGCGCCGCTCCGCTTTGCTCGCGGCGGTGTCCCAAACCTCGATCGATACAATGCGGTCTCCTTCCTCGATCGGCAGCGAAACACCGAGGAAGTTGCCGTAAATGACGCTGAAAGCGCCGGCGGCAATCGCTACGGCTACCGCGATGCCGCTTCCTCCAACCAGCGTTAGACCGGGGTACTTGATCAGCATCCGGATGCCGAGCTTGACATCCAACCACCAGGAATCGAGCGCTCTGAACGCCGGCCACATTATGCGGTCACCTCATTCTCCATGACGCGCCAGGCAGGCGGATTATTGTACGACGTCAAGGAAAATCTCCGGACTTCAATGAATGAATGCCCGCCGAGGCTCGCTCAAGCTTCCTGCAAGCTGTTCAGCTGCGCCAGCAGCAATTGCGCCGCCTTCTGCCCCGCCGCCTTCTTGGACGTGTCCTCCGCCCGCTCCGAATAATTCTGCCCGATCCGCGCCTCCACCAGGAACATCTTCTTGTGCTCCGGTCCGGACTCTTTCACAATCACGTAACGCGGCATTGCCAAGCCCATCGATTGCGCCGCCTCCTGCAGCGCGCTCTTGTAGTCCACCACAAGCGATTCATCCTCGCTCTTGCTGGAATCAAAATCCCCCACCACGTACTTCAGCACGAAACTGCGGGCCTGTTCCAATCCTGCATCCATGTACATGGCCGCCAGCAGGGCCTCCAGCGCATCCCCCAGCAGAGCGCGCTTCTCGCGCCCGCCGCTCAGCTCCTCGCCTCTGCCCAGAAACAGGTGCTTGCCAAGCTGGATGCCTTGCGCAACATGGTAAAGATGATTCGCGCTCACCAGATACGCCTTCAGCTTCGATAGCCGCCCCTCGGGAAAGTTCGGGTGACGGCTCATCAGCAGTTCGCTGATGAGGAAACCCAGAATGGCGTCCCCCAGAAATTCCAGCTGTTCGTTGTCTCCGGAGCAGGCGCCCTGGCCCGTGCCGGACTCAAACGCCCGGGACTTGTGCGTCAGCGCGCGGCTCAACAGCTCGCGGTTAACGAAGCGGTAACCAATCCTGGACTCCAGGCCATCCAGATTGTCTTCCATTGTCCGGTTCGACTATTTCTTTTGCGCTTTGCCCGTGGCGGCCTTCAGCTTCTCCTGGGAAGCGAACTGCCGGATCGTCGGGTGGAGATCCTGTTCGGCCAGCAGCGCATCCAGCACCGCGATCGCCTCATCGTACTTGCCCGCCGAGTTGTACACCGAAGCCAGCCGCACCTTGGTGGCGGGATCAGGCGTGGCGCCCATCTCCACCGCCGTCTTGAACTGCGTGATGGCGTCGTCGTACTTCTTGCGCACCATCGCCGAAAGGCCCATCGCTTCGTGCGCCTGCGCCATGAAATCCTTCTTCGCCGCGTCCCACTGCTCATCGGTGATGTCCGGCCGCGGCTTCGGCGCCGCGTTTAGAATCTCCAGTGCTTCCTTGGCGTACTTTTCCGACCTGGCCAGCTTTTCTTCCTTGTCCAGATCGTGCTCACGCGTCCGCTGCGCGATCCCGCTGGCCAACATCAGCATCGAAGCATAGTTTTTCGGGTCCACTTCCAGCGTCCGTTCGGCGTACAGCACCATCTTTTCGAAGTCGTTCATTTCCTGTGCCGATGCAGCCGCAACTTGTAGCGCCACCGCTTTGAACTCCGTGTCGGCGAACTTCAGCAGCAGGTCATCTGCCGCCTTGATCCGCGCCGCGGCGTCCGGCGCCGCAAAGATCGCTTGCACCGCTTCCATTTCTTTCTGCGACTTCGCCTGCGGCTGCTTCTGCCCCTGAGCGTAAGCGGCCGACACCAAAGCCATGCACAACATCAACAAACCAAGCTTCTTCATGAAAACTCCTTCCCTCTACTTTACCTTTCCCTGCAGGCCTTTTTCCGCCGCCTGGCGCGCCTGCGCCGATGCCCCTTCCACGGTCAAAGCCTCCCGGTAGCGCCTCGCCGCCGCATCCGGGTCCCCCATCGCCTCCGCCAACCGGCCAAGATACACCAGCGTCCAGGATTTCTCCGCCGGCGGCGGCTCCAGTTCCAGCGCCTGTTCGAACATCTTCAATGCCAGCTCCGGGTCGCGGCTCAAAGCCGCAATGCGCCCCAAACCATAGTAGCCGCGGGCGCGCACGCTGCGCTCTTGCCCCGCATCAGCCGCCTTCAGGAACAGCTCGCGAGCCTTTTCCAGCTCCCGTTTCTGATACAGCTGCTCGGCATCTTCCAGGCCCTTCTCTGCCGGTAGCGGTGGAGGCGGCGCGGGCGCCGCGCGCACCTTCCGCACCCGCTTGGCGCGCGCAAATTCAAGCTTGTCCAGCCGCACCGCTTCCTTCCTGAGATCGATGGCTTTGATCAGCTCAGGAAAATAAAACCGCATTGCCTGTTCCTGCTTTTCATACAACGGCAGTTGTTCCGCGAAGTGAGCCGTCATCACGAAGCCCTCGCCCATCGCCTCATCCACCATCGCTTGCCGCCGCGCCAGTGGAGCCAGCCGCGACTCAATTGCACGAATCAGGCTGCGCGTGGCCAGCAACAGGAAATCGTCCTTGAAATGATCGGCCAAGTGCGGCGCGCCTTGCGCGTAATCGATCAACCCGCGGTTCGGCTCCAGCTTGTCCTGGTTGTTGGTCACCAGCTGATCCAGCATGTAATGCAGATAAGCCTGCCGGATCTCGTTGTGGTGAACCTCAGCCGATGGTGTCACCACAAGAAAATAGTCGTTGAAGTAGGTGCGCACGTGCGTCTGGTTCGGCGCCCCCAACAGGTCCACCAGAATCTGGAACCGCTTGCCCGGATACATGCCCGTCGAAGGCGCGCGCAGATAGGCCGACACCTCCAGCACCGCTTTTGATGCCGGCTCATGATAACGCGCGATCATCTCCTCCAGCGCCGGCTGCGAACGCCGCCATAAATCCTCGATACCCGCCTGCTCATAAAACGTCTTCAACAACGGCGCGAACTCCTTCAGCGATGCCACGTCCGGCGGCAGCTGATACTCCGGGTACCGGAACGCGAAGCTGGGCGGATCATCCACCAACAAGCCATAGGAAATGTACAGTTGCAGTTCCAGTACAGCGTTCTCCTGCCGGTGCTCCCGCCGGAAATCGCGGATCTTGTCGAGCACCGCCGGATTGCGGCGCGCGATCTCCTCACGAATCGCTTTCCGCAATGGATGCGCCCACGAGCTATCCATGCCATCGTCATAGCCCGCCGCATTGATCGCCGCCAGCACGGTGAATAGCGCCTGGCTCGCGTCGAGTTGGGCGCGCTCCTGCGGCCTCGGACGGTTCGCCTGCGCCAAGGCAAGAAATGGCAGCACAACCGCCAAGGCGGCTCTCGCAACTGGATTGAGCGTGCGGGTTGTCAAGGGAAGTACCAGTCTATCAGCGGTTATGTTACCCTTTCCGGCGTGAGGCGGCTGTTCATCCTTGTGCTGGCTCTCGCCGGCACCGCGCCGGCGGTGGACTGGGCGCTGTTCCGCTCCGAACCCATCGAGGTTCTCTCGAACACAGAAAAGGACGCACGCCAAGTGCTGGCCACGTTTGACCAGACGCTCTGGCTGACCGCGAAGTTGCTCGGCCGCGAGGAAATCAAGCCGCTCTGGCCCATCCGGCTCATTGTGGTCCAAGCCAATCGGGGCAACTCTCCCTATAAATCGGAGAAGCTTGCACCACGGCGCGACGCCTACACCGCGGGCCTGCTGGCCGGGCAGCCTGTTCCCACCGCGCTGCTGCGCGACTTCGTCACCCTGCTGCTTCGCGACGACACCCCGCCGCTGCCTGCCATCATCGAAAACGGCCTCATCACCGCCCTATCGCACGTGGAGGTGGATGGCAACAAGATCACCGTGCTGGCGCCGCCGGCGGCCCAACGCAACAGAGATTGGGCCCGCATCCGCCTGTTCGCCCTGGATGAGGAATACATGGGCCGGGCTCGTGTGTTCTTCTCCAACCTCCACAACGACTCCGGCCTCGAAGTCGCTTACCGGAACTCCTTCGGCAGCGGCCAGCAGGAAATGGAAGACATTCTGAATAGCTACTTCGCCGCCGGCCAGTTCCTTCCGGAAACCATCGCCGGCAAGCCCCTCAACCCCGAGCGCGACTACCGGCCGCGTGCGGTTGACGCACAACGTGCACAAGTTCTGCTGGCCGATCTGCTGGAAGGCGCTGAGGCTCGAAAAATGTACCAGGGCGTGCTCAATGCCGGCAGCAAGGACCCTGACGCCTTCGACGGCGCCGGTCTCCATGCGGAGGCGGTCGAGAACGGCAGCAAGAACGCGCTGGCTTGGCTGCGCCACGGGCTTGCTCTCAAAGCGCCCCCCAAAGCCCGTGAGGCCTTTCAGCGCGCCGCACAGCTCAACCCGCGCTGGCCTGAGCCTCATCTCCGCCTGGGCGATCTTGAGCCGACAGCCGGCCGCCGCTACCCCTACTACAAAAAAGCCGCCGAGCTCGACCCGCGCAACACCGCCCTATGGGAAAAACTCGCCGAAACCCAGCTGGAGGCGAAGGACTTTGACGGCGCCGGCCTGAGCTTTCGCACCGCCGCACGCACCGCCACCACCGAGCAGGAGCGCGAACGCCTGCAGGCGCGCCAGCGCGAGTTTGAAAAGCGCCGCATCGATCTCGAGATCGCCGAGCGCCGCCGCCAGGAAGAGGAAAAGCAGAAAGAGCTCGAGAAACTGCAGGAGGAAGCGCTGGCCAACATCCGCGCCGCCGAAGACCGCGCACGCGCCGCATCCGGAGGCGCCGCCCCCGCGAAAGTCGTCGAATGGTGGGACGGTCCGCGTCCCTCGGGCTCTGCCACGGGTGTGCTTGAGCGCGTCGACTGTCTCCAGGGCCGGCTCCGCCTCGCCCTTCGCACGCCGGACTCCAAGCTCACTCAATACCTCATTCCCGACCCTTCCAAGATCGTGCTGGCCGGCGGCGGCGAACACTCACTCGGCTGCGGCGCGCAGAAGCCTCCGCGCCGCCTCAAGATCGACTACATTCCAAAACCTGATGCCAAGCTGGCCACCGCCGGTGAAGTCGCCGTTATCGAATTCCAATAACTCATGCAGACAGATGACCGTTACCGCTGGGTGGCCATGGTTGTGTTCACGCTGGCCGCTTCTCTGAGTTTCCTCGACCGCCAGGTGCTGGCCGCGCTCGCCCCCACCATCAAGACCGAATTCGCCATCTCGAACAAGGAGTACGGCTACCTGCTCGCCGCCTTCTCCTTTACCTACGCCCTCGCGGCGCCCCTCGCCGGCTGGTTTATTGACCGCGTCGGGCTGAACCTGGGCATCAGTCTGTCGGTTGGTTTCTGGTCGCTCGTCGGCATCGCCACCGGCTTCGTCGGCGGCTTCCGCTCCTTGCTCTTCTGCCGCGGCGCTCTCGGGCTCACCGAATCCGGTGGCATCCCCGCCAGCGGCAAGGCAGTTGCCATCTACCTTCGGCCGCAGGAGCGCGCTCTCGGCTCCGCGTTCGGCCAAATCGGCATCTCCATCGGCATGGTCGGCGCTCCGGTGCTGGCCAGCGCGCTAGCCATCCGCTACGGTTGGCGCTCGGCCTTTGTCGTCGCCGGACTGCTTGGCTTCGTCTGGATTCCCGTCTGGCTGTGGGTCTCCGCGCGCATCCCCGCGCAGGCGGCGGAACCGCCGAAGCCCGGGGAAGGCATCCGCCAGATGGCCACCGACCGCCGCCTGTGGGGTCTGATCTTCTCCAACATGCTGGTGATGACCATCTACAGTCTGTGGATGAACTGGACCACCGTCTTTTTGGTGGAGACGCAGGGCCTCACACAAGAGCAGGCAAACTTGCGCCTGGCCTGGATACCGCCTCTTTTCGCCGCGCTCGGCGGGCTGACCGGCGGCGCTATTTCGCTCCGCTTCGCTTCCGCCTCTTCCAACCTGCCTGCCGCGCGCATGAAAGTGGCTCTAATCGCCGCGATTGCGTTGCTTGCCACCGCCGCCGCTCCGCAGCTCGACAATGAACTGTTTGCCACCGCCGCCATCTGCTGGAGCTTCTTCTGGGCCGTCGCCTTCAGTGTCAACCTCTATGCGCTGCCCATCGACTACTTCGGCCCCGCCCGCGCCGCCTCCGGCATTGCCGCCCTCACCTTCGCCTACGGCGCCATGCAGACGGTTTTCTCGGCGGTCGTCGGCGAGCTGATCGTCAAACACGGTTTCGCCCCTGTCTGTACCGTGATCTCGGTATTTCCGTTGGCCGCCTGGGCCGTGCTGCGGATCACAGGGCGCGCCCGGTGAGCTGGCGCGCGGTCCTGATGAAACTCTGGTTCAGCCTCCGCGGTGTCGATCCCGAGGCGGTTGTTGTCTGCTACGCCACCGGCGATGATGGCCTGTTCCGCTCCATGACCGAGGAGGCCCGCCAACTCATCCCGGATCGCCGCCATTACCTGGTCCACATCGGAGAATCGGATCCAACCCGGAACCTGATCGGCCTGCGCGGCGGAACAGCCGGCGACCTGTACCTGCAACTGCGCCACGCCCTGCGCGGGCTGCGCGTCGGCATGGCCCCGGTGCTGTTCACCGGCGACTCCCGTCACCACTCGCTGCGCGCCGCCGCATTTCTCTTTTCCCCCACGCGAATCCTCGCCTACAATTCGCGTCTGGAACGGCACCATCTCCAACTCCGCTGCGCCCTCGCCAGCCTGCTCTTCTTCCTAGGGGTTCCGCTCGACCGCATTTGGCTGCGCCCACGCGGCTGGCCCGGCCGGCGGGAACGTTCCACTACTCCCGACACGGTGGAGATTCTCGAAGGCCGCCCCACCTCCCCCTCCCGTGCCCAGGTTTCCGTGCTCAGCCCCTACGTCCCCTACCCGCTATCTCATGGCGGCGCGGTTCGCATGTTCCACCTGCTGCGCGAAGCTGCCATCACCCACGACATCTTCCTCTTCGCATTCATCGAAGATGACAAACCCGCTGATCTGACGCCGCTGCTCGCCTTCTGCGCCCGCATCACCCTCGTCCCCAAGCCACGCTACCGCGAGCCGCGCTGGGCCAGTCTTGATCCCCCGGAAGTCTGCGAGTACCGCTCCCCCGCCATGCAGCACGCGCTTCAAGCCGCACCTCGCCCCCTGCAAACCGAGTACACCCAACTTGCCTCCTACGGTGGCGATATTCTCGTCGAGCACGACATCACCTTCGACCTCTTCCTCCAGGTGCACAACCGCCGGCAAACTCTCTCCTGCGCCTGGGACCTGTGGCGCTGGCGACGCTTTGAGAGCCGCGCACTCCGCAACGCCCGCATTGCCGTCGTCATGTCGGACAAGGACGCCGCCCTAAGCCAGCACCCCTGGGCCACCGTCATTCCCAATGGCGTCGATCTCCAGCGCTTCACGACCGTGCCGGAACCCGGCGGCTGCCGCATTCTCTTCATCGGTTCCTTTCGCCATTTCCCTAACGTGGGCGCCTTCCGCTTTTTCCTTGGGGAAGTATGGCAGCGGCTGCGACAGGCGCTGCCCGAGGCCGAATTCACTGCCGTCGCCGGCCCCGATGCCGCCTTGTATTGGCCTGAACGGGCGCTTCCCTCTGCCCCGGGACTCCAGCTGCTTGAGTTCGTTGCTGACGTCAAACCGCTCTATGAACGCGCCAACCTCGTTATTGTCCCCACGCTCGTCTCCGCCGGCACCAACATCAAGCTGCTGGAAGCCATGGCCATGGAGCGCGCCGTTGTCTCCACCTCCAGCGGCTGCGCCGGTCTCGGGCTCCGCCACGCAGAGTCGGTCTGGATCGCCGACAGTCCCGATGATTTCCTGGAGGCTTGCCTCACGCTGCTTCAAGATCAAACTCTTCGACGCTCCCTGGCCGCCAACGCAAGGCTTCTCGCCGAACAACGCTTCAGCTGGCGCCGGCTCGGCGCGCTCCAGCGCGATCTGCTCCGCCAGCTGGCCCCGCCGCCCGTCGTCATCCGCCCAGCCGAACCCGCCGATCTCCACGCCATTGCCTCCCTCCAAGCCGCAAGCCCAGAAGCCTCCACCTGGGACCCTGCAAGTTATCTGAACCAGCAATGCCTGCTTGCCGAGTTTGAGAACCGTCCCGCCGGCTTCGCCGCATTCCGCCAAACCGCGCCACGTGAATGGGAGCTTCTTAACCTCGCCGTCAACCCCGATTGGCGGCGTCAGGGAATGGGCAGCCAGTTGCTTGCCGCCGTCCTGGAACAGATGGAAGGGGAAATGTTTCTTGAGGTAAGAGCCTCGAATATCGCCGCCCAAACGCTCTATCGCCGCTGCGGATTTCAGGTTACGGGACTACGGCCCGGGTACTACGAGAATCCCCCGGAACCGGCTATTGTGATGCGGCTGAGATTTTGTTAAGGTTTATACGGGAACGGTTCCCCCCAGGGAGACCGCAACCACTTGTCAGATAGCACGATGGCATTTTCGATCACCCACCGAGCCATAATCCTCAAAGACCCAAGACTCGGCGTGGCGACCTTACTACCCCAAGGAGGCTTACGCTCATGGAGAAATTGCGCGAAGAGGAACTGAAGGCGCATCTGTTGAAAAGCGACGAGGAGTTCCGGTCACTGTCGGAAAAGCATTCCGAATATGACCGCATCCTCACTGACCTGGAATCCAGGCATCATCTCACCGAAGATGAGCAGTTGGAAGAGGTCCGTTTAAAGAAGCTCAAGTTGCACGCCAAGGATCAGATGCGGCAGATCATTAGCCGCCATTTGACCGAACAGGTAATGTAGCTTCAGCAGGTGCGCAGTTAGATCTGCGTGAACTATTCAGGGCCCGGCTGGTGTTGACCCAGCCGGGCCTTTGCGTTAGGCTATCACCTTCCCGCCACACGCGTTGCGATACCCTGGAACGATTCGAAAGGAGCTCGATGGACAGCTCAAAGCTGGAGAAGTTCGCGCGGGGCATGGGGCGGGCCGTTCCGGATGCCATCACGGCATCCATCATGCTGATGCTTGTTCTGTGTGGCGTCGCCGTCGCTCTCGGCAACACCGCGTCGCAAACCGTCGAAGCCTACTACAAGGGTCTCTGGATGCTGCTCCCGTTTACGATGCAGATGACCCTCATCATTGTGCTCAGCGCCGTGCTCGGCGCCACTCCGATGTTCCGTCGCGCCATCGTCGCCCTTTCGCGCCTCCCTTCCACGCGCAACCAGGTGGTCATCCTCGCGGTGGCTGTCAGCGCCGCCGCCGCTTATCTCTACTGGGGACTCGGCATCGCACTCAGCCCGATTGTCGCCGTCTACTTTGCGCGTGAGGCCGAACGCAAAGGCCTCAAGATCGACTTTCTCTTCTTTCTTGCCGTGATCTGGGCCGCCAACGCAGTCTGGCAGTTCGGCCTCTCGGCCTCCGCTCCGTTGCTGGTGGCCACGCCCGGACATTTTCTGGAGAAAGAAATCGGCATCGTTTCCCTGAAGACTACCATCTGGTCGCCGGCCGCCCTCGTACACGAGGTTGTCTTTTTGGCTGCCGTCATGATCGCCGGATGCTGGCTGATGCCCTCAAAATGCCGGCCTGTTTCCGAATTCCCCGGCACTAGCGTCCTGTTGGAACCAGGGCCCGCCGAACTCGCAGCCCCGCAGTCCTTTTCCGAACGTGCCGAGCGCAACAGCTTCTGGACCGTTGTTCTCAGCGCCGCGCTCTGCGCATGGCTCTGGTTCCATTTCATCGCCAAGGGCGCCAGCCTCGATATCAATTCCCTGAACACTACGCTGCTACTGGCCTGCCTGCTGCTGCACGGCAACGTGCATTCCTTCACGCGCGCTCTTCAGAAGGCGGCCTCCACGGGTTGGGCCGTGATGGTCGTCTATCATCTTTACGCCGGCGTCGCCGGGCTTGTCCAGTTCACCTCCACCGGCGAAAGGCTTGCCGGTCTTATCTCCCACATCGCCACCCCGCTCAGCTTCCCAGTGCTCACCGCCGCCGTCAGCGCCGTCTTTGCCATCTTTATTCCTTCCAGCGGCGGCCAGTGGGCCGTGCAAGGCTATGTGACCTCCAAAGTGGCCGAGTCGGTCGGTGTCTCTGTGCAGCGGGGCATCCTCAGCCTGAGCGTAGGGGATCACATGGGCAACCTCACCTCCCCCTTCTGGTATGTCGTCGTCGCCGGTATCACCAACGTCGACTTTCGCGGATTCTTCGGCTACGGGCTGATTTTCGCCGCCATCTGGTTCCTCATTGGAAGCGTGGTGTTCACGTTTCTGCCGTGCTAGCCAGTATTGAAGTGCGGGGAATAGAACTTCACTTGCATGCACACGCTTCCTATTTCCGTTATCCTCTGCTAAGGTAATCCCATAACAACCGTTTGCCGGCTTACATTGGCTGGTGAAATTGCATAGGAGGAGATTAGATTCGTTGCCTTGCTGAGCATCGCTGAAGTTCCCTGGCCACGAAAAGCCTGAGATGCCCTTGCTTTCGGTCATCGTTCCCGTATTCGGCAAGCCCGAATCCATCGAAGCTTGCCTTGCCAGTGTCCGCGGCTCCAGCTTCCAGGATTATGAACTGCTGGTAGCCGATGACGGTTCCCCGGATGCCGAAGGTCTCTCCCAAATCGCCGCCCGCCACCATGCCCGCCTCGTTCGTCTTCACACGCGCAGCGGTCCTGCCGCGGCCCGCAACGCGGCGGCAGGAGTAGCCGCCGGCGACGTTCTCGTCTTTCTTGATTCCGACGTAACCGTGCATCAAGATACGCTGGCGCGTTTTGCGGAGGCGTTTCATAGTGATCCCGAACTCGACAGCATCATGGGCTCCTACGACACCACGCCAAAAGTCCGCGGCGTTGTCGCCAGCTTCCGCAATCTTCTCCACGCCTACGTTCACCACCGATCCTCTCGCAAGGCCGGCACCTTCTGGACTGGCTGCGGCGCGGTTCGCCGCCACCGGTTTCTGCAACTCGGCGGCTTCGACGAAACCTATCGCCGCCCCTGCATTGAGGACGTCGAGTTCGGCGTGCGCCTTGCACAGGATGGCGGCCGCATGCAGCTGGACCCCGCCATCCAGATCACCCACCATAAGCAGTGGAGCCTCGCCGGCATGATCCGGACCGATCTCATCGATCGCGCGCTCCCCTGGACCGAGCTGATGTTCCGTCACGGGCTACCGACCGACCTCAATTTCCGCTGGCGGGACCGCATCACCGCATTTATCGCCGTTCTCATTCCCTTTCTCACTCTCCTCAGCCTCCTCCACGGCGGTCTGCTGACGCTGTTTTTGCTTTGCTCGCTTGCGGGTGTTTGCCTTCTCCAGCTTTCTTTATTCCGGTTTCTCGTCCGGCATCGAAGTGTCGTTTTCGCCGCCGCCAGCTTCCCCCTCTACATCACCCATCTGCTCACCGGCGCCACTGGTTTTGCTGTTGGCCTGGTGCGCGGAGAGGCCAAGCGTGACAAGTGGTTCCTTCCGTCAGCGCTGCTGCTGGCTACGTTGATCTTCGGGGTCATCCAGATCGGTGGCGGAGCCTATCAAGGCGAGTTCGATGGCTATCCGGATGAAGCTTCACATTTCATGACGGGGCTCATGATTCGAGACTATCTGCTCCAATGGCCGCCCTCGAATCTCGTATCGTGGGCGGAAAAGTACTACCTCCACTACCCGAAAGTGACCTTCGGACACTGGCCGCCGGTGTTCCACTCCATGGAAGCCGTGCTCTGGCTCTTCGTTCCTCCTTCCCGATCCTCGGTACTGATCCTGATCGGATTGGCGGGGCTCGCCACCGCTCTGCTGTTCTATCGCATAGCCCGCAGCATCGTCCCTCCTCCCGCCGCACTTTTCGCCGCCTGTGTCCTTGTGGCCGGGAAGGATTTCCAGTTTGCCACCAACTTGGTCATGGCGGAGATGCTCTCCTTCCTCTTGTTCACACTTTTCCTCGACGCGCTGATCCGCTTTCTCCGCACACAGGGAACTCGCCATGCCTTCCTTCTCTGCCTTTGGTGCAGCCTCGCCCTGTGGACCAAGGGTACGGGTGTCATCCTGATTCCGGCCGCTGCATTGGCGCCGCTGATCCTGCGCCAATTCGAGCTTCTGAAACGTCCCGGCTTCCTGGCGCTGCTCGCGGCGGGATTGATCCTGCCCGGCGGTGCCTGGTACCTGTTCCAGCAACTGGCATTCGACCCCATCGCGCCCTGGGCCGGAATGAAACCGGGTCTCCCCTGGCCCATCGAAGTGCTGGTCCATACCACAGGTTCCGGTCTGCTGGCCTTTGCGGCCATCGCCGTCTTCCTGACCTTCTTTAGCCGGCTTCCAGTTGCCGCCGCTTCGGCCGCGATGCTGTTGTCGATCATCGGCACGTCCTATTTCGTACGCGCGATCAGCGAGCCAAGACACTACATGATGGTCATGCCGGCCATCCTGCTCCTGAATATCGTTCTTATCCGCCATATTCTGAGCCTGTCCCTGCCGGCTCCCCGTGTGGCTGTCGCCGCACTGCTCACGGTCATCTCCCTGGCGCCATACCCGTGGCAGCTTTACCGCCAGAATTCGGCTGGCTACAAGGATATCATCGCCAAGCTTCCCGACAAACCCTCACGTCACTTCGTATCCGGATCAGTTGGATGGTCCGAGGGCGGTTATATTGTTTTCTCCAGCCTGGATGAAGTGCGTCCGGCAAGCGTCTTTGTCCGCGCCTCCAAATTGTTTACCGCCAACAAACCCCGATTAATCAAAGACCGGTCTCCAGTGACCCAAGAAGTTCTCGATCAGATTCTGGAAAACCTCGCGATTGAGACCATCTTGCTCGCCGATCACCGCGGCCGTGAAACACTCCCTTATCACAAGCTTCTCAAGGAAACACTTCAGAACCATCCCAGCTGGCGGCCATGCGCGCAATCCGGCCTTATGCAGGCATACTGCCGCCAGCTTCCTCCGCGCCTGCCTCGCGAACCGCATCAGATTGACCTCCGACGCCGTATCGGACGCATTCTGAGGGAAGATCTCTCCAATGGAGACGGAGACGGCGCCTCTCCCTAGCAGTCCGTCCTCGCTATAATCAATGCCGATGAACAGGCAGATCTTGCTCGCGGCACGTCCGGTGGGTTGGCCAAGGGAGAACGATTTCCAAATGGTGGAGACGCCCATGCCGGAACCGGGCGAGGGAGAAGTGGTGGTGAAGGTGATGTTCCTCTCGGTTGATCCCTACATGCGCGGGAGGATGAGCGAGGCAAAGTCATACGCCGCCCCGGTGGAAATCGGCGGCGTCATGACCGGAGGCGGAGTCGGCCAAGTGGTGGCATCACGCCACCCCAAATACTCCGAGGGCGACATTGTCGAAGGAATGACGGGTTGGCAGGAATATGCCTGTCTAAACGGCCGTGGCGTGCGCAAGATCGATCCCGCCCTGGCGCCGGTATCGACGGCGCTCGGCGTTTTGGGGATGCCCGGACTGACCGCCTACTTCGGCCTCTTCGACGTTTGCGCGGCGAAGGCCGGGGAGACGGTGGTTGTCTCCGGCGCGGCTGGCGCGGTGGGCTCCCTTGTTGGCCAGATGGCAAAAATGCACGGTTGCCGGACGGTGGGAATCGCCGGCGGCGACGATAAGATCGCCTGGATCACAGGCGAGCTTGGGTTTGACGCCGGCTTCAACTACAAGACTTCGGGGAACTACCGCGAGAGTCTGAAAGCGCAGTGTCCGGACGGCGTCGATTGCTACTTTGACAATGTCGGCGGGCCTATATCGGACGCGGTGCTGATGCAGATCAACCTCCGCGGGCGCATCGCCATCTGCGGGCAGATTTCGCAGTACAACCTGGAGAAGCCGGAGATGGGCCCGCGCCTGCTGGGCCAGCTCATCGTCAAGCGCGCGAGGATGGAAGGCTTCCTGGTGTTGGACTACGCCGAGCGCTTCCGGGAGGCGCTCACGCAAATGGCGCAATGGCTGAGGGAAGGCAAGCTGAAATACCGCGAGCAGGTCGAGGAAGGCCTCGAGAACACGCCGCGCGCGTTTCTGAACATGATGCGCGGCGGAAACACCGGCAAGCAACTGGTGCGCGTCAGCCGGGACTGATGCGTGGCAGCAGCATGTAGGTGGCAAAAGCGGCGGCCACCAGCTTGCCTCGGTCGTCGGTGAGGTCGACGCGGCCGACGACCAGCGTCTTGCCCACGCGTATCAGGCGCGAACGGGCGCGCAGCTTCTTGCCAGCGACCGGCAGGAAGTAGTTCACCTTCAGCTCCACGGTGGTGGTGGGACGCTGGCCGTCAAAGTGGTTGTGGATGGCGATGCCGACGGCGACGTCGGCGAGCGTGGCGGTAACTCCACCGTGCAGCACGCCGGCCAGATTCATCAGATCGGGCCGCAGCGGGCATTCGATGGTGACGCCGTCGCGGTGGCGGCGCGCCACTTTCAAACCGAGAAGACGATTGAAGGGCATACGGGGGATCAGGCTGCGCAGAAGTTGAAGAGAGGCCAAACCTCGATTATAGAGCGGGTTGCGGTGGTGGTATGATGCCAAGCTTGGACCTGACCCTTACTGCTCAACAACAGAAGTTTCGCGAGGATCTGCGCCAGTGGCTGGCATCCAGCGGGCTGGAAAGCTGGCGCGCCGAGATGGCGCGAAAGAAGACGCTGGAGGAGCGCTTTGCGCACTCGCTCACCTGGCAGAAGAATGTGTTTGAGGGTGGCTGGGCCGGCGTCGCCTGGCCCAAGGAATATGGCGGGCGCGGAGCCACGCTCATGGAGCAGGCGATCTTCCTGGAGGAGATGGCGCGTGCGCAGGCGCCACCGCTGGCCAACGTCATCGGCATCGGGCTTGTCGGGCCTACCATCATCGCCTGCGGAACCGAGGAGCAGAAGAAGCGGTTCCTGCCCGGGATCCTGAGCGGCAACGAGATCTGGTGCCAGGGTTTCTCCGAACCGGGCGCGGGCTCCGATCTGGCGGCTCTCACAACCAGTGCGCGCCGCGACGGTGATTACTTTGTCGTCAATGGCCACAAGGTTTGGACCAGTTTCGGCTGGGTGGCCGATTGGAACGCAATGCTTGTGCGCACCGATGCGGAGGCGGCCAAGCACAAGGGACTCACCTACCTGCTGATCGATATGAAGAGCCCAGGCGTGAAGGTGCGTCCGCTGCGGCAGATGACAGGCGAGAGCGAGTTCACAGAAGTGTTCTTCGACGATGTCCGCGTCCCGGCGGCCAATGTGCTCGGCGATGTGAACGACGGCTGGCGCGTCGCCATCAGCACCCTCATGCATGAGCGCAACACGCTGGGCGCAAGCCTCCACATCACCTTCGCGCGCCAGTTCCGCCAGCTTGTCGAGCGCGGCCGGACTGTCATGAAAAACGGCAAGCCCGCGCTGGAAGATCCTGTCATCAGGCAGAAGCTGGCGCAGTGTTATGCCGAGATCGAAATCTTCCGCCTCACGCAGATGCGCGCGCTGACAAGGGTGGACAAGAGCGGCGTCCCGGGACCGGAAGGATCGATCCTCAAGATGTTCTGGAGCGAGTACAACCAGCGGTTCCAGCAGGTGGCCAGTGAACTGCTCGGCCCCTATGCGCAGCTGACCGAGGAGTGCCCGGATGCGCCCGACGGCGGCCAGTGGGCTTACGGCTTCCTGCGGACCCGCGGCAATACCATCGAGGCCGGCACCAGCGAGATCCAGCGCAACATCGTCGCGCAATTCGTGCTGGGACTGCCCAAGAGTTACTAAGCCATGCGATTCGAACTGTCCGATACACAGCAGCTGCTCAAAAGCTCGGCGCGGAAGTTCCTTCAGAAGGAATGCCCGATGGCGGAGGTCCGCCGCATCATGGAAACCCCGGCACCATACGATGCCAACCTGTGGCGGCAGATGGCCGAGCAGGGCTGGACGGGAATCCTGTTCGCGGAAGACTACGGCGGCATGGGGCTGGGGATGGTGGAGACCGCGGCAATGATGGAAGAGATGGGTCGCGCTCTGCTGCCCGGACCTTTTCTGGCAACCGTGCCGATGGCAGGAGTACTTCTGGATACCGCAGGTAATGAAGAACTGAAGAAGATTTACCTGTCGCGGATTGGCTCCGGAGAGTCACGCGCCGCCGTGGCTGTCCAGGAGGAGGATGCCGCCTGGGGCTGGCAACAGGTTCAGCTGTCCGCATCGGGCGGGGGCGATGCCCTACGCCTGCATGGTTCCAAGCGCTTCGTGCAGGACGCCGGGGTGGCCGACTTCCTGCTCGTGGTCGCACGCGGCGGTCGCGGCTTGACGCTGGCCCTCGTCGAACGGGCAGCGGAAGGACTCTCTGTTCAGCCAATGGCAGGGATAGACTTGACCAGGCGCCTGTATAGCGTGCAGTGCAACGCCACGCCGGCCGTGTTGGTGGCAACGGGAGAGGCGGCTGAACGGGCTCTGGAACGCATGTCCCTGCTGGCAAACGCGGCGCTGGTAGCCGAGATGCTCGGCGGCATGCAGCGTGTTCTCGAAATCAGCGTCGAATACGCCAAGACCCGCAAGCAGTTCGGCAAACCGATCGGCCAGTTTCAAGCGATCCAGCACAAGTGCGCCGATATGGTGCTGATGGTGGAGGCCCTGCGCTCGGCCGCCTACTACGCTGCCTACGCCATTGACCACGGGCTGGAGGAGGCGCAGGCCGCCGTTTCCACCGCCAAAAGCTACGCCAGCGAGGCTTACCGCGAGGTAGGCAATCACGGCATTCAGATTCACGGCGGCATGGGCTTTACCTGGGAAAGCGATCTGCACCTTTACTACCGGCGGGCCAAGGCTTCAGAGATTCTCCTTGGCGATGCCGCATGGCATCGCGAGCAGATCGCCCGGCTAGTTTTGGACTAGCGGCGGTATGGATAGCAGATACGTGGTGAGGTTGTCCATGTCGCGTGGACGCAGGCGGTAGGGAGGCATCACCGAACCCGGCGAAAGCTTCTGCGGCTCCAGGAAATGTTCAATGATCCATTCCTTGGACCGGCGGCGGCTTAGACCATTGAGTATTGGACCCAGCTTCATGCCGACGCCGTTCACCTGGTGGCAGGCGCCGCAGCGGTGCTGCTGATAGAGCATGGCGCCGTCGACGGCGAAAGCCGGAGCCGATTGCAGGGCTTCGGCATTGGCCGGAGTGAGTTTCAAAAGAAACGCGGCCAGCGCGTTGAGCTGTGAGTCGCTCAGTTGCACGGGCGGCATGGGGCTCCCGGGAACCATCAGCTGCGGGCGCTTGAAGTGCGCGATCATCCAAGCGGCGTCCTTGCGGATGGCCATGGATGTGAGGTCCGGACCCACGGCGGTCCCGGAGGTGCCGATCTTGTGGCAGCCCGAGCAGTTCTCCCGCCGGAAGTAACCGATCCCGGCCAGTTCTTCCGGCGAAAGCTGCTGCCACTCGGCAACGGCGGCCTCCTCATCCAGCAATTCTATTCCCGCGGGGGTGGAGACGATGGCGGCGGCGGTGAGCCCTCCCCAACCGAATGCGGCCAGGGAAAGCGCAGCGGCGGCTATCGTCCGGCGGCGCAGCGCGACAAGCTTGCCGCGGTCGATGAAGGGAACCAGTAGCAGCCCCAAGACGGCGAGCGAAGGCAGTACGACGGCGCCAAAGATCTCCAGCGGCCCCTCAAACAGCTTCAACAGCTGGAACAGAAACAGGAAGTACCATTCCGGGCGGGGGATGTAGGAGGTGTCAGTGGGGTCGGCCAGCCGGCCGAGCGGAGCCTGCACCGCCACCGCCATGACGAACAGAATCACGAAGGCGGCGAACATCGCGATTGTGTCCTTGTAGACCTGGCCCGGGTAGAACTTTCTTGTGACCTGTTCGTCCGGCAGGGGAGTCACGCCATGCTTACGCACCAGGTAAACGTGCAGTCCGATCAAAATCAGCGTCACCGGCGGCAGCAGCATGACATGCAGCGCGTAAAAGCGTGCGAAGGTCACCACGCCCACCGGGCCTTCACCTCCCATCAGCCTGCTGATGTAGGGCCCAAGCAGCGGGGCTTTGGCGGCAATCTGCGTGGTCACCACCGTGCCCCAATAGGCGCGGTTATCCCAGGGCAGCAAGTAGCCGGTAAGCCCGTAGGCGAGCGTCAGCAGCAGCAGAACCACGCCGAGCATCCAGGTGGCTTCACGTGGCTTCTTGTACGCGCCCCACAGAAACACCTGCGCCATATGCAGCACGACGACGATGATCATCATGCTCGCGCCCCAGTGATGCAGGTTGCGGATCATCCTGCCGCCTGTAAGCTCGCTGATGATATAGCGCAGGCTGTTGTAGGCGTCGCCCGGCGTGGGCGCATAGTTGAAGGCCAGCAGGATCCCGGTGAAGGCCTGCAGCAGGAACAGAAACACCGCCACGCTGCCGAATACCTGATGCCATCCGCTGGAGGCCGGGATCTCCTCGTAGAGAAAATTCCTTACGGCGGTCTCCACGCCGGTGCGATGGTCCAGCCATTCAATAATCTTGCGGCGCATGAATCAGGCGACAGGCCCCAGCAGCAGCTTGTTGGATTGGATGCGGACCTGGTAGCGGTCCAGCGGCCGCGGCGCGGGACCAGCCAGCACCGTGCCGTCGATGGAAAAGGCCGAGGTGTGGCAGGGGCAGATGAAATTCTGTTTCTGCTCATCCCAGTGATAGGCGCACCCAAGATGCGTGCATTGCGGAGCCAGCGCCACCACGGAGCCGTCGGGCATGCGGGACACCCACGCTGTCGCCTTCTCACTCATGATCTTCCAGCCGTCCTTACGGTTGCGGCGGAAGATTTTTTCCTCCGGAGCTCCGACGGGCAGCGTGGAAACGTCGCCGATCTCCACCCACTCTTCGTTCTTGCGTGCCGCCGGCGGCAGGAACAGGTAAACCGAGGCGGGGAGGGCAAGTGCAGCCCCGATCACCGCCCACAAGCCGTAGATCACCGCAATATAGAATCTGCGCCGCTCGAGATCGGAATCCGCCATCCAGTCCATTGTAGAGTTGCCGCCGGACTCCGATCGCCGGGAAGAAGTAAAAAAGGTGTTAACTTATCCGTTGCAGGCGGCCAGCAACGGTGCGCGAAGGCTCTCCAGCAGAGGCTCTGGAAGCTTGCTTCCCTGCTGCGTGACATAGAACACGTCCAGCGCGCGATGCGCCTCTGTGTCCACCAGCACGACCTCGATATTGCAGCCCGCTTCCGAAAATACCGCCGTGAGGTCGTAAAGCAACCCGGGACGGTCCTCCGCCACAACCTCCACTAGCGTCGCCGTCGTCGAGACTTCGTTGTCGAAGGTGATGCGACCCGTGATGCGTCCGCCTTTGCTCGGCGGCATCAGCCGGGGCCGCTTGCCGAGCAGCTTCTTCACGTCGGTGCGGCCCAGCACCACACGCTCAATCGTGTGGCGCATCCGGTCCAGCTCCTGCGGGTTCAAATCCAGCGTGCGCTGCGGATCCTCAAACACGAAAGTATCCAGCACCGTGCCGCTGGTATTGGCGAAGGCTTCCGCCTTCAGAATGTTCATGCCGAAACTGGCCACCGCTCCGGCAAGGCTGGCGAACAGGAAATGACGGTCGTTGGCCAGCACCGTTAATTGATAAACCCCGTTCTGCCGGGTGATGTCGACCACGGCGCCGTCCGCCGCGCGTCCCTGATCCAGAAGAAAATGCCGCTCGATCTCCTGCGTGGAGTGGATGCGCAGATAGCGCGTCGGAAAGCCGGTGAGGAATCTCCGCAGTTCCGGAGCGGCGTCGGAGGGGGTGATCATCTCGTCCTTAAGCTCGCGTGTCAGTTCCCGGTAGGTGATGAGATAAACGCGCCAGAGCTGCTCCATCCGCCAGGGCGACAGCGCCGTCGGATTTACCGCGCCGATATCGCAATAGGTCATCAGCGTCAGCAGCTTCAGCCGCTCCAGCGTCGTAATCTTGTGCGCCAGCCAGGTCGCCGTGTCCGGATCGTCCAGATCGCGCCCGGTCATCGCACCCGACAAAATCAGGTGGTTCTCGATCAGGAACTCCAGCGTCTGGCGGTCCTGCGCGGAAATGCCGAGCTTTTCCGATTCGGCGGCGGCCAATCTCCGCGAGGCCAGCGAGTGGTCCTCCGATTCATCGCCTTTGCCGATGTCGTGGTAAAGCAGCGCGAGCTTGACCAGCGCGCTGCTTTCTATTTCTGACAGCAGGTGGGCGAACCGCCCCCGCGCAGGATCATCCTTGGAAGCCGGCAGCAGTTCCAGATTCTCGATCGTGATCAGCGTGTGCTCGTCCACCGTGTAGCGGTGGTGGAAATCGCGCACCACGTAGCACTCGATCTGCGCCCAGCTTGGGATGATGGCCGCCAGCAATCCAGTGTCGTGCAGCGCACGCAGGGCGAAGGAGGCGTGCGGCAGATCCAGAATCTGGCGCAAGTCCGGCCAAAGAGGTTCCGGGCCCGCGAAGAACTCCCGCAGCTGCGGCAAATGCTCCTGAATGCGCCGCTCGGAATCGGCGTGCAGTTGCACGCGGTGACGTCCGAGAAAAGCTGCCAGGCGGAGGCAGAGCTTGGGATCCTGGGCCAGAAGCTGCGGCGACTTGAACAGCAGCCGCTCGCGCGAAACCGTGAAGTCGCTGTTGGATAGCCGCGTGCGCCAGTCTCGAAAACCCGCCAGAAGCGAGCTGTGGCGGCTCTCCACCGATTCCAAATCCCGCAGCGCCGCCCGATGCACGGCGCGCGCATGGCGGTAGTACTCACGCATCGAGTGCGACGGATCTTCAAAAGGCAGGAAGCTCTGCTCTGTGATCGCCTCCTGTGCTTCAAAGTTGAGCAGGTTGTTGTCGCGCCCGGAACGGTAATGAAGATAACAGCGCATCGAGTGCAGGAACCGCCGGGGCTGCTCCATCTGCGCATCCTCGCTGGAGCTGGTCATTTCCAGGCAACGCAACCAGTGCAACAGCTGCAAATCGCGTAAACCGCCCGGAGCCTCTTTGATATTCGGCTCCAGGTGATGGATCGTGTCATGGAATTTCGCGTGCCGCTGGCGGGTCAGCTTGCAAAGATGTCGCGCCAGCTGCAAGCGGTTGGCGCCAAGGAACTTCGGGGTCCGCGCGAGAAGCTCCCGATGGAGCGCCTCGTCCCCGGTGAGGAAACGCTGGTCAAGCAGGCTGATGTTGAGCTCGACGTTCTGCTCGTGCAACTCACAGCATTCCTTCACCGTGCGCACGGAATGGCTGAGCCGCAACTCGGAGTCCCAGATCGACTGCAGGAAACGCGACAGCGCTTCCTTCGCCACTCCGGTGGGATCGCCCGGCGCGACCAGCAGCAGAACATCGATATCGGAGTGCGGAAATAGCTCCCGGCGCCCGTAGCCGCCCACGGCGAGAACGGCCATACCAGTGGAAAATACCGGCGCCAGATGCGCCTCATAGGCGGCGGTCACCACCGAATCCACCCATCGGCTGCGCTGTTCCAGGACCTGCTCCGCGTCGCCGGTGCGGAGGAAGCGCGCTTGCGTGTCGCCGGCCGCCTGCGCGCCGCCGGCAAGCGGATTAGAGAGCGGCTTCTCCACGGTCATCGTTGCGGATGCGCACTGCTTCAGCGACGTCGTACAAGAACAGCTTGCCGTCGCCGATTTTGCCCGTGCGCGCCGCCGCGGTCAATGTCTTGATCACCTCTTCCAGGCGGCTGGAAGGGACGACGAGTTCTAGTTTCACCTTGGGCAACAGGTCCACCATGTACTCCTGGCCGCGGTAAACCTCCTTGTGGCCCTTCTGACGGCCATGGCCGCGCACTTCGGTGACCGTCATGCCGTCAATTCCAATGGCTTTCAGAGCTTCCTTCACCTCTTCCAGTTTAAACGGCTGAATGATAGCTTCGATCTTTTTCATGGCTGATACCCTTCCTTCTTAGGATTCCAGACTGTAGCCTTCCTCGCCATGCTGGCTGAGGTCGAGTCCCTGAATTTCGTGCTCCGGCGCTACGCGGAGACCGACCACCGCATCGCAGATCTTCAGGATCACAAGCGTGCCCACGATGGCGAGTCCCCACGCAAGTGCGCTGCCTATCGCCTGATTCAAGATCTGTCCGCCGTTGCCATCCACCAGGCCCAGCGGAGCCGGATTGCCGGCCGAGTCCTTTAGGGCGTTGTTCACCGCATTGGTCGCGAAGACACCGGTCAGCAGCGCACCCAGCGTGCCGCCCGCGCCGTGGACCCCGAACGCGTCAAGCGAGTCGTCATAGCCGAATTTGTGCTTCACCACCGCCACCATCAAGTAGCATACGATCCCGGCAGCAAATCCAATTACGAGGGCGGGCATCGGCTTCACGAACCCGGAGGCAGGAGTGATGGCAACCAGACCGGCCACGGCGCCGGTGATGCCGCCAAGTACGCTGGGCTTTCCTCCACGAAGGCATTCCGCAACCAGCCAGCCGACCGTGGCGGCGGCGGCGCCGAAGTGCGTGGCGACGAAGGCGCTGGTGGCCAGGGAACCGCTGCCCAGCGCGCTGCCGGCGTTGAATCCGAACCAACCCACCCACAGCAGGCAGGCGCCGATGAAGCTCAGCACCAGGCTATGCGGCTTCATCGTTTCCGTCGGGTAGCCGACGCGCTTGCCCAGATACAGCGCGCACACCAGCGCCGAAACTCCGCTTGTGATATGCACCACGGTTCCGCCGGCAAAGTCAAAGCACGGCAGCTTGCCGCCGGAAAAGGCGTTAAATAAACCTCCTTTGCCCCATACCATGTGCGCCATCGGCGCGTAAACAATCAACAGCCACAAGGAGCAAAAAAGCAGCATCGCGGAGAATTTCATGCGTTCGGCAAAGGCCCCAGAGATTAGCGCCGGAGTGATGATGGCGAACATCAGCTGGAACACCATGAACGTCTGGTGCGGGATAGTGCCGGCGTAATCCCCGTTGGGCTCCCCACCCACTCCATTCATCAACGCAAACCGCAAGTCGCCGAAGTACGGCGTGGCTTCGCCGAACGCGATCGAATAGCCGACCAGCGCCCACAGCACCGTAACGACGGCCATCAGAATAAAACTTTGCATCATCGTGCCGAGCACATTTTTCTTGCGGACCAGCCCGCTGTAGAACAGCGCCAGCCCCGGGCCGGTCATCATTAGCACCAGCGCGGAGCTGGTCAGCATCCAGGCGTTATCGCCGGAGGATTGCGCCGCCTGAACGGCACTCTCCAGCGCAGCGAGCTTCTCAGCGTCCTGCGCCAGCAAGGCGCTTGCGGCGGCAAGAAAAAGACAGGTTTTCTTGAGCATGGTCGAAAGTCTCCTCATGGGACAAACGGCAAACGTAGCGGTCTTTTCCATATTGCACCCGCCGCGCCCATCCACCAAACAGAACGTTTCTATCGCCCTGATTGAAATTTTTGATTGGCTTTACCCGGCGGCCCGGCTCTAGACTTGTGCTAGCAGGAACCGCCAACACCTGACTCTTTAACGACCATCTGGAGAATTGTCTTCCATGAAATACTCGACGTGTATCCTGGCACCCTATGTGCTCCTTTTCGCGGCTGTTTGTGCAACGGGGCAAACGCCGCCCGCGGATACTTCTCAGCAGGCGCCAGCCGATCCGCCCGCCTGGACATCGGGGCCGATCAAGTTCAGTGGATTCGTTGACGCCTACTATAGCTTGAACCTCAACCATCCCGCCTCCGGCAGCAACAGCGGCGTCCGCTTCTTCGATCAGAAGGCCAACACTTTCAGCCTTAACATGGCCAAACTCACCCTCGAGCATGCGCCGGAGCCAATCGGCTTTCGCGTCGATCTGGGCTTCGGCCGCGGGTTTGATCTGTTCCATGCCTTTGAGCCGCTTGAGGACGGCCAGACGATCAACCGCAATATCATGCAGGCCTATGTGAGCGTGAAGCCGGAGGGCTGGGGCGGATTCCAATTTGACTTCGGAAAATTCGTCACCAGCGCCGGCGCCGAACCCACCGAAACGCACCTCAACTGGAACTATTCCCGTTCGCTGATCTACTCGCTCGGGCCCTTCTATCACTTCGGCGCCCGCATTGCCAAGCCCGTGAACAGCGTCTGGACCACAGGCTTCCAGGTGGTCAACGGATGGAACAACGTGGACGACAACAACAGCGGTAAAACCATCGGCATTACCAACGCCTTCGCCGGAAAGAAGATCTCCTACTTCAACAACTACTACGCCGGACCGGAGAAGACCGGCACGAACGAAGGCTGGCGCCAATTCAGTGACCAGGTGCTGCTGTTGACGCCCAACGACAAGGCCAGTTTCTATCTCAACTATAACTACGGTTATGAGAAGGGGACGGACGGTACCAAGGGAATCATCAGCGCCATCGCCGCCGCGGCGCGCTTCCAGGCCAACGACATCTTTGCCATCAGCCCGCGCATCGAGTATTACAACGACCGCGGCATCTGGACCTCCGGCACCATCCAGAAGCTGAAGGAGTTCACCCTCACCGCGGAATTGAAGCACTCCAAGGGCTTCCTCACCCGCATGGAATACCGCCGCGACTGGTCCAACGAGCCGTTCTTCGACCGTGGCAACCAGACTGGCAACTTCAAGAGTCAGAACACCTTCCTGATCGGCTTCATCGCCTACTTCGGCGAATAGGTCTTGTGCGCTCGGGCAGGGATTCCTGTTCCTGTTACGACCGAAAAGGAGAGCCTTCGGGCTCTCCTATTTTTTTGGGCACTGCCACGCGCTCCTTTCCGGAGGGCAGCGGCTTCAGGGGCACACGGAAAGTGAAACGGGAGCCCTTCTCGCCACGGTTTTCCACATCGATCGTCCCTCCCATGCTGCGCACAATCTCGGCCGATATCGCCAAGCCAAGTCCCAGACCCTGGTCTGGATTCTCTGACCGGTCCCGGATGAGAGATGATTCAAACGCACTGGTGGTAAGCAGCATCAGGCTCACGCCGAACAGCAGCTTCCAGCTTCTTCCGCAATCTGCGGATGTGCACATCCACGGTACGGCTGCGCGCATCCTCGCTGTAGCCCCAAATGCTGGTGAGCAGTTGCTTGCGGGAGAAACAGCGGCCGGGGTTGTCGGCGAGAAGACGCAACAGCATCCTCTCTTTGCGGGTAAGGTGGATATTGAGATCCGACACCGTGAGGTGTAATGCCATTTCACGCTCCTTTGGGGCCCGGCCGGTTGGCCGGCGCTCGACATGTAGTTCGATGCCCAGTCAACAGGAGTTACGGAGTCCACGCGGGATTGGTTTTGTCCGCGGCCGGTAAATGAAGAAAACAATACAGCTTTTACCGCATCTTCCCCAGGTTTGCCGCCTGGGTTTGGCCACTCGCGGTGGATCCGGCCTGCGCGCTCAAGATGCCATGCGCGCACTCGACCGTGGCCTAAACTACTGGAACTGGTGCGGTCATCTCGACGGCATGCGCGAGGCCGTACGCCAGCTCGGGGCAAGGCGTGAGCAGGTCATTGTGGCCGTACAACTGGAGGCCCGCACCGGTCCCGCCGCGGCAGAGGAAATGGACCGCATCCTGGGCGAATTGCGAACCAGCTACCTGGACATAGTCACTCTCTACTATGTCGAGCACGAACCCGACTGGAGCGAGATCTGCGCTCCGGACGGCGCCCTTGGCCACCTACAACAGGCCAAGCGCGGCGGCCAATTGCGCATGATCGGCCTGACTACCCACCAGCGCAAGCTGGGCGCAGCTTGGGCCGAAACCGGACTGCTCGACATGCTCATGATCCGCTACAACGCCGCCCACCGCGGCGCCGAGCGCGACGTTTTCCCCATCACCACGCGTCTCGGCGTCCCCGTTGTCACCTTCACCGGCCTCCGCTGGCGTGCATTGCTGGAACCAACCCCGGACGATCCCGACGATGACCCTCCACCCACCGCCGCCGAATGCTACCGCTTCTGCCTGGCAAACCCGAACGTATCCATTGCCCTGGCCGCTCCCTCAAACACCGCGGAACTCGACCACATGCTTACCCTGCTCGATGATTGGCGCGCACCATTCGATAACGAGATGCAATCCATCCGCGCCCACGGCGACCGCGTTCGCAAGCACGCGGGCCTTTTCTGGTGATCATCCATTACACTGAAGGAGGGATCACAGGCCCGGGTGGCGAAACCGGCAGACGCAAAGGACTTAAAATCCTTTGGGGGGCAACTCCCGTGTGGGTTCAAGTCCCACCCCGGGCACCAGATTCCAACCTCGCAGCCCGAGGCCGGTATCCAGATAGCCGGACACCGATTGCCTAGCCCGCTTATGAGAACTCGACCAATTCTCCGCTTGCTCTATTGCTTCCAGAACTTCTTTCACTGTCTTTGGATATAGCGTTTGACCGGCATGGAACGGCACCACGATTCTGACTGGGCCCTTGCCGCAGATTCGATGACTGCCTTTGGATCGCAGAAATTTGAATCCGGCTCGTTGAAGCCGTTGCTCGGCTTCGGACGCATTCAGCCTAGGCTGCCTAGGCATGAACTTCGATGGAAGTGGTCTTGATCTCCTGGCTAAACGCCTGCGCCCGCTCTTCTTCACTGAGGGTTTCCAGGTAAAGTTCAATCGCTTCGCGGATGTTCTGGATTGCTTCCTCAAGGCTGGTTGCTTGGGACTGACATCCCTTCAATTCCGGGCACCAGGCATAGTAGCCGTGCTCATCTTTTTCGATCACGACGCTGGCTTTGCGGGTCATCGGCTCAAAGGCTGGAGGCGCGGGGGGGAATCGAACCCCCGAATAAAGGTTTTGCAGACCTCTGCCTTACCACTTGGCTACCGCGCCTTCATCTCTGAACATAGCACCTCCAGGTACCGCTCCGCCACACGCTCCTGCGCGTGATTCTTGCGGATATGGCGTGCCGCCTCGGCGCCGATCACCCGCCCCGCCTCGGGCCGGCCGATCAACCACAACATGCATGCCGCAAGCATCTCCTCCTCGCTCAATCCAGCATCGATCGGAAGGCATGCCCCGGCAGGGAATCGCGACGTTTCCTCACCTGCGGTAACCAGCACCGGCTTGCCGATGCCCATCAACCGGATCGCGATCCCCGATGTCTCCCCAGCCGCCGGGTAACGCAAGTTGATGCAGGCGTCCACAGCCGCCGCGTGCAACCAGAACTCATGCTCCGGCAGGTAGCCTTTGCGAAGAACGCCGGGCTGCCGCAGCATCGGCTCCAGTGCACGCTTAAGATCGTCGGAAATAATCTCGCCCGCAACCAGCAGCCAGGCTCGCTCCCGCTCTTTCCTCACACGCTCGAACACGCGCAGGATCGAGGCTAGCCGCTTGGATTCCCGTAGATGCCCGAACACGCCGAACAGGTACGCCCCAGGACCCAGCGGGTCGCGCACCCTTCCCACATCGTACGGATCGGGCGCCCCCGGCTGCTCAAACAGGTGCGGAATCTCCTCGATGCGCGCTGCCGGCGCATGCCCCCGGACCATCGCCGCCGCCCCCGGATTGTGCACCACGACAACCGGCGCATCCTCGGCAATCCGCCGCAGCATCGGGTGCCGGAAGTAGCGCTCATCCTGCGCCGACGCCGCGCGGCCGCGCCAGAGCGCCACCGCCTGCTCGCGATGCCATTCCCCGTAGTTGTAGACGAACTCCTCCGCGAAGGCGCGCTCATCACAGCGCCCCAGGTAGAAGTGATTAAGAACGGCGTCATGCAGCACCACGACACCCGGCCGCTCGAGCGCGCGCTCATACATCGGCGCATGCAACGGGTTGTTGCCGATATGGTAAAGCTCGGCGTCGCAGGCGCCGGCGGGGTTCACTACCACATCGATCCTGTCCTGCAACGCCCGCACCAAGGCCGCGCTGTAATCGGCCACGCCCGTACGCGACGGCGGCATCGGTGAGTGGAAGCCCAGCCGCACGCTACGCCTTCTTCCTCTTGCCGAACAACGCCGTGCCGACGCGGATGTGCGTTGCGCCTTCCTGAATCGCCGCCTCGAAATCGTGGGACATACCCATCGACAGTGCCATCGGCTCACCGGGCCGCGTCACCCGTTCCGCAATCTCCCGCAGCCGCCGGAAATATGGCCGCGTCCGCTCCGGATCGTCGTACCACGGCGGCATCGTCATCAACCCGGCGAGTGTCAGGTTGGGCTGTGCGCGCACCGCATCAGCCAACTCTGCCACTGCTTCCGGTTCCGCTCCGTGCTTCGACTCTTCCTCGCTCAGCTTCACCTCCAGCATCACTTCCAGCCTCAGCCCGGTCTCGTTCAGCCGCCGCGCCAGCTTCAGGGTATCCACTGTCTGAATCACGTCGAACAGCTCCGCCGCCCGCCGGCTCTTGTTCGATTGCAGGTGGCCGATTAAGTGAAAGCGCGCACCCTCCAGTCCCCGCACCTCGGCTTGCTTGCCCTCGAACTCCTGCACATAGTTCTCGCCGAAATCGCGCAACCCCGCCTCGTACGCCTCCACAATCACAGCGGCCGGAAACACCTTCGTCACCGCAACCAGCGTAATTTCGTCGCGCCGCCTTCCCGCATCGCGGCAGGCCTGCTCGATCCTTTCATCCACTCGCGCCAGATTCTCACTTATCACACTTACCTATCATAGAATTCCGGGAGCGCGCTTCTGTTAGAATTCTTCTTGTTGACCTTCCTCCGGGTGAAGAATCCTATTGTCATCGTCGTGCTCGCGGCGGCGCTTGCCGCGCTCGGTTGCACGGCGCGAACCGCCCGTGTGTCCGCCATCGATCGCCTGGAATCCTGCACCGATGAGTCCTCTCCATCGGATGCATACTGCGGAACGCTCGAGGTATTCGAGAACCGGAAAACGAAGCAGGGGCGCAAGATCAAACTCAAAATCGTGGTTGCGCCCGCGCTCAAACGGGACTCCGCCCCCGATCCCCTGTTCGTGCTGGCCGGCGGACCCGGCCAAGGCGCCGCGAAGATGTCCCGCGCCTTCCGCGAGATCTTCACGCGCGTGCAGCAGGACCGCGATGTGGTGCTGGTCGATCAGCGCGGTACCGGTGATTCCAATCCGCTCAACTGCGAGGCCAAGGAACAGAGCCTCATCGATCTCACCCGCTCCGACGTCTTCCCCGAGCAGCTTTTCCGTGATTGCCTCAAGAAATACGACGCCGACCCCAGCCTCTACACAACACCCATCGCCATGGACGATCTGGACGACGTCCGCGCTTTTCTGGGCTACCGCAGTATCAACCTCTATGGCGGCTCCTACGGCACTCGCGCCGCGCTGGTCTATCTACGCCGGCATCCCCGGCACACCCGCTCGATCGTTCTCGACGGTGTCGCGCCGCCGGACATGCGCCTCCCTCTCTACGCGGCCCGCGACAGCCAGCGTGCACTGGAGAAACTGCTCGCCGATTGCGAAGCCGACGCCGCCTGCCGCGCCAAATTCCCCGCGCTCAGCATGAAGCTCAAGGCCCTGCTGGAGCGCCTGGAGAATAACCCCGCGCGAGTGGAGTTGACCCACCCTCGTACCGGCGTCCGCGAACCCGTCAACATCAGCCGCGCTCTCGCCTCCGGCGTCATCATGAGCGCGCTCTACTCGCCCACGCTCAGCTCGCTGCTGCCGATGACGATTCAGCAAGCCCATGACGGCAACTTCCAGGGGCTTCTCACCCTCGGCTTCGCTTTCGAGGCGCTCGGCGAAGGCATGAGCACCGGCATGCGCCTCTCGGTGCTCTGCGCCGAGGACATCCCGCGTTTCACCGAAGCCGACGCCGCGCGCGAGGTCGGCGGCTCCTTCCTCGGCAGGCTTTGGGCCGAGTCCTTCCGCAAGCCCTGCGAGTTCTGGCCCAAGGGCGAAATACCGGAAGACTACTACAAGCCCGTTGAATCCGACGTACCCGCTCTCATCCTCTCCGGCGATCTCGACCCCATCACTCCGCCTTCCTGGGGCGATCATGTCGCCGCCTGGCTTCCCAACTCACGTCACATCAAGATCACCGGCTTGGGCCATGGAACCATCACCCAGGGCTGCGTCCCGCAGCTGGTGAAGCAATTCCTGAACGAGGGCGCCGCCGCCGGCCTCGACACTGCCTGCCTGAAGCCGTTGAAGCGCCCGCCCTTCTTCGTCACTCATGCCGGACCCGACTTTGCCGCCGGAGCCGCCAAGCAATGATCACGGCAGGCAATCTGAGGAAAGCGTTCGGCGCCGTGGTCGCCGTGGACGATGTTTCCTTCACCGCGCCCGATGGCGCCGTAACCGGAATGCTCGGCCCTAATGGGGCGGGCAAGACCACCGCTTTGCGCATGGTGTCCGGCTTGATGAAACCCGACTCCGGAACCATTACCGTCGACGGCCGGGAAGTGGCACAAGATGCCGACGCTGCCCGGCGCCGCCTGGGCGTTCTCCCGGACACTCACGGGCTTTATCCGCGCCTCACCGCGCGCGAACACATCCTCTACTTCGGCCGCCTCCACGGCATCAACGGCGCAGAACTCGACATGCGCGCCGGCCGCTTGATGGAATGGCTCGGAATGCAGGATATCGCTTCGCGCCGCGTGGAGGGTTTCTCGCGCGGCGAGCGCACCAAGGTCGCGCTGGCCCGCGCCGTCATTCACGATCCGCCCAACGTCATCCTCGATGAGCCGACCAATGGCCTGGACGTGATGAGCACCCGCGCGGTGCGCGAATTCATCCGCCGGCTGCGCGCCGAAGGACGCGCCGTGCTGTTTTCCAGCCATATCATGCAGGAAGTATCGGCGCTGTGCGACACCATCGTGATCATCTCGCACGGCCGCGTCGTCGCCGAAGGCACCCCCGATGACATCCGCCGCCAGAGCGGCCGCGAAAACCTGGAAGACGCTTTCGTTGCTCTCGCCGGCGTCGAGGAAAAGGAGCTCCCGCAATGAACCTCCACGGCGGCCGTGCCGTTTTCGCGAAGGAACTGATGGACGGCCTCCGCGACCGCCGCGCCATCTTTTCCGTTGTCGTCTCCGCCGTCCTCGGCCCGGCCCTTGTGCTGTTCATGTTCAATCGCATGGCGGTCCGCCAGCGCGCCGCGCAGGAGATCAAGGTGCCCGTTGTCGGCGCCGAACGCGCTCAGGCGCTGGTCGACTGGCTCCGCCAGCAGCCCGGCGTAGAGATTACCGCCGGTCCGAAGGATCCCCGCGCCGCCGTCCAGAACCGTGAGGAAGAGTACGTTCTGGTGATCCCCGGGGATTTCGCGGAGAAATTCTCCAAAGCCATGCCCGCGCCGGTGAAAATCATCTCCGACAGCTCGCGCCAGACTGCGCGGCCGAAGGTGCAGCGCCTGCGGCAACTGCTGGCCCGCTATAGTGAGGAAATCGGTTCGCTCCGGCTCATCAGCCGCGGCCTGTCTCCCCTGGCTGCCCGCACACTTCGCATTGATGAAGTCGAAATCTCCAGCGCCCAGCAGCGCGCCGCCACGATTTTGAGCTTCATTCCCATGTTCATTCTCATGGGGGCATTTGTCGGCGGCATGCAGGTGGCCACGGATTCCACGGCCGGGGAGCGGGAACGCGGATCGCTGGAGCCCTTGCTGCTCAATCCGGTTCCGCGCTGGCAAATCGTCGGCGGCAAGTGGCTTGCATCGGTCATGTTTGCCGGCGTCAGCGCCTCGCTTACCCTTCTGCTCTGCCTGTTCGGGCTTCAGTATGTCGACTTTCAGGAGTTCGGCCTGCGTTTCCGCATGGGGCCGGAGATCGTCGGCGGGCTGCTGGCTTGTATCCTCCCGGTCGCGCTGCTGGCGCCTGCCGTGCAAGTCGTGGTGGCCACATTTGCCCGTTCCTTCAAGGAAGCGCAAAGCTACCTGACGCTGGTGGTCCTGCTGCCGTTGCTGCCCGGCTTTGCGATCACCTTTTATCCGATGACCAGCAGTGTCTGGACCAGCCCGATCCCGATCATCGGACAGTACCTGATCGCCAACGACACCCTCGGAGGCAAACCCCCCGGCCTCCTGCTTCACCTCATTGCCGGCTTCTCCACGCTTGCCCTTGCTCTTCTGCTCGTCATGGTGGCCACCCGCCTGTTTGAGCGCGAACGCATCATCTTCGGGCGATAGTTCACCCTTCCCACCCACTACTTGGGTGAGCATGCCTTCGGCCGCCGCCACCCCCGGAACCCTCCTCAACGCCATCCAGCGCTTTCTCACCCTGGCGCGGGAACCCGTCGCCATCGAAGCAGGTCAGCCGCCGTTCCCGCTGATTCCAGGCACTTACGACATACAGCAGCACCAGGGTCGCCTCACCTTTGAAGTCTGGGATGACCAGCGCCACCTCAGCCGCACCGTCACCGCGATCCGCACCGCCGGTCCCGCGCGCCTGGAGCTTGAAGTCCGCCGCTTTCCTAACAAGACCGGAACCATCCTTCTGTTCGATCAGGCGCGCGCCGCCAATCACTCCCTCAAGCGCCGCGCCGAACGGCACGTCTTCCGCGAGCAGTTCCGCACCATGCTCGCCCGCAACTTCCCCGGCTGGAAGCTCGCCGAGCTTTCTTCCGAACCCGATCTCCAGCACAGCCTCTCTCCGGCTCACTGCCGCGCGCTGCTCAAGCGCGGCCGGACCGGCTGGGCCGCCCTCGCTTCCCCCGACGATCCGCACGGAGCATCGGCCGCTCTCTCTTTCGGCCTCATCTGGCTCGACTACCTCCGCCGCCGCGAGCGCAAGCTCACCCTGCAAGGCCTAGTCCTGTTCCTCCCCGCCGGGCGCGAGTTGCCAACATGCCTCCGCCTACGCTGCCTTCACCCTCGGGCCGCGCAATTCTCCGTCTTCCTCTATGGCCAGGACAATTGGGAACAGCAGGTCGATCCCTCCCGCCACGGCAATCTCGAAACCGTCCTTCCACCCGCCTCCTCCGATCAAGCCGAACGCAGGCTTGCCATGCCCGGCCCCGAGGCCGAACTCGAGCGCCGCATCCGCGCCAATCTCACCGCTGTCGACGGCCTGCTGCTTCCCAGGCCCGTCTATGGCCAAGTACCTGCCGTAGCCGGCATCGACCGCGGCATCATTGACCTGCTCGGCGCCTCCTGCGACGGCCGCCTCGCCGTGCTGGAACTGAAAGCCACCGCCGACCTTCACCTGCCGCTCCAGGCGCTCGACTATTGGATGCGCGTGCGCTGGCATGCCGAACACGGCGAATTCGCCGCCGCAGGCTACTTTCCCGGCCTCGCCGTTCAGCCCGCCCCTCCCCGCCTTCTCCTGGTCGCTCCCGCGCTTGAGTTTCACCCTACTTCGGAAACGATTCTCCGCTATTTTTCACCTGAGATTGAAGTAGAGCGCGTGGGGCTGGCGGTAGAATGGCAAAGGGAGATTCGCGTCGTCTTTCGTCTGCGCGGCGCGCAGTCTCCCTAACGGGAGCGCATGTCCACCAATATCCTCCGGCAGATCCGCCAGGCGGTTGAGCAGTTGAATCCGGCCGAAATCCGCAACTCGTCCGAACGTCCTCTCACCATCCGCCTGGCCGCCGACAACGATGACGACTACGCCGCCATCGAAGCACTCCTCATTCCCCGCACCGTCTCCCGCCGCAAACGCTATGAACTGGCCGCCTACGTTTTCCGCGCCGGAGACCATGAGATCCCCGAGCAAGGCGATCTCGATATCGTCGGCCCGGACATGGAAACTCCCGGCGGCGCCTTCCAGTTCGATCCGCAGAAACCCTCGCGATTGATCGATGAAGTGCTCGCCTCCAAGCAGGATCTCGGCCTCGCCCTGGCACGCTGCTTCCCCGTTTTCCGCCGGCCCGTCACCGACAAGGTCATCCAGAACATCTCCCGCGAAAACGCCCTGTTCTCGCTCATGACCGCCATGCCGAACCTGGCGCCGGGCCTCCAGCTGCCCTGGTCCATTCCCGAGGCCGCCTCCGATACCGCCGTGCTCACCACCAACCAGATCCGCATGGCCTTTCTGCTGGCCGCCGCCAGCGACCGCCCCATCGGCTATCTTGAGCAGAAAGCCGAAGTCGCCTCGCTCATAGCCGGCGCATTTGGCTGGCGCGCGTTGGCCCGCGAGCTGGCATCCAAGATCCCGCTCGGCGGCGGCATCATTCCCAAGGCAGGCATCGCCTTTGCCGGAACCTACGTCACCGGACTCTCGCTGGAGCGTCTCTACCGGCTCGGCTACGGACTCTCGCGAACCGAACGCAAACTCGCCTACGGCGAAGCGCTGACGCAAGGAAAGAAGGTTGCCGCGGCGCTTCTGGAATCGGCCCGCAACCGCGCCGCCGCCTCCCGCCGCCGATGACGGCCGAATATGGGTAGCTGCCGGCGCCGTTAGCCATCGTGCCGGATAGCGGCCACAGGATCCACACGCGTCGCGCGCAAGGACGGGCCTAGCATGGCGCACAGCGCCACACCCGCAAGGAACAGAGCAACGCCTAGATAAATCTCCGGTGGACCTCCCGGCATCAGCTGCAGGCTGGAAGACAACACCCGCTCGGCAGCAACCGCCACCACGGAACCAACCACTAGCCCGGCGATGATCAACAGGCTCCCTTGCCGGAGCATCATTCGCATCACCATTGAAGTCGCGTCCACTGGCGAACCGCATCCCGAACACCCGCATGCAGCCATCGGAAACGGCGCCGTTCATTCCGCGCGGCGGCAGCTTTCCGTCTCGCCCTTCGATTTCAAGCTCCGAATCCGCTCCGCCGCCAAGGGCTCGCAGGAGAGGCCAGCGCGTGATGCAGGAGGCCTCTATCGAAGCCACACCCGCAGCGCGGTTGCGTACGCGCACGAGGAACTCATGCGCCGACTCAGCCGTGTAACCGTAGGCCTGCGGCTGCAAATGGGCCTGGACCACTGGCCGGAAATCCAGCCCCGTCAGGAAATCATCAAGCGCCAACATCGATCGATCGATGCTCACCGTCAATGCGAGAAGAACCACGCAAGCGCCCATCTGCGCCGCGATCAACCAGGCGCGCCGCTCAAACCAGGCGCGCCCGCCTGCCCCCACTTCGCGTGTGGCCTCAACGGCTGGGGCGAGCCCAAAGAGGAAGGCCGTCAGCGCACATACCGCCAGAGTGTAAACAAAGACGTGAAAGTTGACGCTGAGATCGAGCCACGGAACACTCGCCTCGTGCGGAAGATACTGCGTCAATGCGGCCAGCGCCAGGCGTAACGCGACGTTTGCCGCCGCCAGGCCCAGCGCCCCAGCCATCAGAGTCAGCAGAAAACACTCGGTCAGCATCTGCCGGATCAGGCGCAGGCGCCCCGCCCCTAGCGAAAGCCGGATCGCCATCTCGCGTCGCCGCGCATCGGACCGCGCCAGCAATAAATTAGACAGATTCGCGCAGGCGATCAGCAACACCAGCAGCACGGCAACTAGCAGAATCAGTTCCGGACCATGAATGCTTCTCCATGTGCGTGCGCTAACCAGCCGCGCCTGTAGCGCCACTGGCCGGTAAACGCGCTTGTCCTCCGGATGCGACGCCAGCCAGCGCTGGGCAACTACATCCAGCGCCGCTTGCGCCTGCTCTAATTCACCCCCACGATGCAGCTTCCCAAGCAGCCCGATTCGCGTAGCCGCGTCGCCCACTTGCAGCAGCTCGGCCGTACTCAGCGGCAGTAGGATCGTGACGAAGCTGGCGCGCGCCGTAGCGCAAGTCCTGAAAAATGGATGCCATTCGTGGAGGTATCCATACCGCCCGCGCATCCTCTACGCCAAGCGCCACGTTCCCCACCGCCCTCTGGCCGCGCATCCTGCGGTGTTCCTCGATCTCCTCACGCAGTGCCCGCTCATGCTGGTCGCGATGCAGCAAATATGCAAGCCGCCGTTTTAACCTACGCAGGGCGCAGAACACGCAGCATCGCCTCCATCAGCCGGTGAAATTGCGCCTGTTCTCTGTGAAGATGGCGCCGCCCATCGGCCGTCAGTTTGTAGTAGCGCGCGCGGCGGTTGTTTTCCGAGCGGCCCCATTCAGCTTCCACGTATCCATCCAGCAACAGGCGCTGCAACGCAGGGTAGAGCGAGCCCTCATCCACGTCGAAGACACCTTCCGTGGCTTCCGCCAGCGATTCCGCGATGCCGTAACCGTGCATGGCCCGGTTACGGGAAAGCGTCTTGAGAATCAGCACGTCCAGCGTGCCGGGCAGCAGATCGAGCTTTTTTCCCATAGTCTGTCTATAGAAGTATCTGCCGAAATCCTGCTCCCTGTCAACTAGCGCGGAATCACCAGCACCGGAGCCCCGGCCTTTTGCAGTGCCTGGTTCCAGGTAGGAACCGTTTCCGCAAAGAGCCGCGCGACGGCCTGCATGCGCTGCTCATACTGTGGCGACAACTCCGTGAAGGCCTCCTCCATCGCCTGCGTCGGCGCCGCGTTGACTCCCTCCACCGCCGAAAACAGTCCGGCGATCTTTTCGATCAGCCGCGCGCCCACTTCAAGTCGCTGGGCATCCACTGGCCGGCCGATCGAATCGGCCAGCGCCGCGGTCTCCTTCTTATATGCTTCCGTGAGTTTGATCGCATCCTTGCCGGCATCGCCCATATTGTCTTTCGCCAGCTTCGCCGTGGACTCCAGCTGCGCCACCAAGCTGTCCAGCCTCTTCAACGCGGCGTTGCCCTTGTCCACCATTTCCCACAGCCGATGGCCGCGTTCAAACCGACGCCGCAGTGTGTCCGAGGAGACCTGCACGTCGGGATCAAGCTGAACCTCCACGCTTGTCTCCACCGTCTTGTCGCCTACGGTAAGCCTGACGCGGTATGTCCCCGGCAGAACCTCATAGCCCCGGGGGCCGCGCCCTGTCTCTTCCTCGAATTCCGAAGGCGGCTTGCGCACCGCCGGTGCCTCCGACTTCAAGTCCCACGCCACGCGATGCACGCCCGCCTCCTGGTTCAGCTTCGCGAGCTCTCGTATCACCTTGCCCGATGCATCGAGAATCTCCAGTTTCAACGGCGTCTTCTCCTCCACTTTCTCCTTCAAAAAGTAGGTCAGCAGCGCGCCATAGGCCGGATTGGTTCCCTTGAATACCGCCCCGCCGATCCCATAGCGCGTGAATCGCGTAGTAAAGCGCAGCGCAGTCCGCGGCGGGAACAGGTGAAAAGGCTTCGCCGCAACCTCTTTGTTCATCTGTTGAATTGCCGCCGCGTCATCCAGAATCACGACACTGCGTCCATGCGTTCCCAGGATAAGATCGTTCTCCCTCGGATGGATCTTGATGTCGTGCACCGGAACGGGCGGCAGGTTTTTCAGCGCCAATGAGGACCACGTCGCACCGGAATCCCAGCTCGCGTAGAGACCAAGCTCAGTGCCCGCATAAAGCAGCGACGCGTTCTTCGGATCTTCGCGCACAACGTGCACGTAGGCTTTCTCCGGAATGCCCGCCACGATTCGCATCCACGTCTTCCCTCCATCCGTTGTTTTGAAAATGTGCGGACGGAAGTCGTCGAACATGTGCCGGTCAAAGGCGGCGTAGGCGGTATCGGCCGATATGCGGGAGGGCTCCACGTGGGAAACCGGAGAATGGGCAGGCAGGCCAGTCACATTCCCCGTCAGCTCCGTCCAAGTTCTACCGCCATCGGGCGAGCGGTGCAGCCGACCGTCATCGGTGCCCACCCAGAGGTCCCCGCGCCGCATCGGCGATTCGCCGATCGAGATGATCGTCGAATGATACTCCGCGGTCGAGTTGTCGAACCAGATCGGCCCGCCCGCCGGTTTCTGCTTCTCCGGATCGTTGGTCGTCAGATCTGGACTGATCGCCGTCCAAGCCGCTCCGAAATCCTGCGAGCGGAACAGCACGTTGCCGCCCAGGTAGACCGTGTTGGAATCGTGCGCCGAAGGAATCAGCGGCGCATTCCAGTTAAACCGGTACCGCGCCTCCGACGCCGGGCCGCCGCTGGCCCCGATCGGCTGCGGCGTGATCATCTGCTGCTCGCGCGTCAGCATGTTCGTGCGTCCCACCATGCCGCCCTGCGACTCGCTCAGGTAAAGGTCCGGGTTCTCCGGATGGTTCATCATGTGGAAGCCGTCGCCGAACTGCACCATCCGCCAGTCCTCATTCAAGATGCCGGCGGGTTCCCTGGTGCGGCTCGGGCCGGTCCAGCTGCCGTTGTCTTGCAGACCGCCCATCACGTAGTAAAAGGGCCGCCGGTTGTCAGCGTGCACCTGGTAGAACTGCCCCAGCGCGATATTGTAGACAGCCTGCCACGTAGTGCCTCCATCGTGCGATACCGCCAGTCCGCCGTCGTTGCCGTTCCACATCCGGCGCGGATCCTTCGGGTCGATCCACAGCGCGTGATAGTCTATGTGCGTCCCGCCGACGATCGACTTCCACGTCTTCCCGCCGTCGATCGACACCAGCAGATTCGAAGCCACCGCGTAGATCTTGTTCTCGTTCACCGGATCCACACGCATATCGGCGTAATAAAAACCCCGCGAGACAATCTCGCGGTTCCGCGTGATTTCACGGAACGTATCGCCCCCGTCCTCGCTGCGGTACAGCGTTCCTTCCTTGGATTCCGCGATCACGTACACCACGCGCGGATTGCTCGGAGCCACCTTCACTCCGATCCGCCCCAGCAGCTTCGGCAGTCCTTTGCTCAGCTTCGTCCATGTCTTGCCGCCGTCGGCCGACCGGAACACGCCCCCTTCCTCGCTCCCGCTGGTGTGCGTCCACGGCTTGCGCTCGAACCTCCACATCGCCGCGTAGACGATGTTCGGATTCGTCGGGTGCATGTCCATATCGGAGACGCCATGGTGATCATCCAGGTGCAGCGTCTTCTGCCACGTGCGCCCGTTGTCGGTGGTCAGGAACACCCCGCGATCCGGATGCGGGCCGAACGAGTGGCCCAGCGCACCCACCAAAACCGTATGTGGATTTGTGGGATGGATTAATACTCGCGAAATCCGCTCCGTCTCCCGCAGCCCGAGGTGCTGCCACGTCTTGCCGCCGTCGGTGGATCGGTAAACCCCGTCGCCGAAGCTCACGCTGTTGCGCGTATTTGATTCCCCGGAACCCAGCCAGATCACGTCCGGATTACCCGGCTCCAGCGCAAAGTCGCCCACCGAGTACGTCGTCTGCTTCTCGAGAATCGGCGTCCAGCTATGCCCGCCGTTCACCGACTTCCATAGCCCCGCCGCCCCGAAACCAGCGTAGACGATCGATGGGTCGCCGGCGACGCCTTCCACGTCGGTCGCACGCCCTCCCATCACCGCCGGCCCTATGAAGCGGTACTCCAGGTGCCGGAACGGATCCGCCTCGGCGGCTTGGAGCCACGACGCTGTCAGTAGAAGGAGCAGCCTAAGTTTGAGCATGAACTCAGGATCATCGCCCATAGGGTTCGGCGAGTCAAGCTAGCCGTTTTTCACTAGTTGCCGCAGCAAGTCCGCTGGTGTCAGTATCGTAAAGTCGAAAGGGTGTTCGAGTGACAACAAGTGCCGATCACCGCTGACCAGATAGTCGGCGCCGCCGGCAACCGCGCACTCCAAATACCGGTTGTCGGATGGGTCCTCGCCGATGAGATCGAGAGAAAGCGGTGTTTCGGCCAGAATCGCAAGGTTGCGAAGATCATCCAGGAACTGCTCCATTTCCTCATGTGACCATTTGTGACGTCGCATGATCTTCGGATAACGCAAAACTTTTCCCAGCTCTATCAATATTGGTTCGGACACCACGAGTTGGAACAACTCGCGCCTCCATGCCGTGAACAGGCGTGCAGGAGTGCCCTGTGGATTGATAATGCCGCTGACGAAAACGTTGGCGTCCAGCACCGCGCCGATCACGGTTTGCGGCGGGCGCCTTTTTCGCGGACAGATTTAACGCCGGAGGCGATTTCCCGCTCTAGAACTTCTGGATTCTCCTTCTTGTTGCGCTCCCAGACTTCATCCACCATTCCAAATAGACGGTCGCGCCGTTGGCGCCACTGCTCCAGTTGCCACACTGGCACGACAGCTGCCATCGGCCGCCCCGCGCGCTCAATCACAATCTGATCGCCGTTATAGTAAACCTCCTCCAGAAGCTGCCCCAGGTTCTGCCGTGCTTTGATCGCGTTAACCTTCTTGATCATACTGGTCATATTAATCATATCAATCCACATGCCTTAACGCCAGGGAACCAATGGCCTCTCCCTGGTCTCGAAACATAGGCATGATCCTTCCGTATGACCTCACCATCGAAGCTGCTGTCGCCTGCGGTATGGACCGCGCCGCCGCCCAGGTTTGCAGCCGGCTCCGGCGGGGCTTTGGTACGCTGCGGACCATCGTGCTCGAATCCCGTGCCCAAACGCTCGAAGCGGATCTCGCTTCCCGTCAGGATTTCGTCTCGAGGAGGAACGTCGGCGCCATGCCGGCGATCGTGGAAAAGCCCGAGCTCACGTCTGTGATCTGCGTCGAGCAGCTCCCCACTTTGCCGAGGAAAATGTGCGGGTAGACATCCACGTCCATCGCGCGGATGTCGAGGCTGCCGAACTGGTGCACCGGGAAGTCCACCGTCGGAATCTTCACACGCTCCTGAACCACATAGGGGCTCCGCAGCGCCGTATTGATCGCCTTCTGCCAGCCGGCCTCATCGCTCTCCCAGCCGCGGAAGGAATGCATATCCGTGGAAGTATCGTTGGGCTTCAGCACCAGTTTTTCGCGGTGCCTGGAGATGAACTCCACAAGATCCACCGACTTGTTCTTATACTTAGTTTTCGACTGCGTCACCAGCCGCGTCCACGGGATATGGTCGCGGATCGCTTTCTTCTCCGCCGCGGGAAACGAAGCGGTCACCGTCTCATCGGTCAGCAACCCAAAGATTGCCTTCTTCTGCACCAGCTCCGTCCGGAAGCTGTTCACCATGCACACCGTGCCTTCGCGATACGCACGAACCAGCGGGTGCGCCAGGTCAAACCGAACCAGAAACTCCTGCGCCGAGATGCTGCGGTAGACAATCTCGATCCCGAAATCGCCGCGGCAAAGCACGCCATTGCGGTACTCCAGCTGCTCCGGCGTTACCACTTCCGTCGGATACCCTTCGCTGCGCAGATACTCCGCCAGTAGCATGTACTCGCTCGACGGGCCTGTTTTCAGCGGCGTGCGGAACTCCACAATCGCGATCCGCGGATACTTCTTCTTGCCCGTATTCCTGTAGGCGGTAAGCAGCGCGGTTAGCAGACGCTTCATTCCCTGCAACTTGCTCAACTTGTATTTCTTCCGCAGCTTCTTCACCGGCGCGCAATCGTAGAAAAGTTCCGAGAGCGTGTCCGAGTAGGCCACTCCGGCAGGCCCGTCGGCGTAGCACTCCACAAACTGCATTGTGCCGTTATTGAGATGTGTGTCCAGCAGTGAAGTTACCGCGAGATAGGGATAACCAGGATCCACTCCGGCCAGCATCTTCTCCGCAGGCAGTAACTCAATGCGCGCCATCAGCGCAGGATTCTCCAGCACCATTCCACGCACCCGATCCATCGCCGAGTACAAAGATTCGGCTGCTTTCGTCATCGCCGTGTACTGCCGCCGCGTGATAAAATGAGGCCGCAGAACGGGACACACCGGCCGTCCACCCTGCATCAAGTGACGGGTCGCCATCTGCCTGCGCAGTTCGTCGGCCCAAGCCAAATCCTTGAATTCGGGCGTGTCCAGCAGCTTGTGATAGCGTGCGACCGCCTGGTCGAGCATGGTCATTTGCGTAGGGAAGTTTCTGTCTTCAGTATCGCACACGGAATACGGAAAGTGAAGTAAATGAAGCCTGGGCGAAGCCCGTAAAGCATTGATAACAAACCCACTTATTTTTTTAATACGGAGAACGCTATAATAGCGGATTCCCTATGAAGAACTCCAACTTTTGGGCAATCGCCTGTCTGGCTTTGGCAGCTGTGCCGGCGCCGGCCGATGAAGGAATCTGGCTGCTCAACGGCTTCCCCTCCGCGCGTGTCCACAAGCAGCACGGCTTCCTGGTCAAGCAGGATTTTCTGGACAAACTCCGCCTTGCCTCCGTCCGCCTTGTCGATGGCGGCTCCGGCTCCTTTGTCTCGGAAAACGGACTGCTCTTCACCAATCACCATGTGGCTTCCGACTGCGTGCAAAAGCTGAGCACCGCACAGCACGACTACATGAAGGACGGCTTCTACGCCAAGACCGAGGCCGAGGAAAAGACATGCCCCGGCGCGGAAGCCAATGTTCTGCTCGAGATCAAGGACGTTACCGCGCAGGTCAACCGCGAAGTACACGCAGAGACGCCCGCCGCCGACGCCAACCGTCTGCGCAAGGCCGCCATGAGCGCCGTGGAAAAGGAATGCTCCGACATAACCGGCAACCGGTGCGACGTCGTGACGCTCTACTCCGGCGGAATGTACCATCTTTACCGCTACAAGAAATACTCCGACGTGCGCTTGGTCTTTGCTCCCGAGCTCAGTGTGGCGGCCTTCGGCGGCGATCCGGACAACTTCACCTACCCACGCTATTGCCTGGATTTCGCTTTCCTGCGCGCCTATGAAAACGGCAAGCCCGCACGCACACCCGATTACCTCAAATGGAGCAAGTCCGGCGTGAAGCAGGGCGAACTGACCTTCGTCAGCGGCCATCCAGGCTCCACCGGCCGCATGGCGACGCTCGCGGAACTTCTATTCTCACGCGATGTCTCCTACCCGTTTCTGCTCGGCTATCTGGACGGAGTGATCCAGTCGCTCAAGAAATTCTCCGCTCACAGCGAAGAGAACAAGCGAATTGCCCAGGACAACCTGTTCAGCCAGCAGAACAGCTTTAAGGCCTTCACCGGTTTCCTGGCCGGCTTGAAGGACGATTCCCTCATCGGCCGCAAGCGCGACGACGAGCAGAGCCTCAAGGCGAAGATCATGTCCAACGAGGAGAGCCGCGCCAAGTACGGCAAGACCTGGGACGAAGTCGCCGCGGCCTACAACGAGTACCGCGAATTCTATCGTCCTTTGCTTCTTCTGGAACGCCTTCCCGTGCGCGGATCGGAGCTGTTCCCCATCGCGCGCGCCGTGCTCCGTTATCCGGTCGAGAAGGCAAAGCCCAATGCACAGCGGCTTCGCGAATACTCCGAAGCCGGCCTCGCCTCACTCGAGCAGAGCATGTACAGCGACGCTCCCATCCATCCGGAGATGGAGATCGCGATGGTGCAGCACTACCTGCGTTATCTGAGCAAGGAGTTGGGCCCGGAGAATCCGCTCTTGAAGCAAATGCTCGACGGCCGCGGCCCGGCCGAAGCGGCGCGCCACATTGTGGAAACCTCTAAGTTGAGCGATGTGGCCGAGCGCAAGCGCCTGGCCGCCGATGCCAAGCTAGCCGCTGCAAGCCAGGACGGAATGCTCAAGCTGGCCCGTATCCTCGACGAAGAGGCGCGCCGCCTGCGCCGCCGCTACGAGGATCGCATTGAAGCCGTCGTCACCGGCAGTGCTTCGCGCATCGCGCAGGCTCGCTTTTCCGTCTACGGCAGCGAGGATTATCCGGACGCCACGTTTACCCTGCGCATTTCCTATGGACCGGCCAAGGGCTACAAAGACGCAAACAATCGCGCCGTCCCCTACGCCACCGATTTCGCCGGTCTCTATGCCCGCGCAACCGGCAAGGAACCCTACGAGCTGCCAGAGCGGTGGCTGAAGAGCAAGTCCAAACTCAATCTGAGAACGCCATTTAACTTCGTCACCACCTGTGACACCCATGGCGGCAACTCCGGCAGCCCGACTGTGAACACCAAAGGCGAGGTGATCGGCATTCTCTTTGACGGAAACATCGAGGGGCTCCCCAACCGCTTCCTTTACCGCGATGAACGCGAGCGCTCCGTGCATGTCCCCAGCCAGGGAATCGTCGAGTCCCTGCGCAAAATCTACGGCGCTTCGCGCATTCTCGCCGAGCTGAATGTGATAGACAAGTAGTCATGAATCTCTGGGCCGCGGCCGTATTGGCGGCGGTTCTGCCGCTCGCGGCCGAACCGCTCCGGGCGGGACGCGCGGCCGTCAAGATCACCCCTCCCACCGGCGTTCCCATGGCCGGCTACTACTCCATTCGCCTCGCCGAGGGCGTCCACGATGATCTCTACGCTAAGGCCATCGTGCTCGACGACGGCCTGAAGAAAGCCGCCCTCGTCGCCTGCGACCTCGTCGATATCAGCGCGGAGCTGGTGGAAGAATCGCGCAAGCAGATTCAGTCCCTCACCGCGATCCCCCCCGAGCGCGTCATGATCAGCGCCACCCACTCGCACACCGGGCCACTGCTGCGCCCACGCTTTCTCAAGGCGGCGGAGCCCGGGCCTCGCAGGCTCGCCGAACAATACCGCGCGGGCTTGCCCGGTAAGATCGCCGAGGCAGTCAAACTGGCCGACGCGGGATTGACGACGGCGCGCGCCTGGGCCGGCGTGGGCCACGAGGAATCGATCAGCTTCTACCGCCGCTTCCTGATGAAGGATGGCACGGTACGCTTCAATCCCGGCAAACTGAACCCGGAGATCGTGCAGCCGATGGGCGTCATTGACCCCGATGTCAACGCCTTATGGCTGGAGAGCGCCGAAGCAAAGCCGCTCGCGCTCTACGTCAACTTCGCCCTGCACCTGGACACCGTCGGCGGCACGCAGTATTCGGCCGACTATCCCTACACCTTGTCGAAACTCATGGGAAAATTGCGTGGCGCCGACCTGCTCACACTGTTCACCATCGGCGCGGCCGGCAACATCAATCACATCGACGTGAAGACCAAGGCGCCGCAGAAGGGCCACGGTGAGGCGCAACGCATCGGCACGGTGCTGACCGGCGAGGTACTCAAGACCCTGACTCGCGGGGAGCGCGTCGAAGGGGAAAGCGTAGAGGCTACCCGCGAAGTAGTCCGCCTCCCTGCGCCCTCCTTCCGCGCCGAGGAAGTCGAGGCCGCCCGCCGCGTCTGGGCACAGTTCGGCCAGCCGAAGCCGCCGCCGTTTCTCGATATGGTGCACGCCGCCAAGGTGCTTGACGTCGCCGACCGGAATGGCCAGCCGATCGAGGCGGAAGTGCAGGTGGTCAGCCTCGGCCGCCGTGTCGCCTGGGTCGGACTGCCGGGCGAAATCTTCGTCGAGCTCGGCGTGGCCATCAAGAAAGCCTCTCCCTTTCCGCAGACCGTGATCGTCGAACTGGCCAACGGCAATATCAGCTACGTGCCCACCAGGAAGGGTTTCAGCGAAGGCGCATACGAGGCCGTGAGCGCACGTTGCGCGCCCGGCTGCGGAGAGATGCTCGCCGAAACGGCCATTCGCCTGCTTGCCGCATTGCACCGCAAGACACAATTGCAGTAGAGTCATAGACGGCGAACGGGGCGAAAGGAGAAGTACTGTGAGAAAGATTCTGGTTTTGGCCGGACTGGCACTGGCGGTCGCCATCGGCTACGGCGCCGATTTTTGGGAAAAGAAAAAGTTCGCCGAATGGACCACCAAGGACGCCGACAAGATGCTCAAGGATTCGCCCTGGGCCCAGAAGGTCGAAGTGGCGATGGGCGGCGGCATGGGCTCCGGAATGGGTGGCCGCGGCGGCGGCGGTGGCAGGCGTGGAGGTGGCGGCATGCCCGGTGGTGGCGGCGGTGGCGGATTCGGCGGCGGTGGCGGCGGTGATGAAGGTGGCGGCGGCGGTGGCGGCGGTGGAATGCCCGGCGGGGATGCGCCTCGTCCCACGATGAGCTTCACCGTGCGCTGGCATACGGCGCTGCCCATCAAGCAAGCCGTGGCGAAGATGCGCTTCGGTGATGAAGCCGCAACCGCGCCACAAGCCAAGCAGATGCTCGAGCGCCAGGAGAACGCCTACATCATCGGCCTCAGCGGCCTCCCCCCCGCGATGCTCCGCGGTGGCGGCGGCGGACGTCCGGGCGGCGGCCCCGGTGCAGAAGGCAAAGGCGGCCCACCACGTGAGGGCGGTGGCGGCGGCGCGGCGATGGGAGAACGCATGAAGCAGGCCGTCCAGCTCAAGCGCAAGGACAAGGAACCCCTCAAGCCCGTCAACGTCCAGGCCGAAATGGACCAAGCCACCCAGCGCGCCAACGTCTACCTCATCTTCCCGCGCGAGGAAGCCACGCAGATCACGCTCGATGACAAGGAAGTGGAACTCGAAATCAAACTCGGCCAGAACGACATCAAGCGCAAGTTCAAGCTCAAGGATATGGTCTACGACGGCAAGCTGGAGCTTTAATCTGACCGGCGCCTTCCGGCCATCCGGCCGGGATGACCATCGATACCGCCGCCTGACGGGGAAATACTTGTGATCGTGCTGGTGGGCACCGATGTGCTGATCGATCTTGTGCTGGCCTGCAATCCCTAACGTCTTGGACCCTGCTGGATACGCTCGAGCGCCGTCCGGACACAGGCCCGCCCCTGCCTCTGTGCTCAGTGAGCTGCAAGCCGGACATTGACAAGAAGCTGCGCGTTTCTTAACTCTTGTCTTGCTTATGCGCGCGCCGAGGCCCCCTCGCCCAGCTTGTCGAAAAACCTCTTGATCATCACCTTCGCCGTGGAATCCAGCAGCCGCTGGCCCACGGCGGCGATTGTGCCGCCCACATGCACGTCGCCTTCATAAGCCACTTCAGTCCCGCCATTCTGCGCGGATAGATTCAACAGTCCCTCGCCCTTCATGAACCCGACCCTGCCCGAGCCTTCCACAATCAGCCGGAAACTCTGCGGCGGCTTCGTATCGGCAATGCGCACCTTGCCTTCAAACAGCCCGGAAAAAGCCGCCAGCGCCATCTTCATTTTCATCGCATACTCGTTCTCGCCGATGCGATCCAGCGATTCGCAGCCGGGCATGCAGCGCGCCAGCGCTTCCGGATCCTGGAGCAGCGCGTAGGCCTGCTCCGGAGAGCAGGCCATCTGGTAAGAGCCGGAGATCTTCATGCGGCGCGGGAAACAGCTGCCTGTATCGCGCGCGCCGTATACACGCGCGCCATTTGCGAGCGGTAGTTGGATGAGGCGTGGATGTCGGAGTTGGCATCGACGCCATCGGCCACCACCGCGGCGGCCTTGCCGATCTCCTCCTCGGAGCCCGATGTGCCTTCCAGCAGCTTCTCCACCGCCGCCGCGCGGAAGGCGCACGAACTCAGCCCCGTAACGCCAATCCGCGCGAACGAGATCTTACCCGCCGTCTTCCGAATCCGCGCCGCAACCCCGACTATCGCGAAGCCGGAGGCCGGCTGCAGCATCTTCTGGTAGCTGACGCCCGTGCCGGCCGTCTCCACAGGAACGACTACTTCCCGCACCAGTTCGCCCTCCTCCAGCGCCGTCGTGAAACTGTCGATCAGGAAATCGCTGAACGCCAGCGTCCGGTCGCCGCTTGATTTCACCAGACGCACCTTGGCCTCCAGCGCCAGCAGCGCCGCGGGATAATCGGCTGCCGGGTCGGCATGCGCGACGCTACCGCCGATCGTCCCCATATTGCGCACTTGCACGTCGCCGATAAGCGAAGCGGTTTCAGCCAGCAGCGGACAGCTGGCTCGCAGCAGCGCGGAAGACTCCAGCTGATGATGCGTCGTCATCGATCCAATGACGATTGAGCCCTTGTCCTCCGTGATGCCGTTCAGCGCGGCCACGCGGCCCAGATCCACCAGGTGTTCCGGCGCCGCCAGCCGCAGCTTCATCAGCGGAACAAGGCTCATCCCGCCCGCTAGCACCTTGCCGCCCTTCGCGATCAGCTGCAACGCCTCCTCCACTGTGTTCGGAGCCGAATAATCGAAATTCTCGGCAATCATTGCTGGCCTCCTTGTAGCAGATTCCAGATTTTTTCCGGCGTCAGCGGCATGTCGATATGCCGCACCCCCAGCGGACTCAGCGCGTCAACTACGGAGTTGACAAGCGCCGGCGAGCAGCCGATTGTGCCCGCCTCCCCAACGCCTTTCACCCCGAGCGGATTCACCGGCGATGGCGTCTCCGTGTGGTGGCTTTCAATCCACGGCATCATCGTCGCCTTGGGGATGGCATAGTCGGTCAGCTCGCCCGAGAGCAGCTGGCCGCTGTCATCGTATACGGCCTGCTCGTACAGAGCCTGGCCGAGACCTTGCGCGACGCCGCCATGCACCTGTCCATCCACAAGCAGCGGATTGACTATGCGCCCACAGTCGTCCACGGCAACATAACGCGCGACTTTCACCTTCCCCGTCTCCCTGTCGATTTCGGTCACGGCGACATGCGCGCCGAAGGGAAACGTGAAGTTCGGTGGCTCCCAGAAATAGGTGGCTTCCAACCCCGGCGCTTCGCCTTCCGGCAGCTTCATCGCGCGGTAGCTGGCGCCCGCGATTTCACCAAGCGTTACCGACTTGCCCGTCTTCGAACATGTGCAGCAGCCGCCGGAATAACTGACGCTTTCTGAATCCAACAGCATCGCGCCGAACTTCGTGATCTTCTCCTTCAGCTTCTGCAGCGCGTAATAGAGCGCCGGCCCACCAACCGCCGTGCCGCGGCTGCCAAACGTCCCGATGCCGTAAGGGACAACGGCCGTGTCCCCATGCACCACCAGAACGTCGTCCAGGTCAACGCCCAGCTCATCGGCGGCGATCTGCGCGAAGGTCGTCTCCTCGCCCTGGCCGTGAGGGGATGCGCCCGTGCCCACCGTGACCTTGCCCTGCGGATCGACGCGCACCGTCGCGCATTCCCATCCGCCGGCCGGCGTCGCGGGCGAAGGCCCGAACGCGCAGATCTCCCCATAGGAAGAGATACCGACGCCCATCAGCCGGCCCTGTTTGCGGGAATCGTTCTGCTGTTTGCGCAACCCCTTGTAGTCGACGATTTCCATCGCCTTCTTCAGCGGCAGATCGTAGTTGCCGCTGTCGTAAATCAGCCCTGTGCCGGTCGAGAACGGAAACTCTTCCGGCTGGATGAAGTTCTTCAGCCGGATCTCGGCCGGATCCATTTTAAGCTCCGCCGCCAGGATGTCCACCATGCGCTCGATGCCGTGCGTGGCCTCTGGCCGCCCCGCGCCTCGATACGCGTCGGTGGGGACGCAATTGGTAAACACCCCGGCGATATCGGCACGGATGTTCTTGAAGCGGTAAAGGCCCGGCATCATCAGCACCGACAAGGTGGGGATGGCCGGCGTCAGCAGCTGGTGGTAAGCGCCGAGGTCCTGTATCAGCTTCAGCTTCAGGCCCACCATGGTGCCGTCCTTGCGGGCGGCAAGCTCAAAGTAATCGACGTGTCCGCGGCCGTGGATGGTGCACAGATAGTTCTCCCGCCGCGATTCAATCCACTTCACCGGCTTGCCGATCTTCATCGCGACGAAGCCCATGAGAGCCTCCTCCGCGTAGACGTTCAGCTTGCTGCCGAAGCCGCCGCCAACCTCCGGCACCACCACGCGCGTGTGATGTTCCGGCAGCCCGAGCATCATCGCCAGCAGCGTCCGCAACAGGTGCGGAATCTGCGAGGAGGAATAAATGGTCAGTGACTTGTCCCCCGTGTTCCAGTCCGCAACCACCCCACGCGTCTCAATCGACGTTGGAATCAGCCGCTGGCTGGTGATCCGTTCCTTCACCACCACCTCGGCTTCGGCGAACGCCTTGTCCACCTCCCCGCCTTCCTGGTGAAAATGGAAAGCGACGTTGTCCGGCCACTCCGGATGCACAGCCGGAGCACCCGCCGCGATCGCCTTCTCCGGATCCGCCACGGCCGGAAGAACCTCGTAATCGACCTCGATACGATCGGCGGCGTCGCGCGCGATGTAGCGGTCCGTTGCGACAACAACCGCAACCGGGTGCCCGACAAAATACACGCGGTCCACTGCCAGGATGTGATGATGCGGCACGCGCAGCCCCGGAAGGCTCGCGCCGCAAGGCACCGGGCCCACGTCCTTGGTATCAGCGCCGGTGAAAACAGCGGTCACGCCCGGCAGCTCCAGCGCCGCCTTTACATGGATCCCCTTGATGCGCGCCGCCGCGTGCGGGCTGCGCACGATGCAGGCATGATGCATGCCCGGCATTTGGATGTCGTCCACATAGGTGGCGGTGCCGGTAATCAGCCGCGGGTCTTCCTTCCGCCGGATGCGCTTGCCGACAAGGGTTTCGGGTTTCGTGATCGTGGTTGCCATGTTCTACGCTCCGATCTTCGCCGCGGCGGCCTTCACCGCGTTGACGATGTGTTGATAGCCGGTGCAACGGCAGAGATTGCCCTCAATGCCATGACGGATTTCTCCCTCCGTCGGATTCGAGTTGCGCTCCAGCAGCTGCTTGGATGCCATGATCATGCCGGGCGTACAGAATCCGCATTGCAGCCCGTGCTCATTCCAGAATGCCTCCTGGACAGGATGCAGATGGCCGTTGGAAGCCAGTCCTTCGATGGTCAGCACGTTGCGCCCGTCGGCCTGAACCGCAAAGACCGAGCAGCTCTTCACTGCTTTGCCGTCGATTTCAACGGTGCAGGCGCCGCAGAGCGAGGTTTCGCAGCCAATATGCGGCCCGGTCAGGCCAAGCCTCTCGCGCAAATAGTGGATTAACAGAAGTCGTGGCTCGACTTCGTCGTTGCGGCTGATGCCGTTAACCGTGACGCGTATGGTTTTCTTCATGATGTGTTGTCTCCAGCGGGGCAGCCGAAATTCCCCGGCGGTTATCGACGATATCAGATTTGTCAAAACTTGGGTAGAGGGTTTCCGTTTTGCATTGCGCTTCCGGACAGAGAGAATCTAGGGCAGAAGGAGATCCCATGCGCCTCACTGCCTTGCTTGTCGCACTCGCCGCCGCCGCACTCGCCCAGCCCTCCGCGCCCGCCGGCCCCGCCGTGCGCTCCCCAGAGGTTCACCCCGATTGCCGTGTCACTTTCCGCCTGCTGGCCCCCAAGGCTACCGAGGTCACCCTGCGCGGCGAATGGATGGAAGGCCCCGGCCGCCTGTCCTTAACCAAGGGTGAGGACGGCGTCTGGAGCCTTACTGTCGGCCCGCTGCCCGCCGACCTCTATTCCTACTCCTTCCAGGTCGACGGCCTCCAGGTGCTCGATCCGCGCAACCCGCTCGTCAAGCTCGGCGCCACCGCCTCCAACAACAGCCTCGTCGACATTCCCGGCGAGCGCGTCGCCTTCCACGCCATTCGCGACGTGCCGCACGGCACCGTTCACGTGCATCACTACATGTCCAAGCCCGCCGCCGCCGTGCTCGCCAAGCCCGAAGAAACCAACAAGAAACTGCGCCTGTTCTGGATCTCCTGCGGCAAAACCGATTTCCTGCTGCTTTCGGTGGAAGCGCTGCTCGAGAGTCTCAACAAGCACAACATCCGTCACACTTGGCGGCCCACCCAGGGCGGCCACACATGGACCAACTGGCGCTTCTATCTCGCCGAATTCCTCCCGCTCCTATTCAGCGCTTCCTGATTACATCCACCGGGAGGCGATGGCTAGCAGACCGAGGGTCGCGGCAAGGCCCGCTAGCAAGACGTGAGGGCGGGAAAACCGCCACGGCGCCGGAGCCGGCTCCGGCGGGACGCCAGCGCACTCTTCCTGAATCAGCGAAGCCCCGCTGGCGCGTGGCAGCGGCACCTTGAAGTTTTCCAGGTCGAACGAGTTGATGTGTTTCTCGATTCTCTCCCGGAACTGATCCAGATTCGAGCCGAGCCGCTCACGCACTTCACCGGGCAGCCCCTCAAGGGCCTCTTCCACCGATGGCGGAGAAGGATCCTTCACAATCGAAAATCCGAGAGAGTCGGCAAGCCGCGTCGAGAGCTTCACAAGCGACAGTAGCCCCGGCTCCGCCGCCGAAAACGGCTGATGATGATTACCCGCCACGGAGCCGAAATCGGGCGGCAGCTTCCAGGATTGTGTCAAATGCTTGCCCGCCTGACAGTGATCCAGCCCAAAGCTGGCACGCTCGGCGCCCATCAGATCCACCGAGTATCCGTCGGCGGCCTTCGCATTGAGGTCTCGAAGCAGTTCGGCGTACTCATTCGGTTTCGCCGCCAGCAGACCTAGCACTCCGATATCATGCATCAGCCCTGCCGTGTAAGCCTCTTCCCGCCTTACTCCGAACGCCGCCGCGCATTCATCGGCGATCAACGCGCACGCCACCGTGTGCCGCCAGCACCGCCGCAACTCATCCACCTTCAGCGCCACTTTCAGATACATCCGCGTGGCAACCGTCAGCGAAACCGTCTTGATCTGCTCCAGCCCCAGAATCACCAATGCGTGCTGCAGCGTCGTAATCTGCGAGCGGAACCCATACAACGGCGAGTTAGCCCGCTGTAATATCTCCGCCGAAAAGGCCGGGTCCACCTTTAACAAATCCAACACATCGCTGATATTGACGTCCTCATCCGACACCAGCTGCAGCACCCGGATCGCAATCGGCGGAAATGCCGGAACTTTCAGTTTTCGAAGCAGCTTTTCCGGAGAATCTTGCAGCAGCGCGTTTCGCATGCGGGTCCTTCTCATCTCTCTCTTCGTCCCTTTCCTGGGCAGGTTTAACATTTGCCCCGCGTTACAATGGCCTCAGCTGGTGTCTTCCAAGTCCATTTCGCACTATCAGATCCTTCACAAGCTCGGTGAAGGCGGCATGGGGGTCGTTTCCCTCGCTAAAGGCACCCGCCTCGGGAGCCAGGTCGCTCTCAAAATCCTCCGCCCGGAGGCCCTTCAGCGGCCCGAGGGCAGGCAGCGCTTCATCCAGGAGGCCCGCACCGCCTCCTCCCTCAACCATCCCAACATCGTCACGATCCACGACATCGACGATGCCGACGGCGGCCATTTCATCGCGATGGAGTTCGTCGCCGGCATCGGGTGAAGAGGAGTCCATCACCGGCGAACTGGCCGAAGGTCGCCGGGGGCGAACCCATCCGGCTGACCCATGAGGAAACCGACGATTACGAACCAGCCTTCTCACCAGACGGCAGCCGTATCGCCTTCCGCTCAGAGCGCGACGGCGGAGCCATCTACCTCACCTCGGCGCTCGGCGGCGAGCCGCGGCTCATCGCAAAGGACGGTCGCAGCCGTACATCCTGTTCCTCGGCTCGAAAGTGCTCGGCCCGCCAGACTACGATTGGTGGGTTACCCCGCCCGGTGGCGGGCAGGCCATCAATACCGGCGCCCCGGTAGGCAAACCTTTTGCCGTATGCCATTTCCACAACGCTGTCCGGTCCCTGATGAATCTGGAAGGCCCTGGCCAGGTCAGCCTCTCCGTCGGTGCCGATCTGATGGTCTTTTCCATGGGCCATCTCACAGGCAACATCTGGATGACGGAACTCCCCAGGAGCCGATAAGTTCAGGGTTATGAGAGGCTTCTAAGGAAGGAAAGGGGAGAGTAGGGGCGCATTGAGCGGAATGCACGCCAGCCACCCTCCCCTCAAAATCTCCAGGGTCCTCCGAACCCCGGAGATTCCCTCCGATTCGTTTTCCAGGAGGTGTCCAGGGAAAACGAAACATCGTCTCTCACTTCTATATGCGGTAAACGGAGGAAGAACTGATCACGGATCCGAAAAAAATCTACTGGCCGTCCGATTGCGACATCGCCCGGTGCAGCCACGCCTGCGCCAGCCGCAACTCGCGCCCCACCGTGGCGGTGGAGATCCCCAACGCTTGCGAAATCTCCTCGCTCGTCAGCCCGCCGAAGTAGCGGAACTCGATGACCCGGCATTTGCGCGCATCAAACTGTTCCAGCTCGGCCAGCGCCTTGTCTAGAGCGATCAGCTCCTCCGAACGCCTTAGCGAAAAGGAAACCGTCTCCTCCAGCGGAACTCTCTGTGACAAACCTCCCCGCTTATGCGCCCGGTGGGAGCGGGCGTGATCCACGAGAATCTGCCGCATCAGCTGCGCCGCCACTCCGAAAAAATGCGCGCGGTTGCGGAATTCCGGAGTCTGTTGGTCCATCAGCCGCAAGTAAGCCTCATGAATCAGCGCCGTGGGCTGTAGCGTATGATCCGGCCGCTCTCTCGAAAAGTAGCTGTTGGCCAGCCGCCGCAGCTCCTCGTACACCAGCGGCGTCAATTGATCCAGCGCCTCTTTGTTGCCGCTCTGCCAATCCTCAAGCAGCCGCGTGATCTGATGAGACCGGGAGTCGGCCGAAGGCTGGCCCGCCGTACTCATTTTCTTCTGTTCAGAAAACGCAGCAGAGTCTCCGGGTCGTCAGTGATGATGGCGTCCACACCTGCTGATACGAGCCGTTGCCAGTCATTGGATTCGTTTGCGGTCCACGGTACTACCTGGAGTCCGGCCGCGTGCGCCGCCTTCACTCGCTCCGCTGTGACAAGCCGGTATTGCGGTGAAATAATCGAAGCGCCGGCTTCCCGCGCCAGTGCCACCCAGTCCTTCGGCGGGCCGGAATACAAAGCCGCCCGCCGGATCTCCGGAGCCAGTTTCGCCGCCGCGTGCAGCGTCCGGAAATCGAACGACTGAAGAATCACACGCGATTCCAGCTTGTGCCGCCGCACCCCTTCCACCACCAGCCGCGCGAACTCCTCCGGCCCCGGCGTGTATTGCGGCTGATCCGCGAAGATCTTCGTTTCGATGTTGAAGTGAAACGAACCGCGGCCGGCCAGCGACAGCACCTCATCCAGCGTCGGAACCCGCGTTCCCGGGATCGCTTTCTGTTTCGGGTAATCCGGATTCGCCACGGCCCCGCAGTCCCACCGCCGGAGTTGCTCCAGCGTCATCTCCCGGATCACACGCGTCCCCGCCGGACCCCGGCAGAACTTCTCGTTCATCGTAGGGTCGTGTGAAGCCACCACCACGTTGTCCTTGGTGACCGCAAGATCCAGCTCCAGTACGTCCACACCCAGGCTGATAGCGTATTCAAAAGCCGGAATCGTATTCTCCGGCAGCACCGCCCGCGCGCCTCGATGGCCGTGCACGAGAATCTCCGCACCCGCCGCCTGCAGGGATGTGAGCATAATGAAAACTGCCAGTGCGCGCATTGGCAACCAGCTTTTTATTTTACGACGAATTGGAGGTCTAAATATGCAACCCTTATCCCGTAGAAACTTCGCCAAGTCGGGCGCATTCACCGCACTCAGCTATTCCCGGATTCTCGGTGCCAACGACCGCATCCGGATGGGTCACATCGGACTCGGCAACCGGGGCGATCAAGTCCACGATGGCTTTCTCGAACATGGCGATCAACAAACGATTGCGATCTGCGATTTGCGGCCCGAATACCTCGACCTGGCCGCCTCTAAAAGCCGCAGCAATCCCACTCGCTACACCGACTACCGCAAGCTGCTCGACAACAAGGAAGTCGACGCCGTATCCATCGCCACGCCCGACCACTGGCATGCGCTGATGTTCGTCGACGCCTGCCGCGCCGGCAAGGATGTTTATGTGGAAAAGCCCTTATCGCTAACCGTCGCCGAAGGCCGCAAAATGGTCGATGTCGCCGCCGAAACCAAACGCGTCACACAGGTCGGCATCCACCGCCGCTCCGCCAGGTTCCTCATGGAAGCCGCCGAGTTCGTACGCAATGGCGGCATCGGCCACGTCACCGTCGCCAAAGGCTATCACGTGATGAACGAGTGGCCGCACGGCATCGGCAATCCCCCCGATGGCCCTCCGCCGAGCGAGGAAGAATGGGACCGCTGGCTCGGCCCCGCGCCCAAGGTGCCCTACAACAAGAACCGCACTGATTACAATTTCCGCTGGTTCTACGATTACAGCGGCGGCCAGCTCACCAACTTCGGCGTCCATTATATGGACATGATCCGCTGGTGCCTCGGCAAGGAAGCCCCGGCTGCCGTGACCGCCATGGGCGGCAAGTTCGCCGTCCAGGATAACCGCGAAGTGCCCGACACGCTCGAAGTCCTTTGGCAGTTTGAAGGCGGCACCCTGGTCGTCTTCAGCCAGTACAACGCCAACGCCGCCCCTTCCAACGCGCAGAACTCCGAGATGGAGCTGCGCGGCACCAAGGGCACCATGTATCTGCACGGCAACCGCTGGGAGGTAGTGCCGGAACAGATCCTCGGCCACCCGCGCCCAGTCCGCACCCCCATCGGCCGCGATGAACAACGCGCCATCGAGCGCGGACCCCGCAAGCCGATGATCGAACCCCGCTCCGGCAAAGGCAGCGCCGACACCGCCTTCCACGCCCGTAATTTCCTCGATTGCGTCAAGAGCCGCGCCAAGTGCAACTGCGACATCCTCACCGGCCACATCTCCACATCGGCCACCCTCATCGGCGCCATCGCCCTCAAAACCCGCAGCTTCCTCGAATGGGACTCGAAAGCGGAGCGCTTCACCAACAACAACGACGCCAACCGCTGGCTCAGCTACAAATACCGCGCGCCGTATAAGCTGTAGCTCAGAATATGCGCTTTCGAATCCCCGGTCTCGACTCACAACGGAAGGAGTCCGGGAAAAGCTATCTCGAGTTCCTGCGAACCGAATCCCTCAGCGCCGGCCTCTATGTACTGCGCCCGGGCGAGCACGACCTGCAAGCAGCCGCATACCGAGGTTGAAGTCTACTACGTCATCGATGGCCGAGCACAGTTCTACTATGACGGCACCGACATCCCGGTGGAAAGTGGAGCAGTCTTGTTTGTCCCCGCCGGCGTGCAGCACCGCTTCCACAAGATCGAGCAGGATTTGAAGCTGCTGGTATTCTTTGCCCCAGCCGAAAGGACGGGCAGCTAAAAGGACTGAACGGTAGTGCGCTAAAAGAATTTAGCGGACTACCGACTGAACCAGCCGGGCCGTGAAATGCTACGATCAGTTCGTATGGAGTTGGCGATCCGGATACAGATCGAGGAGTTGCCGGACGGCTTGTTCCTGGCAACCTCAGACGAACTCCCGGGCTTGGTTGCCCAAGGGCGTACCGTTGCCGAAACGCTCGACATCGCGCGGGATGTCGCCAGGAAACTCATTGAGGCCCGCCGTGAACGCGACGGCATTCCGGATCTCCCCACTACTACGCACCGGCGCGACTACACGATCGTAGTTGCCGCCTGAAATGGGGCGCCTCTCCGGCTTCCGGTACAAGGAGATCGTGCGGAGGATGAAATCACATGGCTTCGAGTTCGACCGCCAAGCCGCGGGCAGTCATGAAATCTGGTTCAATCCCGTCACCAACCGGTACACTACTATCCCCAACCACCCGGGTGAAATGCCGGAGGGCACTCTTCGGGCCATCTTGAAGCAAGCCGGCATCGAGCCTCAGGATTTTCTGCGCTAACGCCTGCTCCTTACCCCTCCCGACAGCGTCCCGTCCCAGCTCCCATCCCCGGCGGCGAGTAATCCCCCAGCTTGTCCCCATCCTCCCGCGTGATCCCGTTCAGGTCCCACACTACCTTCCCGTCGCGCAGCGTCAACTCCGCCACCAGTTTCTGCGAACCCTTCATCCGCGCGCCGTAGACATCGACAAAACCGAAATCGCCCTTCGCCACACGCAGCACGGCGATATCCGCGATGGCGCCGGCCGGCAGATGCCCCAACTCCTCGCGCTTGATCTGCGGCGCCGGGTTCCAGCTCGACTTCGTAATCACATCATCCAGGCTCATCCCCATGTTCAGGAACTTCGACATCACGTTCAGCATGTCCTTCATCCCCGCGATCTTGCCCGCCTCCACCGCGCGGTCCACCGCGATCCAGTTGGGCGCCGCGTAGTGCGCTGTCTTGATCCCGATCACATGCTGCTTGTTGCTCAGCGCGGCGTCATCGGTCGCCTTCGGATCCATGTCCTCGGTCACCTGCTCCACCTCACCCGCGTGCGCGACTTGTCGATCGTCCGCCGCTTGAAGTCCGGAAAGTTGCGCCAGCCGGAGGAGCCGGCGTCCACCACCGTCGTCATGCCGCTGCGGAACGTGTGGTCCGGAACACGCTGCTCGGCCCCGTATATTGCGAGCCTTCCCCGGCAAACACATGCACGTGAATATCGATCAGACCAGTTGTCACGTAAAGCCCGGATACGTCCACCACCTTGCGCGCTCTCGATGCATCAATCGACGTGGCAACCTCGGCGATCTTCCCGCCCGCGATCGCCACGTCGCGCCGCGCGCTGATGCCGTTCTTCGCATCGATCAGGTGGCCGCCCTTCAGTAGCAGGTCATGCACCGGCTGCGCAAGGCAACAGCTCGTGATCAGGAAAAAGCTCAGTCGCACCATGGGTGCCATTATGTTTGCACCGCGCTACACTGGGGCGCATATGGCGGAGCTCAAAACCAAACCTACCAAATCCAGCGTTACCGATTTCCTGAAAGCCATCCCGGACGCCGAGCGGCGCAAGGACTGCCAGACGGTGCTCAAAATCATGAAGCAGGTCACCGGTGAGCAGCCGAAGATGTGGGGGCCGAGCATCGTCGGCTTCGGCTCTTACCATTACAAATATGCCAGCGGCCATGAGGGCGACATGTGCCTGACCGGCTTCTCCCCTCGCAAGCAGGCCCTCACACTCTACATCCTCGACGGCTTTGAGCGGCCCGAGCTGATGAAGAAGCTGGGCAAGTACAAAACAGGCAAGTCGTGTCTGTACGTTAAGCGGCTCGCCGACATCGATGCATCGGTACTCACACAGCTCATCACAGACTCGGTGGCCAGGACGAAGAAATGATGCTCCCGGCGCTGTTGCTGCTCGCCGGGAGCCTGACCACGGAAATGTGGTCGTCGATAGAGAATATCTACGCGCGCACGCTTCAGCACCCTTTTCTGCAAGGCCTCATCTCCGGCAACCTGCCGAAAGAGAAATTCCAGTTCTATCTCGAACAGGACGCCCTCTACCTCAACGCCTTCGCCGAGGCGCTGCGAATCACCGCCGGAAAGGCGCCCCGCAAGGATTGGGCCGAGACCTTGCGCCGCCACGCCGCGGAAAGCATCGAAGCGGAAAAGCAGCTACTCGAGACCGTGCTCAAGATGTACGGCTCCAGCCGCGCCGCAGCGATGGCTCCCACCAATCGCGCCTACACCAATCATCTGCTGGCCACCGCCGCCCGCGCCAGCTTCCGCGATGCACTCGCCGCCCTCCTGCCCTGCTACTGGATCTATTGGGAAGTCGGCAAGCAACTCAACAAAAGCGGCTCCCAACGCTCCGAATACCGGCAGTGGATCGAACAATACGCCGACCAGGGCTACGGCAAAGTGGTCGAAGAGGTGCTCGCGATGATGAACGCCGAAGGCGAGTCCATGAACGCGGCCGAGCGCAAACGAGCTATCCAGCTATTCACGCTCGGCGCGCGTTACGAGTACATGTTCTGGGATATGGCTTGGCGCCTGGAAGCCTGGCCGCCCTAACTAGCCGGGCGGCGGAGGTGGTGGCGGAGGCGGAGGAGCCGGGGGCGGAGGAGGCGGTGGTGCGGGCGCGCCCGTATCGCCGGGAAGCGGAGCCCCGCCGCCACCGGGCACCGGAGACCCGCCTACGGGACCGCCGCCGCCGGGAATTCCCGACCCGCGCGGACCGCGCATGATGATCGTGTAGAACGCCTCGCCCATCGCGTTCATGCCGCGCTGGATGAGACCGCCCTTGTCAATGCCGCTCTTCGCCAGCGGAACATTCTTGTAAACGCGGATCTCGTCGCCGGCGTTCAGCAGCCGCGGCTGCTCTTGCATGATCAGCCGGTGGCTCACCGCCACTTGACCTTCTTCCACGGCAACCAGCGTCGAATCGTCCGTATCCACGTTCACGTCGAAGATCGTTCCGCGAACCGTGATCACCGCCGTGGGCGTATGGATCCTGGTGCGATTGGGCTGGCCGCCCCACCGCTGCACGTGAACCTTCACGCGGCCCAGCCAGAGATCCAGCATGTCCTTCCAGCTCGGATTGCTCCGGAAGGTCACCCGCGAGTTCGGGAAGATCTCGAACGTGCTGCCGTCGTTCACCTGGAAAATCGCGTAGCCGTCGCTGCCGGTCACCACCATCTGCCGCTGCTTCACCACGTCGCCGATGTTCAGCGCCCACGCGGTGGCGTACGGGCTCGAATCCTTGTATAGGGAAACCTGCCCTTGCAGCGCCAGCACCGTCGCCGCCGTATTCTCCGGCGCCAGCGCCGGAGTCGCGTAGGGCTGCGTCTGCGCAAGGCACACCGCCACCGTGGCGGCTGTCATCAGCCACCGCACTGGCCACTTCTGGTACTTGCGAGACATACCTTGCCTTACCGGGTTAGACCCTTTCTGCGGGCAGACTTCACCCGCTCCGGTAGAGAATTCAGTCTACCACTAAAATTGCATTGCAACTATGCTGCCCATGAAAAAAATTTCTGTAACCAGTTGGCTTTTCTTCACCTCTGCCGATAGAGGGGGTGTGAGAAAGGATAGAATGGTCGCATAGGATGTGTCCAGGCGCCACAGGCCGATGGAACCGGTACCGGGAGATCATCCCGCTTCTATCGGCCCTAGCAGTACTGTTCATTAGCCCCTTGGCCAGCGCGCAGCCGCTGCCGGACGCCCGCCCGGAATGGCGTCGGATTGGTAACACCGTTGTCGACGGCTCTCTTGCCTCCCCGGCAGGCGGTCCGGTCCTGCGTGTCTGGTATTCGGAAAATGGGTTTGTTTTGTACTTGCAGACCGGGTCCGGCAAAGTATACGAAACAAATGACTTTGAGAACTGGATCGCCAGCTCCGCAGCCGCGCCTCCCCGCTTGGCCACCACCTCCAGCCCCACTCTGCCCGAGTCCGCTGCCCAAGTGAGCCGCTCCACGGCCCCCGGTTCGACACAATTCTACGCTTTGGGCAAAGCTGTTTACGCCTCGCAAGATCGTGGGACGACATGGATTTCTCTCACCCAGTTCCGCGGGCAATCGATTATCGGGGAAGGGCTTAACGATCTCGCTGTCTCCCCCCGCGATGGCGACGAGATTGCCGTAGCCGGCCAGTTCGGCGTCTGGCGCTCCATGGATGGCGGCATCACCTGGACCGGAGCCAACGAGACCCTGCCGAACCTCCCCCTCCGGCGTTTGGCACGCACCCCCGGCTCCGGGGTCTCAGCTCGCGCTGTCATCCAAACCGGCGACAACGTGGCTGAGGTGGAATGGGTTGCCGGCCACAAGGCCGGCTGGATCCCCGTCGAGCCGGACCTCACCGCCACCGAAACCGCCGTGCGTCAGCGCTGGTCTGAAACCTTGGGTCTTCAGGTTGTGGCCTCCGCCTCTTCCGCCGACTTCGTCTACGCCGGTGGCATCGGTGGCAGGTTGTGGTCCTCCGCCGACAGCGGCCGCACATGGCGGCCTTTCTACGTTGCCGGTGGCGGAAACGTCGAAAGCATCCATGTTCTGGATGGCGAACCGCGCACGGCGCTGGCCTCCCTGGCAACGGGCGATGGCGGCGCGCGCTTGGTCCGTACCATCAACGGCGGACTTTTCTGGGATGACATCACTTCCAACCTGCCGCCGGGCTCGGTGCACGCTGCCGCGGCCGATCTTAAGACCGGCGCCATCTACGCCGCCACCGATGCAGGGCTTTTCTACACCGTCAACGATCTGCGCGCCGCCGCTGGCGCAACGCCTTGGCTACGCCTGCCGGGCCTGCCCGAAGCTGCTGCCTATGATGTGAAGCTCGACGCTTTAGGCAATCAACTTTTCGCCGCCCTGGACGGCCACGGTGTCTTCGCCGCCATGGCGCCGCACCGGTTCCTGGCGCCGCGTGTGGTGAACGCCGCCGACTATAGCGTCCGCGCCGCCGCTCCGGGCGGACTTCTTAGCGTTCTCGGACGCCGCGTCGCCTCCGCGCGGGCCGGAACGCTCGAGCTGCCTGTGCTCGCCGCCACCGACGCAGAATCGCAAATCCAAGTCCCCTTTGAAGCCGCCGGCACCTCTCTCGAACTTGCCCTCACCACTTCATCCGCCGGCCGCCTCAATCTGCCCGTTCCGCTGCGTACTTCATCACCCGCCATCTTTACCGACCGCGACGGAATGCCCATCGTGCTCGACGCCGACCTCGGCGTTCTCCTCGATGCCATGACCCCCGCACGCGCCGGCGCCCGCATTCAAATCCTCGCCACCGGGCTCGGCAGAGTCGTTCCCGAATGGCCTACAGGGCTGGCCGCGCCGCTGGAGAACCCGCCCCGCGTGGCCGAAACCGTCCGCGTCTATCTCGACCGCGCCCAGCTTCGTGTCATCCGCGCCACGCTCACCCCCGGCTACATCGGCTTCTACCTGATCGAAGTGGAGATCCCCGACATCGTCGATAACGGCCCCGCCGAACTCTACGTCGAATCCAGCGGCGAATCCAGCGCGCGCGTCAGCATCTACCTCTCCCGCTGATCGATCCGCTCTAAAATTGCCGCCGCCGTCGCATCGCCAGGCTTCACGATACTGAGGATTTCTGAGATGTGATCCTCGCCCTCTACGTAAACCAGGTCGCTCTTGATCCCCGCCTTGCTCAGCGCTTCCTGGAAGAGCCGCGCCTGCCGCGGCAGGAACGGATAATCCCACTGGCAATAGGTGACCAGGAACGGCGGCGCCGCCAGCCCCGCCCTCACATGCGTCAGCGGCGAAGCCTGCCGCCGCGTCTCCTGATCCTGCGTGAACACATTCGGCAGCATGTCCACGTTGTACACTCCGCTCAACGCGAACGTGCCGGCGATGGCCGACGGCTTCAGCCCGTGCTTGGCCAGGTGGCGGTGATCGAGCGTCAGCAACGACACCAGGTGCCCGCCGGCGGAGTGACCCGCGATGTAGATGCGCCCGGTATCGCCCCCCCGCGCGGCAATCGAGGATACCGTCCAGGCGAAGGCGGCGGCGACATCCTCAATATGGGCCGGGTGGAGGTTTGCGGGAGAGAGGCGGTAGCTGGGGATCACCACTCCAATTCCCTCACCAGCGAACCGGTTGCCGAGCGCAGTGTAAAGGCTGCGGTCGCCGCTGCGCCACGCACCCCCGTGGACAAAGAACAGCACCGGGAACAGCTTCTTGTTCTTCGGCAGGTACAGGTCCAGCTTGTGCTTGGCCGCGTCTTCCGGCTTGCCCTCCGCGTAGTCGATTCCACGCTCGATCGTCACGTTCTCTGAGCTGACGTTGGGCGGAAACAGGATGGCCGGCGCCACGCCGGTCATATGGATCGCTCCGGAGTAGATCCACGGACGGGACTCCCCGTCCACATCCAGCCACGCTTCCAGCCGGTACGCGCCGCCTTCCTTGGCCGTAAAGTTCAGCTCCTTGCCCTTCCATTCCTGCACCAGTTGGCCGTTGCGGAACAGCTTCAGGCTGGCCTCCACCGGCAGCCGCGCCACCAGCCGGTTGGACGTGCCGGGAACGCGGTCACCCATATCAAACACGCCGAGATTATTCACCGCCACAAAGCTGAAGCCGGTGGCGTCGCACAACCAGTCGTGCGAGACGTAGGTGCGTCCGGCGCGCAGCGCCGCGCGGATCGAAGACTCGGTCAGCTGCCGCGCCAGGATATGCGTCGAGGCATTCCGGAAGCTCACCTCGTACGGATCGAACACCTCGCTCTTGAAAATCTGGTTGCGGTGCGCGTCGTTGGCGGCGATGGCCGTGAACGGGCGCTGCGCCAGCTGCCGGTCCCAATAGGACGTGAACAGGGCCTGGTAATCTTGTTGCGAAGCGAAGAACTCATCCGGATATTGCCGTTGCAGCTCCACGAGCTTCTCCCACGCCGCGGGATCGGCCATCGCCTTTTGAAACCACGCCACAAACTCGCTTTCATCTTTGGCGTCCGTGTGCCGGTTATAAATCTCCATCCCGTCGAATCCCTCCGCGGAAGCCTCCGGCCGCTCCTCCAGATGCGACAGGAACCGCAACGGCAGCTTTTCATCCGGGTAGCGCAACTGCCCGTCATCCTCGGCGCCCGGGATAAACAGCACGCCCTGTCGAAGCCCGCGCCAGGTCTCCGGCTTCGGCCCGCCATGGTCGGTCAACATCACCACGTTCACGCCCGTCGCCACCGCCGCTTCCAGCACCTGCTGCCGCGTCCCCTTCGTGTGCGCCGCATCTTCGGCATGCACGTGGAGGACGGCGCGGTAGTCCTCGTAGACGCTTTCGATATCCATCACCGCGCGTTTTGCGGCCAGTTGCCGGCGAGCCTCCTTCACCGCCGCCAGCCGCTCCGGATTCAGCCTGCTGATCGTGGAATGGACACGCCCGGGCGACTGCGCCGCCACAAGCAACGGAACAAGCAAAGCCAAAAGGAAACGCATCATTTCAGTCTAGCCGAATCTTTTCCTGCCACGCCGCACAACTATTTGACCCAACAACAGCATATGTGGTAGCTTAGCCTGTTTAGAACTCCGTATAGAGTCCCTACAGGACCTCCCGGTCGAAATCAAAATGGAATCGGTTCTTGCTTCGCTTGGCGCGTTGATGTTGCGCGCCGTGCCTACTTTCCTCATCCTGCTCTTACTCCACCTTTATCTCAAGAGAGTTTTCTATCAGCCTATGGAAAAGGCCCTCTCGGAGCGTAATCGCGCAACGGCGGGCGTGAAAAAACTGGCGGAGGAGAGCCTCGAAAAGGCAACCAGAAAGGCTGCCGAATACGAAGATGCCATCCGCGCTGCCCGCAGCACTCTCTACAAAGAGCAGGAAGCCAAGCGAGTGGCCTGGCGCAACGAGCAGACCGCGTCATTGCAGGCGATGCGCGGCAAGGCCGACACCCAGGTCGCCGAAGCCAGGCAGAAACTGTCCGCCGAAAAAGAGGCTGCCAAGGCCAGCCTGGGCGCCGAAAGCGAGGCTCTGGCGGAGCAAATTGCTCGAACAGTGTTAACGGGGGGAGTAAATTGAAACGCGTTTTTTGCGTGCTGCTCCTGGCAGCCGCGGTCGTGGCGGCGGCAGAAGGCGGGCACGGCGAAGACCATGGTCCTTCGCCCGCCTGGAAATGGGCCAACTTTCTCATCCTGGCCGGACTGATGGGCTGGGGCATCGCCAAGGCCGGACCGGCCTTTTTCCGCGGCAGAACCGAGGAGATACAGAGGTCGCTCAAGGAAGCCCAGCAACTGCGCGAGCAGGCCGAGGCCCGCGCCGCCGAAATTGAAGGCCGCCTCGGCAACCTCGAGGCCGAAATCGCCGAGTTGCGCGCCAACTCGGCGCGCGAGATGGAAGCCGAGGCCAGCCGCATTCAGGATGAGACCGGCCGCCTCACCGCTCGCATGATGGAAAACGCCGAAAAAGAGATCGAATCGGCCGCCAGCCAGGCCACCAAGGAACTCCGCGCGCACGCCAGCGAGCTCGCGCTACAGCTGGCGCAGACTAAAGTGCAGCAGCGCCTCACTCCCGACATGCAGGAGCAGCTGGTCGACTCCTTCGTTACCATGCTGCGCCGCCCGAAAGGACCGGTAAACTAGCATGCCGCTCGCGCTCGCCAACCGCTACGCCAGAGCCCTGGTGGATGTCGTGCTTGCCCCGGGTTCCGGCGTCGAGGCCGACACCGCAGTCACCCAACTAAAAGACTTCGCGGCCATGGTCGACCAATCAGCCGAGCTGCGCACTGTGCTGCTTTCCCCGGCCGTCGCTGGAGCGCGCAAGCGCGCCGTCGTTGCCGGCCTTGGTGAAAAACTGGGACTCCCGCGGCCCGTCAGGAATTTTCTGTTCGTCGTCATCGATCACCGCCGCATCGCGCACTTGAAGGAAATGGCGGAGGCGCTGGAGGGCGCGCTTGATGAGCGCCTCGGCCGCGTCAGCGCCCGCGTCAGCTCAGCTTCGGTCCTCGGCCAGCCGCAGCGCGAAAAGCTGCAGCGCGAGCTGTCGGCGGCGACAGGCAAGCAGGTTCGTTGTGAGTATCAGGTGGAGCCCGGGTTGCTGGGAGGCGTCTCGGTGCGCGTAGGGTCCACTATCTACGATGGTTCGGTCCGCGGCAGGCTCGATGCCCTGCGCGACAGGATGCGAGCGGAGTAAGAGGGATATGGCTCAGATCAGAGCGGACGAAATCGCGCAGGTATTGCGCCAGGAAATCGCCAACTATGAGGCGGCGGTAAACGTAGCCGAGGTGGGCTCGGTCATCTCCGTCGGTGACGGGATCGCACGCGTCCACGGGCTGGAAAAAGTCATGGCCGGCGAACTCATCGAGTTCCCCCATGGCGTCTCCGGCATCGCGCTCAACCTCGAAGAAGACCAGGTCGGCGCCGTCCTCATGGGCGAGTACCACGAAATCAAGGAAGGCGACCAGGTCAAGCGCACCGGACGCATCATGTCCGTGCCCGTCGGCGAAGCTCTCGTCGGACGCGTTGTCAACGTCCTTGGCGAACCTATCGACGGCAAAGGCCCCATCTCCACCCAGCACTTTCTTCCCGTCGAACGTCTCGCGCCCGGCGTCGTCGAACGCATGCCGGTCAAAGAGCCGCTCCAGACCGGCATCAAGGCCATCGACAGCATGATCCCCATCGGCCGCGGCCAGCGCGAGTTGATCATCGGTGACCGTCAGACCGGCAAAACCACCATCGCCATCGACACCATCCTCAATCAGAAGGGCGGTGACGTCATCTGCATCTACGTCGCGATCGGCCAGAAGCGTTCCACCGTCGCCCAGGTCGTCAAGGCGCTCGAGGAAAACGGCGCCATGGATTATTCCATCGTTGTCGCCGCTACCGCCAGCGATCCCGCTCCCATGCAGTACCTGGCTCCCTACGCCGGCTGCGCGATGGGCGAATACTTCCGCGACAGCGGCCGCCACGCCCTTGTCATCTACGACGATCTTTCCAAGCACGCCGCCGCCTACCGCGAAATCTCTCTCCTTCTCCGCCGACCCCCGGGACGCGAAGCTTTCCCCGGCGACGTCTTCTACCTCCACAGCCGTCTGCTCGAGCGCGCCGCTAAGCTCAAGACCGGCGGCTCTCTCACGGCGCTGCCCTTCATCGAAACTCAGGCCGGCGACGTCTCCGCCTACATTCCCACCAACGTCATTTCCATCACCGACGGCCAGATCTTCCTCGAAACCGATCTGTTCAACTCCAACATCCGCCCCGCCATCAACGTCGGCATCTCCGTCAGCCGCGTCGGCGGCAACGCGCAGGTCAAGGCCATGCGCCAGGTGGCCGGAACGCTCCGCCTCGACCTCGCCCAATACCGCGCGCTGGCAGCCTTCGCCCAGTTCGGCTCCGATCTCGACAAAGCCTCCCAAGCCCAGCTCAACCGCGGCATGCGTCTGGTGGAGATCCTCAAGCAGCCGCAGTTTTCTCCCTACCCCGTCGAAAAGCAGATCCTGTCGATCTACGCCGGCACTAACGGCTATCTCGACGATCTGCCTGTCGCCGAGTGCCGCAGGTTTGAAGCGGGCCTGCTCCAGTTCGCCGAAAACGCCCATCCGCAGATTCTCTCTGAAATCCGCGAAAAGAAGGCCATCTCCGACGAGCTGAAATCCAAGATCGAAGCCATGATCAAGGAGTATAAGCAGCGCTTCGTCACGGAATTGAAGGCGTAACCGGATGCCCAGCCTCATTGATCTGCGGCGGCGTATCCGGTCAGTCAAGAACACGCAGCAGATCACCAAAGCGATGAAGATGGTGGCCGCGGCCAAGCTGCGCCGCGCGCAGGAGCGCGTCGTGGCGGCCCGCCCCTACGCGGGCATGTTGCAGCAGATGCTCGCCAACGTCGCTGTCGCCGCCGGCGGAGATGAACGCGTCGGCCGGCATCCCCTGCTCGCCGTGCGCGAACCCAAGCGCATCCAACTCATCCTGCTCACCGCCGACCGCGGACTCGCCGGAGCCTTTAACTCCAACCTCAACAAGGCAGCCCAGAGGTTCCTCGAAGAACACGCCTCCTCCGAGGTTCGGTTGGAAGCCATCGGCCGCAAGGGCCGCGACTTCTTCCGCCGCCGCGGCGCGGCTATCAGCGGCGAGCACATCGGCATCTCTCAAAAGTTCACCTACGCCGATGCGGCGAAGATCGCCGGCGCTGTCATCGAACGCTATTCCTCCGGTGAGATCGACGCCGTCTACCTGCTCTACAACGAGTTCAAAAGCGTCATCGCGCAGAAGCTTACCGTCTCGCAAGTCCTGCCGGTACCGCTGCCGGAATCGGCCGAAGCAGTCGATTACATCTTTGAGCAGCCGCCGGACCAGTTGCTCGGCACACTGCTGCCGCGCTACGTGGAAATCGAGGTCTACCGCGCGATGCTCGAATCCGGCGCCGCCGAACACGCCGCGCGCATGACGGCCATGGATGCCGCCTCATCCAACGCCGCCGACGTCATCGAAAAACTGACGCTTTATATGAACCGGGTGCGCCAGGCGAGCATCACCCGCGAAATCATCGAAGTGGTGAGCGGCGCTGCCGCATTGGAGTAATTGCCCATGTCAACCGACGGAAAAGTGATTCAGGTGGCCGGACCGGCCGTGGATATTCAGTTCCCTGACGGTAGGGTCCCCTTGATCAACACCGCCATCCGCATTACCAGCGATGGCTTCCAGGTCCCGCAGCCGATCGACATCGTTTGCGAGGTCGCCCAGCACATCGGCGAAGGCCGCGTGCGCACCATCGCCCTCCAGCCCACCGACGGGCTCATCCGCGGTATGAAGGCCATCAATCTCGGCGAGCCGGTTTCGGTCCCCGTCGGCCGCGAAACCCTCGGCCGCGTGCTCAACGTCATCGGCGAGCCAGTCGACGAAATGGGTCCGGTGAATGCGCAGAAACGCAACCCCATTCACCGCGCCGCCCCCACTTTTGAAGAACAGTCCACCGAACTCAAGATGTTCGAGACCGGCATCAAGGTCATCGACCTCATCGAGCCTTACCTCCGCGGCGGCAAGATCGGCCTGTTCGGCGGCGCCGGCGTCGGCAAGACCGTCGTCATCATGGAGCTCATCAACAACCTCGCCACCAAGCACGGCGGCGTCTCGGTGTTTGCCGGCGTGGGCGAGCGTACCCGTGAAGGCAACGACCTATGGCTCGAGTTCCAGGAGTCCGGCGTTATCGACCCTAAGGACTACACCAAATCCAAAGCCGCCCTCATCTATGGCCAGATGACGGAGCCTCCTGGCGCGCGCCTCCGCGTCGGCCTCACCGGCCTCACCGTTGCCGAATACTTCCGCGACGAAGAGGGCCAGGACGTGCTTCTGTTCATCGACAACATCTTCCGCTTCACCCAGGCCGGCTCGGAAGTATCCGCGCTGCTCGGACGCATGCCCTCCGCCGTCGGCTACCAGCCGAACCTCGCCACCGAAATGGGCGAATTGCAGGAGCGCATCACCTCCACCAATAAGGGCTCCATCACCTCCGTGCAGGCCATCTATGTGCCCGCCGACGACTATACCGATCCGGCCCCCGCCACTGCCTTCGCGCACCTGGACGCCACCACCAACCTCTCGCGCGACATCGCCGCCCTCGGTATCTATCCCGCCGTCGATCCGCTCGCTTCCACATCGCGCATCCTCGATCCGCGCATCATCGGCGAAGAGCACTACCGTACCGCGCAGACCGTCAAGCAGATCCTCCAGCGCTACAAGGATCTCCAGGACATCATCGCCATTCTCGGCATTGACGAACTCAGCGAAGACGACAAGCTTACCGTCTCCCGCGCCCGCAAGATCCAACGCTTCCTCTCCCAGCCCTTCTTCGTCGCCGAGCAGTTCACCGGCCTCAAGGGCAAGTACGTTAAGCTCGAGGATACGATCAAGGGCTTCCAGGAAATCTGCGACGGCAAGCACGACCATGTACCCGAACAGGCGTTCTATCTCCAGGGCACCATTGAAGACGTGCTGGAACGCGCCGAGCAGATGAAGAAGGCCGGCTAACACGCCATGCCGGACCTGTTCGAACTCGAAATCGCCACCCCGGAGCGCCTCCTGGCGCGCGTCCCGGCTACCGAGGCGCAGATTCCGGCCGCCAACGGCTACCTCGGCATTCTCCCCGGCCACTCCCCGCTCCTCGCCGAACTCGGCACGGGCGAGATGAGCTACACGGCCGCCGGACGCACCCGCCACCTTGTGGTGGGAGGCGGCTGGGTGGAGGTTACTGGCGATCGCGTAAGAGTGCTCGCTACCACCGCCGAGGACGCCGACGAGATCGATGAGGCGCGCGCCGAAGCCGCCCTAAAGCGCGCCACGGAACGCTTGTCCAGGCCGGACCTCGGAGTCGACTCCGCACGCGCCCTAAACGCGATGCGCCGGGCACAAGCCAGACTCGAAGTGAAGAAGCGCCTCCGCGGCGGGAAGTAAACTCCTAACGTACTGGTACATCTTCTATGCGCTGGCGCTTGGCTTCGGTGGGAATGCTCATCGGGTTTGGGGTCGCACTCCTGCCCTTTTCCCTACCCGCACAACCGGCGCCATCCGCTCCCATCCAACCTCCAAAGAAGATCATCTACGGCGGCGATGCCGTTCTGCCGCCCTACGAATACCTCGACGAATCGGGACAGCCAAAGGGCTTCAACATTGAGCTGATCCGCGCAATCAGCCGGCCACCGCTCCGCCCCATTTGAGATCCTGCAAGCTTTGCCCCTCGGCAGCCGGCCTGAGCTTTTGCTGGTGAAGAACCAGATCGAGGGTATCCATCTTCTCCAGTCCCGTGATGTAACCGGAGCCGCGGGAAACGACTTGACGCTTCGCTACGCCGCCAACAGCTTCGGCATGCGCGATCTGGTCTACGTGCTCCTGGAATCCTCCTCCTACTCCCTGGTCAGCCGTTAGGGCCGCCGGGCGGAACGGGCCGCCATCGAGTCCGCCCTGCGGGAGATCAAAAAGTCCGGAGAGTGGGAGCGGCTGGTGGAGAACCATCTGGGGCCCCCGGCGCGGGGGATTCCCAGGAGGGATTATCAAACTCATATCGTTGCCGTGTTGCTCGCTTGCATTGCGCCTCTCTTGCTCGCTCTGTGGAGTTGGCCTTTGCGAAGGAAAGTAAAGCAGCGCACGGCGGAATGGAACACCGCTCTCGGTGTGCAGGAAACCGTCATGGAACGCCACCGCGCAACCGAAGACGACCTGCAGGAAACCAAGGCCCGGTATCGCGCAATCGTCGATAGCATCGACGCCGTTGTCTGGGAAGCCGACCCCGCCACGCTGCAATTCACCTTCGTTAGCCGCAGGCCGAACGGTTCCTGGGCCACCCCGTCGCCAGATGGCATGAAACCGGCTTCTGGATCAACCATCTCCACCCCGATGATCTGGCTGTGGTCGGCGAGTTGCGGCGCGTCATCGCCAACCAGAAAGACCAGCACGTGCTCGAATTCCGCATGCTCGCCGCCGCCGGACGGACGGTCTGGATGCGGAACCTGATTTCCCTCGTGAAGGAAGGCGGCCTCACCACCAAGCTGCGTGGCCTGATGGTGGATGTCACGGAGCTCAAGGCCGCGGAGCGGGAGCTCTCCTTTGCCCGCGACCAGGCCGTTAAGGCTTCCCAGCGGAAGAGCGAATTCTTGGCCACCATGAGCCATGAAATCCGCACTCCGATGAATGGCGTCCTCGGCATGACCAATCTCCTGCTCGACACGCCGCTCAGCGGCGAGCAGCGCGAATACGCCGAATCCATTCGCAGCTGCGGTGACGCCCTGCTCACCATCATCAACGATATCCTCGACTTCTCGAAAATCGAAGCCGCAAGCTTCAGCTCGAACCGCTGCCCATGGATCTCCAACGCATGGTCGGTGAAGTGGCCGACCTGCTGGCAGGACAGGCCGCCGCAAAGATGATCGGCCTCTTCCTCCACTACAGCCCCGCCGCGCCGCGCTTCGTCGTCGGAGACACCGGCCGGCTCCGTCAGATTCTGATGAATCTGCTCTCCAACGCCGTGAAGTTCACCGAACAGGGTCATGTCTTGGTCTCTGTAAAGTGCCTCGAGCGGATCGAACCCGATACCGCCTGGATCCGCGTGGAGGTGCTCGATACGGGCATCGGAATCCCTTCGGAATCCCAAAGCCTCCTGTTCCAGAAATTCAGCCAGGTCGATGCTTCCGCCTCCAGAAGGTTCGGCGGCACAGGACTCGGCCTGGCCATCTGCCGGCAATTGGTCGAGCTGATGAACGGCGCTGTCGGCGTACAGAGCGAACAAGGACAAGGATCGCGTTTTTGGTTTACCGTTCCCCTTCCCATTGACCGTCAGCGCGAATACCTGACCTCACCTGCCGATCTCCGCCACCTGCGGGCCATCGTCTTCTCCGGCCAGGAAGTTCGCCGGAAAATCATCGCCGAGCAACTGGAGGCCTGGGGCGCTCGCTGCATTACTGTTTCCACCCTTTGGCGCTGATGGTGTCGTCCTCGTCACCAAGCCGGTCCGCCCGTATCTGCTTTATGACGCACTCGTGAGCCTCCACCTCCGGCAACCCGTCGCCCCGGAGGCCGACCCGCCTCCCGCTGCCGATGAAAGCGCCCCGTGCCCGCGCCTCCGCATCCTCGTCGCCGAGGACAACATCGTGAATCAGCGCATCCTGGTCCGGCTCCTCGAAAAGCTCGATTGCAGGGTCGATGTCGCCAGCGACGGCGTCGAGACCGTCGAGATGATGGACCGCTTCTCCTATCACCTCTTGCTCATGGACTGCCACATGCCACGCCTGGACGGCTGCGAAACCGCCGCCGCCATCCGAAGGCGGGAACAAGTCTCCGGCCGCCGTACAAAAATCGTCGCCCTCGCCGCCGGCACCGAGGACCGTGACCGCTGCCTCTTAGCCGGAATGGACGACTTTCTCTCCAAGCCCATCGACGCCCATACCCTCTCGAACCTTGTCGAGGAACTCTCCAGGCAGGTCTCCGCCGGACAAATCACCTCCTGATCTGCACCCGCACCCGCCACTGAAGTAAAATGAGTTGATCGGGCCGTGGCGCAGCCTGGCTAGCGCGCTTGCTTGGGGTGCAAGAGGTCCCGGGTTCAAATCCCGGCGGCCCGACCAAAGGTTTCTACGACTTGCAGACGCCAGGGCCTCCAGACACCCCACTCTGGAGTCCAACTGGCGTCCAAAACTCGCCTTTTCTCTTTGGGAGTCCATGGGTAGTGTGTGGATTCGACGCCGCGCACGACCAACCCTTTCGATTCAGCCATAGTCGGAGTCTGGGCAACCGCGTGGCACGCAGCGTCAGCGTCTCGTCGCTTCCGAGTATGCGGCACAGCACCGCCTTCTGCTTGACCGACAGGACTGCCAGTTCGACCAGCCCGTCAGCCATTGGCGGAATAGCGGCAGGCTTCCGGCCGGGCGCTCCGCGGGCGCCCGGAGGGAAGGGATGGTACTACCTGGATGACAAAATCCGATTCCCTTTTCAGGCCAAGTGCATCGTTGCCGAAATTGTTTCGCCGCTCAGGAAGGGGGAAACCGTCGAAGTCCAGCGCATGGCGCCGGAAGATGCCTGCTCGGCCGACATGCTCGTGTTGATCGGCTGGCACGGCCGGACTATGGCAGTTCCCTTGTCACAACTCACTGTCATGGATGCCGACGATCCCACCGCTGAGGCCATCGCCGACTGGCATTACTGGGTGGCGCAAGGTTACTCCTTCTGAGTTCGGCGGCGAACTACGCAGGCTTGCCGAAAGGACACAGATTTCTCGCGCTCCAATGTCGCAACCGCTAGCGTCGGGTTGACACTGCCGCTCGACCGGCTTCGTCTTGCTTCCTTTTCGTCCCGCGACGGTCGGCCCGTTGGACTGATCCGATTTCGACACCATCCCTCCTGCTCTGTTCGGGCAGTTGGCCAAGCCGCGCGGAGGAAAGTACTCTTTTGATCGGAATCAACCAGCGTGGTGATCTGGAGCGTAACCACTGTTTGGGGCACGGAGCTTGGGACCACGCTTCTAACCGGGCTGCACGAGCCGCACCACTGAATATTCGGCCTACTTCCACTGCCTGAACCCCTTCAGTCTGCAT
>VFZE01000003.1 GCA_016871315.1 Acidimicrobiia bacterium | reverse complement strand
CTGCGGTGGCGGTTTAGCTCACTGAGCGATCCCATCAATCCGGCGCCTCCACCCTCATTCCGACCCCGGCCTCCGCGCGCGCCTGACTGATGGGATCTTTTTCAGTCACGCCACTCAAAAATCTTTTTCCCCCTTTCCCCTCCACCACTTCCACATTCCAATTCTTCGCTCCCTCTTGCCCCCCTGCTACGCTCCCCCCAGGGACAGTTGAACCCGCACGTCCGTCCGGATCCGTGTTTATCCGTGTTCATCTGTGGCCATAATTCCCATGCCAGAAAAGGAGCAATTATGCCCACCGACAAGCAAAGAGCCGCTTCCCGCGCCAACGGCGCCAGGTCTCGCGGCCCCGTCACCGAAGAGGGCAAAGCCATCTCTTCTCAGAACAGCCTCAAGCACGGCCTCCGCGCTCGCAATCTCATCCTTTCCAAGGAAGAAGAACAGGACTTTGACGTCTACGTCGACAACCTCCTCGAGGAAGTCAAACCGCTCGGCCAACTCGAATTCACTCTCTTCCAGCAGATGGTCCGCGCCGGCTGGGAACTCCGCCGCATCGAGCTCAAACTCGCCTCCTTCACCGTCGATCCCTTGGACAACTTTGCCGCCCGCGAGAAATACGAGCTCTTTCACCGTTACCACTCGCGCCTGGAAACCTCCTACTACCGCGCTCAAAAAGAGCTCCGCATCCTCCAGACCAACCGCGTCCTGCAAACCTCCCTCCCTGCCCCGCTCGAGCACGGGACCCTCCCCGGCCTCGCCAGTGTCGTTCAGGTGGCTCAAATGGCCAAACGAACCCACAAGCAGTTCAACTCCATCGCCATCAACAAATTAATCGAACACTCCAACCCAGGCGCTCCCCCTCCTTCCGAAGGCTACATCCCTTGGCACGCCCATCTCACTGCCCAGGAGCGCGAAAAACTCAATCTATGACCCGTTAATCTCCCTCCCAGTACCGCATCTCGCCCTTTTTTACGCCGGAGGTGTATCCTGAAGTCGATGGGTACGCCTTCCCAAGGTGAGCAGGCGTGTCCTCATCGCCCGCTTCACCGGAAGCGCTCGAGGAAAATCGTGAGTATTCTCAATAAGAAGTGGAAGTTATCAGTCTGGATCATCCTTCTTGCCGGCGCCGCTACCTTTGCCGGTCTCCGTATCCGCGAAGTTGCCCGCCAGCAGTCGGAGGCCAACTTGAAGGCCGCGAATAAGAAAGGCGGCGGCCAGCGCGTCATCTCCGTCGGCGTCGCCACCTCGCGCACCGGCAGCGTTCTTGAAGAGATTCTCCTCACCGGCTCCCTGCGCCCGAAGGAACAGGTCGAAGTCACCGCGAAAGCCACTGGCCGATTGGAAAAGATAAACTTCGAGCTCGGTGACCGCGTCCAGAAAGGCGATCTCATCGCCGAACTCGAGGACGACGAGCTCCAGCAACAGGTCAATCGCGCCAATGCCTCCCTCGCCGTCACCCGCGCCTCCTCCGCCCAGCGTGCCGCGGAACTCGAATACTCCAAGGCCCACCTGGCACGCGCCGAATCCCTCCTCAAGGAAGGTCTGATTCCCAAGTCCGACTTCGAATCCCGCCTCACCGCCACCCAGGTCGCCGAAGCACAGCTCCAGCTTGCCCGCGCCCAGGAGCGCCAGGTCCAGGCTGAGATCAGCGAACTCAAAATCCGACTCGCTCAAACCAAAATCTACTCCCCGCTCTCGAGCGTCGTCGCACGCCGCCACGTCGACGTCGGAGCCCTCCTCAACCCCTCCTCGCCCATCGTCACCCTCGTCAATCTCTCCACCATGGTCGTCCAGGCCAACGTCCCCGAGCGCGATGTCGCCAAGCTCCGCGTCGGCAGCCAGGCCTCCGTCGAAGTCGACGCCTTCCTCGACCGCAAGTTCTCCGGAAAGGTCGCACGCATCAGTCCCGTCCTCGATGCCGCCACCCGCTCAGCCACCGTCGAAGTCGAAATCCCCAACCCCGATGCCGGACTCAAGGCCGAAATGTTCGCCCGCGTCATGCTCGACCTGCAAAGCACTCGCCAAGCCGTCCTCATCCCCCGCGAAGCTCTTGTCTATCGCGGCCAGCAGCCCGGCGTCTATCTGCACCAGCAGGGCAAGCCCCTCTTCCGCCCCGTCGACACCGGCCGCACCCTCGGCGATGATGTGGAGATCCTCGGCAACCTCGATCCCGGCCTCACCGTCATCGCCCGCGGAGCCAGCATGCTCCGCGACGGCGATAGCGTCCGCCTCGCAGGCGGAGGCGAAGGGAAAAAAGGCGCCCAGGCCGCCGGCGGCGAACCGGCCCCTCGCGGAAAAAAGAAAGCTGCCCACAACCAGAATGGAGTCGCTGGTCGATAACCCTTCATAAGGAGTACGGACAACCATGAGTCTTCCCGAATTCTCCATCCGCCGCCCCGTCACCATCTTCATGGCCTGTCTCATCCTCGTCCTGCTTGGCGCCATCGCCTTCATGCGCCTGCCGGTCGATCTGATGCCCGACACCGTCTACCCCACCATCAGCGTCCGCGCCGAATATCCCGGCGTCGCTCCCGAGGAAATGGAAAACCTCGTCGCACGTCCGCTCGAGGAAGCCTTCAGCTCCGCCCCCGGCGTCAAGGAAATCACATCCAACTCCTCGGAAGGCTACTCCTCCGTCCGCGTCTCTTTCGACTACGGCGTCAACATCGACGAAGCCGCCAATGAACTGCGTATCCGCCTCGACCGCCGCCGCAACTCCCTCCCCCCGGACATGCAGCCGCCGATCATGTACAAGTACGACGTCTCTCAGTACCCCATCATGTTCCTCACCGTGGCGGCCAATAACATGGATCCCAAATCCCTCCGCCACTTCGTCGAAAAGCAGATCCAGTTCCGCCTTGAGCGCGTCTACGGCGTCGCCCAGTTCACCGTCCGCGGCGGTCTCCGCCGCGAAATCCACGTCGATCTCGACCTCAAGAAACTCCGCGCACTCAACCTCTCCGTCTCGGAAGTCGTCCGCCTCGTCCGCCAGGAAAACTTGAACCGCCCCGTCGGCCCCGTACGCGAAGGCCGCTTCGACGTCCTCATGCGCACCCAGGGTGAGTTCCAGAATCTGGATCAGATCCGCAACCTCGTCGTCACCACACGCGGCGGCGTACCCGTCTATCTCCGCGACGTCGCCCTCGTCGAGGACTCCCACGAAGAGGTCCGCCAGATGGTCAGCGTCGATGGCTCCCCCGCCGTCCGCCTCTTCGTCTACAAGCAGTCCGGAGCCAACACCGTGCAGGTCGCCGACGCCGTCTGGGAAGAGGTCGAGCGCATCCACAAGGACTACCCCAACGTCCGCATCTCCTCCACCGGCGACACCTCCACATTCATCAAGGCCGCCATCAACAACGTGAAGAGCTCCGCCGTCCAGGGCGGAGCCTTGGCGATCCTCGTCCTCCTGCTCTTCCTCCGCTCCTTCTCGAGCATGCTCATCATCGGCATCGCCATCCCCTTCTCCGTCATCTCCACCTTCGTGCTCATGCACCAGGCCGGCTTCACCTTGAACACCGTATCCTTCGGCGGCCTCGCACTCGGCGTCGGCATGCTCGTCGACAACGCCATCGTCGTGCTCGAAAACATCTTCCGGCACCGCGAGAAAGGCCGCTCCCCCATGGAGGCCGCCATCGTCGGCAGCCGCCAGGTCGCCCTCGCCATCACCGCTTCCACCCTCACCACCGTCGCCGTCTTCGTCCCCGTCCTCTTTATGCGCGGCTCCTCCGCCGTCACCTTTCAGCAGCTTGCCTACGTCGTCTCCTTCTCCCTGTTCTGCTCGCTGATGATCGCCCTCACCCTCATCCCGGTCCTCTGCTCCCGTTTCCTCGGCGGCGGGAAAGTGTCACGCCGCGGTGGCCCGCTCCGCGCCGCCATGGATAGAATCGGCGCCCTTCAGGATCGCCTCGCCGACAACTACGGCTCCCTCATCCGCTGGTCTCTCGCCCACCGCGCCGTCGTCCTCGGTGTGGCCGCCGCTCTCCTCATCGGCTCCTACCAACTGACTCCCTTGATCGGCGTCGAACTTGCTCCCGAAGCCGACGAAGGCGAAATCCGTGTCGAAGTGGAAATGGAGCCCGGCACCCGCGTTGCCGTCACCGACGCTTACATGCAGCGCCTCGCCAACATCATCCGCGAAAAGGTTCCGGAAACCGAAACCATCATGGTCGAAGCCGGCGGCGGCAGCTTCTCCCGAGGCTCCGTTCAGCACATGGGCGACCTCCGCATCCGTCTCGTCGAACACTCTAAACGCACTCGCAAGGCGCAGGAGATTGCCAACGCCATCCGGCCCCAGCTTGCTCTCCAGCCCGGCGTACTCGTCCGCACTCGCGTCTCCAGCGGCATGTTCCGCCGCGGCAGCCGTACCGGCTCCTCCGAAGGCGACCGCCTCTCGGTCGAGATCCGCGGCCATGACCTTGCCATCCTCGAGGAACTCGCCGAGAAGGTCCGCGCCGCCATGGCCGCCGTCGACGGCGTCCCCGAGGTCCAGATCTCCCGCCAGCCCGGTATGCCCGAAATGCTCGTCTCCGTCGACCGTCTTAAGGCCTCCACCATGGGCCTCAACGTCTCCGATATCGCCGACGCCATGGAGACCGCCGTCGGCGGCCGCAGAACCTCCATGTTCCGCCAGCAAGGCGACGAGTACAATATCCTCGTCCGGCTTCAGGAACAGGACCGCCTCAAAATGTCGCAGGTCGGCCAGATCCCCCTCCTCACTCCCACCGGACGCACCGTTCCCGCCGAATCCGTCATCCGCCTCCGCCGCCAGGAGGGCCCCGTCTCCATTGACCGCGCCAATCAGGAGCGCATCATTGCCGTCTCCGGCACCGTCGCCGACCGCGATCTCGGTTCCATCATGAGCGATCTCGATGCCGCCCTTCAGCAGATCCCCAGGCCCGCCGGCTACACCTTCAAATACGGCGGCGAGTATGAAGAGCAGCAGGAGAACTTCCGCGAACTCACCTTCGCCGCCATCCTCGCCCTCATCCTCGTCTACATGGTCATGGCCTCGCAGTTTGAATCCCTCCGCGATCCCTTCATCATTCTCTTCTCCATCCCCTTGGCCGCCGTCGGCGTCGTCGGCATCCTCGTCCTCACCAACACCACCTTCAACATGCAGGGCTTCCTTGGCATCATCATCCTGGTCGGCATCGTCGTCAACAACGCCATCATCCTCATCGATTACACCAACCAGCTCCGCCGCGATTCCGGCTACGCGCTCTATGATGCCGTCATCACCGCCGGCACACGCCGCCTCCGCCCCATCCTCATGACCACCACCACCACCGTCCTCGGCCTCGTCCCCATGGCCCTCGGAATCGGCGAAGGCTCCGAACTCCAGGCCCCGCTGGCACGTGTCGTCGTCGGCGGCCTCATCACCTCCACTCTCATCACCCTCGTCGTCATCCCCGTCATCTACACGATCCTCGAGGAGCGCACCGAAAAGGCACACGCCCGCAAACCCGCTCCCGTCCCCGAAGGCTTCCAGCCCGCGCAGGGTGATTAGTGGAATCCTGGAAGATCCTCTTCCAAATCCTGGTCCTGCTCGGAGCCGCCACTCTGCTGGGCTTGGCCGTCCAGCGTTTTCGCCAAAACGCCATCATCGGTTACCTCCTTGCCGGTGTCCTGCTCGGGCCCGGCGCCTTCGCTGTCGTCGAATCCAGCGCCGCCGTCGTCCTGGTCGCCGAGCTCGGCGTCGCCCTGCTGCTGTTCACCATCGGCCTTGAGTTCTCGCTCAGCCACCTCCGCGCGCTCGGCGGCGCCGTCGCCGTGCTCGGCGTCCTCCAGATCACCGTCACCTGCGCCGTTGCCGGAGCCCTTGCCGACTGGTTTGCCCTCGAGCCGCTGCAGGCCTTGATCGCCGGCATCGCCGTTGCCATGAGCTCCACCAGCGTCGTCCTCCGCCTCCTCTCCGAGCAAAGCGAACTCGACTCCTCCCACGGCCGCAGCTCCGTCGGCATCCTCCTCCTGCAGGACCTCGCCATCATCCCCGCCATGCTGCTGATCACCGCCGCCGGCCAGACCGGCGCGCTCGGCGGCTTCTTCCTCAGCCTCCTGAAAGGCCTGGCGCTGGTTGCCGTCATCTATGCGCTCATCCGCTGGGTTTTCCCCGCCGTCATGACCGGTGCCGCCTCCGCGCGCAACCGCGAGATCCCCATCCTGCTCTCGATCACGATCTGCCTCGGCTGCTCCTACGCCTCCCATGCCCTCGGTCTCTCGCCCGTCCTCGGCTCCTTCGCCGCCGGCATTCTCCTCGCCGAGTCGCCCTTCGCCGACCAGGTCCGCGCCGACGTCGTCCCACTTCGCGCCGCCTTCCTCACCCTCTTCTTCAGCTCCATCGGCATGTTCGCCGTCTTTCCGGGCCGCGGCCAGTGGCCCGCGCAGCTCGCCCTCGTCCTCGGCATCCTCATCCTCAAGACCGTTATCATCGTCGCTCTCAGCCTGCTGGTCCGCCGGCCGCTTGCCACCGCCATCCGCACCGGCATCATCCTCGCCCAGACCGGAGAGTTCAGCTTTGTCATCCTCGACATCGCCTTCCGCCAGGACCTGCTCACCGCCGACATCTACCAGCCGCTGCTCACTGCCTCCGTCGTCACGTTGCTGCTGACCCCGCTCATGATCCAGCACTCGCACCGCTTTGCCGCTCTCGGCGTCTCCATCGCCTCCCGCTTCACCTCCTTGCTGCCTCCATCCGTCGCCTCGCCGGCCGAAGCGCGCCGCAACCATGTCATCGTCATCGGCTACGGACCGGCAGGCCGCAAGGTGGTCGAGCAGCTACGCCTCCACGGAGCCAGCATTCTCGTGCTTGAACTAAACCCCAACCTGCCCGCCGCCGACGTCGAAGGCATCTCGCTGCACTACGGCGACGCCACCCAAGCCGACATCCTCGAGCATGCCGCGCCCGCCGAAGCGCGCGCCGTCATCGTCACCATCCCCGACCCGCAGGCCGCCGCACTCATGATCCGCCAGCTGCGCGAGCTGGCCCCGCACACCCCCATCATCGCCCGCGTCCGCTACAACATCTTCGAGGCGCGGATCGCCGAGGCCGGCGCCGATCACCTGGTCAACGAAGAAGTGCTCGTCGGCCAGCAGTTGGCCGAGGAGACCCTCTCCGTGCTGGATATCGCGCCCCGCGTTTAGAAATGCACGGGCTGGCTGAAGGCGCCGTTGCCGGCCGAATCCCACACCGCGAAGCGCACCCACTTCCTGCCGGTCTTATCGAATGGGATGGCGAAGCGGTTCCGTCCCAACGGCGCCTGGTCCTTGGCGGACATGACCTGCCGCTCGGTCTTTTTGCCGTCGCCCCAGACCAGCTCCAAGAATTCGAGCGGGAAGGTCCACTCGATGTCGGCCTCAAAGCGCCCGCCCTCGAGCTCATCGGCCTCCGAGCCGGTGTGGTAGACCTTGCCGTACGGAGGATGCTGCTCCACCAGCGGCTGGTCCTTGCCGCGCACGTGTGTCCAGTAAACCGGCTTGGGAAAAACCGTCGTGTAGTGGCCTCCGAAGTGCGCGTCCGGCTCCTCGCCCGGCATGATGAGGAACTCCTTGTCGGAATGGCGGCGGCAGCCGTCGAAGTAGACCTTCTGCTCGGCGAGCCGCAACGGGCCGGGATCCTTGGCGTGGCCGTCTCCGTGAAAGTCCGACATCATCGCGATGTTGACGCCGAGGGCGCGGAAGGCGGGCAGCCAGCTGGGCCACAGGTCGATGGAGCCTTCATCCATCTGCTCGGCCTGCCGAACGCCGGCCGAGAAGCTGGAGGCATTGTCCTTGCGGTAGTAGACGAAGCCGAGGTTCATCTCGATTTCACGGGCAAAGAAAAACTTGTGGGGAGGCGGGAAGAAGGCGAGCGAGCCGCTACCGGCTTCGATGATGCCAACGCGGTTGCGGGCGCGCATGGGCACGGGATTCTCGTTAGGCGAACCGCCGAACTCATACTTCTGCCAGGCGCGCGAGGTATCGAGCCACGAGACGCGGCCGAGCGGAAAGCCCTTCAGGCCGGCGTCGTATTTGTAGGCCACCGATGACTCCTCGGTCCTGGCGATGGCCTCCATGCGGATCAGGTTGGAGCCACGGTAAACGGTGAACTGAAGCCGCCCGGCGAAGATGCCGAGTTCGAACCCGTCGAAGGAGGCTTCCAGCCGCGCGCCGTCGGTCTTCACGGCACAGGTCTTGACCGCGAACTTGGAGACGCCTCGGCGGATCTCCTCCGGCTTGCGGGGTGTCCCCGGATTGATGCCTTCGACGCCGGGCACGTTCAGCGGGGCATCCCAGAAGGCGTTCCACTTCTCCTTTTCGATCAGCTCGGGCGTGATCCGGACACCGAGGGCGCGGAGCGGGGAGAGCTGCTGATTGGAGATGCGGCGCACGCCGGCGGTGGCCGCAAGCAAGGAGAGAAGAGTGCGTCTCATGATGGAGGCTCCTTTCAGGATTCGATTCCCATCTGTGTAAGCCGGTAACGCAGGGCGTTGCGCGAGAGGCCAAGCAGCCTTGCGGCCTGGCTCTTGTTACCTTCGGCGCGGCGCAGGGCTTCGCGGATGATCGCCTGCTCATACTCGTCGAGGGTCATGCCTTCCGGAAGGAAGTGTTCTTCTGTGGCGGCAGCCGAGCCGGCCGAGATTCCATCGAGGCGGACGTCGCCATCCTCCAGGCGCGAGCCTTCCGAGAATAGCATGCTGCGCTCGATGACGTTCTCCAGTTGCCGGACGTTGCCGGGCCAGTGATAGGAAGTGAGCACGCGCATGGCTTCGGGGCTGATGCTCGAGACGGCTGACCCAAGCTCTTCGGAAAACTTCTTGAGGAAGCGCTCGACCAGCGGCGGGATGTCCTGTTTGCGGTCGCGCAGGGGCGGAATGGTGATGGGCACGACGTTGAGCCGGTAGAAGAGATCCTCGCGGAAGCTGCCGTCTTGAATCGCCTTGCGCAGGTCGACATTCGTGGCGGCGATGACGCGCACATCCACCTGGCGCGTCTTGTTGCTGCCGAGCCGCTCAAACTCGCGCTCTTGAATGACGCGCAGCAGCTTCACCTGAACCGACAGCGGCACGTCGCCGATTTCGTCGAGGAATACGGTGCCCGTATCGGCCAGCTCGAACTTGCCGGGCTTGGCGGCGGTGGCGCCGGTGAAGGCGCCTTTCTCGTAGCCGAACAGCTCGCTCTCCATGAGGTTCTCGGGGATGGCGGTGCAGCTGATCTTGACGAAGGGGCGGGTGCGGCGCGGGGAGTGATAGTGGAAGGCGCGGGCGATCAGATCCTTGCCGACGCCGCTCTCGCCCTGCAGGAGCACGGTGGAGCGGTTGGGACCGATGCGGATGATGTTATCGAGGATGGCGCGCATGGCGGGGCTTTCCCCGATGATGGAGGTGAAGTCATAGCGTGCGCCGAGCTGCTGGCGCAGGGCGCGGTTCTCCTCGCGCAGGGCGCGGACCTCGAGGGCTTTTGAGACCACGGTGGTGAGGTGGTCCATGGAGAAGGGTTTCGGGAGGAAGTCGACGGCGCCGGCCTTCATCGCTTCCACGGCGCTTTCGACCGTGCCGAAGGCGGTCATGACGACTACCGGCGCGGTGACGCCGCGCTGGCGGAGCGACTCCATCATCTTGAGGCCGTCCATGCCGGGCAGGCGCAGGTCGGTGAGAATGAGGTCGACGGAGAGGGCGGCCTGCAGGGCGTCTTCGGCAGCGGCGGCCTGGACGACTTCAAAGCCGGAGGAGGCAAGCTGCAGCTGGATGACGCGGCGGAGCTTGTCTTCGTCTTCGACGACCAATATGCGGGCGTTCATTCTGATCTCAGGTCTCCGGCAACAGGACCCGGAAGACGCTGCCCTGGCCCGGCTCGCTCTCGACGGCCATTTTACCGCCGTGGGCATCGACAATCTTGGAGACGATGGCGAGTCCAAGGCCGACGCCTTCGGGCTTGGTGGTGAAGAAGGGGTTGAATATGCTTTCGCGGTGGGCTGGATCGATGCCTGAGCCACGGTCGATGACGGCCACTTCGACGCCGCCGTGGAAGGGGCGTGTCTTGACGGTGACGGCGGCGGAGGCGGGGCTGGCTTGGATGGCGTTGGTGATGAGGTTGTGGAAGACGCGCTCCATGAGTTCGGCATCAAGGGGGATGGGGCGGAGGTCGGGCGAGTAGTTGCGGTAGATGGTGACCTGCGGTGGCGGAACGGCGCGCTCGGCGCGCTGAATGGCGCGATCGATGACCTCGCCGACATCCTCGGGCGAGGGCCGGAGCTCGAGCGGCTTGGCGAAGTCGAGGAAGCGGGTGATAAGGGAGTTGGTGCGCTCGACTTCGGCGGCGATGTAGCCGGCCAGCTCGCGGGCGACGGTCTGTTCCGGACCGATGTTTTTGAGCAGGACGTCGGCGGAGGCGCGCATGGTGCCGAGCGGGTTGCGAAGCTCATGGGCGAGACCTGCGGTGAGCTGGCCGAGCGCGGCGAGACGCTCGGAGCGGCGGACGGCGGCTTCGGCTTCGCGCAGGTTGCGGTTGGCTTCGGCGAGCTGCCCGGCGGTGCGGATGTGCTCGCGTGCCTGGGCACGGGTGGCGGAGGCGAGCTGGTGCGTGAGCAGAGCGAGGAGGCCGAACATGAGGAGGCGGAGCAGCAGCTCACGCATCTGGTCAGGCGGGATGAGGTAGGTGTTCCAGTCGAGGAAGAGCAGGAAGGAGAGGTAACTGGCACAGGCGGCGAGGCTGACGATGAGAGTGCCGAGCGCTGAGAGGGTGGTGGCGGCAGAGACGACCGGGACCATAAGAATGAGGTAGTAGCTGGAGGTGACCCCGCCGGTGACGCCGATTAAGAGATAGCAGAGGAGGAGCTTGATGAGGATGGCGGCTTTGATGCCGCCAAGTGATTGGAAGAAGCCGAGGCGCGGCTCAGCGATCTGAAAAAGGGCGAGGGCGCCGAGCAATTCGAGTTCCGCGTCGCTGCGCATGGGGCTGGCGATGGCGAGCGCGGCGATCAACAGAAGCCAGGCGGCGTCGCGGGGATGAAACAGCTTGCGCAGGGTCGAGGTTGGCTCCGCCATTCCAGCTTCGATTGTGCCAAAATATAGCTAACCCCCGTAATTCAGTCCCATGAACCCCAATCTTCCCAACCCCGTTTCGCCGGATCGCGCCGATTCGGCCGATGAAGCTTCCTTTGCCGATATCCTGAGCCAGTTCGAGCAGGATCAAAGCAAGCAGGAGAGCGATCCCGGGAGCCCGGCGCTGGCGGGGACGGTGATTTCAGTCTCCGAAGAAGCGGTCTTAGTCGATGTCGGGCGCAAGCGCGAGGGCGTGCTGCCGCTGGAGCAGGGCGCGAAGCTGAAGGCCGGGGATGCGGTGCGGGTGACGATCACGGGCCGCGACGAGAACGGCTACTATCTGCTTTCGACGGTGAAGGTGGTGGTGCCGAAGGATTGGAGCGGCTTGCAGAAGGCGTTTGATGAGAAGGCGGTGGTGACCGGGACGGTGGAAGAGGTGATCAAGGGCGGGCTGCGCGTGGACGTGGGCGTGCGGGCGTTTTTGCCGGCATCGCGCAGCGGGGCGCGCGAGATGGCGGACATGGAGAAGCTGGTGGGCCAGCAGATTGCATGCCGGATCACGAAGCTCGATACGGAGAAGGAAGACGTGGTCGTCGACCGGCGTGTGGTGCTGGAGGAGCGCGCGGCGAAGGCGAAAGAAGAGGCGTTCGGGAGCCTGCAAGAGGGCGCGGTGGTGAGCGGCACGGTGCGGACCGTGACCGAGTTCGGCGCGTTTGTGGAGATCACGCCGGGCGTGGAAGGGCTGCTGCATGTTTCCGAGATGAGCTGGAGCCGCGGGGCCAAGCCGGAGGAGATCGTCAAGAGCGGTGATCAGATCACGGTGAAGATCCTGAAGGTGAACGCGGCGACGCGGAAGATTTCGCTCGGGATGAAGCAGCTGCAGGCCGATCCGTGGACGGTGGCGGTGGAGAAGTTCCAGACGGGCGACCGGGTGCGGGGCAAGGTGACGCGGGTGGCTGATTTCGGCGCATTTGTGGAGATCGCGCCGGGGCTGGAGGGGCTGATTCATGTGTCGGAGATGTCGTGGTCGCGCAAGCAGAAGAGGGCGGCCGACATCGTGAAGCCGGAAGAAATGGTGGAAGCGGTGGTGCTGGGCATCAACGCAGCCGAGAAAAGGATTGCGCTGGGCTTGAAGCAGACGCTGGGCGATCCTTGGGAAGAGGCGGTGAAGAAATACCCGGCCGGGACGGTGGTGGAGGCTCCGGTGACGAGTTTGCAGAGTTTCGGCGCTTTTGTGGAGCTGGGCGAAGGGATGGAGGGAATGATCCACATCGGCGATATCACGAGCGAGAAGCGGCTGGATCATCCCAAGGAAGCGGTGGCGGTGGGCAAGAGGGTGCGCGCGGTGGTGCTGGAGCTGGATGAGCAGAGGCGCAGAATCCGGCTGGGGATGAAGCAGCTGGAGCCGACCAGCGTGGATGAGTACATCGAGGAGCACAAGGTGGGGGACGAGGTGTCGGGGAGGGTGAGGGAGATCGGCAAAGATAAGGCGAAGGTGGAGCTGGGCGAAGGAGTGACGGCGAGCTGCCGGCTGGGGAGCGCGGCGGCGGCATCGGAGGGGCAAGGGGAGCGTCCGGCAGCCGATCTTTCTTCATTGACGGCGATGCTGGAGGCGAAGTGGAAGAAGGGGCAACAGGGCGGCGGAGGCCAGGAACCGCTGAAAACCGGGCAGATACGGCGGTTCCGGATCGTGAGTCTGGATGCGTCCGGGAAGCGGATTGAGCTGGAACTGGCCGGGTAGCAGCCGGGTGTGACATTTTTGGTTCCAGAACGTCTATCCCATTGATTGAGCGTAAAACCGGCAGCGACCTTGGCCGGCCGGCTCGGGCGGGACACCGTGTCCGATGAAACCGAACTGATCCGGGCGGCACAGAAGGGCGATGACGAGGCTTTTGAACAGCTCGTGTACGCCTACGACCAAAGTGTGCTCCGGATTGCGTTCAACCTGGTGAGGTCACGCGAGGATGCGCGGGATATTTACCAGGAGGCGTTTCTGCGGGTGCATAAGAACCTGCGTACGTTCCGTTTCGATTGCAGTTTTCACACGTGGCTGTACCGGATTGTGACGAATCTTTGCCTGGACCATATGCGGAAGCGGAAGGTTCGCAAGGAGGAAGACACGGTGGTGGAGACCGAGGAAGGTCGGAAGGACCGGCTGGAGACGGTGGCGGAGAAAGAAGCGGTAGCGGATCCGCAGCGGCGGCTGCTGAGCCTGGAGTTGAAGGAGCGGATGGAGGCGCTGCTGGAGGGGCTGACGCCGCGGGAGAGAGCGGTGTTTCAGATGCGGCATCACGAAGGGCTGAGGCTGAGGGCGATCGGGGAGATTCTGGGGACGACGGAGGAGGCGGCGAAGAACTGCCTGTTCCGGGCGACGCAAAAGATGAGAGCCGGATTGGGAGATTGGATATGAACTGCGAAAAGGCGAGAGAACAGCTGCCGTTGTATGTGTACGGAGAGCTGGAGTTCACTCCGGAAGAGGAGATGGAACAGCATTTCTCCGAATGCGGCGAGTGCCGGGAGGCGCTGGAGCGGGAGAGAAGGATGCATGCGGCGCTGGAGGCGACGGCGGTGAGCGCGCCGGCGGCGCTGTTGAGCGAGTGCCGGCGGGAACTGCGGAGCGTGATACGGGCGAAGGCGGAGAGGCGGCCATGGTGGCGGCGGTGGTTGCCGGGCGAGTTTCACTGGATGCAGCCGGCGGCGGCGGCGGCGCTGCTGGCGGTGGGTTTCTTTTCGGCGCGGCTGGCGCCGGTGAAGGTGGGCGCGGAGACGAGGAATGGAGAAGTGACGGCGTCGCGGGTGCGGCTGATCGAACCGGACAGGAATGGCGCGGTGCGTATTGTGCTGGAAGAGACGCGGCAGCGGGATGTGTTCGGACGGCCGGACGAGGACCGTGTAAGGCGGCTGTTGTTGCGCGCGGCGCAGGAGCCGGCCGATGCGGGTTTGCGGGTGGAGTCACTGGATCTGCTGAAGGCGGAGACGACGGCGCGGGAGGTTCGTGAAGCTCTGAAGCAGGCGCTGCTGGAGGACCCGAATCCGGGAGTCCGGATGAAGGCGCTGGAGGCGCTGAAGCCGTATGCGGAGCAGGCGGAGGTGCGGCATGCGTTGTCACAGGTGCTGTTGAAGGATGAGAGTTCGGGGCTGCGGACGCAAGCGATTGATTTGCTGATCCAGCATCGGACGGGGGATTTGGTTGGCGTGTTGCAGGAGCTGATGCGGCACGAGGAGAACGACTATATCCGGCTGCGGACGCAGCGCGTGCTGCAGGAGATGAAGGCGTCGGTGGAGACGTTTTAGGGAGTATGAGGCAAGTAATCAGTTTGTTCACGGTGATGGCGTTGGGCCCGGCGATGGAGGCGCAGACGGGCAGCCGGAGCATTTCCGCGCACGGGATAGAAGGCGTGAAGGTGATCAGCCGGTCAACAGTGAAACTGGCGGGCGATGGAGGCCGGGAGATCCGCTATGAGCCGGTGGCGGGTTGGGGGGAGACGGCGCCGAGAACGGTGCGGATGTGGCGGCATGGGAACTGGATCTATGTGAGCGATGCCGATGGAGGGATGCGGCTGGGCGGCGGCGAGCTGCGGTTAGTAGTTCCGGCGGAGCTGCGGCAGGTGCAGGTGGAGACACGGGAGGGGAACCTGGAGGTAAGCGGGGTCAGGGCCGATGTGCAGGTGGAGACGGGAGCGGGGGTGATTGTGGCGGACGGGATTGGCGGCACGCTGGTGGCGCGCACGGGCGGGGGAGCGATCCGCGTGGGGGAGGTGGCGGGAAGACTGCGGACGGTGACGGGAGGAGGGACGATCGAAGTAAAGCGCGCCGGCGGGGAAGCGTGGCTGGAGAGCGGAGGAGGCGACATCGCGATCGAGGAGGCGGGCGGGGCGTTGCAGCTGTCGACGGGGGCGGGGAATCTGGAGGTGGGCCGCGGGGCCTCGAGCGTGATGGCGCGGACGCTGGGAGGGCGGATCAAGGTAGGGGAGGCTGGTGGGCTGGTGACGGTGGAGAGCGCGGGCGGAGGGATTGAAGTAGGCAAAGCGGGAGGCATACGATGCGAGGCGGTGTCGGGCGGGATCCGGTTGATGGAAGCGCATGGAGCGATGCATGCGGCGACGGCGCGGGGGGATATAGTCGCCGAGCTGCATGAGAGGCTGCGGCTGATGAATTCGTTTCTGGGGACCAGTTCCGGTGACGTAATCGTGATGATTCCGTCCAAACTGGCAGTGACGGTGGAAGCGATGAATGATTCGGCCGGGAGGATGAGGAGAATCGTTTCCGATTTTCCGGAGATACCCTCGCGCGTTGTGCTGCCGCTGGTGATCCAGAGGATGATGACCACCGGACAGCTGAACGGCGGAGGTCCGCTGCTGCGGATCTCGGCGCGGAACGGAACGATCTACCTGAAGAAACAGAAATAGGCAAGAGGTGAAACAGATGATGAGGAAGAAGAGCTTTTTGGAAAGGCGGGGGAGCGTGTGGCTGGCCTGCCTGTTGATGGCGGGTACGCTGTCGGCGCAGCCTGTGTATTTGGCAGCCCCGGCGCCGCCGGAGGCGCCGATGCCGCCGCCTCCGCCGGATGTGCAAGTTCTGATCACGGGCGGCAGTTTTCTGGGCGTGAACGTGCGGGAGATAGATTCCGAGCGCGCCAAGGAATTGAAGTTGAAGGAAGTTCACGGAGTGGAGATCACGGGGGTGGAGGAAGAGAGCCCGGCGGAGAAAGCGGGGCTGAAGAAAGGCGACGTGGTGCAGGACTATCAGGGACAGCGCGTGGAGGGGACGCAGCAGTTTATCCGGCTGGTGCGGGAGACGCCGGCGGGCCGCGAGGTGAAGATGACGGTGATCCGGAACGGGGCGGCGCAGGCGGTGACGGCGGCGATCGGGTCCCGGAAAGCGAAGCTGCAAAGACAGAGCTACTCGTTTTCGAGTCCGCGGTTCGATGTTTGGATACCGGACATTCCGCGGGCGTTCACGTCGTGGCGGAGCCCGATGCTGGGCGTGGAAGGGGAGAGCGTGGAGGGTCAACTGGCGACGCACTTCGGGGTGAAGGAGGGCGTGCTGGTGCGATCGGTGGTGAAAGGGTCGGCGGCGGAGAAGGCGGGAATCAAGGCGGGGGACGTGATTCTGCGGGTGGAGAAGGAGGAGGTGAAGAGCCCGCGCGAGTTGTCGAGCGCGATCCGCTCGCACCGTTCCAAGAATACGCTGGCAATGAGCCTGATGCGGGAGAGGAAGGAAACCTCGGTGCAGGTGACGCTGGAGGATGAGGCGGAGCGGCCGGGCTCGCGGGCGATTGTCCGGCAGGACGAGTTTGAGTGAGCGGGGGTGGTTCCGGGCGGCTCAGGAGGCAGCGGTGTGGGCCGCTTGCAGCTTGAGCATCAGCTCGACTTCATTCTGGGGAATGCCGACGGCGGCGGCGATCTGATCGGGCCTCTCGCCGCGCTTGTGGAGGCGGAGGACCTGCACCCTGCGGTTGAGATTGATGGCCTGGCGTGGAGGGGCGGTGGTGGGAGCCTGGTTGAGGGCGGCCTCCTGGACGGTGGTGTGGAGGCTCTCCTGGAGGCGCTGTATCTGGAGGCGCAACAGTTGCAGGGACTGCTCCATTTCCTTTTTGGCGTAATCCCAGCGGGCGGACTTGCGGTGGATCTCGGCTTTGAGGAGGATGAACAGACAGACGCAAAGGCCGAGAGCGAGGGTGAAGACGAGGTAGGGGATGACCTCGAACAGCGTGGGGCTGATGGTGTTGAGGGATTGCATGGGGATGATCCTAGTGAAGAGTACGTAAGCGCTCATTGCGGCTTACGATCTGGTTGATGCGGACTCCGTAGTTGCCCTCGACGACGACGACTTCCCCGCGCGCGATGACGCAGTTATTGATGATGATCTCGACCGGCTCGACGACGGTACGGTTCAACTCGACAATGGAGCCGGAGGTGAGTTTGAGGACTTCCTTGAGAGTGAGGTGGGCGCGGCCGAAGGAGATGCTGAGGGGAAGTTCGACGTCAAAAAGCAGGGAGATGGTCTGCCGTGTATCGGGCAGGCCGGGAGCGGGGGATTCGGCGAGGGCGGTGCCGGGGCCGGAAGAAGCGGGGGCGGTGGCGGGCGTCTCGTGTTTGGTCCGTTGCGAGGCGCGGACGGTGGAAGTGAGTTCCTCGCTGAAGGCGACCATCAGGTTGAAATTCTTGTCCTGAAGGCCGATGTCGCAGAGGAAAGCGGAGCATTCCGGGGGCTGGGGCTTCCCGGCTCCGGCGGCACAGAGGACCTCTGCGCGGAGGAGGCCGGTGAGGGACTGGGCCACGCCGGAGAGCGCCTGCTGAAGGACTTCAAAATAGCTGCCGCGATGATCTTCCGGGGTGCTCTCGTCAATGCCTGCCGCCCGAAGGACCTGCGCGCCGATGGACGACCAAGTGTGGGTGGAGGCTCCCACCCAGATGAGGGATCCGGAGGAGAGATTGAACGGCTGATGCCACCACAGGCGGTCCTCGGCGGAGGGTTCTTGTGCATCGGCGGAGTACTTGACGATGGGCGCTTCGCCGGTCATGGCCTCGATGGCGCGGCCGAGATGGAGGACCCACTGCTCGAGAAGCCATTCTTCCAGAGCGGACTGATTATCGATCGGCAGGTCCGGCATGGTACCCTCTAGCGGTTACAGCTTGCCCCTTTGCTGAGGCCATCGCTTTTCGATGTAGGTTCTGAGGCGAAGGATGGCCTGGGATTTGAGCTGAGAGATGCGGCTCTCGTGGAGCTTGACGACTTTGGCGATCTCGCGGAGAGTGAGTTCTTCGGTGTAGTAGAGACTGAGGATGGTGCGTTCCACGACCGGCATGCGCTCGATAGCGTGGGCGAGCAGGCGCTGGAGTTCGGCTTTTTCGACGACGCGGCTGGGCCAGTTTTCGTCGCTGTCGGAGATGTATTTGAGAAGATCACGTCCCTCCTCTTCCGGGGAGTGGCCCTCGAGACTGCCGAGGTTGACGCCGCGGATGTCGACAAGCCATGCATGGTATTCCTCCATGGAGAGGTTGAGGGTTTGAGCGATTTCCTCCTCGGTGGGCGCGCGGTGCACGCGCTGCTCGACGATGGCGATGGCGGCTTCGATTTGTTTGGATTTTTTCCTTTGCTGGCGGGGCGCCCAATCGAGGCCGCGGAGGGAGTCGAGGATGGCGCCCCGAATCTTGTATTCGGCGTAGGTCTTGAGCTTGACGTTGTGGGAGGGGTCAAAATGATCGATGGCGGCGATCAATCCGACGATTCCGGTGGAGATGAGGTCTTCCAGGCTGACGCTTTCCGGCAGCCGTTCGTGAATCCTTCTGGCAATCAGACGGACCTGTGGCAGGTGATCGAGAATGAGCCGCTCCCGCTGCTCGCTGGCCGATCCGGAACCGCCCTGATATGGTTGCGTGAGGGATGTCATGAGTTAAACCGTTCGCATAAGGATGAAAAAGCCAAGACCGGCCGTGCTAGGCAACGGCGGCGGAGGAGCCTCCTGGCAGAGGCGGAGAAGTGAACCAGTCAGGCTGGCTGAGCGCCGGTGAAAGGCCCAGGACCATGGCAACGATGGCCTCCGGGGTGGCCTCGAGGAGATCCTCGGGAATCTGTTGGCCGTTACAGAGAAAAGAAACGGGCTTGGAGCGTTTTACGGATTCCGTCCAGATGGAGCCGTAGCAGGAGGTTTCATCCAGGCGGGTGAAAATGAGCTTGTTGGGGCGGAACCTTTCAAAGCGATCCGCCACACGGGATAGATCGGCAGATTTCATGGAGGCCGACAGAGTGAGATGCACTTCCACGTCGTTGCGGAGGCGGAGAAAGCGCTCGAGATCTTCGGCGGCTTCGAAGTCCCTATTAGCAATGCCCGGGGTATCGATGAGGATGTACTCCTTGAAGCGGTGCTCCTCCAGGCATTGGAGAAGCGATCCGACGGTTTCCACGGCTTGGAATCCGATCCCGAGTATGCCGGCGTAGGTGCGCAATTGTTCGGCGGCGGCGATGCGGAAGGAATCAAAGCTGATGAGCTGAACGGGCCTGCGGGAGCGAGCGCCGAGCGTGGCGGCGAGCTTGACGAGAGCGGTGGTTTTGCCGGAACCCGGCGGGCCGATGAGGGTGAGGATCGAGTGGTCCTGTTTGGCAGGGGAAACGGGGATGGCAGCGGCCATTGCGGAGAGGGTCCGCCGCAAAAGGGAGGTAGCGTCGAGGGCGGGATTGGCGGCAATGGTTTGCGCGGCGCTGTCCAATACTTGATCCGAGAGCGGCTCTCCGATGCCTGCCAGTTCGAGACGTTCCAGCAGATCCTGGGGAAGGCCGGGGGGAGCGGCGGTGCTGCCGGCGCCGAGGGCCAGCAGGGAGCGGCGGGATTGATGCATCCAGGTGAGGCGTTCAATCCTGGCGGACATGGCTTCCAACTGGCGTGTGAGAGAAGCAAGCGCATCGGCCACGGCGGGTTGGGTGGCGGCCGGAAACGGGGTGGCTGGCGCGGGAAGCATAGATGCGGTGGGAGCGGGCAAGGCGGGGGCAGCCGGTTCGGAGGAGGGCAGGGCGAAGACGACTTCATACTTGCCCAGGTAGCGTGCTTCGGGCGCCGACTCGCGGGAGTAAACGAGCATGGCGTCAACGCCCAGCTCCTTGCCGGCCAGCGCCATGGCGGCCTCGACCGTTCCCGCGAAATAGGATTTGACACGCATGTGAGTAGTTCCTTTGCTCCAGCTGTTCCTAGAGCACCCCCAGGGTGACGACCTTCACGCCGGGAGGAACCTCGCCGTGCGCGAGAATCTGGAGATTACGATGGGAGGACTCCATCATCTGGCGGAGGAAATAGCGCGCCGAGGAGCCGACCAGCACGACGGCAGGACCGGCAGCCAGGGCCGAGGCGGCGCCTTTTCCGATACGGTCGATGATTTCCTTGACGCGGTTGGGCGGAAGGTTGAGATGGGAGGAATGCTCGGAGTGCTCGACGGCCTGCTCGAGGCTTTGCTCGAGAGCCGGCTCGAGGAAATAGGCCGGGAGGTCAGCGGATGGATTGAGATAGGGTTGCACGATCATACGGCGGATCGCTTGACGGACGTACTCGGTGAGGAGAATGGGATTCTTGGTAATCTGGCCGCCTTCGGACATGGATTCCAGAATGGTGACGGCGTCCCGAATGGAAACACGCTCGCGAAGCAGATTCTGCAAAACCTTCTGCACAAGGGAGAGAGGGAGCAATTTGGGGACCAAATCTTCTATCACCTTGGGATGATCGTCGGCGACCCTGTCGAGGAGCTTCTTGGTGTCCTGGCGGGAGAAGAGCTCAAAGGCATGGCGGCGGACGACTTCGGCAAGGTGTGTGCCGAGTACGCTGACCTGGTCAATGACGGTGTATCCGGCGGCGCGGGCGGAATCGGAGGAAGCGGAGGGGAGCCACCAGGCCTGGAGGCCGAAGGCGGGCTCGCGCGTTGGAATACCTTCCATGGGCGGGACCGAGCCTGTGCCGGGATGAATGGCCAAATCATGGCCTTGCGGCATTTCAAAGCGGGCGACTTCGACGCCTTTGAGAAGGACGAGGTATTCGCCGACCTTGAGGGAGAGATTGTCGGTAAGCCGGACGGGAGGCAGGAGATAGCCGAGGTCGGTGGCCAGCTGGCGGCGGATGCCGGCGATGCGGCGCAGCAGGGGAGAGCTTTGCGCGCCCTCGACCAGTTTCACGAGGCCAAGGCCGACCTCGACGGCGAGGGGCTCCACCTTGAGGAGAGACTCGACGTTTTCTTTCTCCCTGGGGGGAGCGGCGGCGGCGATGGCGGCGGATTTTGCCGCGGTGTCACTTTTTTGGCGGAGCTTCCAGGCGATGGCGGTGACGCCCCCGCCGAGGGCGAGGAAGGGAATGGCGGGCAGTCCGGGAAACATGGCGAGAACGAGGAGAACGCCGCCAGCGAGAAAAAGCGGGCTGTGGTTGCTGAGGACCTGAGTGCGGAAGTCGATGCTGAGACGGGAATCAGAGCTGGCGCGGGTGACGATCATGCCGCCGGAAATGGAGATCATAAGCGCGGGAATGACGGTGACGAGGCCATCGCCGATGGTGAGCACGGTGTAGGTCTGGAGCGCCCGCGCAAAATCCATGCCGTGCTCGAAGAAGCCGATGAGGAAGCCGGCGATGATGTTGATGGCAGTGATGAGAATACTGGCGACGGCGTCGCGTTGGGTGAAGCGGGAGGCGCCGTCCATGGCGCCATAGAACTCGGCCTCGGAGGCGAGCATCTTGCGGCGTAAGCGGGCTTCGGATTCATCAATGAGGCCGGCGTTCAAATCCGAGTCGATGGACATCTGCTTGCCGGGGAGGGCATCCAGGGTGAAGCGGGCGGTGACTTCGGAAATGCGCACGGCGCCATGGTTGATGACGACATACTGGATGGCGATGAGGACGAGGAAGATGACGGCGCCGATGATGTAGTTTCCCCCGACGACGAAGTTGCCGAAAGCTTCGATGACCTGACCGGCGGCGGCGGTGCCGGTGTTGCCATGGAGGAGGATGAGGCGGGAGGAGGAGATGTTGAGGGCGAGGCGGAAGAGGGTCAAAAGCAGCAGGGTGGTGGGAAAGACGCTGAACTCGACCGGGCGGGTGATATACATGCCGACCAGCAGCACGATGACCGAGAGGGTGATGTTGACGGCGATGAGAAAATCGAGGACAAAGGCGGGCAGAGGGGCGATCATCGCCAGCACGACGGCGAGGACCGCCAGGGGCACGGTAAGGTCGGCCCAGGCGACACCGGCGAGGGAATCGGCGAGCGAGGTTGCGGCGGAGGGGCCCGCGGCCTTGGCGGCAGCGGTTGGTCTTTTGCCTGGGTTGGGGACGGCGCCAGCGGCCGCGGGCAGGCTGGAAATGGGAGAGCTGCCGGTAGCCACTAGCCGGGGAGCCTCCCGGTGCGATTGGCGGCGTCAGTGCCGGATGGGTAGAGCGTCATGATTTCGAGCTGGGCGAGCGCCCAGACATTAATCGGTAAATGTAGGCCAAAACTTCGGCCACGGCGCGGTATAAATGGACGGGAATTTCCTGGCCGACGTGAGCCGATTTGTAAAGCGCTTGTGCGAGCGGAGGGTTCTCGACGATAGGGACCTGATTGCGGATGGCGCGCTCGCGGATGCGTAGGGCGAGATAGTTCTTGCCCTTGGCGACAACCTTGGGCGCGGGCATCGATTCGGGGAGATAGCGGATGGCGACGGCGTAGTGGGTGGGATTGACGACGACGGCGGTGGCGGTGTCGACCTCCTTGATCATCTGGCGGCGGAGCAGGTCGCGGCGGAGGCGGCGGATGCGTGCCTTGATGTGAGGATCGCCTTCAACTTCCTTCATTTCGTCGCGGATTTCCTGCTTGCTCATGCGCAGATCGGCCTTCCAGCGGCGGCGTTGCCGCGCGAAATCGAAGAGGCCGAGAACGAGAAACAGGCCGGCGGCGCGCCAGAGCAGTTCGGCGAGGGCGTCGCCGACACTACGGATACCGGAGGGAAGTCCGGCAAAGGGCAGGCGCAGGAATGCGTCGAGATTCTGGCTGGCGACGACGTAGACGGCGAAGCAGAACAGCGGGAGCAGGAAGAGAGCCTGAATGAATTGAGGGACGTTCTGGCGGGGAAGCTGCTTGATCTTATTGACGGGGTTGAGGCGCTTGAAGTCGGGCTTCAAGCGTTCGGTGGAGATGCCGAGGCGGGTGACGAACAACTGTGTGGCGAGAGTGAGCAGGACGACCAGGCCGGCGATGGCGAGCATCGGGAAGGCGACGCGGTAAATGAGGGTTTCAAAGAGGGCGACGACGGATCCCTGATCGAGGCCGGAGCGGAAGCTTTCGCGCAACAGATGGCGCATCCAGCCGCGGGAGGCGTCAAACCAGTCTGGCGCGAAATAGATGAGCAGGGCGAGGAAGCCGGTGAATTGCACGGCGGCGACGAATTCCCTGCTGATGGGGAACTGGCCCTCGCGACGGGCCTTGTCGATGCGCCGTTGCGTGGGTTGCTCTGTCTTCTGCGCTGCGTCGGCCATGGTCGTGCGCGGGCGTTACGGCGAGGCTCCGGCCAGGGTGGTTCTTAAGAGGGTGACCATGCCGGCGGCGGCGTTTTCGTAGAGAGAAGGCAGCAGGCCGGCGAGAACGGTGAGCACGGCCATGGAGATGAGCATCTTCGCCGGGAAAGCGAGAGTGAGCATCTGGAGGCTGGCGTTGATGCGGCCGAGGAGGGCGAGGGCGACGTCGACCAGGATCAGCAGCGAGATGAGGGGCAGAGCGAGGCGTGTGGCGAGAGCGAGCATGGAGGCGGTGAAGCCGATGACGCGGCTCATGGTGAGTTCCTCGATGCGGTAGAGGCCCGGAGGGTGAGCTTCGAGACTCAGGGAGAAGACGCGGAGCAATTCGCGGTCGAGGCCGGCGGCGAAAAACAGCAGCGAGGCGCAGAGCTGGGCGATGATCTGCAGGGTGCTGGAATCGGCCTGGGTGGTGGGGTCGATCATGGAGGCGTAGGCGTAACCGGCTTGCAGTCCGAGAATCTGCATGGCCAATAGAAAGGCCTCGTTGAGCCAGGCGACCAGAACCCCGGCGGTGAGCCCGAGCGCCAGCTCCGACAGCAGCCAGAAGGGGCTGAAGGCGGCGGAGGTTGCACCGAGGTCCGGCCAGGCAGGAAGCAGCGAAAGAGTGACGGCGAGGATGAGAACGATGCGGGCCACGGCGGGGGTGTTGCGGAATCCGGGAATGGGGACGAAGGCCAGCGCGCCGCCGACGCGTGTGAGGATCAACAGGAATCCGTGGAGCAGAGGTAGAGGAAGGGTCAATGACGGCGGCAGAGTGTGCAGCGCGTCAGCGTGCATACTGGCCGAGGTTGCCGAGGATCGAGGTGGCGTAGGCCGTCATCTTGACGAGCATCCAGGGGAAGAACAGGAGGAAGCCCGCCAGGAAAGCGACCAGGCGCGGGATGCTGGCGAAGGCCGGGTCCTGCATAGAGGTGATGATCTGGAGCAGGCTGATAGCGGCGCCGACGAAGAAGCCGATGGCCAGCAGCGGCAATCCGATCCAGAATGCGGTGACGAGGGCCTGGCGGATGATTTCCGTGGCTGCTTGGGCGTTCATGAGGATCCTTTCCGAATCAGAAACTTTTTACCAGGGAGCCGACCACGAGGTTCCATCCATCGACGAGCACGAACAGGAGGACCTTGAATGGGGCCGACAGCATAACCGGAGGCAACTGCACCATGCCGATGGCGAGGGTGACGGAGGCGACGACGAGGTCAATGACCAGGAACGGGAGGAAGACGACGGCTCCAATCTGGAAACCGGTTTTGAGTTCGGAGAGCACGTAGGCAGGGATGAGGACTTTCAATTCCAAATCGGCGGGGGAGCGGGGGGCCGGCGCCTTGGCGAGTTCGAGCATGAGAGCGGTGTCTTTTTCACGGGCGTATTTGAGAAGAAAGGACCGCAACGGGACGGCGGCGCGCTCGGCCGCCTCGGCGATGCCGATCTCGCCGTTCTGCATCGGAGTCCATGCCTGCTGCTGCACCTGGCCGATGACGGGCTGCATGAGAAGAACGGTGAGGAAGAGGCTGAGGCCGACCAGGACCTGATTGGAGGGCGCCGTCTGTGTGCCCAAGGCCTGGCGCAGAAAGTGGAGCACAAGCACGATGCGAAGAAAGGGCGTGACCGACATCACAAAGGCCGGCAGCAGGGTGAGAGCGGCCAGCATCAGAACGATCTGCATGGGGACGCCGAAGGAGCCGCCGTTTGCCGATGCCGGGCCGAAGATGCCGCCGGCGTTGCCGGCCGGAGCCGCCGCCAGATTGAGGCAGGCAAGAAGCGGAAGCAGGAGGCGGGTCATCAAGCGGAGCTTCTCCCGGAGGAATAGGCCGTCTGGGAGGTTTCCGCCTCGGAGAGTTTGGCGAGGATTCTCATGCCGGACGGATAACAGGCGACCAGCCAGGATTGTCCGTCATGATCGACGACGTGGATGGAATGTTGCGGCGTCAGGCGCAGCCGGTCGCGGCACATCATGGCGGAGCGTCGGGGGAGCAGCCGAGGCGCCTGGCCGCGGCCGAACTTCCATAGCAGCAGGCCGAGAAGGGAAAAGACAAAGGCGATGGCGAGCAATTGTCTGAGGAGGTCCATGTTTACGGATGGCTCCTTTGGAGGATGAGGTCAAAACTGGCCATGAAAGTCTGTGAAGCGAACCCCCATGTTTTCCTCGAGGATGACGATCTCGCCGAAGCCGATGAGGGTGCCGCCGACACGTATGTCGATGTTTTCGCCGGCCGAGCGGGTCATCTTCAGAACCGAGCCGGCGTCGAGATCAAGGATCTGGCGCACGGTGAGGATGACCCGGTCGAGTTCGACTTCGATCGGAAGGGGAATCTCGGCCAAGTGGGCGATTTGTTCAAAGGGGGTCATAAAGAACTACCGTTTCAGAGCGATGGTCTCCTGGCTGAGCTCATCGACGGTGGTGACGACGCGGGCGTTGGCCTGGTAGCCGCGTTGCAGGACGATGAGGTTGGTAAACTCGCGGGCGATGTCGACGGTGGAGTTCTCGACGGCGCCGCCGAGGATGGTGCCTCGTCCGCCGGTGCCGGGGACGCCCACGGCCGGCAGCGCCGAGCGGGCGCTCAAGGCATAGCTGTTGTTGCCGACCGAGAGCAGCGATTCCGGGTTGCGAATGGAGGCCATGGCAAGCTGGCCGACGATGACCTGCTGGCCGTTGGAAAACTGTGCCAGGACGACACCGCCATTGCCGATCCCGACGCGGACCAGCTGGGCGGCCGGGAATCCGTTCTGCTGGTTTGCGGAGACGGCGGAAGCCTGTGCGAATTGCGTGAGGCGCGGCGTGGCGCCGTTGTAGATATCCCAGGTGAGGGTCATGTCGGAGGCGCCGTTGGCGAGGCCGGTGATGGTAATGGCAGGCATGGGTCCAGCCGCGGTGGGATCGGTCAGCCGGCCGTTGGAACCGAAGGTGAGCGAGCCGGTGACGGGAGCGATGGGAGCGGTCACGTCGGCATCGGGGAAGGTCAAGGCATAGTCCCAGACATTGGCGGTGGCGTTCTTGGTAAAGGCGACGGTAATGATGTGGGAACCGCCAAGGGAGTCGAAGACTTCGATGGAGGAGGAGAAGGTGTCCGGCGGAGGGCCGGCGGTGGCGGCGGCATTGAGGTTCATGTCGAAGGAGAAGTTGGTGCTGGCGATGGGCGGCTTGAGGCTGCCTACGGGAACGCTGATCTCGGCGATGGGACCGTTTGTGGAGAGCACGCCGCCCGATTCGGTCCAGCCGAGAACGCGCTGCCCGGTGACGGTAAGCAGATTACCCTGCTTGTCCACCTGCAGATTGCCGCCGCGGGAATAGACGATGCCGCCGCGGACCGAATCGCGGAGCACGAGGAAGCCGTCACCCTGCACAGCAACGTCCAGCTCTCCCGTGGAGGTCTTGATGGCGCCCTGGGAGAATTGCCGCAAGGTTGTGGGGCGGCCGACGCCGAATCCGACCTGGGTTTCGCCCAGGCCTGCGCCGAGAGACTGGGTGACCAGATCGTAAAAGGAGACGACGCTCGTTTTGAAGGTGGGCGTATTGAGATTCGCCAGGTTGTTGCCCACTACGTCGATGGCCGTCGCGTGGGCGCTGAGGGCGGAAAGTGCCGTTGAAAAGGATGTGAACATTTCTTAGAGTTCCTCCACGTTTGTCTATTGATGTTGATTTGATCTCATGGGAGCCGGGGACTGGTTGCCGGAGGAACCGCAACCGGAGCGGTGGCGACCTCCAGAAGAGCCTTGATCGACTCCAGCTCCTGCCGCATCGCGATGGTCTGCTCGAGGCCGGTGAACTGGGCCAGCTGGGTCACAAACTGGATGGGATCGGCCGGGTCTGTGGGGTTTTGATTCTGTAGTTGCGCGACAAGCAGCTTGAGAAAAATCTCCTTGTTTTGCTGCGCCTCGGCAGCGGCGGCTTGAGAAGCCGACTGCGGCAGCGAGGCCGCGGCGGCGGAGGGGGAAGCCGGTATTGCGAAGGAAGCCATTTCGTCTCCTAGTTGGTGAATTGCGTGTCCTGGAATTGGGTCTCCCACATGCCGGCCCAGGTGGAGCCGGGGGAGTTCCGCCGTTGCTGGTGGGTGAAGTTCGGAAACGCGTCGTCGGCGTGTTGCTGCTGGCGGGACTGCTGCTGCGCATGCTGCCCGGGCGAGCCATCGCGAGCCTGTTGGTTATGAGAAAACTCGTGGGAGGAGCTCATGGAAGAGGAGTTGTCGGCAGCGACGGCGGCGCGGAAGCCTCCGCGTTCCATGCCGGCGACAAGATCGGCAACCTGACCACGAAGCCGGTCGTTCAGCTGAAGGTCCCCGCTGTGGACCGAGACGCGGATCCCGGCGCCGCGGCCGGCGAGGTTCACATCAACAGGTTGCGCCGTGTCCCCGGCAAGGCGGATGCGAATACTGGAAACCGGGCCGTGGACAGAGCCGGGCTCCAGCGGCAGTGGAGCCTGGGCATGTTCGGAGGTCTGCGTTACCTGGCTGCGCATGGCCGGGGCGGCCTGCAAGGAAGATGGCGCGGCGGTATCGGGCTGTGCGGCGAGTACAAACTGGTTGGGCTGCTGCGAAGCTGCCGCCCGTGGAAGAGGAGGATGATCCGGGCGGACGGCGCGCGGGTCAGCAGAGGCTTCCTGTTGACTCCCGCCGCCGGTCGCCGTGGAGGTTTCACCAAGCTCCGGAGCGGCGGTGCCGGCGGCTGGTTCGGCGGCAACGGATGGAGCCTTTGCGGTGAGTTCGCGGGAAGAAGGGGGCTCTGAGGACCGCGGCCGCGCGGCAGGCAACGGAGAGCTCTGGCTGGCGGGCGTTGAAGCATGGAGTGGCTGTTCCTGTGGATCGGAGGAGATGTCGAGAGCGAAGGCGACCTGCTGAGCCGGTGGATTTTCGGTGGTCATGACGGCTTGGTGAAAGGGGCCGGGAACGGAATCGACGTTTCGCGAGTGGGGCGGAGTGGAAGCGGGTGTGGCGGCCGATTCCTGTGGCGGATGCGGAGATGGCGCGGGCGGAGCCAGAGAAGGCGGATGGGGGGGCGTTTCCGGCTTCTGCGGATTCAGCTCCTGAACAAAGAGAGGCGGAGGAGGCTCCGGGCGGATAGCCGCGGCCGGTTCCCCCGGTTCTACGTTTGTGGGAGGCTCAGAGGGAGAAGGTTGGGGAACGGGGACAGGTCCATCCATAGACTGGCGTTGGGGGGGCTGGACAGGCTGCTCCTCCTGCGGCGGCGGCTCCATCATCATGCTGTCGATAAGCACTTGGGCCAGATCGGCAGCCGGAGACGGTTCGGTATCGATCCGGGCATGGAACTGAGAACCGAACTCGGGAACGAAGTCCCGAATTGGAACATCCGCTTGCATTCCGGGAACCTGCAGGAGCACCGGAATGCGGGACAAAAGGAGAGAAACCGCGATTTCGCCGGCGGAATGGTCAGCCTCTTCGGCGGGAATCTCCTCCAAAGCGATGCTGGAATCGATCTCGAACTCGACCAGATGCCGGAACCAGCCAGTCTGGCTACCGGATTCAAAAGTGGGGAGTTGGGGATTAGCAAACTGCGGGGTCAGCTGCGTGCTGCCAAGCTCCGGGGAGCCGGGCGCGGTCATGGGCAGCGAGTCTGCGGGAAACAGAGAGGTCGAAATCACTGCGGAGGAATGGAGCAAGAATGGGGCCAAAGAGTGGCGGCAGAAAAATCATGAGGTTGGGAAGGAGAGGAGCGGCGAGGAATGGTCGGCGGTGACGGGAAAATGGCGCACGCAACTGTCCCTCTTCCGCGCATATCGGCAGAATTGCAAGGGATTTAGGAAGGAGGTTGGATGGCGGTGAGATTGCATAGGAGAGGGCATGGATGCGCTGACGATTTCCGCAGCCAGCGGAATGAAAGCCCGCATGGAAGCCCTGGAGATGCTGGCCAACAACATCGCCAACCAGGCAAGCGCGGGCTACAAAGCAGACCGGGAATTTTACAGCCTATATATATCGCCGGAAGCGCTGGCCTCGGTGGATGCCAGCGTGGCGCCGCTGCCGCCGACGGCGCCGGTGATTGAACGCCACTGGACCGATTTCACGCAAGGGAGTCTGCAGACCACGGGTAATCCGTTGCATGTGGCGATCCAGGGGAAAGGATTTTTTACCGTCGCCGGACCCGCCGGACCGCTCTACACGCGCAACGGAAGTTTTCAATTGTCGCGCGCCGGACAGCTACAGACGCTGGACGGCTTTGCGGTTCAGGGGACCGGCGGCCAGCCAATCCAGCTGAATCCTGCGCAGACGGTGGAGATCACGGCAACCGGGGCGATCCGGCAGGGTGGAGCGGCGGTGGCGCAGCTTGCCATCGTCGAGTTTCAGCAGCCGGACCATCTGGCGAAACATTCGGGAACATATTTCCAGCTGAGCGATCCGGGGATCACTCCGCAGGCGGCGCCGGATGCGGTGGCGCACCAGGGAAAGCTGGAGGGAGCCAACTTCACGCCGGCCGAATCGGCGGTGCGGCTGGTGACGGTGATGCGGCAGTTTGAAATGCTGCAGAAGGCGATACAGATCAGCTCGGAGATGAGCCGGAAGTCGGAAGAGGTGGCCCGTGTCGGGTCGTAAATCAGCTTAAGGAGAGTCACAACAGGCATGATACGAGCATTATTCAGCGCCGCCAGCGGACTGACGGCACAGCAGATGAACGTGGACAATATCGCGCATAATCTGGCCAACGCCAACACGGTCGGATTCAAGCAGCGGCGCGCGCAATTTCAGGACTTACTCTACCAGAGCCTGGTGCAGCCGGGCGCGGCGGCGGGAGCGCAGACGGTGGTGCCGACGGGCCTGCAACTCGGGCTTGGGACAAAGGCGAGTTCGAACGAGATCATCTTTTCCCAGGGTAATTTCCAGTCCACCGGGAATCCGCTGGACATGGTGATTGAGGGCCGGGGATTCTTTCAGGTGCGGAGAGCAACCGGGGAGCTGGCCTACACGCGCGCCGGCAACTTTCACCTGGACCGCGACGGCAATATCGTGACCGGCGACGGCGACCCGATCGAGCCGCAAGTGACGATTCCGCCGGAGGCGCAATCGGTGACGATCGCGCAGGATGGCACGGTGAGCTTCATTCAGCCGGGCCAGTCGGCGGCGCAGCTGGCCGGACAGATCCAGCTGGCCAACTTCACCAATCCGGCCGGACTGAACAGCATCGGCCGGAACCTGTTTGTGCCCACCGACGCGAGCGGAGAGCCGACGGTCGGCAACCCCGGCGGGCAGGAGGGTCTGGGCACGCTGCAACAAGGATTCGTCGAGGCGTCCAACGTGAGCGTGGTTGAGGAATTCATCAACCTGATCGTCAGCCAGCGGGCCTATGAGGCGAACACAAAAGTGGTGCGGGCGGCGGATGAAATGTACCAGCAGGTGAATAACCTGACGCGATAGATATGGCGATACTGAGGAAGATGGGCGGGTTCTTGCTGGCCTTGCCGATGGCGGCGGCGGGAGAATGCATCGACGTCGAAGGGCGTCACATTCTCGGCTCGGACCTGGCGCGCGCGCACAGACTGTTCGCGGGGATTCCGCCGGAGACGCGGATCGGATTTGCGCCGTATCCGGGCGCCGAGCGGATTGTGCGCGGGGAGGAGTTGCAGCGGCTGGCCACGAAGTTCCACATGGAAGCGATACCTCTCGATGCGGTCTGTTTCCGATACCGGACGGCGCCGCTGGAGCGGGAGGCGCTGGAAAAGGCGTTGCGGGAAGAGCTAGGAGAAAAGGAGGGGCGCATCGAGATCGTCGACTACAGCAAATGGCCGGCTCCGCAGGGAACGCTGCATTTGCTGGGCGCCGAAAGAGCTGTGCCTGATCATACCGGCGCGATGCGGTTCCGCGGCGTGGTGCGCTACGGGGAGGGACGGAGCGTCCCGTTCTGGGTAAGAGCAAAGGTAGAGAGCGTGGAAACCCGGCTGGTGGCGGTGGAGCCTCTGGCCGCGGGGAAGCAGATCCAGCCGGGTCAGGTGCGAGTGGAGAGCGGCCCTGGAATGAGAACTGGAGAGAAAGCGCTCGTAGAGCCATCGGCGGCAGTGGGCAAGGCGCCGCGGCGGAAGCTGGAGGCGGGGGCTGCGATTCTTGCTTCCCAGTTGCAGGCTCCGCGCCTTGTGGAGCCTGGCGATGAGATTCAACTGGTGGCGGCCAGCGGCGCGGCGCGAATCAGCCTGAAGGCGCGTGCGGAGTCCGGCGGACGGCTGGGGGACCGGATTCTGGTGAAGAATGCAACATCGGGCAGGAGGATTCCGGCAAGAGTCTCCGGACCGGGGAAGGCGCAAGTGGAGGTGGAACCGGCAAGATGAGGACAATGATGAGAACCGCAGGAATGACATGTATGCTGGCGCTGGCCGCATTCGGGCAAAAGCCCAGCGCACTGGACCAGTACGTGGAAGAGGCGACACGGCGCGGAGCCGAAAGCCTGGCAAGCCCGGGATCGCTCTACTCTCCCAACGCCAGGCTGGGGGATCTTTCGCGCGACCTGCGTAGCGCGCAGGTGGACGACCTGGTGACGATACTGGTATCGGACCGGGCCTCGGCGCTGGCGAAGGGGACGTCGAATTCCAACCGCAAGTCCTCGCTGAAGAGCGGGGTGAGCGCGGTGCTGGGACCGATCGGCGCGGGAACGCCGCTGGCCAATCTCGGCGGATTCGACAGCAACCAGCAGTTACAGGGGGCGGGGGAAACGAGCCGGGAAACGGTTCTGACGACGACACTGTCGGCGCGGGTGACGCACGTGCTTCCGAACGGATACCTGGTGCTGGAGGGAGTGAAAGACGTGATCGTCAACAGCGAGCGGCAGCAGGTTGTCGTGCGTGGTGTGGCGCGCTGGAATGATGTCGGAGCAGGGAACATGCTGCGCTCGGACCGGCTGGCGAACCTGGAGGTGAGGATTCAGGGCAAGGGTCTGGTGGGAGACGCGATCCGGCGCCCGAATATTCTGTTCCGGCTGCTGACGGGCATCCTGCCGATTTAGGGGAGAGTGTGGATTGAAGCGGAGAATGGCTGTTTTGGCGAGGTTGGGGAAAGGCAGTCTGCTGCTTGCTGTATGTGCGGCTCCGGGGCTAATGGGCGCTGAGACCGATGTTGCCCCGGCGCGGACGCGGCTGAAGGAGCTGATTGCGCTGGAGGGTGTGCGGGAAAACCAGCTGGTGGGCTACGGGCTGGTGGTGGGACTGGCCGGGGCCGGCGACAAGCGGCAAACGGTGTTTTCCGCACAGACTTTGAGCAACATGCTGGAGCGGATGGGCGTCTCGGTTCCTCCGACTGCCTTGCAGGCCAAGAACACGGCGGCGGTGATGGTGACGGCGACGCTGGGGCCATTTGCGCAGGCAGGGACGAGGATCGATACGACGGTGGCGGCGATGGGCGACGCGACGACCCTGCAGGGAGGGCTGCTGATCATGACGCCGCTCAAGGGCGCGAACGGGCAGGTCTACGCGGTGGCTCAGGGACCGGTGGTGACCGGAGGTTTCGTGGCAGGACGCGGAGGCGGGAACAACCAGACGGTGAACCATCCGACGACGGGCAGGATTCCCAACGGCGCCATTGTGGAACTGTCGCCTCCGATGACACTTGCCTCGGATCACTTCCGGCTGCAATTGAAACGGAGCGACTTCAGCAACGCTTCCCGGATCACGCACACAATCAACCGGCAATTCGCCGGCAACGATGGCGACGTGGCGCGGGCTGAGAATCCGTCACTTGTGGTGGTGGACGTGCCGCCCGCCTACAAGCACCGGCCGGTGGAGTTCCTGGCTCACCTGGAATCGTTGGCGATCGATGTGGACCGCATGGCGAAGATCGTGATCAACGAGCGAACGGGGACGATCGCGATGGGCAAGGAGGTGCGCATCGGGCCGGTCTCGATCCTGCATGGGAATCTGACGGTGGAGGTGGAGACGAGCTTCGCCGTATCGCAACCTCCGGCACTGTCGGGCGGGGAAACGGCGGTGGTGCCGCAGATCGGGGTGGGCGTGAAGGAGGAAAAGGCGCGCCACCTGGACCTGAAGGAGGGAGCGACGGTGGAGGAATTGGTGCGGGCGCTGATGGCAATCGGCTCCACGCCGCGCGACGTGATCGCGATTCTGCAGAACCTGCAAGCGGCCGGAGCACTGGACGCGGAAATCGAAGTCATCTGAGAGGGAAAACGGACCATGGAGATCACGGCAGTGAGAGGCGGTATGGGAGTCTTGGAGGGCAGAGAAGCAGGGGGAGGAGGAGTTTCCGATTCGCCGCAGCGGCTGGCGGAATCGGCAAGCCAGTTTGAAGCGCTGATGGTGGCGCAGATGCTGCGTCACATCCGGGAGTCGGGCAGCGGGTGGATGGCGGGGGAGGAGAAGGAAGCGGGGAGCCGGATGATGGAGCTGGCCGAGGAACAGCTGGCGCAGGCGTTGGCGGCCGGCGGCGGGCTAGGGATGGCGACGATGGTGCGAGAAAGCTTGACGAAGGACGGGCAGTCCAAAGGCGGCGGGCCTAGGCCGATGCTTCCTGGAGCGTGAGTGCGGGATCGGAATCCGGGATCAGGGGGGGCTGCAGGGCGGCGGCCTTCTCCCAAGCATCCAAGAGCACGGAGAGAAGCCGTTCGAGCTCCTCGAGGGGGGCGTCGGCCTGGCGGAAATTGGCGTCCATGAGGAGTCGCTGCATGTAATCGTAGAGTTCGACGAGGTTCTGGGCGATCGGGCCGCCCTGGTCGCGGTTCACGGAGATGGAAAGTTCATTGAGGATTTCTCCGGCGCGAGAAATCTGGCGGCTGCGAGCGGCAATATCGCGGGAGCGGAGGTGATGACGGGCAGAGGCGACCGAATCCAGGGCCGCGCGGTACAGCATTTGAACCAACTGCAAAGGACTGGCGTTGAGGATCTCGCCCTCCAGATAGGCCTGCCGCGCTTGGATGGACATGAATTGGTCTTCCTCCGATGTTTCACACTGATAGAATTCGTTGATGCGCGATCGCCGGTATGGCGTTTTGTCAGCGGCGGGAGTTGAGCTCCTCGGCCATCCGCAGGACGTATTCGGGCGGAATCTGCTGAACGATTTCCTTGGTTTCGCGGTTAATGATGCGAACCAGCGGCCGGCGCGTTTCCCGATCCATCACAAAAGTCAGCTCATGATTGTTGCCAAGCAATTCCGACTCGTTCAGCTTCTTCAATGCCCGAATCAGTTGTCTGGACTCGGCCTGCGCCTCGGGCGACTTCACCGGGGACGGGGCGACCGACGCAGCGATTATCGAATTAACGGCTGAGATCTCCATCTTGGACCTCCTTGAGGGTGAATGCCATCACCTTACAAACAGACTCATCGGCAGAGAGGGCTGGAAGAGGAGGAAAAAAGACCTTAGTCGAGATTGAGGACCTGACGGAGAGTACCCTTTTGCTGCTCGATTTTCTTTTGCAGCAGCATGATGGCATAGATCAGCTGTTCGGGCCGGGGTGGGCAGCCGGGCACGTAAACATCCACGGGAATTACCTGGTTCACCGGGATGAGGGCGTAGTTGGAGAAGACGCCGGTGGAAGTGGCGCAGGCGCCCATGGAGATGACCCACCTGGGTTCCGGCATCTGCTGGTAAAGGCGCCGGACAACGGGAGCCATTTTGTTGGAAACACGGCCCGCAATGATCATCAGATCGGCCTGGCGGGGAGAGCCGCGGAAAACCTCGGCCCCGAAGCGGGAGATGTCGAAGCGCGAAGCGCTCATCGACATCATCTCAATGGCGCAGCAGGCCAAGCCGAAGGTCATGGGCCAGATCGAGTTCTTGCGCCCCCAGTTGATGACACTATCGACGGTGGTGGTGAAGATGGTGCCTGGAAAAGGCTGATCCTTGGTGGAATCGATGCGCTCAAACAAGCCTTCGACGGGTTCCAGGCCGGGCCGGTACTCTTGCAACTCGATGCTCACCTTGTCATTATCCCACGGCCGGGACGAAGGGTGCGCGCCTGGGAAGTCTCCGGGAGGCTATCATCAAAGATGGTCCTTCTTACGCCAAAGATAGCTTCCTGATGTCCCCATACAGCACTGCAGTACCCTCATCGGCAGAATACCGGCGCCTGCTAGGCGAGGTCTCCTCTTCCCATCAGGTGGAAGACGGTTATTGGGATATATGGGGCCGGCGGCATGAAACCTCCGCAGAGGTGTGCCTGGCCATATTGGGCTCGCTGGGGGTCGCCAGCAGGAGCGAGCAGGAACTGCGGCGGGCGATTGCATCACGGGAACGCGCCATTTGGGGAAGGCTTGCCCCGCAAACGGTGGTGGCGGCCGAAAAGAAACCGTTGGCCATCGAGCTACGGCTGCCGGAGGGCAGCAGCACCGCCGAGCTGGCGTTACAAGTAACGCTGGAAGACGGCAGGCAACGGCAATGGCGATCGAAGGTGGAGAGCTGCGCGCGGACGGGTGAAGCCGAGGTGGAAGGGTACCGATACACGCTGAGGCGGCTCGAGATCGAGGATCCGATCCCGCTCGGCTACCACGAGCTGGAGGTGAGCCTGGACGGAGGCGAGCGGTGCAAGACGCAGCTCATCGTGTGTCCGGAGAAGGCGTGGCTACCGGAGCCGCTGCGGGAGAACCAGCGTCGCGCGGGGCTGGCGGTGAGCCTCTACGGGCTGCGCTCGGAGCGGACCTGGGGCTGCGGCGACTTCACGGCGCTGGCAGCACTGATCGACTGGGTGGCCGATCAACTCCAGGGCAGCTACATCGCGCTGAACCCCCTGCACGCCATCCACAACCGGCTTCCGTTCAACACGAGCCCGTACCTGCCGAACACGCTCTTTTACCGGAATCCCATCTACCTCGACATGGAACGGATCCCGGAGATCCAGGATTCGCGTCTGGCGCAGAGACTGCTGGCAAGCGAGAAGATCCGCGATGAGATCGCCGGACTGAACGCTGCGGAGCTGGTGGATTACGAAGGGGTGCATGGGCTGAAGCGCCGTTTCTTAAAGGTCGCGTTCCGGCACTTCCGGCAGCGCGAGCTCAAGCAAGGCACGGCCAGGGCCGCACAGTTTCTTGCCTGGGTGGAAGAAGAGGGTGAATTGCTGGAGCGCTACGCCGTTTATAGCGCGCTGGATGAACATCTGCACCGGCAGAATCCGGAAGTGTGGACATGGGCGGACTGGCCGGCCGAGTACCGCGAGCCGGAGTCGGAGGCGGTGGGCGAGTTCGCGCGGGAGAAGCGGCGGTCCGTACAGTTCCACAAATACGTGCAGTGGCTGTTGGATGAGCAGGGCAGGCAGGCGCAGCGACACGCCCTAGAGTCGGGCATGGAGATCGGGCTGTTCCACGATCTGCCGTTGGCGACGGACCGCTACGGATTCGAGCTGTGGGCGCACCGGCCTTATTATGTGGACGGATGCCGTGTGGGGGCGCCGCCGGACGACTTTGCGCCGAAGGGCCAGGACTGGTCCTTCCCGCCGCCGAACACAGAGCAGCACAAGGCGGGAGGGTACCGGCTGTTCGCGCAAGCGATCCGACACAGCGCACGGCACGGCGGCGCGCTGCGGATCGACCACGTGATGCGGCTGTTCCGGCTGTACTGGATTCCCGACGGTTTCGACGCCACCGAGGGGACCTACGTGCGGGACAACTACGAAGAGCTGTTGGGTGTGCTGGCGCTGGAAAGCGTGCGGGAAAAGATTCTCATCGTGGGCGAAGACCTGGGCACGGTGGAACCATACATGCGCGATGCGCTGCGGCGTTTCGGCATTTTGAGCTACCGGCTGCTGTACTTTGAACGCGGCGAGAACGGGCGCTTCCGCCCCCCGCATGAATACCCCGTGCAGGCGCTGGTTTCCTCGACAACGCACGACCTGCCGACGCTGGCCGGATTCTGGAGCGGCCGGGACATCGAGCTGCGCGCAGGGCTTGGGTTGCTGGACGAGGAGGGAAGCCGGCGGTGGCAAGAAGGCCGGCGGGAGGACAAGCGGAAACTGGTGGAGGCGCTGGTTCATGCCGGGCTGCTTGCCGGGGAACTGTCCGAGGCGGCGGCGCAAAGCGACGAGCTGACCGGGGAGCTGCACAACGCGATTGCCGGGTTTCTGGTTTCCACGCCCTCGCTGCTGATGACGCTGAACCAGGAGGATCTCACCAAGGAGGCCGAACAGCAAAATCTGCCGGGCACAACCGAGGAGTATCCGAACTGGCGGCGGAAAATGCGGTTCAGCCTGGAGCAGCTCCATGAGTCCAAAGAGGCGTCCGACTTTGCGGCGATGTTCCGGCACTGGCTGGCCCGGGAGCAGCGCGCCATACCCGGCGGAGGATAGTCATGTTGCGGCTGTTGGCGCTTCTTTACGGGCTGATCGGCTACGTGGTGTTTCTTGGCGCGTTCCTTTACCTGATCGGGTTCGTTGGGAATCGTTACACCTTCTCGACGGTGGATTCCGGGTTGCAGATTCCCGCCGGCGAGGCGTTCCTGGTGAACCTGGCTTTGCTGGCCGGATTCGCGATGCAGCACAGCATCATGGCGCGGCGCGGCTTTAAGAAATACTGGAGGCGGATTGTTCCGGCGCCGGTGGAGCGCACCACCTACGTAATGGCATCGTCGGTGACGCTGGCGGCGATCTTCCGCTATTGGGAGCCGATGCCGGATCTGGTCTGGTTCACGCAGAACCCGGCGGCAGTGATGGCGCTGCACGTCTTGTTCTGGGCAGGCTGGGCGATGGTGGTGGCGGCCAGCGTGCAGATCGGACACGCGGAACTTTTCGGGCTGCGGCAGGTGTGGCTCTACGCGCGCGGGAAGCCTTACACGCCGCCCGCGTTCCATGCGCCCGGATTCTACCGTTACCTCCGCCACCCGATGATGGTGGGGATGGTGGCGGGATTCTGGTCGACACCGGAGATGAGCCAAGGCCACCTGATGCTGGCCGGCTTTCTGACGCTCTACGTTGTAGCGGCGCGGAAGCTGGAAGAGCGGGACCTGAGACGGGACCACGGTTCCGTCTATGAGAGCTACATGAGGCGCGTGGCGGCCTATTGGCCGCGGCGGCTGCGGCCTTAGTTGGCGTTGCGCTTGCCGATAGAGTAGAGCCAGCCGCGTGTGCGGAGAAAAATCTGGCCTTCGGAGATGGCCGGGGAGCTGAGCATGTAGTCGTCCAGCGGATTCTCGGCCAGCAACTCGAACTCAGGTCCGGACTTGAAGACCGTGGTGAGGCCCTCCTCATTGGAGATGTAGATCTTGCCGTCGGCGAGCACGGGCGAGGAGCTGTAGATGGCCGGCTTGATGCGCTGGCCGCCGTAGATCTCCTTACCGGTCAATGCGTCAAAGCAGTAAATGATGCCGCGGTCATTGACGATGTAGAGATACCTGCCGTCGCTGACGGGGCTGGGCACGTCGGGTCCGTTCGGAGTGGCCCAGACCATGTGAGAGGAGCTGACGTTGCCGCTGCCGCCGGGCTTGTAGGCTTGCAGCGGGTTGACGCGCGTGGGCACGTAGATGAGGCCGGAATTGACGACGGGTGATGCAACGATGCGGTTCATCGGGTTATTGCGGGGATTCAAGCCGCCGCCGCGCCACAGCTCCTTGCCGTGATCCAGATCGTGGCCGGTGACGTAATCGCCGCCGGTGATGATCAGCTCCGGCTTGCCGCTGTGATAGGCAATGGCCGGAGTGGTGTAGCTGTCCGGAGATTCGGTGACGGCATCGGTGGGCCGCTCCACCTTCCAGACGGTGCGGCCGGTTTTTGTGTCGAGGCGCAGAACGTAGGAGGGATCGTCGGTCTTGAAGCCGTGCAGAACTTGAATGTAGAGGCCGTCGCGGAACAGCAGCGGCGAGGAGCCGTAGCCGTGATTCAGTCCGAACCGTCCGTAATCCTTCCACAGATTGCGGTCCCACAGCTTCCTGCCTGAGAAGTCGAAGGCGGCCACCAAGCCGTTGCCGGTGAGGATCCAAACGGAGTTGCCGTCGGTGACCGGGGAAGGAGAGCTCATGTTCCCCTTGCGGACTTTCGTGTCGCCTTCGCCGACCAGCTGCTTCCAGCGGACGTTGCCGTTGTTGCGATCGACGTTCCAGAGATAAAGGTTGCCGCCTTCGGCGATACTCAGAAAAAGATGATCGCCCCAGATGATCGGCGTGGAGCCGCTTACGTCGGGCAAGGCGAGTTTCCAGGTGACGTTGGTCTGGGTGTCCCATTTCACCGGAAGATTCTTTTCATTGCTGATACCGTTCATCTGCGGGCCGCGCCACTGAGGCCAGTTCTCAGCCAATCCCAGATTCAAACCCAGCGCGCCCAGCAAGAGGAATCTCACGTTCATAGTTTGCAGCATATCTCTTGCTATGATGACATCTCAACTTTTAAGGTTACCGAGGTGATGTGATGGCGGAACGGAAAACGACGCGCAGAGGCCTGCTGGCAGGGGTTTTTCCGGCGGTTGCGTTAGCTCAACGGCGGCAGGCGGAGCCGAAGCCTGCGCCGCTTGATCTGACCGAGTTCCAGCCCAAGAGCATGCTGCATGGGAAAGAGACGCGCGTGCCGCGGGCGCGATTTCCGGTGATCGATTTCCACACGCATCTGAGCTGGGGCGATCCGAAGGGGGAAACCAACAAGCTGCTGATGGAGCCGAAGGAACTGCTGGAGGTGATGGACCGGAAAAACATCCGCATCATGGTGCACCTGACCGGCGGATATGGCAAGACGCTGGAGGAGAGCGTGCGGCTGCTGGCAAAACCGCATCGGGACCGGTTTATTGTTTTCACGCAGCCGTGGTTTCCGAAGGTGGCCGAGGCGGGCTACGCGGCCTGGCAGGGCGAGGAGATCCGCCGGGCGCACGCGGCCGGCGCGCGGGGGCTGAAGGTGCTGAAGTCGCTAGGGCTGGTGGTGCGGGAAAACTTCACCACCGGGCCGCTGATCAAGGTGGATGACAAGCGGTTCGATCCGATGTGGGAGGCATGCGGGGCGCTGAAGATGCCGGTGGCGATACACACCTCTGATCCGGAAGCATTCTTTACGCCGATTGACCGGTTCAATGAGCGGTTCGAGGAGCTGAATGCGCATCCGGACTGGTCTTTTTACGGCAAAGATCATCCAAGCGACCGGGAGTTGCAGGAGGCGCGGTTCCGGGTGCTGGCGCGGCATCCGAAGACGACGTTCGTGGTGCTGCATGTGGGCAACTCGGAGAATCTCGGCTACATTGCCGAAGCGATGCAGCGCTACCCGAACATGCATGTCGAGTTCGGCGCGCGCATTGGCGAGCTGGGCCGGCAGCCGCGCGCGACGAGGCGCTTCTTTGAGCGGTACCAGGACCGGATCCTGTTTGGCACCGACGCGGTGCCGCACGGGCACCAGTATCCGCAGCAGGTGTTCGGCGAGGAGCTTTACGAGATCTACTTCCGGTTCCTGGAGACCGATGACGAGTATTTCGACTATGCGCCGGCGGCCGTGCCGCCGCAGGGGCGTTGGAGGATCTACGGGATTCAGTTGCCGGAGCGGATTCTGCGGAAGGTGTATTGGGAGAATGCGGCCCGGCTGCTGGGGCTGAGTTAAGCGCGGCCAGCGAGGCGGTTGGGGCGGTTCCAGTAGACGCGGGCGGCGAGGGTATTGCCGCGGAAGCCGTTGGAGGCGAGGTTTTCGCCGACGGTGATGAGGGAAAACGCGGGCGTGGCCGGTGAGGTGTGGAAGTTGCCCATCAGCGCCACTTCTTGAGGGCGGGCGATGCCGTCGCCGAGCATGGGGAAGACGACCATTTCCGTATCGCGGCGCAAGGTGAGCGATTCGGTGTCGAGCTGCGCCATCAACAGGGGAGCGCGCCAGCGCGTCACGTTGAGGTTCTCCGCCCTTTTGCGCGTGTAGACGAGGAAGAGCCCGTCGCTATGGGCCAGCCATCGCTGCTGGGTGGTGGACATCACCAGTTCTTCGCCGTCGTGGAAGCACCAGGGCTGGATAGGGCTCCAATGGAGCCCATCGCGGGAATGGGTGAGGTAGCCTCGGCCGTCCTCGGCGCGGATGGTCATATAGAAGCGGTGCCGGAAGCGGGCCAGCGCCGGCTCCAGCAATCCGCGCTTCACCGGCAGCCGCAGCGCGGGGCCGTGCCGCTTGAAGGCGAGACGGCTGCCGTCGAACGAACACAACGCCGTGGCGACGGCGCGATCCTCGCGGCGCTTGGATCCGAAGCTCAGAGGCAGCAGAATGCCGCCATTGTCGAGGTGAATGCGCTGGGCGCAGCCGCTGGTGTAAATGCCATCGGCGTCCGGGTTCCCCCACTCGAGCCTCCGCGGCGGATCCCAGGAGTCATCTCCGCGGCGGACGCAGTAGACAGGCCAACGCCGCTCGGCCGGCATGGTCAGCTTTCCGTCCTTGTAGTAGAGGTTGTGGCCAATGGCAAGCAGCGTGCGCGAACGGGCGTGATATTGGGGGACGACATCACTGACGGCCTCCTCGAGGCCGTCTTCCAACGGCCGGCGCCCGAGTCCGGGGACGGGCTGCGGGTCGCTCCAACGCATGCCGCCATCGCGGGAAAGGCTCCAGTGCACGGGCCCGAAGAAATCGGAACCGGAGATGGTTTGCAGCGTCATGAACAGGCTGCCGTCCGGCAAAAGGCAGGCGCGGGGATGGAACCAGCAAGGCGCGGATTGGCGGCGTTCCCAGATGGTGAACCGCTCCAGCCGGTTTACGAGAGCAGATGCGCCCGGAGAAAACGCGGGAGGAAGCAGGGAAGCGAAAAAGAACCGGCGGTTCATGCAGGTCTTAGGGCGAAACGCCGGATGCGCAGCTAAGCGTCACTTGACGCCAAGGGACGGCGTTTCCCAAATCGATGGGCTGGAAGCGGGCTGGGCGCACCTGTTGCTTCATCCTCTCGGCACGGTCCTCGAAGCGCGGATGGGCCAGGCGATAGTTGGAGGCGCCGGGCTGATTTTCGGCGTCGGTTTCCAGCGACCGGAAAAAGTCGATGGCCGGCGCCGGATCAATGCCAGCCGCGAGCAGGGATTCGATGGCCGCGGCGTCGGCGGCCAACTCTTCGGCGGGCTGGAAGCTGGGCGTGCCCAGTGAAGCGGCCAGGCTGGCCATCTTGCCCGTGAAATCCCGAGTGATGAGACTCTTCAGTGCCACGTAGGCAAGCGGAGTGACGACGAGGCGGGCCGGGTCAGCGGCGCGAATATGGTGCAGGTCATGAGCGATGATTCCCGCCAAGTTCTCCGGTGTGCCCGCACGCGCCAGCATACCGCGCGTGATGACAACCACGGCGCCGGGCAAGGGAAACGAGTGGGCGTAAGCAAAATCACCGACGACGATCTGGGCGCGGGCTCCGGGCCTGGCGGCGGAAAGCTTGTCTGCCAGCTTTTGCACGGCGACAAGTTTCGGGTCCAGGCAACGCAGCTTCGGTGGGACAGTCTCATTCAGCATTGCCTCACTGAGCTTGTAGATGACCTGAGGCGGCACGTAGCTGACGGCGGCGCCGGCGGCGGCCGGAACCCCCCAGATGTAGCCGGAAACCGACAGCGCCAGGAGCCCGCCGAAGAGCACGATGCACTTCTTCCAGCGGCTCTCAGTCCAGCTGGTCCAATGCAAGTGAGGGGCGTGGCGGCAAATGGCATCGACGGCGGCGGGGTCGCCAACGCTCAGGATCTCGCGGCTGCCGCCCTTGCCGCGCTCGAAGAGGACTTTGCCGTCCCTACCGGCGCGCCGCCGCAGTACCGAGTAAGGCCAGTGAACAATCTCTCCGCTCCGGCGGGTGATCGCCAGACCGCCCGCGGTGGCTTGCAGAGTGACCAGGTGCTTGCTGTTTTCGGCGGCGCGGCGATAGGTTGCCGTCCACATGCTAGCGGGCCACCCCGGCCGGCTCGGGCTCCGTTGCCACGGGCGCGGGTTTGCGGCTGAGTGCGGCAACGGCGGCTCCGGCCACGGACAATCCGGCGAGCCAGAAGAAGACCTGATCGTAACCAGCGGCCAAGTTGCCTGCCTGCTTCGCCTGTTCGATGATGGCGGCGAAGCGTCCTGGGATGATGAAGCCGGCGGCGCCCCATGCGGAAAACAGAATGCCGTAGTTGGCGCCGATGTGGGCCGTGCCGTAATAGTCGGCGGTGAGGGAAGGCATGATGGCCAGGTAGCCGCCGTAAGTGAAACCGACCAGGCAGATGCCGGCCAGCACGCGCCAGAAGCTATCCGTGCCGGGAAGCAGAGCGGCGCATGTGGCGGCCGACACGGCGCACATCGCAAGCACGGCCGCCTTTCGGCCGGCGCGGTCCGATACCGTGCCCCAGGCCAGCCGCCCAACTCCATTGAACAGCGACATCAGGCCTAGCGCGGCGCCGCCGGAAAGCACAGCCGTGGCGCCGGCCAGTTCCCGCACCAGGGGTGCGGCTTCGCCGATCACGGTCAGTCCCACGGAAGTGCCGAGGAAGTAGAGCAGCCACAGCAGATAGAACTGCGGACTGGAAAGCATCTGAGCAGGCCGGTAGTCATGCAGGCTGCCGAGCTTAGATGCGGCCGGATTCCAGCCCTCGGGCCGCCAGCCAGGCGGCGGAACACGGAACCACTGCGCGGCGCCGGTCACAAAGATGTAAAAGGTCGCCGCGAGAATGAGAAAGGTGTTCGGAATGGTGACGGCGAGCCGCGTGGGATCGGATCCCATCAAGGCTTCCAGCAGCGGGGCGAAGACCAGCGAGCCGACGCCGAAGCCCATCACCGCCAGGCCCACCAGCATGCCTCGCTTGTCGGGAAACCACTTGATGCAGGTGGCGATGGGGGTGACATAGGCGAAGCCGACGCCGAGACCGCCGATGACACCGTAGGAGACGATCAGTCCTTCCGGCGTGTTGCCGATGAGGGCGGCCAGCAGGCAACCGGTGCCGAGGAGGATTCCGCCGGTGGATCCGACCAGCCTGGGGCCCGCCCTGTCCTGCCAGAATCCGGCCACGACCATGCCGATGGTGAAGAACAGAATCGACCAGCGGTAAGGGGCGATGGTGACGGTTTTCGGCCAGCCGTAGAGTTCGGTGAGCGGTCCGCGGAAGACGGCCCAAGAATAGATAACCCCCAGGCAGACCTGCATGAGGATGGCGGCGGCGGCGATCTTCCAGCGTGTGTTACCTGAAACAGACATGAGTACAGGCATTATATTCCGTCATCCGGTATTATGATGGATCGATATGAGCGTGCTGGTTCGCGTGGACAACCGGAAAGCGATTCTGCGGGCCGGCCGTTGGGTGTGTTCGGACCGCGAGTTGGAGAGCCAGTTGAACGAAGAAACATCGCGGTGGATCAGCGAAACCGGAGGCCCCCCGATTCATGCCGCCGACCAGGAGCGCACGGTGGCCAAGGAGATTGCCGGGCGGTTCGGCGGGCGCGTGGTGTTGTATTTGAAGTCTGCTTCAGGCAAGTCGGAGCAGTATTTCTACCGGCAGCGCCAGTTGCAACTGGACTTCAGCAGTTCAGTTCCGCTGTCGCGGCGGCGGGCTCAGGCCTGAACCAGTTCGTAGCTTGGGGCCGTGAGGTTGGTGAATCGCCACTGCAACCCGCCGGTGAACTCCAGACCCACTTGGTGGCGCATGCCGATGCGGCGGCAATGACGCACCGAACCAGATCCCTCAAAGCGGATCCCAACCAGCTTGAAGTTGACGTAGGTTCTGGCGGGAATGGGTTCGTCCAGTTCCAGGCGCATGCCGGATGAGGAGATGTCGAGGCCGCGGCCCAGGGCAAAGCGGGTGACACCGAGGGGGTCGGTCCAGCTGAGGCTGACGCGAGCCTCCAAGATTTCCCGTTTGTGGCGGCGCAAGTCGCGTCGAATGCTCATGGGGAGGCGAAGCCCTCGTAGATCTGGATCGGCACAAAGTAAGTGTTCATTAGGGCTTAATGGATGGAAGGGGGAAGACAATCGAAAAGGCCCCGGGTTTTTGGGGACCCGGGGCCTCGCTCAGAGGGGCTGACGACGAGCTGGGCCTCGTCGCCTGGGGTTAGTCGATGACGACTATGATGCTAGCAAAAAGCGCAAATGAGATACCAAACTCCGATTATTGTATTTTCAATAGGTTGGAGGAGCTGTGCTGGCGGGGAGCAGGGGAATATCACCCTGTTGGGTGAATCCGCACACCCACGTTTCCCAGCTAATGGGGCTGGTTGGCATCGGAAGCGAGTTCCGACTCCACGATCGCGCGGATTTCCGCAAAGACCTCCGCTGTGGGGCGGTCGCCGTCCAAGAGGTAGTAGTTTCCCTTGGCGTAGTGTTGCAGGACGGCTTCGGTGCGGCTATGGTGATCGGCGAGGCGGCGGACGATGACGCCGGCTTCATCATCATCACGGGCGATGAGTGAAGCGCCGCAATCGTCGCAGAGGCCATCGCGGGTTGGACGATGCTCGTTCAGATTATAGCCACGGCCGCAGGACGGGCACTGGCGACGGGTAGCCAGACGCTGGACGAGGACTTCGTTGGGGACGCGAAGGTGGATGACCACAGGGGCGGCCTGGCCGCGTTTGTGGAGGACGTCCTCGAGAAAGACGGCTTGTTGAGGAGTCCGCGGGTAGCCGTCCAGGATGACTCCGGAGCCGTTGAGGCTGTCCAGGCTCCGCGCGACAATCTGATTCACCAAGCCGTCACCGGCCAACTGGCCAGCCTTGAGAAGCCGCGCCAATTCCCGGCCCGGCGGGGTGTCGGATTCGGCTTCTGCGCGCAGCAGGTCGCCGGTGGAGATGGAGGGGATGCCCAGCCATTGGCTGAGCAGTCGCGACTGCGTTCCCTTCCCGCTACCTGGCGGGCCGAATAAGAGTATGACCACCGGTGGTTCCAAAGTTTTCCGTGGACTGGGCTGGCGCTTCGTCTCCGGAGAATGATTGAAGGCTAATCCAAACAGAGGTCTCCGGTCAAGAGGTGGGGTGCGGGGAAACCGGAAAATTTCTTGTGGCTCAACCGGCAGCCATGGTTCGGGCGCGGAACCGTTCCATGTATTCCAGGAACTTGCGCGCGTAACGGTCGAGGTTCTCGAGGCTACCGCCGCCGAGCAGCGGAGAGCACATCTCGTAAGCGAGGGAGCCGGAGAAGCCGTGCTCGAGCATCGATCGAAGGAAACCTTCGTAGTCGATGAAGCCCTCGCCCATGGGAACAGCCTGCGCATAGGGCGTCTGCGGTACATAGTTGATCACCGGGGCGTTGTAGCGGTAGCGCGGGCGCAACTGGTAATCGGCGATGGTGGTGTGGGCGGTGACGGGGGCCATGAGGGCGGCGGCGGCCACGAGATCCTGCTCTTGCAGAGCCGGAGCCCAGGCGTCGTAGAGCGCGCGGCAGTTGGGTTCGCCGATGGCCTGGATGAGGTCGAACATGCTTTGGTAATCGACGCCGACGTCGTGGTGGTTCTGAACGCCGATGGTGACGCCGAGGTGGGCGGTGCGCTGGGCGCATTCCTTCAGCGCGGCGACCACCATGTTCCACTGGGGCAGGTGAGAGGAGGCCGGGTGATCGTAGCCGGTGAAAACGCGGACGAGGTTGCCGCCGATACCGGCGGTGAGGCGCGCCAGCTCCACGACGTACTGAATCTGGATTTCGCGGTGCGGGATTTCGGTATGCTGCAGATCGCAAGTGAAATTGGTGTAGCCGGCCAGGCAGATCGTGCGCAGGCCGAGGGAGTCCAGGCGGTTGCGCAGGCGTTCGCGGGCCGCGGCGTCGTAGTCGAGGGGGCTCAGGTGAGGGCGCTTGGCCATCAGCATCACCCCTTGGAAGCCGAGTCCGGCGGCTCTAGCAAGGAACTCATCGAGGGAAAGGAACGCTTGCCCCCAGCTGCCGGAGTAGCTTACCGAGTGCAGGATGGCGGGGCCAAGTTTTCTAGAGGACATAGGCGTAGAAAGTGGTGACTAAACCGAGGACCGAAGCGAGAAAAATGCTGTGGCGCATGGTGAAGCGGAACAGCTTGGCTTCTTCAGAGGTGGCCATGGCGGTGGCGGCGGCAGCCACGGCGATGCTCTGCAAGCTGATCATCTTACCCATGACGCCGCCGCTGGAATTGGAGGCAGCCATCAGAATGGGATCCAGGTTGAGCCTGTTGGCGGTGACCACTTGCAGGTTGCCGAAGAGGGCATTGGCGGAGGTGTCGCTGCCGGTGAGGAATACGCCGAGCCAGCCAAGCATGGCGCTGAAGTAGGGGAATAGCACGCCGGTGGCGGCGAAGGCCAAGCCAAGGGTCGCGGTGGCGCCGCAGTAGTTCATGAGAAAGGCGAGACCGAGAACGCTGGCGATGGTGACCATGCTGAGGAACAGCTGGCGCCAGGTGGCGGCGAGGATGCTGACGTATTTCGCGGGCGAGATCTTCAGGGTGATCATAGAGGCGAGCGTTGCGAACAGGCAGGCGGTTCCGGCGGCGGAGAAGAGATTGAAGGCGAACTCCGCCTTGTAAGGCGCCGCAGCGCCGACCACCGGAGGGATGCGCTCGACCAGGTTGTGAAGGCCGGGCCAGGCGATGATGGTTGTGGCCTGATTCAGGAATGCCTTGATCGCGTCGTTACCCCACAGCAGGACGAACAAGACCAGAAAGAGATAGGGAGACCAGGCTTGCAGGGTTGCGGCGGCGCTGTGGCGCTTGGGCGTGACGCTGGCTTCGGCGCCTTCGAGCACGTAAACATCGGCCGGCTTCCAGATTTTGAACAGAATGACAAGGGAGATGATGGCAGCCAGGGCGCTGAGGATGTCGGTGAGCTGCGGGCCGATGTAGTTGGATACGTAGAACTGGGTTCCGGCGAAGGCGACGCCGCAAATCGCCGCCGCGGGCATCACGCCGCGCAGCGCTTTCCAGCCGCCCATCACAAGGATCAGGTATGCCGGGACGAACAGCGAAACCGGCGCGCAGATGCGGCCCACCCAGGCGCTGAGATCCAGCAGGGGCAGTCCGGTGATGCCGGCGAGTGTGAAGATCGGAATGCCAATGGAGCCGAACGCCACCGGGGCGGTGTTGGCCAGCAGGCAGATGCCGGCGGAATAGAACGGGGAGAAGCCGAGGCCGGTCATCATCGCGGCTGCGACGGCGACGGGAGTGCCGAAGCCGGCGGCGCCTTCGATGAAAGCGCCGAGGGCGAAGGCGATGAGGAGCGCCTGGAGACGCCGGTCATCGGTGAGGCCGCCGATGGAGTCCTTGATGATTTCGAACTTGCCGGTGTCGACGGTCATGCGGTAGAGCACGATGGCCCAGTAAACAATCCAGCCGATGGGGAACAATCCGAACGCCGCGCCGAATCCGACGGCGCTGAGCATGGTTTCGACCGGCATCTGGTAAACGCCGAGGGCGACGACCATCGCGGCACCGAGTCCGCTAAGCGCGGCGATCCAGGCCGGCTTGCGGATGATGCCGATCAAAAGCAGCAGGACGAAAATGGGGAGGGAAGCCAGGAGCGTCGAAACGGCGAGGCTGTCGGCGACGGGGGTGTAGTTTTGTTGCCACATGGTGATTGACCTTCATAGTCGATCTCAGGGGTGGCTGTCAACTGAGGGGTAGGCTGACTTGACCGGCCGGCAAGGGTGTAATTGCGGTAGAATCTTTACTCTTATGCCAACGACAGCAGCGGACCTGACGCGGTTCATAGGGCGGGAGCCGGAGCGGCTCGATCTGGAGGAGCGCAAGCAGGTTGCGGGAAGTTGGATCGCGCTGGAGCTGTATTCTCCGGCGACGCTGCCGTTGCGCAGAATTGAAGCGATCGCAGAATCGCCGGCCGGATGCATCCAGCAGCTCAACTCGCGCGGGTTGGATGCGCGGCGTTTCGAGTTCACCTTGTTGAGCTCGCCTTACTGACCCTTTTGCCCGAACGCGGCTAGAACGGAAGCGTCCCCGCCGGCTGCAAACTGTGTTTATAATCCGAGTGCTAAAGTTCCGATGCCAGACGCCGCTCAAGCCCTAGTTCTGAAGTTTGATTCGACCACGAGAGAATCCGCCGCTCCGGAGGCATCCGAAGTGGTGGGTCATCTTGCCCACGAATTGCGCCAGCCGCTGAGCGCGGTGGAGTCGATCTCCTATTACCTGAGAATGGTCGTGCCGCGGCAAGATGAGCGGACGCGCCAACAGCTGGAAAAGCTGGAACAGCTGGTGGACCAGATGAACTGGATCCTGTCCGACGCGGTGAACTATCTTCAAGCGGCTGCCGTGTGCCGGCAGCCTATCGATCTGGCTGAGGGCATCACCGAAGCAATCAAGGAATCCGGGCTCGATCCTGCCCTGTTCCGCATCACCGTCACGGATGGCCCGCTGGTGGTGAGAATGGATCCTGGGCAGGCGCGGCACCTGATGAGAAGTCTCTATGTCTGGTTTGATCAGATCACCAGGGGCAAATCGGCGATTCATGTGCATGCCTGCACCGCCGGAGGCACTGCGCGGCTGGAGGTGGGAGCTCCCGGCTTCGCCGTGAGTCTGGACCAGATGGAGCGAATGTTCGAACCATTCCATCCGCAGGCGCCGGCCGGATCGGGGCTTGCGATGGCCAGTGCCCGGCGCATCGTCGAAAACGCCGGTGGCCGCATGGAAGCGCATTCGGAGCCGCTGCGCGGTCTGCGCGTAATCATCTCGCTGCCGCCGGCTTGATGCCCAGCCGCCCGGCCACGAATTCAGCCAGTTCCCGAGTCACGTAGCGCGGAGGTTTGGCGTGGAATTGCGGTTTGCCGGTGAGCCATCGCTCCGGCACACCCTCCCAGGAAATGGCCTGATGATTACGTTCCACAATCACCAGCGCGTCTGCGCGGCTGAGGAACCGCCGTGCGGAGTCCTTCATGTCGGTGGAGGAATAATCCAACACGGCAAGAAAGAGATCGGGCCGGAGAAAATTCAGAATGCTGTTGGACTCAAAGACGGCATTCTCGCTGCTTGCGAGGATGCTGCGTACCTGTGTCATCGCCTGGCCCAAATGGCCGATGGGCGTCCTTAGCCAGTAGGCCCGCTCCGCGCCAGCCGCGAGGAAACGTCCGCTGTCGGTAGAGCTAGGAGCGGTTTCCTGGCTGAGCGCGAAGGGGTGCTCATACTCGATGGCGCAGTCGCAAGGCTCGCCGGCGGCGGAGCAGATGCCATGGCCGTGCTGGGTGATCTTCATCGCCGTCCAACGGGCTTCCGGCAGCGCGGCGATCAGGCCTGCGGCGACCGACGTCTTTCCGATGTTGCGCGTATGGCCGCCGACGACAACCAGCATCGCTACTTCTCCTGGCGGTTCCGCATCTGATCGATGGTTTGTTTCAGCTGGCGCACCTGGCGGCGCAGCTCGGGCAGGCGTGCCAGGTTCGCCAGTTGCTCCAGGTGTTCCTTGAGCGGGCGAGCCGGCGTGCCCCAGACAACCTGGCCGCCGCGCACGATCTTGCTGGTGAGAATGCCGGCGCCGGAACCGATCACGGCGCGCGATTCGATGCGCACCTTGTCGCCGATGCCGACCTGGCCGCCGATCACCGCGTAATCCTCGACCACGACACCGCCGGAGAAGCCGGTCTGCGCGGCCACCACAACGTGGCGTCCGATGCGGCAGTTATGGCCCACGTGGACCATGTTGTCGAGCTTGGTGCCTTCGCCGATCCATGTCACGCCCAGCGCGGCACGGTCGACGCAGCTGTTGGCGCCGATCTCGACGTCATCGCCGATGATGACGCTGCCGATCTGCGGGAACTTCTGGTAGCGTTCCCCTTCCAGCACGAAACCGAAGCCGTCGGCGCCGATCACGCAACCCGAGTGCAGCACCGCGCGGTCGCCGATATCCACGTTCTCATACACGGTGACATGGGAATGCAGCAGGCAGCGCGCGCCGATTTGCACCCGCTCGCCGATCATGCAGCCGGGGCCGATGCGGGTTTCCGCTCCGATCCGGGCGCCCTTTCCAACGCCGGCCAGCGGCCCGATGGAGACACCCTCGCCAAGCACGGCCGAATCCGCCACTACGGCGGAGGGATGAATGCCGGCGTCATGGGTGAGCGGCGGGTGAAGGCGGTGAATCGTCCGCGCCACCGCGGCGCGCGGATCCTGAACGCGGATCAAGGTGCGGCCGTTGGGATTGGCGAAGGCTTGCCCGACAAGCAGGCAGCCGGCCGCCGAAGAGGACGCCAGATCCTCGCCTTTCTTGCCTACGGCGAATGCGACGTCTTCCGCGCCGGCACGGTCCAGCGAAGATACACCGGCGATTTCCCGTTCGCCGTCGCCTTCAAAAGTAGCGCCCAGCCACTCGGCCAGTTCTTTGACTCTCACCACACCTCCTGCTTTTCAGTATCGTACGCCGCTATGATGAAATCTCATGCCCGTTGACGATTCGGTGATGATCGCGCCCACGGCCCGCGTGCATCCTGACGCGGTGGTCGGCCGCGGGACCATTGTCGGCGAGTACTGCGTGATCGAATCCGACGTCGTCATCGGCGCGCATTGCCGGCTGGAGCCCTACGTGTTCGTGAAGCGGTGGACCACGATGGGCGACGGCAACGAGATCTCCGCGGGCACGGCGCTGGGCACCGATCCGCTGGACAAGGATTTCACGGGCGAGCGCAGCTACCTGCGCATCGGCAACCGGAACCGGATCCGGGAGCATTACACGATCTCCCGCGGCACGAAGCCGGAATCGGTCACCAGCATCGGCGACGACAACTACATCATGACGAGCGGCCACATCGCGCACAACTGCACGCTCGGCAGCCGCATCGTGATCGCGAGCTGCACGCTGGTGGCCGGACACGTGCTGATTGAAGACAACGCGTTCATCTCCGGCGGGACGCTGATCCATCAGTTTTCCCGCATCGGGCGGAACGTCATGATCAGCGGAAACGTGCGCGTCAATCGCGACGTGCCTCCCTATTTCCTGTACGGGGAGTCCGATATCGAGCCGCACGGATTGAACCTTGTGGGGCTGCGGCGCGCGGGATTCACGCGGGAAGAGATTCTGTCCCTGCGCCAGGCGTACCGGCTGCTCTATCAATGCGGGTTGAAGCTGGAGGAGGCGCTCCGGCGCATAGAGCAGGAGATACCGAATCCGCACACGCTTCACCTGGTGCGTTTCATCCGTGGCTGCGAACGCGGGATTGCACGCCCCCGCGGAAAGGCTCCGGTATAATGAGCCTTCTATGTTTCCCCTCCCGCGCTGCCTGGCGGCGCTAGTTCTGCCCGCGCTGCTCTATTCTCAGACGTCGCCGATCACACTGGAAGAGGCCGTAAAGCGGTCGCTGGAGAAGTATCCTACCATCCGGATGAACGCCGAGCAGGTGTCGGCCGCTAGTGCCGGCATACAGCTGGCGCGAACCTCGTATTTGCCGAAAGCGGATTTGCTGGCGCAGATCAATCGCGCCACGCGGAACAACATCTACGGCATGCTGCTGCCGCAATCGACGATCGCTCCAATCTCCGGTCCGCCCAACCCGACTAATGCAGGCACTAACGTCTGGGGCACAGCCACAGGCATTCTGATCAGCTGGGAGCCGTTTGATTTCGGATTGCGCAAGGCGGGCATTGAATCGGCGGAGGCATCGCGCCGGCGCGCGGAAATGGCGCTGGAGCGGACGCGCTTTGAAGTGGCGGTGACCACCGCCGACGCATTTCTAACGATTCTTGCCGCGCAGCAGACGGCCGCCTCCGCGCAGGCGGGCGTCGAACGGGCGAAGGTCTTTCACGACGTCGTCAGCGCGATGGTGAAGGCGGAACTCAGGCCCGGCGTGGAAGCCTCGCGGGCGCGCGCCGAGTTGGCGATGGCCGAGACGCAGCAGATCCAGGCGGAGCAGGCAACCGCTGTCGCGCGGGCCGCGCTGGCGCAGATGCTCGGCGTCACGCCGCCGGAAATTGCGCTCAGCCCGGGCCGGCTGCTGGAATCGCCCGCGGAACCAAGCACTGCCTCAACGGACGCGCACCCCGCGCTGAAGGAGCAGCAGGCCGCGATCGAGGAAAGCAAGGCCCGGCTGCTGACAATTGACCGTTCCTACTACCCCAAGTTCAATGTACAGGCCGCCACTTACGCGCGTGGCACAGGCGCCAATCCCGACTTCACGACCGGCGGGGGCGCTTCCGGCCTGGGCCCGAACATTTACAACTGGGGGGTTGGATTTACGGTCACGTTTCCCTTCTTTGACTACGCCTCGAGCAGGGCGAAGAAGCAGGCCGAATCCTCGCGCGTTCGCGCGGAAGAACACAGGCTGGAGCTGATCCGCCAGGAGCTCAACGGGCAACTGGAGAGGGCCAAGGCGATGCTGGAAGGCTCGCGCAGGGTGGCTGCCAACATTCCTTTTCAGCTTGACGCGGCGCGCGCGGCCGAGACACAGGCCACCGCGCGATACAAAGCGGGGCTGGGGAACCTGGTGGAGGTAGCGGAAGCGCAGCGCCTGCTCACGCAAACCGAAATTGACGATTCGCTCGCGCGTTTGCAGATCTGGCGCGCGCTGTTTGCCGTGGCGGTGGCGCAAGGCGAAATGGACTCACTCGCCGCCGGCGCGTCCCGGAGGTAGATGAGCCTATGTGGTTAGTGCTCACCGCCCTTCGCCGTCCCGTGAGCGTGCTGGTTGCCGTGCTCGCGCTGCTTTTGGCCGCCACGCTCGCGGTGCGCCGCATGCGCGTCGACATTTTCCCCAATCTCGGCTCGCCCACCATCTACGTCGCGCAGCCTTACGGTGGCATGGATCCCTCGCAGATGGAGGGCTTCCTCACTTACTACTACGAGTATCACTTCCTCTACATCACCGGAATCGAGCACGTCGAATCAAAAAGCATCCAGGGCGTGGCGCTGATGAAGCTGGTGTTTCACGAAGGCACCGACATGAACCAGGCGATCGCCGAGACGGTGGCGCAGGTGAACCGCTCGCGCGCCTTCATGCCGCCGGGCGCCGTGCCGCCTTTCATCGTGCGCTTCGATGCGGGCAGCGTTCCGGTGGGGCAGCTGGTTTTCTCCAGCGCGACGCGCTCGCCCGGCGAGATGCAGGATTTCGCCATCAACCGGGTCCGGCCGCTGTTTGCCACGTTGCCCGGGGTATCGGCGCCGCCGCCGTTTGGAGGCAACCAGCGGACCATCGTTGTGCGGCTGAATCCGGAGCGCATGCGCTCCTTCCACATGTCGCCGGAAGAAGCGATCGGCGCGGTGAATCGCGCCTCGGCCGTACTGCCATCCGGCAACGTGCGCATCGGCGACAAGGCCTACATCGCCAACACGAACTCGGTAATCGGCGGCAATCTCGGCGAGCTGATGGACGCGCCGGTGCGCACCGGTTCCGGGCCGTCGGTCTATTTGCGAGATGTGGCGGTGGTCGAAAACGGCACTGACATCATCACCGGCTACGCGCACGTCAACGGCAAGCGCACGGTCTATATTCAGGTCACCAAGCGCAGCGACGCCTCCACGCTCGATGTCATCCGCCGCGTGAAGGAATCGCTGCCGGCGTTTAAGGCGGTGGTGCCGGAGGATGTCGACGTACGGCTGGAGTTCGACCAGTCCGGCTACGTCGCGCGCTCCTTGCAAGGGCTGGTGAATGAAGGCATGCTCGGTGCGCTGCTTACGGGCCTGATGGTGCTGCTGTTTTTGCGCGATTGGCGCAGCGCGTTGATTGTTGTCGCCACCATTCCGTTTGCCCTTCTCGGCGCCACAGTTGGCCTTTGGGCCGCCGGGCAGACGCTCAACATCATGACCCTGGCGGGCATGGCGCTCGCCGTAGGCGTGCTGGTGGACGAGGCCACCGTCGAAATCGAAAACATCCACACGCACATGGCCGAAGGGCTCTCGCGTCCGCGCGCGGTGCTTGACGCGTGCCAGAAGACCGCCTTGCCGCGGCTGCTTGCCATGGCCTCGATCCTCAGCGTCTTCCTGCCTTCATTCTTCATGGCCGGTGTCGGGCGTCAACTGTTCGTGCCGCTCTCGCTGGCCGTGACTTTCGCGATGATCGGCTCCTATCTGCTTTCCTCCACGCTGGTGCCGGTGCTGAGCGTCTGGGTCATGCGATCGAGCCATGCCGGTGAACAGAGCGGCCTCCGCAATCTTTACCGCGCTTACCTGGACTGGGTGGTGCGACTGCGCTGGGTGGTTGCCGGCAGCTACCTGGCGGGAACCGCGCTGATTCTCTTTCTGCTGATTCCACGCTTGGGCGTGGAGATTTTCCCGACCGTCGACTCCGGTCAGTTTCAATTGCGCCTGCGCGCGCCCACCGGCACGCGCATTGAGCGCACCGAACTCTACGCGCTCCGCGTGCTGGACACCATCAAGCGCCTGGTGGGAGAGAATAACGTCGATATCAGCACGGCGTTCATCGGCATCCAGCCGGCCAGCTATCCGATCAACACGATTTATCTCTGGACCAGCGGACCGCATGAGGCGGTGATGAAGGTGGCGCTAAAGCCCGGGGCCACGCTCCGCGGCGAGCGGCTGAAGGAGCGTCTGCGCCAGGAAATCGCCCGAGAGATCCCGGACGTGCGGTTCAGCTTTGAGGCCGCCGATATCGTCGGGCAGGTGATGAGCTTCGGCTCGCCAACGACGATCGAGGTGGGCATCCAGGGGCCGGCGATGCCGGCGAATATCGCGCATGCGCAGAAGGTCTACGCCGAACTGGCCAAGATCACCTCCCTGCGCGACCTGCAACAGGCGCAGCCGCTGGACTATCCCTCCATCGACGTGCGCGTGGATCGGGACCGCGCCGGGCAGTTCGGACTCACCACCTCGGGCGTGGTGAAGTCGCTGGTGGCGGCTACCTCGTCGTCACGTTTCATTGAGCCGAACTTCTGGCGCGACCCGAACTCGGGCAACGCGTTCCAGATTCAGGTGGAGATTCCGCAGCATCGCGTGCAGTCGCTTGAAGACGTCCGTGAAGTGCCGATCATGGCCAATGGCACGGGCCGGCCTTTGCTCGGCGATGTCGCGGACCTCCAGTTCAGCAAGGCGTTCGGGCTGGTGGAGCGCTACAACATGCAGCGCGTCATCAGCTACACGGCCAACATCCACGGCGCTCCGCTGGGGGCGGTGGCGGCCGAGCTGCGGCAGGCGCTGTCGCGCGTGGGCGAACCGCCGCGCGGCGTGACGGTGGCCGTGCGCGGCCAGGTGCCGCCGCTGGAGGAGACAATCGATGGCCTGGAGACCGGACTGCTGCTTTCGATCGCGTTCATCTTCCTGTTGCTGTCGGCCAACTTTCAGTCGTTCCGTCTTGCCTTCGCCGTCGTGCTGACCGCGCCTGCGGTGCTGTGCGGCGTGGCGGTGGCGCTGCTCGTCACCGGCACCACGCTCAACGTGCAAAGTTTTATGGGCGCCATCATGGCGGTCGGCATCGCTGTGGCCAACTCGATTCTCATGGTCACGTTTATGGAGATCGCGCGCCGCGCAGGAGCGGGGATCCATGACGCCACCGTGGAAGGCGGGCAGGGCCGCTTGCGCGCGGTGCTGATGACCGCTTTCGCGATGATCGCCGGCATGCTGCCCATCGCCATCGGTTTCGGGGAAGGCGCCGAACAAACTGCCCCGCTTGGCCGGGCCGTCATCGGCGGGCTGCTGCTTGCGACCTTCGCGACGCTGACCGCGGTTCCCGCTTTTTACGCCATCCTCCAGCGCCGCGCCACCATAACGAGCCGATCGCTCGACCCCAATGATCCCGCGAGTCGATACTATGAAGCTTCTTAAGATCCTCTTCTTGATACCTGCTCTGTTGCCGGCGCAGGCTGTGGAAACCGTGCAAGTGGTTTCCGAGACGGTTTCGCGCAGCGCTCGTCTGCCCGGCGAACTGCTCCCGTACTTGCAAGTGGACCTGCAAGCACGCGTGACGGCGTTTGTCGATTCGGTAGAGGTGGATGTCGGGAGCATGGTGAAAAAGGACGACCTGCTGGTGAAACTGTCTGCGCCGGAGTTGGCCGCGCAGATCGCCGAGTCCGAGGCCAAGGTGCAGGCCGTGGAATCGCAGCGCGCCGAAGCGGAAGCCAAGCTTGCCGCCGCGCAAAGCAGCTATGACCGGCTGAAGGCGGCCTCGTCTACGCCGGGCGTGGTCGCCGTCAACGAACTCATTCTTGCAGAGAAGGCCGTAGAGGCCGCCCGCGCGCTGGTGAAGTCGCTGGAAGCGGCCGCCGCGGCGGCGCGCACCTCGGTCAAACCGCTGCGTGAGCTGCAAGGCTACCTGGAGATCCGAGCGCCGTTTGACGGCGTCATCACGCGCCGCGGGGTGCATCCCGGCGCGCTGGCCGGTCCGAACACTGCCCCGCTGCTTACTCTCGAACAGGTCTCCCGCCTTCGCCTGGTTGTGCCCGTGCCGGAGCCGATTGTCGCCGGCCTCGCACGCGGCGCGCGCGTCTCGTTCAAGGTTCCCGCCCATCCCGGCCAAAATTTCTCCGCCACCGTGGCGCGCATCCCGCGCTCGATGGACCCCAAGACGCGCTCGATGATGGTGGAGCTTGACGTGGCAAACTCAGGCGGCCAACTGGCGCCGGGTATGTACCCGGAGGCCGACTGGCCGGTGAAACGCACGAGGCCGTCGCTGCTAGTGCCGCCCACCGCTGTCGCCACCAACACGGAACGCTCCTTCGTGATCCGCGTACGGAACGGCAAGGCGGAATGGGTGAACGTCAGCAAGGGCATGCCCGCCGGGGAGAGGATCGAGGTGTTCGGCGAACTCGCCGCAGGCGACACGATTCTGCGCCGGGCCTCCGATGAGATCCGCGAAGGTTCTTCGGTCGCGTCGAAATAAAGGAAATCGATCAGGGCCGTGCGGGCCGTGAGCCGCCGTTGGGCCAGCGTTTTTCGAAGGCCGCCAAGAAACGATCCATGCGCTGGTCCATGCGAAGCTGAGAGTCGACGAGCGCCTGAATGCGCTCATCGGTACGCTTTTCGCGCGCTGTCGAGCGCTTTTCCATCTGCACCAGCATTTTCATCCCCGTCTGGACTAGCTTGGCCAGGGCATTGACCTGCCTCTCTGTCTTTGCCTGTTGGGCAGCAAGCTTCTTCTGCTCGGCGGCAAGTCCCTTCTGCTCAGCGGCAAGTCCCTTCTGCTCGGCGGCCATTTCCTGCAGGATGGCCTCTGTCTTGGCCTGCGTTTGCAGAATGAAGTCCATGGTCCGTTCGACGTCCATGGTCCAACTATAGCAACCACGGAGGCCCGCCTATGGCGGCGTGATTCTCACTTCCTCCTCCGCCGCCCGCTTGTCGGCCTCCAGCTTGCTCCGAATCTCCTGGTAACGCGCTGTCATCGCGCGAGCCTCCTGGCTTTGGCCGGCTTGCTGATAGGCGCGGGCAAGCTGAAAATGCAGGCTTCCGTCCTTATCCACGCCGAGCGCGGCTTTCAGGTGTATAATCGCCGCCTCGCCTTGACCTGCCTGCAGGAGCGCGCGCCCCAATGAAGAGCGGGCCGCCACGAGTTTCGGATCGCCCTTCACCGCCTTCTGCAGATACGGGATGGCCTTCTCCGGCTGCTGCTGGCTGAGGAGTGTGTCACCCAACATGAAATTCAGCCGCGCCGAATCTGGCTGCGCCTTTACCAGCGGCTCCAGGATCTTTTGTGCCGCGGCATCGTCACGGGCGAAATGCAACGCGACGGCCAGTTCCACTTGCAGCGAGGTGTCTCCCGGCGCAAGCTTCAAGGCCTGACGCCACTGCGCGGCCTCTTCCCTGTGTTGGCCTTGCGTGCGGTGCGATTCGGCCAGAAAGCGGAAAATCTCCACCGACGGCGGCAGCTCGCCGAGCTTCGCGTATGCGCGCCGTGCCTGCTCGGTGTAGGTTTTCCATTGCCGGTAATGTGCCTCCAGAGCGCCGGGTTTGGAAACCGGCGCCGGCCGTTGTTTCTTTAGCTCCTGGGCGGCCCACTCAGGCCGGCCTGTTTCTTTGTATATGCGCGCAATGGCCGCGTGCGCGCCGGGCAGGTTCGGGTTCTTCTTGAGCGCTTCGCGGTACAGGTAATAGGCGCTGGAATGCTGACGCTGGCGTTCCCTCACCTCGCCCACCAGCAGCAGCCCCCAGGCAGACTCCGGCTCGAGCTTCTCCATCTGATCGAATGCAGCCTGCGCGGCGCCTTCGTTACTGCTGCCCAATCCCATCCATGCCTGCGGGCTGGACGGCTCCAGTTCCGTCCATTTCCGGTAATGCTCGATCGCCTCGCGTGGTCGCCCGCTGCCGAGCAGCGCATCGGCCAGCAACTGCCGCGCGTCTTTCAACTCCGGCTGCACTCCCACCACCCGCCGCAGCGGCGCAACGGCGCGCGCCGGCTGGCCGAGCTTCATCAGCGAACCGCCCAGAAACAGGTTGGCGGGAAGAATGTTCGGATCGATCTTGAGGGCGGCGTCCAGGTTCGACACCGCCGCGGCGTGTTGGCCGGCCATGTGCTGCGCCATGCCTAGATTCAGAAGCAGCCCCGGATTGCCCGGCACCTGCTTCACCAACTGGCCGTACACCAGCGCCGCCTCCGCAAAGCGTCCTTGGCCGAGCAGCGCCTTGGCGCGCTGCGCCTTGACGGCAGGATCCTCCTGTGCCAGCAGCAGGGCGGCGTAAAAGCAAAGGGGCAGGCCGGAAAGCCTGCCCCATCTGCGTAACGAAAACAAGGTCAGAAGCTGTAGCGCAGACCGAAGCGGATGGTGCGTTGCGTCGCGTCCGCGCCGAGAATGCGCATGAAGTTGCCGCTGGAGACATCCGCATTCGGATTATTGAAATGCGGCGTGTTGGCGAAGTTGAAGGCTTCCGCCCGGAACTCCAGTTTGTGACCCTCGCTGATGGGAATTCCCTTAAACAGCGAGACATCGAAGTTGACGATGCCGGGACCGCGCAACAGGTTGCGGCCCGTGGTGCCGTAGCGGCCACGGTCACGCGGCTGCGAGAAGGAGCTCTTCCTGTAGAACTCGTTCAAGTCGCCTACCTTGCTGACCGAACTCACCTGGTCCGCCGTCTGCGTGTTGCCAGGAGCATTCAGGTCACCGCCGGGAGAACCCACGGTGAAAGGCCGTCCCTGAATCAGGGAAGTGCCGCCGTTCAGGGTCCAGTTGCCGAGAATGTGGTGTGCGACCGCGCTGGAGTTGGCGAATTGCTTACCCTTTCCGAACGGCAGGTCGTAGGCGTAGCCGAGTTGGAACATGTGCGGGATGTTGTAACCGGCCTGCGCATAGTTGCGTGCGTAGACTTCCGGATGGTTCCAGCTGACGCCGGCCCATCCATCGTCATCGGTCTGATTCATCGCCTTCGAGTAGGTGTATGCGCCTTTCAGGAAGAGGCCATTGGCAACCTTGCGGTTCACCGCGACCTGCAGCCCGTGGTAGTGGGCGTTCATCCGCCCGTTCCAGTTGAGGATGGAGATGGCGCGGCGGAATTGCGCAAACAGCGGCTGGCCCGCCTGGCCTGCGCCGGCGGCGGCGGCGTTGCCGTTCAGGTCGCCGAAGCTGTGCACCGTGCGCGTGCCGACGTAGCCGATGTCGAGGAAGAACCCGCCCGGCGCCTTGCGCTGGATAAAGAAGTTCCAACTCTGGATGTAGCCGCGTACCAGGCTATCGGTGTCGATGGTCCGCATGTCGGCGGTTACCGGCAGCGGGATGCGTCCGGAGGAGATATCCGGCAGCGGCACCTCAGGAATGCCCTGCTCCACCGGGCGGAAGAAGGCGAAGCTCGGGTTGAAGCCGGCGGCCGTCGAGGTGGGCACGAAATTCTGCGAGACCGTCAGCGGATAGAAACCGCGCAAAGGCCGCGCCAGCGGCATCGGGTTGTAGGTGATGCCGTAGCCGGTGCGGATGACCGTGTCGTCGTTCACGCGAAAGGCGAGTCCCACGCGAGGCGCGAACAGCCCCTTGCTGGTGCCGACGCCGAGATGCGTGGAATTGCCGCCGAGGTTGCCGAGCAGGACGGTGTTGTTGGTGGGATCGTACTTCTCGATGCCCCCAGCGCCGGCGCGCGTGAACAGCGGGAATAGTTCATAACGGACACCTAGGTTCAAAGTGAGCATGCGGTTCACTTGCCACCGGTCGCGGAAGTAGAAGCCGTGCTGGTATTCCTGCACGTTCATTTTGATGAACTGCACGCTCTTGCCCATGGAGTTGGGCAGGCCCAGCAGGAACGAGGCCCAGGCATTGGACTGGCCAACGGTCTGGCCGGCCGCGCCCGTGGTCTGGTTGCTGTAGCCGATGGTGCCGCGTGGGCCTGCGCCCAGCTCAGGTTGCCAGTGGTTGAGCAGGTGGCGCACGCCGTTGTATCCGAACCGCAGCTCGTGCGCGCCGTGCAGCTTGCTGAAGTTCTGGTCCACCGTCCAGCTCTGGTCGTTGCGGAACGCCGGAGACCAGCCGTTGATGTTACCGAGCGAATCGAAACCGGAGATGTTGAAAATCGGGAATCCGCCCTGCCGCGGATCGGGACCATTCGTGCCGGGAATCCGCAGCACGTCCAGGCCGATGTTCTGGCCGAAGTCGGGGCCGGTGGTAAAGTGGCCCAGGCGCGAAAATCCAACCGTCGTGTCGAACAGGAACGTCGGGCTGATGGTGTAGGTTTGCCCGATCGTCGCCAGCTGCACCGCAGTGTCGCCGGTGCCGATGCCACCGTCGCAGAGACAGGTGCCGATTGCCTGGCCGAGAGCAGGCTGTCCAGTAACTACCGCGCTCATCCGGGAGTACTTGCCCCAGATCATGTGTTTCTGCGTGCGGTTGTAGTTGATCTTGACGTCCGCGTTGTCGCGATCCATCACCTGGCTGTCGGCGTTGAAGAAGTTGGCGCCGCCGGTGCCGGTGGCCGTCTGGCCCGCGCCGAAGTTCGACGCCGGAACCATGTCCTGTAGCCGGCGCATCGTCGCGCTGTGCCGCGACATCGGCACGATCTTATTGGCGAAAGGCGTGCGTCCGCTGCCATCCGGGTTACCGGTGAGCGGGTCAAAGATATTGAAGTTGTACGCGGAGAAGTTGCCGGCGCGCATGTCGGCCGGGGCCACCGTCAACTGGCGGTTGCGGTTGACGCGCTCGCGGAGCCCTTCCCAATCACCGAAGAAGAACAGCTTGTCCTTCTTGATGGGCCCGCCGATAGTGAAGCCGGGGATGGTCACCAGGCTCTTCGGCGTCTTTGGATCGCGGAAGAAGAAGTTCTTGGCCCCCCATTTGCTGTTCTCATGGAACATGAAGGCCGATCCATGAAGATCATTGGTGCCGCTCTTGGTCGATACCGTGATCGCCGCGCCGCCGGCCAGCCCCTGTTCCGCGTCGAAATTGTTCGTCGAGATATTCACCGTTTCGATCGATTCCGCCGGAGCCACGTAGACGGTGTGGTGAGGCAGCCATACGAAGACGTTGGCGGCCCCGTCCAGCTTCGTATTGTTGTTGTTGCGGTTGGTTCCGTTGATATTGGTGGTCAGCGCACGCGCCGGCGTGTCCGTGTTGGCGTTCTGGAACCTGCCCGGGGTCGCGCCGGGTACCAGGTTGATCAGCGACTGATAGTTGCGGTATTTGGCCAGCGGAAGTTGGGCGATCTCTTTCGTTGACAACTCCACGTGCACGTCGGATTTGTCGGTTTGGAGCACCAGCGCGCTGGCTTCCACCGTCACCTGCTCGGTCACCTGGCCTACTTCCATGACGAAGTCCATGCGCGTCACGCTGTTGATGGTGACCGCCACACCAGTACGCACCTGTGCGCGGAAACCGCTCGATGATACCTTCAGATCATAGGTGCCTGCCTGAACGTTGGATATGGTGTACCTGCCGCCCGCGTCGGTCCTGGTGTCGCGTGTGGCATTGGTGTTGGTGTTCGTCACATTGACCGTCGCCCCAGGAACAATTGCGCCGGTTGCATCGGACACGGACCCCACAATAGATCCGTAGAGCACCTGAGCCGCGGCGGGCTGGCTCACTGCGATCCCCACGATCAAGGTTGCTATCGCTGCGAATACGACTTGGTAACGCTTCATGTATACACCCCTTTCCTTCCAAAAAGACTTGATATTGCCCCTCGGACAGGGCTGATTTCCCCAGTCAATCCATTCTGCTTTGCAGCGACGTAGACTGTCAAATGAAAACTGGCCTGGCGGCAGGGTTACAAGCATAAAATATTGTTAGCAACAAGCTGATTCAAAAAGGCTTGCCCTCACCGCGCTTCAGAAGGAGCTGGCGATTTGAGTTTACACCGGCAAACTCCTCCTTGCCGCCGTCAGGCCATGCGACGCGGATTCTTCGAACCCTAGTCTGCCGCCCAAGCCCGAAATGCACTCGTGGATCGTTGGCGCTCAGGTAACTGGAATCGGTGTGTGCGCGCCGCCAGATCTCCTGGCCACCCTCCAGCACCACCCCCACGCGAGCCCCTGCCGCCAACCCCTCCAGTTTCACCCGCAGCCAGTTCCGCCCCTTGGTCCGGTTCAAGAGCAGCCGCGCCGCGCCCCGGTTGTTCGTGATCACGATGTCGATGCCGCCATCGTTGTCGATGTCGCCGAACGCCGACCCACGCGTCACCTCTTTCAGCCTCATCGCCGCGCCGGCGCCGGCCGTTACATCCCGGAATCGCCTCCCGGCCTCGTTGCGCAACAGCGTGTTTGCCTGCTGAAACGGCCATGGCTGGCCGCGCCACTCTTCCATCAATGTAACGGCGCCGTTGGCGATGAACAGGTCCAGCCAGCCGTCGTTGTCGTAGTCAAACCAGTCGACGCCGAAACCGGTGTAAGGAAATGTAAGGGGCCGCACGCCGTACCGCAGGCTCACATCCTGAAACGCGCCGCGGCCATCGTTTTGAAACAGCGTCGCGCCTTCGCGTGTCAGGTTGACCACCACCATGTCGTCGTCGCCGTCGTTGTCGAAATCGCCCGCCGACACTCCCATCCCTGCCTTCGGCAGCCCGTCTTCACTGTAAGCCGCGCCTGACACCAGCCCCTGTTCGGCGAACGTTCCGTTACGCTGGTTGATCCACAGCAGATTCGCCGCCGTGTCATTGGCCACGTAGACGTCGATCCAGCCGTCGCCGTTGACGTCCGAACAGGTGATGCCCAAACCCGGTCCGTATGCCTTCGCGATCCCGCTTGCCACTGTTGCATCGGTGAATCGTCCACTGCCTTCGTTGCGGAACAGCTTCGCCGACACAGGGCGATAAGCTTTCGGTGTGCAGTAGTCCGGCTCGCCGGATGCCGCAAAGCACGCCTTGTTGCCGCGCAGCGTGAAGTCGATGTAGTTGAGCACCATCAGGTCCAGGTCGCCGTCCCGGTCGTAGTCCAGAAACGCCGCGCTGGTCGACCAGCGTTCATCCTGCACTCCCGCCTTCTCCGTCACGTCGCTGAACGTACCGTCGCCGTTGTTGCGGTACAGCACGTTCTTCCCAAACCCGGTGATGTATAGGTCGACATGCCCGTCGCCGTCAAAGTCACCCGTCGCCGCACCCATCCCGTACATCACCTTGCCCGTGCGCGATGCAGCCGTCACATCGGTAAACCGGAGCGTACCGGAGGGAACCAGTTCATTCCGGAACAGCCGGTTGCCTTCGCCTTTGCCGCCGCCATCCAGCGCCATGCCCTGGATGAGGTAGACATCCAGGTCCCCGTCGTTGTCGTAGTCCAGCAGCGCCACGCCCGCGCCCATGATCTCCGGCATGTAGAACTTGCCGCTTGGATACGGCTGGTGCTGAAACTGTAATCCCGTTTCCGCCGCCACGTCGCGAAACAGCTCGGCCGTCCCCGCGGATCTCTCTTCCCGTGAACAGCCGGCTAGAAGCAGCGCCGCGCAACCAACGGCGATCGCTCTCATCGCCGCTCCAGAATCCGCAGGTCTTTGTCGATGCTCGCCACCAGTTGCGTCTGCCCCAGCGATGCTGCCTTCTCCCGTGCCTGCTTCATTAGATCAACCGATCGCACCCGCTGCCCGGACCGCCCATAGACGGCTCCCAACGCATACAAATACCCCGGCGTCGAGGCGTCCTCCGGCTCCAGTGTCTTCTCCAGATGGTCAATCGCCTCCCTGTAGCGCCGCTGGTTGGCCATCATCCTCCCCATGTGAAAATGGGCCAGCCGGTAGCTGGGCCGGATCTCGATCGCCTTGCGGTAGCTGGCCGCCGCCTCCGCCATTTTGCCTTCCATCTCCAGCAGGTAGCCCAGGTTGTTGTGCGCGTCCGCATAATATGGGTTGTTCTCCAGCGCCCGCTGGAAAGCCGCTTTCGCTTCTCCCATCGTCCTCTGATCGAACATCAGCACGCCGTAATTGTAGTGCGCCTCCGGATGATTCGGGTTCAACGCGACCGCTTCCCGGTAATGCGCCACCGCCTTCTCCGCCTGGTTGACGCGGGCATAGACAGAGATCAGGTTGGTATGCGCCTGCACCGATTTCGGGTCCGCCGCCAGTGCCTGCAACGTGTAGGTCATCGCCTGTTCCGCGCGCCCGCTTTCTTCGGCATCCTTTGCCAGCCGCAGCAGGTAGGCCGCGCCGCGGCTGAGCTGCTGCACCTGGGCCATCCAGTCGTCGCTTGACGGAGGGACCGACGTCTTGTGGATTTCGGACTGCTCCAGATGTTTGTGCGCTTCCGCCTCCTTGCCCTGCTTGCGCAGCGCCTGCGCCAGCGCGTAGTGCGCCGAACCATAGTGGGGGAACAACTCGCACGCCTTGCGCAACGACTCCACCGCATCCGGTTCCCCCAACGCCGCCTGCACCCGCCCTTTCCCGTACCATGCCGCCGCCAGTTCCGGCTGCTTCTCCGTCAACGCATCATACAGCCGCCCGCTTTCCTCCAGCCTCCCTAAGTCGAACAGCACCTCGGCACGCCGCAGCCGCGCCGGCAGATAATCTGCGCTGATCCTCGAGGCACGGTCCAGCGCCAGAAGCGCCGCATCATAGTTGCCCATCTGGCTTTCCACCACAGCCAGGTAGTACGGCCACTGGAAGGATTTCGTGTCCAAGGCCTCCGCCCGCAGATACATGGTTCGCGCCGAGGCGAACTGGTCGTGCGCATGGAGTACCATGCCCAGCCGCCCGTTGGCGCCCGCGTCACGGGGCGACTGGTTCACTGCTTCCAGCGCCTTGTCCACCTCCGCCCGCACCGTCGGCTGGAAATCCTCCAGCTTCAGCGCCGGCATCCCGGGCAGCGCGGCCTTCGGCGCGCAGGAATGGAGCACCAGCATCCCCGCGCAGATCGCCCATCGAATCATCAACAAACATCGTAGCGGCGCGGCCAGGGGATTGACAAGAATCGCGCCCGTAACCTGTTCCACGTTTCCGGGGAATACCTGGAAGTGGTTCCGAACCGCAAACTCGTCTACACCTGGGCTTGGAGCAACTCCGAGATGCCGCGTGGCCCAACACGGGTTACCATGGAATTACTCGAGAGAAACAAGGAAACCGAACTGGTGCTGACTCATGAACTGTGCGCTCAGGAAAAGAGCGAGGGCCATGGGCAGGGTTGGGGCGCCAGCTTTGACCGTCTGCAACTTCTGCTCACCGAAAGGGGATAACAACCGGAATATGAAACACGCAGCCGTAGTTCTGATTCTCACCGCCGCGCCCATCCTGGCCGGAGGCATTTCCGACAGCGAGCGGGCCTCGCTGATTGATCACCTCAACAAGACCAAGGCCAAGTTCCACGCCGCCGTGGCGGGTCTCAGCGAAGCGCAGTACAACTTCAAGGCGGCGCCGGAACGCTGGTCCATCGCCGAATGCGCCGAACACATCGCCGTCAGCGAGGATATGATCCGTTCGCTGGTCACCGATCGCGTGCTGAAAACGCCCGCGTCGCCCGACAACATCGCCGTGCGCGTGAAGAACGATGCGATGATCCTAACCGGTCTTACCGACCGCAGCCAGAAGTTCAAGGCGCCGGAAATGCTGCAGCCCACGCGGCGCTTCGCCACTTTGCAGGAAGCTGTCGCGCACTTTGGCAAGAGCCGCCAGCAGACGCTCGACTACGCCAAAACATCGACCGACGATCTGCGCAGCCACGCCGCCCCGCATCCCGTCTTCAAGGAAATGGACGGCTACCAGTGGCTGCTGTTGCTCAGCGGCCACTCCGAGCGCCACACATTGCAGATCCTGGAAGTGAAGGCCGAACCGACCTTCCCCAAACAGTAAACGCACCGGCCCGCTCCCGCGCGCGCGCCGCGCGGGAGTATCCTGGCTGGTACGATGCCCGTGAGATTGCGCCTCCGCCGCTTCGGCGACCTCAAGGTCCGCCTGAAGCTGATGGTGCTGCACAATATCTTCTTCCTGCTGCTGAGCCTGGCGGTCTATTTCGCCGTGGCGCCACTGTTCGACGAACGTGCCGGGGAGGCGCGCAGCGCGCTGTTTGCAGCGCTGGCCGTCATCTACCTGCTCGCCGTGGCCGCGCTGGAGTGGGTGATCCTGCCGCTGTACGTCTACCGCCCGTTGCGCCTGATGCTGTCGGCCGATGAAGCTGCCCGCAGCGGGGACCGCGAGAGCGAGTTTATCGACCAAGCTCTGATCCCAGGGGACGAGATCGGCCAGATCATGCGCTCCCGCAACGAGACGCTCAAGCAGTTGCGCAGGCACGAATCGGAACTGGAAGAACTGAACCGCCACCTGCGCGAAAAAAACGAACTGCTGGAAACCGCCAAGCGCAACATCGCCGATCAGGACCGCCTCGTCAGTCTCGGCATGCTCAGCGCGGGCATCGCCCACGAATTGAACACGCCGCTGGCGGTGCTGCAAGGCTCGATCGAAAAACTCATCGAAACCGTTGACGGCGAACCCAGCCAGGAGCGGCTGGCGCGTATGCTTCGCGTAACCGAACGCCTGCGCCGCATGAGCGCCGGCCTGCTTGATTTCGCCCGCGTACGGCGGTTCGAGCCGGAACAGATCGCCCTTCATTCACTAATAGAGGAAAGCTGGAGCCTCGTCGCGCTGGAGGAGAAAGGCGGCCGCGTTCAGTTCCTCAACCGCGTCGCGGAATCGCAAACCGTGGTCGGCAACCCCGACCGCCTCATTCAGCTCTTCGTCAACCTGCTGCGCAACGCCCTGCATGCGGTGGAATCGGGCGGATACATCGCCGTCTCCGCGCAGGCGGAACAAGGCTGGCTGTTGGTTGCGGTGGATGACAATGGCCCCGGCATACCGGTCAACCTCGTGCCCGACATTTTTGAGGCGTTTGTCACCACGCGTCTGGACGCCCGCGGCACGGGCCTCGGGCTGACGGTGGCCGAAGGAATCGTTCACCAGCACGGAGGGACCATCTCCGCTTCCAACCGCGAAGGCGGCGGCGCCCGGCTGGAGGTAAGATTGCCTCATGAGTGAGGCGAAGGTGGATGTCGCGGTTCTTGATGATGATCTCGACTTCCGGAATTACATTGAGGACCTGCTGCGCGATGAAGGGCTGTACACCGTACGCGCCTTCGATCATCCCGCAAAGCTGTATGAGGCCTGTGAGGATCGAAAGCCGGGCGTCGTGTTGCTCGACATGAAGATGGGCCCGGAAAGCGGCGATAAAGTCCTCGAACAGTTGCAGTCCCGCTGGCCCGGTCTCTGCATCATCGTCGTCACCGGCTATCCTTCGCTTGAGGACATGCGCGCCACCTTCAAGATGAAGGTCTTCGACTACCTGGCCAAACCCTTTTCCCTGGCTCAGCTCCGCGCCGTGCTGAAGAATGCCGTCGAGACGTTCGGCCTCGGCAAGAGCCCCCAGGAACAGATGCGCGAACGCCTCGGCCACCGCATCAAAATGCTCCGCGTCGAGCGCGACTGGTCGTTGAAAGATCTCGCCGGGCTCACAAATCTGAGCGTTTCCCAAATCAGCTCCATCGAGCGCGGCGCGCACCTGCCGAGCATGGAAAGCCTCCTCGCCATTAGCCGCGCGCTGGAAGTCAAACCCAGCGACCTGTTCTCCGCCATCGGCTTCTAATTCAACCGCGAATCCGCACACCGCTGCAAACTTCGGCCCGGAGAATGCGCTAGCGAGTGATTAAGAGAGAAGCTTCGCCGCCACCTCGCCGTGGACATCGGTAAGCCGGAAGTCGCGGCCCTGGAAGCGGTAGGTCAGTTTCGTGTGATCGAAGCCGAGCAGGTGAAGGATCGTTGCGTGCAGGTCATGCACGTGAATCCGGTCGCGGGTGACGTTGAAGCCGAGTTCGTCGGTTTCGCCGATTGTGATCCCGGGCTTGATGCCGCCGCCGGCCAGCCACATGGTGAACGCGTTGGGGTGATGGTCGCGTCCGTCGTCGCCGCCGCCTTGCACCATCGGTGTGCGGCCGAATTCGCCGCCCCAGATGACGAGGGTGTCTTTCAACAGGCCGCGCTGCTTCAGGTCCTGGATGAGCGCGGCCGAAGGCTGGTCGGTATCCTTGCAGTTCTGGGTGATGTCCTTCACGAGGTTTCCGTGCTGGTCCCAGGCCTCGTGATAGAGCTGCACGAAGCGTACGCCGCGCTCGATCAGGCGCCGCGCCAGCAGGCAGTTGTTGGCGAAGGAGGGCTTACCGGGCTCGGCGCCGTAGAGATCCAGAATGTACCGCGGTTCTTTTGACAGGTCCATTAACTCCGGCGCCGAGGATTGCATGCGGAACGCCATCTCGAAGGAGTTGATGCGGGTTTCGATTTCGGGGTCGCCTGTCGCGTTCAGGCGCATCCGGTTGAGGCTGCTGATGAGGTCGAGCGAATCGCGCTGGAGCTGGGTGTCGATGCCCTTGGGGTTGGAGAGATAGAGCACCGGATCGCCCGAGGAACGGAACTGCACGCCCTGATAATGCGTGGGCAGGAAGCCGGAGCCCCAGCAGGAGTTGCCTCCCGACGGGCCTTTCTTTCCCGAGCTGAAGACGATGAAGGCGGGCAGATCCTTCGATTCCGAGCCCAGGCCGTAGGTGACCCATGCCCCCATCGACGGGCGTCCGAACTGCTGCGAGCCCGTGTTCATCAGCAACTGGCCGGGCGCGTGATTGAAGGCGTCGGTCACCATGCTCTTCACGATGGCGATGTCGTCCACAATCCTGGCCGTGTGCGGGATCAGTTCAGAGAGCTCGGCTCCGGCAGCGCCGTGGCGTGCGAATTTGAACTTCGGGCCGAGCAGCTTGGAGCTGGGGTTGATGAATGCGGCGCGGTAGCCTTCGAGCAACTCCGGCGGGGGAAGTGTGCCGTCGAACCTGGCGAGTTGAGGTTTGTAGTCGAACAACTCAAGATGACTGGGAGCGCCCGCCATGAAGAGGAAGATCACGTTCTTCGCCTTGGGCGCGTGATGCGTTTTTTGCGCGGCCATCAGGTGATGGAAGGAGAGCCCGCCGAGCGCGATGGGGCATTGTCGAAGAAACCAGCGTCGTGAAAGGGACATCGGCGATTACTCCTTGGTGATGGTCTCGTCGAGGTTGAGCAGGACGCGGGCCAGGGCGCGCCATGCGGCGTCGGAGCCAATCCGCTCGCGCTGATTGGCGAGGTAGGCGTTCATTTGGGCTGATTCGTCCTGATTGGGCAGGCGCGCCAGCACGCGGCGGAACGCGGCGTTGAGCCCGTGCTCGGAGGCGAGCTTGCCGAGAGCCTCGGCGGCTTCGACGAAGAGCGGTTCGTTGAGAGTGGTGAGAGCCTGGAGCGGAGTATTGGAACGCGAGCGCCGGACGCAGGAGGTGTCGCCGTTGGGCGCGTCGAAGGCTTCCATGGCCGGATACGGGACGGAGCGGTAGCGGAAGGTGTAGAGAGCGCGGCGGTAGCGGTCCGCGCCTGTCGACTGATGCCACGTCTTGGGGCCGTAGCTGGCAGGCGGTTGGAAGAGCAGCGCAGGCGCGGGCGGATACACGCTGGGGCCGCCGGTGGCCGGGTTGAGAAGGCCGGAGACGGCCAGTGCGATGTCGCGGACGATCTCGGCGTCGACGCGGAAGCGCGGGCCGCGGCCGAGCAGCGTATTGGCGGGGTCGCGCTCCCGCATTTCGCGCGTCACCACGGAGGACTGGCGGTAGGTGGCCGAGCCGGTGATGATGCGGTGCAGATGCTTGAGGCTCCACCCGTTTTCCATGAACTCGACCGCCAGCCAGTCGAGCAGCAACGGGTGCGTGGGCGGGGCGCTCTGCCGTCCGAGGTCTTCCGATGTCGAGACAAACCCGGCGCCGAAATAGGCCTGCCACACGCGGTTGACGATCGAGCGCGCCGTAGTTGGGGAACGGCGGTCCACCATCCAGCGCGCGAAGCTGAGCCGGTTACGCGGCGCATTCTCCGGCAGCGGGTGCAGGAACTCGGGAACACCCGGCTCTACATTTTCACCTGGCTTCAGGAAGTCGCCGCGGGTGAGCACATGGGTGGGGCGCGGGACGTCGCGTTCCATCAGCACTAGTTGAGAGAAGGGCTCGGGGGCTTGATCGAGTTGCTTGCGGAGCGCTGCCGTGATCAGCAGCGCAATGGGCGGTTCGGGATCGGGATCGGACGTCAGCGAGAGACGGAAGCGGCCGAGATTGTAGTTCTGATTATCGTCGGAGTTCCAGCCGCCGTGGCGCTGGGATAAATAGACGGTGATTTCTCCAGGCGAATCGATGGGCGATTCCAGGTAAAAGACGGCCGTACGCGGCTGATTGCGGAGGGCGGGTCCCGCGTCGTGGCCCCATGCGGTCTGGTCATCGTCGTCGATGGCGAAGGAGACGGGGCCGGTGATGCGCGGCTTCTTCTTACCGGACAGCTCGTCCTTATCGCGGGCGAATTCCGGGATCGGCTGGGAAGGCAGATCCAGGTCCGAGGCGGCGCGGGCGATGCAGAGCTTGCGCCCGTTGTGCTCGATGTCGATCTGTGTCAGGCCTCCGGTTCCCTGGATGGAGCGGCCGGGGCCGCCCAGCGGAAGATTGGGATCGTTGAGAAGTTCCAGGCGGACGGCGGTGATTTTCGGGAGCGCCGTCTTCAGCGTGAGCTTGACGCGGTGCTTGGTGGGTGCGTAGCCCTGTGCGATGAGCGAGCTGTCGGGCAGCGGAAGATAGCGCTGGCCGCCGGTGGAAATGTCCTCCACGCCGGGGAGGACGGGAGTCCACGCGGTGGCCGTTGGCGGCGGAGCGGCCAGCTTCGGCGGGCGGTAGGAGGCGTCGCGATAAACGGGGATGGTGGCTTCGTGAGAGTTGTTGAGGAACGCAAACAGGCGGTAGTAGGAGCGCTGCGTGAGCGGATCGTACTTATGGTTGTGGCACTGTGCGCACTGTATGGTGACGCCGAGGATCGATTTTCCGATGGTGTCCATGCGGTCAAACATCGCCTCCATGCGGAACTGCTCGGGGTCGATGCCGCCCTCCTCGTTGATCATCGAATTGCGGAGGAAGCCTGTGGCCACGCGTGTCTCCTGGGTCGTGTTGGGGAGAAGATCGCCGGCGATTTGCTGGATGATGAACTGGTCGTAGGGAAGGTCGCGATTCAGTGCGTTGATGACCCAGTCGCGATAAAACCATACTTGACGCGGCTTGTCCTTCTCAAAGCCGTCGGAATCGGCGTAGCGAGCGGCGTCGAGCCAGATGCGGGCCCACCGCTCGCCATAATGCGGCGAGGCGAGTAGGCGCACCACCTGCTTGGCGAAAGCTTTCGGAGAACGGTCGTTGAGAAAGGCGTCAAGTTCGGCGATGGTTGGGGGAAGGCCGGTGAGGTCGAGCGAAAGCCGGCGCAGCAGAGTGCTCTTCTCCGCTTGCGGCGAGGGTTTCATTTTCTCCTTATCGAGCCGGGCGAGGATGAAATGGTCGATGGCATTGGCTGGCCATTTCTTGTTGGAGACGGCGGGTAGCGCGGGGCGCTGCGGCGCGATGTAGGCCCAGTGCTTTTTGATTTCCGTGGTTTTGGCCGGGCCAGCTTCTGGCCAGACGGCGCCGTGATGAATCCAGGACTCGATGGCCGCGATTTGAGCATCGGTGAGCGGGGCAGCCCCCATCGGCATGCGAGGCTGATCGCCCACGCCGGTGATGCGCTGATAGAGCAGGCTGTCGCTTGCTTTGCCGGGCCTGATGGAGGTGCCGGAGGCGCCGCCTTGCATCGCGGAAGCGCGGGAGTCCAGCCGGAGATTCCCCATTTGGAGTTTGGGGCCGTGGCAGTTGTGGCAGGAGGACTCGAGGATCGGGCGAATGTCACGGTCAAACGCGGGAGATTGCGCGCAGACGCAAATGGCCGTGGTGAAGAGGGGGGCAAGGAAGCGAGCCAGCATTGCTCCTATTATGGCGCGGCGGTGCAAGAAAAAGCGGCCGCGTTCGGGGTGAACGCGGCCGCGTCTTTCGGTTTCTAACCGGCCTCAGAAATAGTACTTGAAGCCGAGCTGCACGTTGCGCGAACCAACCTTGGTGCCGGTGATCTGGCCGAAGTTGGAGGAACCGAACGTCGAGGCCGGATCGCCGAAGATCGGCGTGTTGGTTGCGTTGGTCGCCTCCAGCCGGAACTCAAACCGCTGTCCTTCTTTGAAGCTGACGCTCTTAAGAAGCGCCGCATCAAGCGAAGTGATACCCGGTCCGCGATAGTTCAGATAACGCGGCGCGGTGCCGAAGGTGTCGATATCCGGCCGCGAGAAAGCCGCCGAGTTGAAGTAGTTGTTCAGGCGGGTATGCACCGGACCCGTGGTGGACGGATCGCCGATCAGGTTGGCCCGTTGCGTGCCGTTCCAGATGTTGCCGCCGTTGAGGGCCGTCTGCAGTGGGTTGCCGCCCTGCATGGTGAAGAAGCCGCTCAGCTCCCAGCCGCCGATAAAGGCGTCCAGCAGGCGGCCGGAGCCTCCCGCCAGCCTCTTGCCGCGGCCGACGGGCAGCTGATAAGCGCCGGTCAGCACCACGCGATGGGCGATGTCATGCGCCGAGAGGGACTTCTCCTGCGACCGGTCGAGCGGATTCTGCATCGAAGTGGAACCGCCCAGCCAGGTCAGGTTGCCCGAGCTCACCGAGGAGTCGTCGATCATCTTCGACCAGACGTAGTGGCCGAGGAAGGTCAACCCGGAGCTGAACCTCTTTTCCCACTTGAATTGCAGCCCATGGTAGTAGGAGTCGCCTGCGGGCGGCTCCGCCGTGCCGGTGTTGGCGCCGTCAAAGTGAGTCATCGGGCGGAGCAGGCGGAACTGCTGCGCGGTGCGCCGGTTGAGGTTCACCGCCAGCGGGTCTGTGATGTGGCCAAAGAAAGGGTTCGGCACCTGCGCCTGAAGCGCGTTGCGCCCGACGCCCCAGAACTGCGGATAAAGGAAGGTGAGGTTGGAGTTCGGCACAAACAGGTGAGCGCCGCGGCTGCCCGTGTAGTTCACCTCCAGCACCGACTGCCAGCCCACTTCCCGCTGCACCGAGAAGTTCCAGGTGTAGTATTCCGGATTGCGGTTGTTGGAGGGCAGAATCGTCCCCGCGCCCAGGCCCAGGAAGGTAGCGTCGCCCTTGGACCGGCCTGGGGGCAGCAGCATCCCGTCCGGATAGGGGTTGTTCAGGCGTGCGTAGAGCGTGGCGTTGGAATCGAGCGTGAAGACGGGAGACGCGTTGGCGAGGAAGCCGGCGCCGGTGTGCCCGTAGACGGTGGCACGGGACAGTTGATAGAGCAGACCCCAGCCGCCGCGGATGGAGGTCTTGTTGTTCATCGCGTAAGCGAAGCCGAGACGCGGGCTGAAGTTGTCGTAATCGCCAAAGAACGGCGAGCGCCGGTTGCTGTCCACGAACTTCAGCACCCCCCGTGAATCAAAGCCGGGAACGTTAAGCGGAGCCTTGGCGTCAAGATCCCAGTAGCTCATCCGGTCCTGCAGTTCCCAGCGCGGGATGTCGAACTCATAACGCAGGTTCAGGTTCAAAGTCAGCTTCGGCGTGATCTTCCAGTCGTCCTGGATGAAGTAACCCATGTAGCGCGAACGCGTGAAGACCTTGGGGTCGATATGGAACTGTCCGCCGCCGCCCCAGCCCAGCAGCATCGTTGCCAGACCGTTGCCCTGGAAGTTGTCGCCGACGTTGATCAGCCGCCGCGTCGCTTGCGCGGAGAAGCTGACTTGGCCCGACGGGTAACCAGGTTGGAGGTAGTCCAGGAAGAACTGCCGGAACTCGCCGCCCGCCTTGATCGTGTGGCCGCCGGCGATCTTGGTGAACGAGCCGGAGAGCTGGTGCACGCCCTCCTGCCGGTCCATCAGGATCCAGCCTTCGGCGCCGATGTCGGTGAAGCCGTCCGGCGCGATCGTCGGGAACACGAGGTTGGTGGCATTCTGCTTCATGTACTGCGGAAAGCCCAGCGTGGTCAGATCGAACGACTCCATCGGGTTGCGGAAGAAGTCCGAGTAGACAAGACCGTAGCGCAGTGTCCAGAGAGTGGTCGCGCTCTGTGTCCGCGTGAAGTCCACTACCGTGGAAGTTGTTTTCGTACCGCTTGGCCCGTTGTTGAAAGTGAATGCCGGGTTGCCCTTCCCGAACAGATTGGGCGGATTGCCCGTGCTGTCGTTGTAGCTGTAGCGGCCCATGATGCGGCTCTTGTCGGAGAAGTTATGGTCGCCCTTGATGTCGAACTTATACGCGCTGGAAAGGTTGATATCCTGCGCGAACCAGTTGTTGGTGTTGGTGACCGCATTGGTCACCTGATTCGGGAGCGGGAAGAAGGCAAGCGCCTTCACCGCGATCGGGTCGAATCTCGACTGGGGAATCCGGTTGCCGGGGAAGGGACGCCGCTCCACTGCACCGGTGGCGTTTACGAACGTGTCGAACGGATCGAACATCTGGATCATCTGCCCGTTGGTTTGGCGCGTTTGTGTAAAGTCGCCCACGCGCTGCTCCGGCATGGGGAAGGTCGCCGTCGCCGAATTCGGATTCTTCGAATTGGTGTACTCATAGCTGGCAAAGAAGAATGTCTTGTTGCGCACGATCGGACCGCCCAGCACGCCGCCGAGCTGATCGCGCCGGAAATACGGCCGCGCGCTGCCGGCGCGGTTGGCGTTCCAGCTATTCGCGTTGAGGTCAGAGTGCCGGAAGAAGTAGAATCCCGTCCCGTGAAAATCGTTGGTGCCGGACTTGGTCACCATGTTGATGACCGCGCCGCCAGTTTGGCCGTATTCGGCCGGGAAGAAGTTCACCTGCATTTTGAACTCCTGCACGGCGTCCACCGACGGGCTGTACTTCAGGTCCGTGATGCCGGAGTTCTGCTCCACGGTGGTCACCGTCACGCCGTCCAGCAGCACGTCGGAGGTGGAGTTGCGCGCGCCGTTGGCGACGAAGTTGGTGCTCGAGTCCCCGCGCCGCCCGGCAGAACCCACCACGCCCGGCGTCAGGTAGAGAAAGCTCATCGGGTTGCGCCCGATATTCGGCAGCGACACCATGTACTTGTTGTCAATCACCTGCCCGAGCGAGGAGATGGTCGTGTTCAGCAGCGGAGCCTCGCTTTGCACATCGACGGTCGAATTCACGTCGCCTACTTGCAGTTGGACGTCGATCGTCGCCTGCTGTTGCACAACCAGCGGAAAGCTCGACTGCGTGTGCTTCTTGAAGCCCGCCGCTTCCACCATCAGGGTGTAGTTACCCGGCAGCAGAGATCCACGGGCGTAGCGGCCCGCCGAATCGGTCACCGTGGTGTGCTGCACGTTGCGGTCGGCTTCGGTGATGATCACCTTGGCCTCCGGAACAGCCGCGCCGGTGGCATCGGTCACGACGCCACGAATCGCCGCCGTATAGGACTGGGACCAGCACAGAGCCGCAGTCAGGACAACAAGCAAGAGAGACTGAAGCATGGAGACTCCTTTTCCAGATTTCTTGAAAGTATATAAAGGAGTAGTGGCAAAGGCAACAGAAAGTTGCATTCCGGCATGTGCGCTACAATACTGCTTGAAAGCAAAGGAGTTATTGAATTGTCATCGGCATCTGCATGGACCTCTTTACGCGATGAACTAGGCCGGAAATTCCGCGAACTGGCTCCCACCGGCGCCGCCGCCGGCCAAGCGATGGAGTTTCTCGACGAGTGGCTCTCCAAACCCATTTATCAGGATCAGCGCGAGTCTATCCTCGCCCACGCCGAGCACCAGCAGTTCCCGCTGCTGCTTGACTGCTTCTATCAGCTGGTTCCGTTCGGAACGGGCGGCCGGCGTGGCCGGGTCGGCTTCGGCCCCAACCGCATCAACCCGATCACGGTAGCGATGTCGGTTCAAGGCCACTGCGACTTTCTCCGCAAAACCAACCCGGACCTGAAGGACGCGCGCATCGTCATCGCCTTCGACACGCGCGAATTCAACGACCTCGCCAAGACCTACGCGTTCCTGGGCGAATCCAACACCTTGCTCGGCGTCACTTCCCGCAGCCTTGCTCAAAACGCCGCGGAGATCTACTCCGGCAACGGTTTCCAGGTCACGCTCGCCGGACTCAACGCGAAAACCGAATACCTCTCGACGCCCGAGCTCTCCTTCGCCATCCGGCATCTCGACGCGCTCGGCGGGATGAACGTTTCGGCGTCGCACAATCCGCCCGACGACAATGGCTTCAAATTCTTCAACGAGCAGGGCGCTCAGGACATCCCGCCCACCGACCAGGAAATGACCACCTACATGGGCAGCGTCACCGAAATCAAGCGGATCGCCTTTGAGGAAGCGCGCGGCAAGGGCTTAATAAAGCCTCTGCCCGACGGGCAGCATAAAGCCTACATCGAGACCAACCTCGCGCTCCAATCCAAGCCTGCCGCGCCGCTCCCGGTGGTCTACACGCCGCTATGCGGAACGGGCGACGGCACCGTCGGCGACGTGCTGCGCGCGGCCGGTTTCGAAGTGCACCTGTATCAGCCGCACGCCAATCATGACGGCAGCTTCTCGGCCATTCCCTTCCGCCTGCCGAATCCGGAAGTACCGGAAGCGGCCAGCCCGGCCTTCGCGCTGGCCAAGGAAACCGGCGCAGACCTGCTGCTGTCGACAGACCCGGACGCGGACCGCATCGGAGTCTTCGCCAAGGACGCCGGCGGCAGGTGGCGTTACCTGAACGGCAACGAGATCGCCTCGATTCTCGCTTATTATCTTGTGGGCGATCCGGAACTGGGCCCGCACCGCAAGGGCGTTCTCATCAAGACGCTGGTCACGACGCGGACGATCGAAAAGATCGCCGCCAAGGCCGGATGCAGCATCGTTTCCGACCTGCTGGTCGGCTTCAAGTACATTGCCAACGTGCTGCTGTGCCTGGAAAGGGAAGGGCGATTCCACGGCATCCAGGGTTCGCCGGGCGATCTCGTGCTGGCGGGGGAGGAAAGCCACGGCGTGCTGCTCACGCCGAAGATCCGCGACAAGGACGCCGCCGGCGGCGCGTTGATCCTGTGCGAGCTTGCGGCGCAGCTGAGGGCCCGCGGCCGGCGCCTGCCCGAATATCTGGATGCGCTCAGCATGGAATGCGGCAATCATCAGAACCTGGCGCGGGGCGTGGTGATGCGGGGCATCCGCGGCGCCAAGCTGCTGGCCGACATGATGGGCTCCCTGCGCGAGAATCCGCCGGCGCGGTTTGGCGAGTTCGAAGTGCTCAAGCGGCGCGATCTGTTGACCACCGAGTGCGGGCCGCTGCGGACCGAGACCGAGCGGCTCAGCCGCAACCTGCTGGTGTTTGAAACGGCCGAAGCGCAGATCGTGGTGCGCCCTTCCGGCACCGAACCTAAGGCGAAGATCTACGTCGACGTGGAAGGCGGCAAACGCAGCCGTCAGGAGGCCGCCGCTTTCGCTCGCAAGCTTTCGACGCAAGTGATGGAGGAATGCATCGGCCGCATCGGCTTCCAGCTTTCCGAAAGCGCCCATCGCCTGCCGGATACCGTGGATCTGGATCTGAAGGCCGAGTTCGACACCGGCGTCCGCAAGGATTTGCTCGCCTCGGCCGGGAAACTTGCCGAGGCTGACAACGCGGCGCGGCTGCAATGGCTGCGCGACCGGCTGCGCGCCTATGGCGGCGGAGCCGATCCGCTGGAGCCCACCGCCGGTGCACTCGAGCATCTGCTGGATGTTCTGGCGAAGGAAGCCGGTCAACCGCCCCTGGCCGAGGCACTGCGAAGCCTGGCGCAAACTGTTGCCGCCGCGCGCACACCGGCCGACTGGGTCATGTAGCTACTCGAGGGCGAGTTCCACGTCCATGTACAGACGGTCGCCCAGCGTGGCCGTGCTGATGAGCCGGCTCTGCGAAGCAAGCTCCTCCACCAATTTGCGGCGCGGCACTTCCGTTCCCAGGCGCGGGTCGCCGTGCTTGCCTTCGCGCGTGGAAAGCACCGAGATCAGGCGGTCAGGATGCTCCTCGGAAGAGCGCTTGGAGAAGAGCCGCCAGAGCGACTTCGGTGTGGCGTTCAGACTGCCGTGGTGGCCCACCTTGTAGAGGTCCACGCCGCGGAGCAGGTTGCACAGTGCAGGTTGCCTTAACGTGTGCTGCCAGCTTTCGATCTGCGCATCGCCGGGGAACAGGAGCTTGCGGCGTCCGGCTTCAAACAGCAGAATCACGCTCGAGTTGTTCACCGCCTGGTCAAGCAGCTGGAAGGTCTCCAGCGACTCACGCTCGGCGATGGTCCCCAACCGCCGTGCCAGCCAGCGTGCGTGCGGAGGGATCTGGGAGACGCCGTTGTTCTTGTGCAAATGCCAGAACTCGCCCGGGTCGCGCGTGCGCTGGCGGGAAATATCGCCGGATTGTTTCAACGTGGGCGGACCAAGAACGGTGGTCACCACGCCGGGCAGCACCGCTTGCAGTCCTGACTCCGATCCGTGCCAGGCGTAATCATAGTGGCGGCCCATCCGCGCCAGATTGCCGAGCGCCGTCTTGTTGATGGATCGGAAGAATTCCATCTTGTCGAGCGTCCAGGGCTGAACCACGACATCCGGGTTGCAGGAAGCGATCACGGAGCCCGGCAGGCCGGCAAAGCCGTTAATGTGGTCGGTATGCGGATGCGTGGCGACTACGGCGTCGAGCTTGCCGCCCGAGTGGCGGCGGATGTCGTGCGCGATACGCAGCAGCAGGCTCTCCGGGGCGTGCAGGCCGCCGAAGTCAATCAGCACGTGGCGGCGGAATTCCGCGTATTCAAAGCGCAGAAGGAAACAGTCGCCGAAGCCGACGTTGTAGGCGCGCAGGGAAAAAAGGTGCGGTTTCATTTGCCGATGGAACCTCGCATGCGGTGGATCTCGGCGAAGCCGGGGTGCGGGTTCTCCCATAAATAGGCAAGGCGTGCCGATTGCCGCCCCGCGTTGTCGATGCGGTTGCGTGCGTGGAATTTCAGCTGGCCGAATTCGTTGAAGATGAGCGCACCGCCGCCGTACAGGGTGACCTCGTGGCCCAGTGGCATATCGTTGGGGCGGCGGATCTTCAGCTTGCGCAGCTCGGCCGCGCGTAGCTTGATCTTCTGGACATACTCGGCCACGGTTTCCCGCAACAGGAAGCCGTCTGGCCCGATGCGGAGGCATGGGCGGACGCTTTGCACCGCGGTATGGGCATCGCGGTAGAGTCCGAGCGAGGCGCGGTTCTCCCAAAGAAAACCGAACACCTCCTCGGGGGAGCGCTGCAGACTCTCAAAATGGGTTTGTTTTGTATACACCGTTTTCTCGGGCGGCTCCCAAACCCCGTGGTCGCCTTTGGAGGTGGGCTTGATGCCGTAGGAGGCGAAGCTTTGCCGCAGTGTTTCCCGGTACTGGTAGCGCGAATCGTCCGGCTGGATTTCGCGGTCGGCCGTCAGGATAGCGCTCAGGAAATCGCTGAACAGAATGTCGGTGGGCGGTGCGTAGTCGAGCCCACGGATGCATAGGGTGAGCAGGTGTGATGCAGTAGTGGCCGCTTCTTCGGCGACGCGCTCGCGGTCCAGGAACGTGCGCCCAAGTCCGCGCATGCGGGTGCGCCAGATCTCGAGAAAGGCATTCATCACGGCAGCGACCAGGATTTCGCCGCGCCGGTGCGGCTCCTGAAACTCGGGATCCTTGAGCAGGCGGGGCGATGGCGAAAGAGTGGCCGAGCGGCGTAATGGCATGCCGCGCGCGCCGGCGATCTCTTCGCCCATCTGTTCGGCGAGAGAGAAGAGCACCGAGGATCGCAGCCGCTCCGGCGTAAGCCGCGAAGCCTGCAGGCGCTTGGGGCCGAGCAGCGATTCGACAACCCTCGGCAGGGAAAAGACGCTGAGCAGGGCGACCAGGTCGGAGAAGCCTTCATGAAAGGCGCCCTGGTCGGGCGAGGAGGGCTCCATGTACCGCCGGCGCAGCCCGTCAAGCAGTGCATGCGCGGTTTCGTGCGCCACAACATCGTGCGACAGGCAAGTGTAGACCGTGCCTTTGCGCCCCGGAAAGTAGCCGAAGGCCAGCATGCGGTCACGTGGCGAATAGAAAGCATTGGGCCCGGCGAAGGCGTGAGGGGCGATCTGGAGCTGGTGACCGGAGAAGCCCCACCCGACGCGGCGCCCGAGCGCGAACTCAAACCGCGCGAGCGTGCGCATGGCGATCGCGTAGACGTTCTGGGCGTGGAAGGCCGGATCCTTGAGCAGGCGCGAGGAGGAGGCGTTGAGGAAGCGGTCCTTGGTGGAGGGAATCCGGGCAGGCGTGTGGAACGAGGCCGAGGAGGCGTCGTAGTCGATGACCTGGACGCGGTAGCCTCTGGGTCCCGGCAGCAGCGGTTCGGCGGGAACATCCACCTGCGCGGTGAGGATTTCTCCCTTGACACGAACGCCCGGGTCCTGAGCGATGATAGTCAGTTTTCGGGAAGGATGCCTTGGTGATTGCATCGGTTTGGTCTGCCCTCCGGCTACGAGGCTAGGGTTCGGGGAAGCAATACCGCCGGGAATCGGGCGAAACGATCAACGATCAGCTGGCTGATTAGCAATTTGTTTTCAATAGGCTAGGGCGAGGTGAAAATTTTTTAGCCTCTTTTGTGAACGCAAGACTCCAAGCGCCGCTGAACTATGCGATGATGGTTAACTTTCGAATGCGGCATGGGTGATGGCTAACGAAAAAACAGAGAGCCTCAGTGTATTTTTCCCGGCGTATAACGACGCGCCGAGCCTGCCCGGTCTGATTTCCAAAACCTTCGAGGTACTGTCGAAAAGTGTCGAAGACTATGAGGTGATCGTGGTCAACGACGGCAGCCAGGACAACACAGCCGAGGTGCTGGCGGAGTTGCAAAGCCGGTTCGGGGAACGGCTGCGGGTGGTGACGCATCCGCAGAACCGCGGTTACGGCGGGGCGCTGCGGAGCGGCTTCGCGGCGGCAACCAAAGAACTGGTTTTTTATACCGACGGCGACGGCCAGTACGACGTGGGTGAAATGCCGAAGCTGCTCGCGAAGATGCAGCCAGGGGTTGGACTGGTCAATGGCTACAAGATGGAGCGGAACGATCCGTGGCACCGTATCTGGATCGGCAACGTGTACAACCGGTTCGCGCGGTTCCTGTTCCGGATAAGGATCCGGGATGTGGATTGCGACTTCCGGCTGATCCGGCGCGAGATGCTGGACAAGATCCGGCTTACCTCCACCAGCGGCACGATCTGCGTAGAGCTGGTGCGCAAGCTGGAGTTGAGCCCCTACCGGACCGAGGAAGTGGGCGTGCATCACTACGCGCGGCAGCACGGAAGCAGCCAGTTTTTCCGGTTCCGCAGCCTACTGAAGACGCTGTATCAGCTGACGCGGCTGTTCATCGTGGTGGTGGTGCTGGGGCGATGGACGGACCGGCCACAGAAGGGTTGAGGATCAGGTAGCCTTCGCGGTGATTCACGTAGATCCGTGCGAACAGGGAAGCGGGCAGGAGGCCGTCTTCGGCCCGGTTCTGGCGGGGAAGCACGGCAGCCTCGAGGCCGGCCAATCGGATGCCGCCGAGTTCCAACGTGAGGTGGATGAGCGGCGCCCGCGCCGAGCCGAACGACTGGGCGCCCGTATCGAGGAGGAAGCGGAAGGGACCGCGGCCATCGATACGCACTACATCCACGACGGCATAAGGACCCACGCGCTCCAACGGGAACGAAAGGAAGGCCAGCAGCGGCAGCAGCAGGTGCATGAGGCGACAGTAGGGCGAAAGAGCGATGATGGTCGTGACGGAAGCATGATGTTTTTCGTATAGAGAACCAGCAGCCTATGATTGGTATTCCCCACAAACGGTACCGGTTCGGTGACTGCGAGCTGGATCCTGCCGGGTTTCAGGTGTTTCGATCGGGCAAGGCGGTTTCGCTCGAGCCCCGCGCCGTGCAGGTCCTGCAACTGCTGATCGAGCAGCGGGGCCGGATGGTGAGCAAGGAGGAGCTGTTCGAGAAGGTCTGGGGCGAAACCTTTGTTACAGACAATGCGCTGACGCGGGTGATCGCGCAACTGAGAAAGGGGCTGGGCGACAACGCGAAACAAGCCCGGTACATCGAAACGGTGCCGACGCAGGGCTACCGGTTCATCGCCGAGGTGTCGGAAGCCGAGGGTCGGGCGGGGAACGGCGGGAAGGCGGACGTGCGTAAGAACCGGCGCGTGGCGGCGGCGCTGATTGTTGTGCCGGCACTGGTGCTGATGCTGGGAGGTGTGATTTGGCGATCGAGCGGGCGTATGGTTCCCGCGCGGCTGCCGGGCACGCTGCGGACGTTGCAGCTGACCACGTCGGCGGGACTGGAACACGGTCCGAGCTTCTCGCCCGATGGAAGCAACGTGGCCTATGCGTCGGATGCGGGCGGCAGTTTTGAAATCTACGTGCGCGGGGTCGCGGCCGGTGGACGGCAGTTGCAGGTGACTCGCGACGGGGGGCAGAATATTCAGCCGAGCTTTTCGCCGAGCGGCGAGGAGATCGCCTACTATTCGGCGGGGAAGAACGCGATCCTGGTGACGCCGGCGCTGGGCGGGTTCGCGCGGATGGTAAGCGATTTCGGATGCGAGCCGGCATGGTCGCCGGACGGGCAGCGGATCGCGTTCCGCTCGGGCGGCTTCATTTCGCTGGGAACGCCGGAGATCGTGCCTCCGGCGAATTCGCGGCTGTGGGTGGTTCCGGCCAAGGGTGGCAAGCCGGTGCAGGTGACGCGTGACGGACAGCCGCCGGGCAGACATGGAAGGCCGTCCTGGAGTCCCGACGGACGCAAGCTGATCTTCGCCAGCTACGGACCCGTCTCCACGCTATGGACCGTGGAGGTGGCGACGGGGAAGCTGGAAAACGTGGGGCTGCGCGAGGGCGTCTACGTTCATCCCATCTACGCGCCCGATGGAAGTGGCAGCATCTTCTATACCGGCGTCACGCAGGATTTGGAGTTCGGCATCTGGCGTTACCGGCCGGGCCGGGGAGAGCCGCCGCTGGAGTTGCAACGGACCGGGGTGGCGATGCCGGTGAACCTGGCGATCACGGCAGACGGGAGGAGGCTGAGCTACGGGTTGATCCGCATGACCAGCAACCTGGCGGCGCTCACCGTCGCGGACCGGAGCGGGGAAACGGTGGGCGCCGTGCAAATGCTGACGGCGGACACGAGTTTCCGGAACACGTTTCCGGCGGTCTCGCCCGACGGCAGCCGCATCGCGTTTCACGTGAGGCGGCAGGGCGTGGCATCCGACATGTACGTGATGAACAGCGACGGCGCCCAGGTGACCCAGGTGACGCGAAACCCGGAGCCGGACTTGATGCCGAACTGGACGCCCGATGGCGAGTCGCTGGTCTATTCTTCCGGCCGCGGCGGCTCGAACACGCTGTGGCGGCTGCGGCTCGACACGGGCCAGGAACAGGCGGTGCTGAATACGCCGATCGAGAAAGTGATGGCGCGGCTGTCGGCGGACGGACGCGAGATTGTCTTTCACCGGGCGGAAGCGGGTCTGCTCACGCTATGGAAGCTAAAGCTCGGCGGCGGAGAGCCCGTGCGGATGAGCGGGAAGGGGGAAAGCGTGGGCTATCCGAACTTCTCGCGCGACGGAGCGTGGATCGCGGCGGAGCGAATGTCAGGAGATTACGCGCAGGTGGTGGTGATTCCCTCCGCCGGGGGTGAGGCGCGGCAACTGACTCAAAAGCCGGGCCAGCACTGGCCCTACAGCTGGTCGCCCGACAGCAGGCGCATCGCCATGGCGGCGCAGCGCGAGGGAGTCTGGAACCTGTCGTGGCTGGAGCCTTCTACGGGGCGCCAGCATCAGCTGACTCACAATACGCAGATGCGCGTTTTTCTGCGCTATCCGGATTGGTCGCCGGCGGGGGGGCGGATCGTGTTCGAGCATGCCGAGACGCGGGGGAACCTGTTTCTGCTCCAACTGCGCTGAGTGTGAACCCGGCTACAATAGGGGAACCCACTGGATGCACGTTGGATGCACGTTCCTCCCGTCAACCTGAGACCAATCCTCCAAGCCACCGAGCCGGCGTGGCGCGAGCGATTGAGCGAACTATTCGCACGCATGCACTTCATATTGGGCCCGCAGCTGGAAGGATTCGAAGAGGAGTTGTCCGCGGCTTTCGGAGCCCGCGAGGCGATCGGGGTCGGCACAGGGACGGCGGCGATTGAGCTCTGCCTGCGGGCGGCGCGAATCTGCACCCCGCAGCAGGAGGTGATCACGTCGGCGCTGACGGCGCCGTTCACCGGCATTGGGATTGCGGGAGCGGGACCGAAACTGCGGCTGGCCGATGTGGATCCCGAGACGCTGCTGCTGGATGCCGACGACGCCGGCAACCGCGCGTCGCGCAAGACAGCCGCCATCGTGCCGGTGCATCTCTATGGCCAGCCCTGCGAGATGACGCGCCTCCGCGCCGTGGCCCGGACACTGAGGGCGGTGTTGATCCAGGACGCCTGCCAGGCGCATGGGGCGCAGCACAAGGGCAAGCCGCTGACGCGCTACTCACCCTACGTCTGCTACAGCTTTTATCCCACCAAGAATCTGGGCTGCCTGGGTGACGGCGGAGCGGTGCTGACGAATCAGGCGGGCGTTGCCAAGCGGCTGCGGATGCTGCGTGACGGGGGCCGGCGTGGCGGACAGGTCTCCTATGTAACGGGGATCAACTCGCGGCTGGACGAGATGCAGTGCTGCTACCTGCGCGCGTTCCTGCCAAGCCTCGAGGAATGGAACGCGGACCGCGCAAGAACGGCGGCCAGCTACGATGTGCTGCTGTCGGGTTGCGAGGCGGTGCGGCGCGTCGGCACGAACGGGGAAGCGGTGCATCACCTTTACGTGATCCGTGCGGCTCGGCGCAACCGGCTGCGCGAGCATCTGGCCAAGAAAGGCATCGGCACGGGCGTACATTATCCGGTTCCGCTGCACCTGATGCCCGCCTTCCGGGATAGCGGGTTGCGGCGCGGCGACCTTCCGCATGCCGAGAAGGCGTGCCGCGAGATCGTTTCCCTGCCGCTTTGGCCCTACATGCCGGAATCCATGGTGCAGTACGTCGCCGAGCAGGTTCGCGCCTTCTACCGAAGCTAGGGCGCCCCACGGTTAGCCGGGGGGCATGATTTTGGAGATGTCGTTGTAGATGACAAAGACGACGACCATCATGAGGAAGACGAAGCCGAGCTGGATGACGCGTTCCTTGAAGCGGAGGGAGAGGTCGCGGCCGATGGTCATTTCCAGAAGCAGGACGACGATGGTGCCGCCGTCGAGGACAGGGATGGGGAGAAGGTTGAAGATGGCGAGGTTGAGGCTGATCATGGCCATCAAGGCAAGGAAGGTGGGCAGGCCTTCGCGTGCGGCGTCGCCGGAGAGCTGGGCGATGCGGATGGGGCCTTCGAGAGTCTTGGCGGACATGCGCTGCTCGACGATGCCCTTCAGTAGCTGGAAGATGAGTGTGGCTCCGCGGACGTTGGCGCGGACCGATTCGACGATGGCGTCGCCAAAGCCGAGTTGTACGAAGGTGATGCGCGGCTCGAGATTGACGCCGATCATCCAGGATTTCTGGCCTTCCACTTCATGGAGGCGGGGAGTGACTTCAATGGAGTTCTCGGCGCCTTCGCGGCTATAGACGAGTTCGACGGGGCGGCCTTCGGAGGCCTTGATGAGCTCGCGGAGACGATAGGTGGAGCGGATGGGGTGGCCGTTGACGCTGACGAGGATGTCGCCGCGGCGGAGGCCCTTCTTTTCGGCGTCAAGGCCAGCCATGACGCCACCGACCTGGATGTCGGCCTGCTCGGCCCAACCGGCCTTGCCAATGCCGTTGCGGTCGTCGAGCTCAGGAGTGACGGTGAGGGTGATTTCCGAGCCGCTGCGGATGACGGAAACCTGGATGGGCAGGCTGGCGGAGCTGATTTCCTTCAGCGTGATGTCTTCCCAGGTTGGGTTGCGCTTGCCGTCGATGGCGACGATGCGGTCGCCCTCCTGGATGCCGGCCTTGGCGGCGGCCGAATCGGGAAGCACGAGGCCGACGACGCCGGGCACGGAGGCTTCCGGGAGCTTGGGGAACTGGTGCATGTAGAGGCCGGTGAGGATGGCGACGGCAAGCAGGATGTTCATCCAGGGTCCGGCGAAGGCGATGATGAGGCGTTGCCAGCGCGGCTTGGCGAGGAAGGAGCGGGGATCGGTGGATTCCTCACCGGGCTGCTCACCGGCCATTTTGACGTAGCCGCCGAACAGGATGGCGGAGAAGCGGAAGTCGGTTTCGCCGCGGCGGAAGCCGAACAGGCGGGGTCCGAAGCCGAAGCTGAAGGTCTCAATTTTGACGTCGAAGTAGCGTGCGGCCCAGTAATGGCCCAGCTCGTGAATCATGATCATGACACCGATCATGACGAGCACCCAGCCGAAGTTTTCCAGAGCTACCATTTCTTTCTATCTCTTACCCGCGGGCTGCGCGGAGGTTGCGTTTTGGGAGCGTTGCCGCACGAGTTCCCCGGCGCGGCGGCGCGAGGCGCGGTCGATTTCGAGCACGTCGGCGATGGAGGCAGGAGAGCGCGCCGGTTCCCGGGAAAGGGTTTCGGCGACGACGGCGTGAATCTCGGGGAAGCTGATCTGCCTGTTCACAAAAGCTTCTACGGCAATTTCGTCGGCAGCGTTCAAAGTACATGGAGCCGAGCCGCCGGAAAGCTGCGCCTCATAGGCGAGGCGGAGCAGGGGGAACTTATCGAGGTCGGGCGGGAAGAATTCGAGCGACCGTACCGAGCTCCAATCCATAGGTGGGACGGGGGCGGGGAGCCTCTCCGGCCAAGTGAGCGCATACTGGATGGGCATGCGCATGTCCGTGGTGGAGATCTGGGCAAGGAGGCTGCCGTCGAGGTATTCCACCATGGCGTGGACGGAGGATTGCGGGTGGATGACGACGTCGACATCGGATGGGGCGAAGTCGAACAGCCAGCAGGCTTCGATGACTTCAAAACCTTTGTTCATCATGGTTGCCGAGTCGATTGTGATGCGTTGCCCCATTTTCCAGGTGGGGTGGTTGAGCGCCTGCTCGACGGTGACCTCACGCAGCTGATCCTTGGGCGTATTGCGGAAAGGGCCGCCGGAGGCGGTGAGGATGAGGCGGGTGACCTCATGGCGCCGTCCGGCGCGAAGAGCCTGGTGAGCGCCGTTGTGTTCGCTGTCAACGGGGATAAGTTCCGAGTTGTGGGCGCGGGCTGCTTCCATGACCAGTTTTCCGCTGGCGACAAGGACCTCCTTGTTGGCCAGGCCGATTCGCTTGCCAGCCTTGACCGCCTCATAGGTGGCTTGCAGGCCGGCCACGCCAACGATGGCCGACATGACGATGCCGGCATCCTGCGCCGTGGCGGCGGCAACCAGGGCGGCGGGACCGGTTTCGACAGCGGGAAGACTCCCGGAATCGAGTCCGGCCGAGGCCAGCCTTTCCATTAGACTCGCGCGGACGGAATCGGTTTCGACAACAACGAGTTGGGGGCGGAATTCGGCAATTTGGGAGGCGAGCAGATCGGCGTTGCGGCCCGCGCAGAGCGCGAATATGCAGAAGCGCTCCGGGAGCCGGCGGACGACGTCGAGTGTACTGACGCCAATGGAGCCCGTGGAGCCGAGAAGGGTGAGGGCCGTCATGGAAGTATAAGCTCAGCCTCTATGGCAATCAGCATGGGTTCGGCCGCACTTTCATCCTACCAGAGATGTAAGGGCGTGGAAATAGAAGAAAGGGCGAGGGGAGACACGTTAACATCGGCACGATTTCTATCGGGAGAAAAGTGGAAGCCCCGAAGGGCGCCGGGGAGGAATTGCTTCAGGGGTCTATTTAAAGTGAGGTTAGTCTCGCTTTGGTGGGAGTTGCCTCCCCGGCTTACTTCCAATAATAGAATATGATTCTACGGATTGCAATAGCAAACTGTATTTTTGTCTAAACTTTTTTTACCTCGACTCCCGTGATTCCCTCTAAGACCTTGATAGTAGAGCAGATATCCTCATCGCCGTGGCCTTGCGAAATCGCGGCCTGGAAGAGTTGGCGGGTGAGGGAGGTGAGCGGAAGGGGTACATTTTGCTCCGCAGCGGAGTCGAGCATGAGCCCGATGTCCTTATGCATCCATTTCACGGAGAAATTGGTGCTGAAGTCGCGGCGGAAGACATAAGGGGCTTTAAAGGCGATGAGGCCGCTTTTGGCGGCGGAGTTGTCGAGGATCTCGAGCATGAGCTGAGGATCGACGCCGGCCTTGGTGGCGAGGACCAGGCCCTCATTAAACGCTTGCAGGATGTTGGAGAGGATGAGGTTCTGGGACAGCTTGGCGTGGAGACCCATCCCGGGGCCGCCACAAAAATAGAGTTGCTTGCCCATCGCTTCCAAGTAGGGGCGGACGCGTTCGAAGACCTGCTTGTCGCCGCCGATCATGAAGGTGAGAGTTCCGCCTTCGGCGCCGGGCCTGGAGCCTGTGCAGGGAGCGCCGAGGAAGTCCACCCCTTTGGCGGCCAGCTGTTCGCCGACGCGGACGGAGGAGCTGGGGCTGACGGTGGAGGCATCGACAATGACGGAGCCGGCTTTCGCGCCTTCGATGAGACCGTCCTTACCGAGAATGACCACTTCAGCCATCTTGGTGTCGCCGACACAGAGGAAGACGCACTCAGAGGAGGAGGCGACTTCCTTGGGTGTGGACATGGCGGTGATCGATTTTTCCTCCGAGGCGAGTTTCCGTGCTTTCGCGGAGGTGTTGGACCAGACGGCCACGTTGTGGCCGGCGCGCGCGAGATTGCGCGCCATGGGGTAGCCCATAATGCCAAGACCGAGAAAACCGAGATTCGCCATTTGAGATTCCTCCGGGGATGAGATTTGCGTTAAGAGGGACCATTGTACGATGCAGGCCAGCTGTGCGACAATTCCAGCCTCGAGGTTATGAAAAAAGTTTTGGTTACCAAGAGAGTGTTTCCGGAAGCGGTGGAATATTTGAAGCAGCGGTTCGCTGTGGACTACGTGGGAACTGATGAAGGGCTGCCGCCGGCCGAGCTGCGGCAGCGAGTGAATGGTGTGGACGCGATTGTGAGCCAGCTGACGGACAAGTTTCCTGCGGAGTTTATCGAGACTCTGGACGGGGTAAAGGTGATCGCGAACGTGGCGGTGGGGTTCGACAACATTGACGTTGCTGCGGCGACGCGGAAGGGGATTCTGGCGACGAACACGCCGGACGTGCTGACGGAGACGACGGCAGATTTCGCCTTCGCCCTGTTGATGGCGGCGGCGCGGCGCGTGGTGGAGGGGCACGCGTTTGTGCATTCCGGGGAGTGGAAGCAGTGGACAATTGATCTGCTGGCGGGCCAGGACGTATGGGGCCGGAGGCTGGGGATGTTCGGGATGGGACGGATCGGGCAGGCGATGGCGCGGAGGGGGCGGGGGTTCGCGATGAGGGTGATCTACCACGACGCGGTGAGGCAAGCGGCGGAAGTGGAGAAGGATCTGGGGGTGGATTTCGTGAGCAAGGAGGAGCTGCTGCGGGAGGCCGACTTCGTGAGCCTGCACGTGCCGCTGACGGATGGCACAAGGCATCTGATCGGGACGAAGGAACTGGAGCAGATGAAGGCGACGGCGATCCTGGTGAACACGGCGCGCGGCCCCGTGGTGGATGAAGCGGCGCTGGCCGAGGCGCTGGGGCGGAGGCGCATTGCGGGAGCAGGGCTGGATGTGTTCGAGAAGGAGCCGGAGGTGCACGCCGGGCTGCTGAAGCTGACGAACGTGGTGCTGGCTCCGCACATTGCCAGCGCGTCGGTGGAGACGCGGCGGCGGATGTCGATGATGGCGGCCGAAAACGCGGCCGCCGCATTGGAGGGGCGGCGCCCTGCGAATTTGCTTAACCCTGAGCTGTGGCGGTCCTGAAGCGGCCGGTCAGCAGACGCAAAACTAGAAGGTCGCTGGCGTGGTAGGTGGTTACGGGGACATTGGTCATGTCCTCATCGCGATCCACGATGTGGCTCTTGACGAGCACACGGAATTCATCCACCGTAATGCCCAGACTGCGAGCGGCTTCGGTTTCCGAGAAGTACGACTTGGGTGTTCTTGCAGGCATGAGCGGGTTGGCTGACCTATTTTGATGGCTTCAAAGGCATTGTAGGGCGTAATGAGGGATGGCCCAATACGGAGATGTCCTTAGTTCTCGTGGGGTTTGATCCGACGGACCATCCCGGTTGGTGTACTAGAGCCGTCGAGGCGGAGGTTACGGGACTACCGGCGGGTTAGTTCAGTTTTCTTGGGACGGGAAACAGGCCGGGTTACACTGGTGGAAATGGTAGAGGCAACGGCAGCCGAGCGTCAGCTGCAAGTGGCCGAGTTGGCCGCAATGGGGGAGGTACGCGCAGCGCTGGAGTGGTTCGGGGCGTCAAAGAAGTGGATCAACGAGAGGCACCTGGAGTTGTGCCGGATACCGGCGCCCACTTTCCAGGAGCAGGCGCGGGGGCAATGGATGGCGGCGCGGCTGAGGGAGTTGGGCTGCCAGGTTCGGGTGGACCGGGCAGGGAACGTGATCGCGTGGATGGGGCGGGAGACGGCGGGGCCGGTGCTGGCGCTGACGGCGCATCTGGACACGGTGCTGGCGCCCCGAGGTGCGGAGGAAGTGACGCTGGGGCGGGACGGGAGATTCCTGGGACCGGGCGTGTCGGACAACGGAGCGGGGCTGGCGGCGCTGCTCGCGGTAGCGGGCGGGGTCAACGCGACGGCGGAGCTGGCCGTGCGGAACCTGCCGATTGTGCTGATTGCGAACGTGGGCGAAGAAGGAGAGGGGAATCTGAGCGGGATGCGTTACCTGTGCCGGGGAAACGGGATCGGCGCCCGGGTGCACACGTTTCTGGTGCTGGACGGGCCGAGTTCAGACCACATCACGCATCGGGCGCTGGCCAGCCGACGGTTCGAGATCAGCCTCACCGGTCCGGGTGGCCACTCCTGGAGCGATTATGGCGTTCCGAATCCGGTGCATGCGATGGGGCGGGCGATCGCCTGGTTCGCCGACAATCTGCCGGCGGCGATGAATGGCGGGCCGCGGACTTCGTTCAACTTCGGGACGATTGACGGGGGTACGAGCGTGAACTCGATCCCGGGATCGGCGCGGGCGAAAGTGGATCTGCGGTCGGAGAGCGCACAGCGGATCGAGGAGCTGACGGCGATGCTGACGGCGGCGGTGGAGCGGTCGCTGGAGACCGAGAATGAGCGCGCCACCAGCGGACGTTTGCAGGCGCGGTTGCGGGAGATCGGCTCGCGCCCGGGGGGACAGCTGGACCCGGCGGCGCCGGTCCTGGGCTGCCTGCGGGCGGTGGACGCGCACTTGCGCATCCGCTCACAGCTGGATTGCGCCTCGACGGACGCCAACATTCCCTTGTCGCTAGGCATGCATGCGGTGTCGATCGGCGCCGGGGGGCAGGGCGGCGGGGCGCACACGCCGGGCGAGTGGTACCATCCGGACGGCCGCGAAGTGGCGCTGCAACGAATCCTACTGACGCTGCTTTTGCTGGAGCGGCACGTGAGCCAGCTTGCCGGCTAAGCGGCTACGGGCGGAGCTGGCGCTTGCCGGGGTGACCGCGATTTGGGGCGTGACGTTCGTGCTGGTGAAGTCGGCGCTGGAGGATATCTCGCCGGCGCTGTTTCTGGCTGCGCGGTTTGCGCTGGCAAGCCTGTTGTTGGCGGTGATGTTCCGGCGGGAACTGGCGGGCGGACTGCTGGGGCAGGCAGGTTCGCTGAAGGCGGGGCTGAGCGCAGGAATCTTTCTGGCGCTGGCGTACCTTTTGCAGACTGTGGGGCTGCAGTATACGAGCGCGTCGAAATCGGCGTTTCTGACCTCCCTGTGCGTCGTGATGGTACCTTTGCTGGGGCTGGCCGTCTATAGAAATGTGCCGGCCGCCATGGAGGCGGTGGCGGTTTGCATGGCAATGCTGGGGATGTACTGGCTGACGGCTCCGGAGACGGGTGGGGGATGGAACCGCGGGGATATGCTGACGGCGGTGGCGGCGGCGGCCTTCGCCTCGCACGTGCTGGTGCTGGAGCGGTATGCGCCGAAGCTGGGGTTCACGGCGATCAGTTTGTTGCAGGTATTGGTGGCGGCGGGCTGCTTTGCGGCGAGCTTCTGGTGGCTGGAGACGCCACGCGTGGAATGGACAGGGCGGGTGTTGTGGACTCTGGCGGTAACGGCCGCGCTGTGCACGGCGTTGGCCTTCACCGTTCAGGCGTGGGCGCAGCAGCATACCAGCGCATCGCGCACGGCGCTGATCTTCGCGCTGGAGCCGATTTCGGCGGCGGCGACCTCGTACGTGGTTTTGGGCGAGCGGTTGAGCGGGCGCGCAGCAATGGGAGCGGCGCTGATTTTGGCGGCGGTGCTGGCGGTGGAATGGAAACCAGAACGAATACGGAAGCATCTATTTCATCGCGGGCCGGTTTAGCCCGTGATGACTGTATAATTAATAGCAAGAGATAAGGGCCTTCCGGGGAGGCGGAATTTCGCAATGAATATGATTACCAGGATGAAAAAACCGAAACTGTTACCGATTGCTCTGGTCATGTGCACCCTCGTTGTGGGGATCGTGATCGGAACCTTGATTACCAGCGCGGTCAGCGCGGACAAAGGACAGGCCATCACCGATGCGACGCCGCTGACCATCCCCAGTCCCGTTCAGCTGGCCAATGATTTCACCGCATTGGTGAAGAAGCTGGAGCCGGCGGTGGTGCATATTTCCACCACCTCCGAGGCCAAGCCGGTCCAGACGCGCCGCCGGGCGCCGCGCTCGGAAGAGGAAGAAGGTGAGGAAGATCCGATGGATCTGTTCCGGCGCTTCTTCCGCGGCAATCCGGGATTGGAAGGTATGCCGCGGCAGCCGTTCCGGTCACAGGGCGCGGGTTCGGGCTTTGTCGTCGACCCGAAGGGCTACATCATCACCAACCACCATGTTGTGGAAGGCGCGGACAAAATCGTCGTTAAACTCCACACCGATAACACCGAGCACAAGGCCAAGCTGATCGGCTACGACGTGGAAACGGATCTCGCCGTGGTGAAAATCGAGGCCGGCAAGCCGCTTGCTTACGCCAAGGTGGGCAATTCCGAAGGCGTGCAGGTGGGTGACTGGGCGGTGGCCATCGGCTCGCCATTCGGCCTGGAAGCCAGCGTGACGGCAGGCATCGTCTCGGCCAAGGGACGCGACATCGCCGGCGCAAAGCAGTTCCAGCGGTTCATCCAGACCGATGCGGCGATCAACCCGGGCAACAGCGGCGGACCGCTGCTGAACATCCGCGGGGAAGTGATCGGAGTGAACACGATGATCGCGACCAATTCGGGCGGCTATCAGGGCATTGGGTTCGCGCTGCCGGTGAACATGGCGGTGAAGGTTTACAACCAGATCATCAAGCAGGGCAAAGTGACGCGTGGCTCCATTGGGATTCAGTTCAGCGGAGCGCAGCAGCGGCCGGAGACGATGAAGGCGCTCGGGCTGGAGCACGGCGTGCTGGTGGAGTTCGTGAAAAAAGGCGGACCGTCGGAAAAGGCCGGGGTGCAAGCAGAGGACGTCATCCTGGCGCTAAACGGCAAACCGGTTAAGAATGGCGAAGAGCTTGTCGCGATTGTGGCCGATACGCCGGTGGGTGACAAGATCACCATGACCATCGACAGGATGGGCAAGAAGATGGATGTCACTGTCACCGTCGGAGACCGGATGGAAGTCTTCAAAGACGATCTCCGGATCACCGGGGCCCAAGAGCCGCCTCAGGAAGAAAAAGAGGAAGGCACCGAAGTCAAGTTCGGCATCTCCGTGCTAGGCCTGCAGGAAGCGCAGCGTCAGGAGATGAAGATTGAAGGTAACAACGGGGTGATGATCACGCGGGTTGCCGACGACAGCTTCGCGCGCGAGATCGGGCTGCAGGAACGCGATGTGATTCTGTCGATCAACCGCGTTCCGGTGGGTTCGGTGGAAGACATCCGCAAGGTGCAGTCGAAACTGAAGCCCGGCGATCCCGTGGCGTTCCGCGTGATGCGCGCGGTTCCATTCCCCGGACGCGGCGGGCCGGCCTACGGCACGCTGTTCATTTCCGGCACGCTGCCGCGGTAAGAGATGCCCGGCTTGAAGACCGCATTGCTGGTGGCGATTGGGATGGCGCTTCTCTGGGGCGCGCCTCAGGCAAGCAAGGCTCCCGCGAAGAAGACTCCGGCGGCGAAGAAAACCACGCCCAAGAAGACGACTACGGCATCATCGGCGAAAAAGGCTCCGGCGAAAAAGCGGGCTCGGACGTCGTCATCACGCCGGCGCACGCCGTCATTCCGCGCGGGGCAGCAGAAGCCCGCGCCGGAGCGCTACAGCGAGATTCAAGCCGCGTTGAAAGAGCGCGGCTATTTGAGTGTGGAAGCCGACGGCAAGTGGGGCGAAACCTCCACGGAAGCTCTGAAGCGATTCCAAAAGGATCAGAACCTGAAGCCGGATGGAAAGATCACCTCGCTGTCTCTGATTGCGCTGGGGCTGGGCCCGAAGCGGAACGCATTGCCGCCGCCGGCGGTCAATCCGCAGCCTCCGCCCGAGCCCCTGGCCGCCGATCCGGCCGCTTCCGCCACACAGCCTCCTTTATGATCATCGGGGTTCCGAAGGAAACAAAGGACCACGAGACACGGGTTGGGCTGGTGCCCAGCGGCGTGCACCAACTGGTTGAGGCCGGCCATGAAGTAGTTGTCGAGACCGGCGCCGGAGTGCCCAGTTCGCTGCCTGATTCCGAATATGAGGAGGCTGGGGCACGCATTGTTGCGACGGCTGCCGAGGCATGGCAGAGCCAGATGGTAGTGAAGGTGAAGGAACCCCAGACCGCCGAATACGCGTTCCTGAGGCCGAACCTGATCCTGTTCACCTATCTGCATCTGGCGCCGCTGCCGGAACTCACCGACCGGCTGGTGAAGACTTCCACCACGGCCATCGCCTACGAAACGATCAAGGAGAGCGATGGTTCGCTGCCGCTGCTGACGCCGATGAGCGAAGTGGCGGGGCGAATGGCGGTACAAGTGGGGGCGCAGTATCTGGAGAGGCCCAATGGCGGGCGGGGAATCCTGCTGGGCGGAGTGCCCGGTGTGTCTCCCGCCAACGTGGTGATCCTCGGCGGCGGCATCGTGGGATTGAACGCGGCGAAGATCGCCTACGGACTTGGCGCCTTGGTCACCGTGATCGATAAGAATCTGAACCGGCTGCGGAACCTCGACGATATTTTCAACAGCCGGATTGTCACGCTAGCCTCGAATGCCTTCCACATTCGCGATTCGCTCCGGCTGGCGGACCTTCTCATCGGGGGCGTACTGATCCCGGGTGCATCGGCGCCGCGGCTGGTGAGGCGGGAGATGCTGCGTGACATGAAGCCGGGCGCGGTTGCCGTGGACGTGGCCATCGACCAGGGCGGATGCATGGAAACCTCGCGCGCCACAACGCACACCGATCCGGTCTACTTCGAGGAGGGCGTGCTGCACTATTGCGTATCCAACATGCCGGCGGCGGTCCCCCATACCTCGACCATGGCGCTGACCAACGCGACGCTGCCTTACGTGTTGCAGTTGGCCAATATGGGGCTGGGCCTGGCATGTGACCGCTCGGAGGCGATACGGCAGGGCGTAAATACCTACAACGGGCACATCACCTGCGCGGCCGTTGGGCAGTCGCAGGGGTTGCCGTTCAAGGATCTGCGGGCCGTGATTTGAGGACCGATTCTCAACGCCTATGTCAGCGAGTCTCCAGGGAAGAGTCGCACTCGTCACCGGCGCCTCACGGGGCCTAGGCGCCGCCATCGCTGTCAAGCTCGGCGAATGCGGCGCCAGTGTGGTGGTCAACTACTACAAGAGCCGCGAAAAGGCCCAAGCGGTGGCCTCGCGCATCGAACAGGCGGGGGGACACGCGGCCACGCTGGAAGCCGACGTCCGCGATGAGGAGCAGGTGAAGAGCCTGGTTGCCAAGACACGGACGCTGTTTGGGCCCGTGGATATCCTGGTTCCCAACGCCAGCGGTCCACAGCCCTTCCTTTCGATCGAGCGGCAGAGCTGGCAGGCATATCTCGACCAGCTGGAGTTCTTTGTGAAGTCGCCGCTGCTGCTCGTAAGAGAGACTGTAGCCGAGATGAAGCAGCGGCGCAGTGGCCGGATCATTCAGATCGGCAGCGAGGTGTTCGAGCTGGGCAATCCGGAATTCGCGAATTACGTGGCCGCGAAGGGCGCGCAACTCGGGATGACGCGCTCCTGGGCGCGGGAGCTGGCGCCGTTCGGAATCACGGTGAACCTGGTGGCGCCCGGCTGGATTCCCACCGAGCGCCACGCGGGCACGAAGCCCGAGGACCTCGCCGCTTACGCCGCACAGGTGCCGATGCGGCGGCAGGGCACGGCCGAAGATGTGGCGGAAGCGGTCGCCTACCTGGCATCGGATGCGGCCGGCTTCATCACCGGCCAGAAGCTATCCGTGAACGGCGGACATACCCTCGAGTAGGTTCGCCAGGGCTTCATCTACATCCTCGGCGGGGACGGATTGCGCGCGGACGATCATCAGCGTGCGGTCGTCCTCGGGCTGTTCGCCGCCGAGAAACGCCTTCAGTTCCCCAAGCAGCCCGGCGCGGATCTCCTCGGCGCTGCCGGCGCGAAGCCTGAGCAAAGCGGCGCACAGCCGCTCCTCACCGAACTCCTCACCATCGCCATTCGTAGCTTCCACGATGCCGTCGGAATAGAGCACCAAAAGGTCGCCGGGGGAAAACGGCACCGCCTCCTGCCGGTAGCCTGCGTCCTTCAACAGCCCCAGCACCGGGCCGCCGCCGTTCAGCCGCTCGATCCGCGTCTCCCCCGCCTGCAGCAGCAACGGCGGGCAATGCCCGGCGTTGACATAGCGCAGAAGTTCGATCCGCGGCTCGTAATAGCACCAGAACATGCTTGCGAACTGCGCCTGCGAGCTCTGCGTCAACAGCAGCTGGTTCAGCTGCCGCGAAGATTCCTCATGCTGCGCCGGGCTCTGGTGCCAGGCGCTGGACCGCACGCCGCCGTGAATCAGCCGCATCAGCAGCGCGGCGGGCAGCCCCTTGCCGGAAACGTCGCCCAGCGCCATCGCCACATTCGAACCGCCCGCGGGAAAGATGTCATAAAAGTCGCCGCCAACCTGCCAGGCCGGCTCACACTCGGCGGCCGCCTCCACGTGCGGCCCCGCATTGCCGGCGGCCGGCATCAAGTCCTGCTGAACCGAGCGCGCCAAGGCCATCTGCTGTTCCAGCTGCTTCCCGCGAACATAGACCGGGAACCGCAGGCTCATCACCAACAGCGCGCCCAGCAGCGCCAGCGCGGCAGAGCAGTTGATGATCAGGTTCCGGCGCAGCGGCCAGAAAATCGCATCGGCCGAATCCATATACAAGGCCATTTCCATCAGGTGGGGACGCCTGCGGCCCGGCGCCGGCGGCGGACCCTGCATCACACGGAAGGCAGCCACGGTAACCAGCACGGGGCCATTCACCGTCTCGCGAACTTCGGTAATCGTCTCGCGGTTAGATAACCGGGACCGGATCTTTTCGCCCGACAGGGGAGCGCCGCTTGCCTCACCCTGAAGATGATGCGTAATCACGCGCCCGGAAACATAACGGTATTGGTTGATGGAGTTGACCAGCAGCGTCAACGCCAGCGCGGCGCCCACGGCAAGCGACAACTTCAGCCACGGGTATCTGCGATTCTTTGCTTGCTTCACTGTGCCTCCTGCAACATAAGGTGCGTAGGGAGGGCGGCCGAGTTACTGTGGAAACCGCGTGGAAAGTTAAGGCTACGTAAAAGGTGGAGTACTAGCGGCCCGGCCACGGGTAATCATTGCGGCCCGCGGCCGGTTCCACCGGCCCCGGCGGAAGCTGCTTTTGCCAGGCCAGAAGCTTCGGGCTCATCCGGGCCACGATCTCCGGCTTTTCCGGGGCACGGTTGTTCAACTCCGAGGGATCGCGCGGAATCTCGTATAGCTCCACGCGGCTACGGTCCGGGTTCATGAGCAATTTCCAATCACCTTCGCGCATTGCCAGCATCGGGCTCCGGTTGATCACATGCCCGGCGATGTTGAACCGCCATTCCCAGTAAATGGGCTTGCTGCGAGCGGCAGGCGATTCGAACGCCGTGCTGCGATCCTCTCCATCCAGAGCATGTCCGGGCGGCGTGCTCACTCCGGCAAGCTTTGCCATGGTCGGCAGAAAATCGACGCCCGTCAGAACGGAGTCCTTATCAACACGGCCGGGGGGAATCGCGGCGGGCCAGCGCACCAGGCACGGCGTTCTCACGCCGCCTTCATAAAGGCTGCGTTTGCGCCCGCGCAGGGGACCCGGCGAACCGATTCCGCTATGGGCGGCGTTGCGTATGTGGATATCCTCCGGGCCGTTGTCGCTGGAAAAGAAGATCAGCGTGTCGCGCGCCAGGCCGATGGTCTCCAGCCGCGCCATCAGCCGTCCCACTTGGTTATCGAGATCAGTCACCGAGGCGTAGTAGATCTGCGCCGCCGACTTGTGCCCGATCCCGATAGGCGCGTGATTGGCATACGGCTTCATCTGTTCCTCGGTCGGATTCAAAGTGGCATGCGGCACCAGCGTCCAGGTGTTCACATAGAAGGGCCGCTCGCGGTTGTTTTCGATGAAGCGGATCGTCTCATCGACGATGTAGCTGGTGGAACGCGCGCGGAACCACGGGTCGCGCTCCTCCTCCCAGCCCTTACCGTTGGAATTCACGGTGCGGCTGTCGTCGAAGCCGTAGGCTTCCGGAGGCGGTGCGCCCTCGCCATTGCCCAAGTGCCATTTTCCGTAGTGCGCCGTGGCGTAGCCGTTCTCCTTCAGCAGCCGCGCCAGGTTGGGCACCTTCGGATCGAGAAAGTTGGGCATGCCGCGGCGCGCGTTCTGCTGCTCCTCTGCAAGGTGGCCGTGGATGCGGTGGCGCGCCGGATATTGCCCGGTCATGAAACCGGTGCGGCTCGGCGAGCAGACACCCGAGTTCACGTAAAACTGGGTGAACAGAGTTCCCTGTCCCGCCAGCCGGTCCAGGTTCGGCGTTTTGATATGGGTGTTTCCGTAGCAACCCAGGTCGCCCCAGCCGAGATCATCGGCGAACAGAAAGATGAAGTTGGGCCGCTTGCGCTGTTGAGCCAGCGCGGCAGCCGCTCCGAAAGAAAGAAACTCGCGTCGCAGCATGGTTAGAATGGTCCCCAATGCCCACGATTCTGTCAAGACGCGCGCTGCTGGCCGGCGCACCCGCGCTGCTGGCCGCTGAACAGCGCCCCAACATTCTGTGGTTGTCGAGCGAAGACACATCACCTAATCTCGGCTGCTATGGCGATCCGCACGCCATCACGCCCACGCTCGACAAACTGGCCTCCGAAGGCGTGCGCTACACGAATGCCTACACCGTGGCCGGTGTCTGCGCGCCGTCGCGTTCCGGCATCATCACCGGCATGTTTCCCTCGTCGCTTGGCTCCATGCACATGCGGTCCAGAGCCGCGCTTCCGCCGCACGTGAAATGCTTCCCGGAATTCCTGCGGGATGCCGGCTACTACTGCACCATCAACGCGAAGACCGATTACAACTTCGATGTGCCTCCGAAAGCCTGGGACGAATCAGGCCGCGACGCCCACTGGCGCAAACGCAAGGCTGGACAGCCCTTCTTCGCGGTTTTTAACTTCGAGGTTTCCCACGAGAGCCGCCTCACCTGGCGCGGCAAGCAGTTTGAAGAGGCCATCAAGCAGCTGAAGCCCTCCGAGCGGCGCGACCCGGCGCGGCTGGTCCTGCCTCCCTATCATCCCGACACTCCCGCTGTCCGCCGCGACTGGGCCAACTACTACGAAGCCGTCACGGCCATGGATTATCAAGTAGCCACGCGGCTGCGGGAGCTCGAGGAGGCTGGACTGCTGGAAGACACCATCGTCTTCTACTGGGGCGATCATGGCGTCGGGCTGCCGCGTGCCAAGCGCTGGCTCTACGACTCCGGCACGCGCGTTCCGATGATCGCGCGGATTCCGGAGAAGTTCCGCGCCGCGGGACAGGGCAAGCCCGGGTCGACGGACGGTCAGCTGGTCAGCATGATCGATCTGGCGCCGACGATGCTCCATCTCGCCGGAGCCGCGCCGGCGCCGCAGTTTCAGGGGCGGGCGTTTCTTGGCGCGAAGCTGACGCCGCCGCGCCGCTACATTCACGGGGCGCGTGACCGCATGGATGAGCGCTACGACATCATCCGCGCCGTGCGCGACAACCGGTACCGTTATATCCGCAACTACGAGCCCGGCAAGCCCTATTACCAGCACATGGAGACGCCGGAAAGCGGCGACACCATGAAGGAGTTGCGCCGGCTGCACGCGGAAAGCAAGCTTCCCCCCGCCGCGGCGCAATTCATGAGCCTCAGTAAGCCGGTCGAAGAACTCTACGACTTGCAGGCCGACCCGCACGAGATCCGCAATCTGGCCGCCGATCCGGCGCAAGGCGCCACCTTGAACCGCCTCCGCGCCGAACATCAGCGCTGGATGCGCGACACGCGCGACGTGGGGCTGATTCCCGAACCGGAGCTTGTCGAAGGGGAGCGCAGATATGGGAGCCGCTGGGCGATGATGCGGGCTCCGGAGAACACAACTCTGGCCAAGCGCGTATTGGCGGCGGCAACGTCACCTAATCGCGCCGCCGCGCAGGATCCACATCCCGCCGTGCGCTACTGGGCCGCGCGCCATCTGCCCGACGGGGCCGGATTGCTCAAGGATCCCTCGCCGGCGGTACGCATTGCCGCGGCGGCGAACCTCCGCGACGCCTCCGCGCTTGCACAGTTGCTGGAGCATGAAGTGGAATCGGTGCGTCTGATGGCGGCAATTGCGCTGGATGAGATGGGTCCGCGGTCGCGCGCGGCGGAAACGCAGCTGCGCGCCATCGCCGCACAGCCCGGGCGGGAGTATCCCTCCCGCGTTGCGCGCCGCATCCTGGATTCCTGGTAATGGCTCTCGATACAATACCGGCATGTCCACCCATGATTCCGACGTGCTCAGCCTGCTTCCGGTCGCCGATCACAACAGGCGCCAGTTTTTCGTGACCAAACTCGCGGCGCGCCGGCTGATGGAGCATTTCAAGAAGCACGGCGCCTGAAGGCGGCTGTTCGGGGCCGCCATCCTCAGAACATTAGCTTGATGCCGAACGTCAGCTGCCGCTGCCCGTGTCCTTTCTCCCCTGTGATCGTGCCGAACGCGGCGCTCACCGGGTTCGTGTTCGGGTTCGCGAACTGGACGTGGTTGAGCGCGTTGTAGTTCTCAATGCGGAACTGCGCCGTCACGCCTTCGCGCACCCGGAAGTTCTTAAACAGCGACAGATCCCAGTTGTTGATCCCGTCGCTGCGCACGCCGTTAAACCGCGAGTTCAAGCCGCGTAAGTTGTTTGCCAGCACCTGCTGCGGGTTCCGATTGAATCCGGCGTCCACGTTGAACCACCGCTCCGCGCGCCGCTCACTGACCGGAAGCTCGATGTCTTGCAGGTTGCCTGTGAAGATCGCGTTGCCGAAGCCAAGAGCCTGGCCCGTCTGCCCCTCATACCAGCCTTGCAGCTGCCAGCCGCCGGCAATATGATCTGCGATCGGGCGCATGTTGGCCAGCCACTTCCGGTTCCGTCCGACAGGAACTTCCCAGATGGTGCTGATCACAAACCGGTGCGTGAAGTCCTGGTCGGAAATCACCTTTTCCAGGAACGGATCGGTGTCGTTCAAGTAGCCTGTGCCTTCCATGAATTTCGACCACGTCCAGGAGGACTGGAACGTCAGGCCGTCGCTCATGCGCTTCTCCACCGCCACCTGCAGCGAGTGATAGTAGCTGTAGCCCGCCGGCAGCGTCGCCGTGATGTCGCCGAAGTGCGGGAACGGACGCAGCAGCTGCGCCACGCCCACTCTTTGATTCGCCAGCCCCGTCCCCGCGAACTCCGCCATGCCGAAGAACGGGCTGTTCACCTGCCTGCTCAAGAAGTCGATCGTCGTCTGGTCGCGAGACGCAGAGGTCGAAAGATACTGGCGCGGTATCGGGTTCATTTCCGTACTCACCGGCAACTTCGTGCCCCGGTTGCCGACGTAGGAAATATCGGCCACGATCCGGCTCGGCAGCTGCCGCTGAATCGAGAACGACCACCGCTGCATGTACGGATTCAGCGGCCGGTCATTGAAGAAGCTCACACTGCGGCCGAGGAAAGTGTTCAAGCCGCCCGATGCACCTTGTGCATCCTCGATCCCGTTCGGAAACGGATTCCGTAACGTGGCCACGTAGGTCAGCCCGTTGTCGAGCGTCGGGATCAGGTTCGTCGGCTGATTGAAGCCGCCCTGGTTCACGCCGTTGCGGTCTACACCCACCACGTCGAAGAAGATGCCGTAACCGGCGCGGATCACCGTCTTACGGTTCAGCTGGTAGGCCAGGCCAGCGCGCGGCGCGAAGTTGTTGCGGTCGCCCCGCCACAGGCCGTTCGGCTGCCCTCCCATGCCCGCAAAGCGCAAACCGCCCATCGTGCGGAAGCTCGACGCGGCAACCTCTGGAATCGGCGACCGCGCATAGTTGGCCAGCACGCGCTGCGAAATCGGGCTCGCTGTGGAGAAGTCGAAGTCGCGGATGCTGCGGTTGTAGCGCTCCGTGATGGGGGTCTCGTATTCCCAGCGCAGCCCTAGGTTCACTGTAAGCTTCGAGGTCAGCCGCCAGTCGTCCTGGAAATAGAACCCGATATAACTGGACTCCTCCGCGCGGGAGGCGTTGTTGTTAATGGTGCCGCTGGTCGCGATGCCGAACAGCATCGACGCCATCCCCTGTCCGATCGGCGAGGCCGGGGAATTGTCCAGCGGTCCCCGCGTGAAACCGTTGCCGAAGATCAGCTGCGGCGCCACCGATCCGAAGTTGAAGCCCGTCTCCCGCATCAGCCGGTACTCGGTTCCCCAGCGCATGCTGTGGCTCCCGGCAATCCGCGTCAGCGTCGCTGACGCGGTGTGGTAGTTTGTGCCCGCGCTGCTTCCGCCATTGTTGCTCAGGGCCGTGTAAGCCCCACCGTCCACCTGCACATTCGGAAACGCGATCCCGTTCGGACCTAGCTTGGAGACAATCTCATTCACCAGCCTCGATGGAAAGCCCAGCGACAGCAGGTCGAAGCCCTGCGAGCCGCGGTTGTTAATGTCGCTCTGATAGCTGATTCCGTACCGGACGTTCAGTAGAAGCCCAGGATTGATCACATGCACATCATCGGCAACGATGCCCCAGCCCGTACGGTCCAGCAGGTCGTGGTTGGTGATCGTTCCCATCGCGTTTTCGGAATTGTCGTGCTGCGAATTGTTCCACCGCAGGAAGAAGCGGTTCTTCTCACCAAAGCTGTGGTCCACGCGGCTCGTGTAAGTGTAGTTCTCCCTCAGAATGTTCCGCGTATGGAAGAAGTTGTCGCGCTGCTCCACGTTCAGGTTTGGCTGGTTCGGCATGGGATAGAAACTGATGATTCTCGCCGCCACGGGGTCGATACGGCTGGAAGGCACGATGTTGCCGGGCAATGGCTGCCGGCTGAACCGCCCGTTCGGAGCCGCCGCGATCGTGAACGGATCGTAGATCTGATACCGGGAGCCCAGCGCCAGCAGAGCCGAAAAATCCCCGCGCCGCTGCGCCTCTGTCGGCACGGTGCCCGTGAAGCTGAGGTTGCGGACGATCTCCAGATCTTCAAAACCAAAAGTCCAAAACGTCTTGTTGCGCCCGTCGTAGGCTTTCGGAATCCACACCGGGCCGGTCATTGTCGCGCCCCAGCGCCGGTGCAGCCAGCTTGGGATCTGCCGTGCGCGCTCCTCGGGCGTCAGGTTATTCCGCGGATCGGCCAGGAACCGGTTGGTGAACCAGGGAATGGCCCGGTGCCGCGAGTCGTTATAGTAGCCCGTCCCGTGCAGAGCGTTAGAGCCCGATTTCATGCTCACGTTCGTCATGGCGCCGGCGGCGTGGCCGATTGAGGCGTCATAGGTCGCCGTTTGGATCTTGAACTCCTGCACCAGATCCTGCGGAGGGGAAAACACCGCGTTGCGGTTGGTCATGTTCGGCGAGCCGTCCACCATCACTTCACTCGATCCGCCGCGGGTGCCGTTCACGATGACGCCCGTCGCCGCGCCATTGTCCATCGGGTTGCCTGCCGAACGGCCGCCGCTCGACAAAACTCCGGGCGTCAGCCGGGAAAGGTAAAAAGGATTGCCGCCGACCACCGGCAGTTCCGCCACGCGCCGCTCGTCCATGATCAGACCGATGCTGGCGTTGGCCGTTTCCAGCATCGGCGTTTCGCCCGTCACCACCACGGACTCGGCTACGTCGCCCAGCTCGAGCGTGAAGTCCAGCATCATACGGTCGTTGACGCGCAGCTCGATCTTGTCGCGCACCGCGCGCTTGAACCCCGTCATCTCCACGGTCACGCGGTAGAGGCCGGGAAGCAGATAAGGAATCTCGAAGTTGCCGCCCTCGTTAGTGACCGAATTTGCGGTGATATTGGTAGCGGTGTTGGCTGCCTTTACCGTCGCGCCGGCGACGAGCGCACCTGTGGGATCGATGGTGCGCCCGATGATAGTGGCGCGGGACTCTTGTGCGAGAGCGGACGAGGCGGTAAGGCTGAGAATTGCGAGCAGGGATGAGGCAAGACGCATGGAGAAACCTCCCTTAAAGCAGAAGATGTAGCCAGCATACACCCGGTCAGGCGAAGTCGCAAACGCTTCCAGTGCTACAATCCTTTCTCTACCTTGCAACGCCAGCACCTCCTCAAAATCGGCGTCTCCGGCATCCGCGGCGTCGTTGGCCCTTTCCTCACTCCCGGTCTCGCCGCCGCCTTTGCCCAAGCCTTCGGCACCTACGTCGGCAAAGGCCGCGTCGCCGTAGGCAGGGACTCCCGCGCCAGCGGACCCATGCTCCAGCACGCCGTCCACTGCGGCCTGCTCGCCGCCGGTTGCGATGTGGTCGAACTCGGACTGCTTCCCACCCCCACGATTCAAATGTACGCAGGCGCCACCGGCGCACGCGGCGGCATCGCCGTCACCGCTTCTCACAATCCGCCCGAATACAACGCCCTCAAGCTATTCAACGCCCGCGGCCTCTTTTTCAACCACCACGAGCGCGGGGAACTGATCGACCTGTACCACCAGAGCAACTACTATCACGCACGCAACGAGGAGATCGGCTCGGTTTGCTCCGAACGCGATGCACCCGCCAGGCTGCACATCGATCGCGTTCTCGGGCAGGTCGATGCTGACCGCATTCGCGGGCGGGGCTTCCGCGTAGCTCTCGACGCAGTCAACGGCGCAGGCTCGTTGATGAGCCCACTGTTCCTCGGCGAGTGGCTTGGCTGCCGGCTGGATTCCATCTCCACCGATCCCGCCCAGCCGTTCCCGCGCATCGCCGAACCGCGTCCCGACACCCTCACCTCTTTGACGGAACTTGTCCGGCGCACGGGAGCCCAGATCGGTTTCGCTCAGGACCCTGACGGCGACCGTCTCGCGGTGGCCGATGAGACCGGCCGTGTGCTCGACAACGACGACATGCTGGCGCTGGTCATGGACGCCGCGCTGCCGCGCCTCTCCGGCGACGTAGTCGTGAACCTCAGCACCTCCTGGGTCATCGACGATGTCGCCAGCCGCCATGGCCGCAAGGTTCACCGCACGCCGGTTGGCGAGGCCAACGTCGTCGACGCCATGGAGGCCGTAGGAGCCGCGATCGGCGGAGAGGGTTCAAGCGGCGGCGTCATCTGCCCGGCCGTTCATCTCTGCCGCGACAGCTATACCGGCATGGCCTTCCTGCTGGACCACATGGCCGCAACCGGACGTCCGCTTTCCGCGCTCGCCGAAGAGCAGCCGCGCTACTTCCGCCGCCACGAGCAACTGCCGAGCCAGGGCCGGATGATCGGGCCGCTGATTCCGCTGCTGGAGCGAAACTATCCGGACGCGGCCGTCGACCGCGGCGATGGCGCCAAGCTGGTTTTCGCCGACCGCTGGATCCATGTGCGGCCTTCCAATACCGAGCCGTTCGTGCGCATCGCCGCCGAAGCGCGCAGCAAGGATGCGCTCGACAAGCTGTTTGAGGAGGTGCAACGCCTCGTGGAAAACCTGTAGCTTCTACAACGCCGCCCCTACACGCCCAGCCTCATACAGCCTCCTGTCCATCCGGCTCAGCCCCTTCGCCTGCTTGGGCGTCAGCAGCGAATCGTGGACCGCTTCGCACAATGCCGCCGGGATCTCCCACAGGTCCTCTTCCGACGTCCGCCATCCCAAATGATCGAACCGCTTCAAGGCCAGCGGGCGAGAATAGCGCCGCAGCGTCTTTTCGCCGCGCGGGTTGTAGTAATGCTCGAAGTAGGAGATCGCCAGTTCGCGCAGCGTCCGGTAAACCGGCTCGCGGAATCGCAGCCCCGAATAGTTCGACTTCGCCACCGCGCCCCAGCAGCCGTCCTGCCGGAACACGGCCAGCACATGATCGTCGTCGCGCGTGGCCTCCAGGTCCATCAGCAGCGCCGGGTAGCCGTTGGCCTCCAGCGCCGCCGCCGCCACCAGCGCCCCTTCCATGCACTGCGCGACACGGTCACGCAGCACGCGCCGCGGAGAACGGCACGTCGGCCCGTGCGGCTCTTTGTTGTAACCGAGCTCATCGTCCAGGAACCGCTGGACCAAGCTCGGCTTCGACAGCCGCTTCAGTTCACGCAATTCCGGCTCGTTGAACCCGTTCGCTCTCAGCCGGGCAGCCGTAGTAGTGCTTCGCACCCTCTTGTTTCCTCCCGATTCCGTAACTCCAGGTCTCCCCCGTGCGCCTCGGCGATCTGCCGGCACAGCACCAGCCCGATCCCGCTTCCTCCCGGCTTGGTGGTGAAAAAAGGAACAAACAGGTTGGCGGTGTTCGTGAGCCCGTGTCCTTGATCCCGCACCCACACCTCTAAGTGCTTGCCACGCCGCTGCCACCCGATCGACACCTCGCCGCCGGTTTCCGCCGAAGCATCCGCTCCATTGCGTACCAGATTGATCAGCAGCTGATCCAGCTGGTCGCCGTCACCGCGCACGCTTGCCTCTTCGCACTGCTCCAGGCGCACCGGCACGCGCGTTTCCAGGCCCGCCACGCGCTCGGTCCATTCCTGCACCCGGATCGTCGTCATGTTCGGCGCCGGCAGCCGCGCCAGCCGCGCATACGATTCCATGAACCGCGTCAGCGCCTCCGTGCGTCCGGCGATCACGTTCAGCCCGCGCTGTGCATCCTCGCGCCAGTCCGGCGGCGGCGGCTCCCGCTCGATCAGCTTCGACAGGCTCCCCGCAATCGAACGTATCGGAGCCAGCGAGTTGTTCAGCTCATGCCCCATCACGCGCACCAGGCGTTTCCACGCCTGCAGCTCCTCTTCACGCAGCGTGCGCGTCAGATCCTCGATCACCAGCAGACGGTGCGGAAGCCCGCCCTCCCGGAACGCCCCCAGACGGATTCCCCACCGTCCCGCGCCCGCCGGAAACGACCGCGCCACCGCCCGAGGCGATGCCCCTTCTAAACAGTCCTCCAACCCCAACTCGACAGCGCTCCGCCCCAGCATCCGCTCCGCCGGCATCCCCAGCAGCGTTTCCCCGGCCCGGTTGACCAGCCGCAGCCGGTTCTCTTCGTCAAACGTGAACACCGCCACGTCGATCTCCGCCATCACCGTGCGCAGCAGGGCCGTCGCCTCCAGCGCCCCCAGCCGCTGCTCCTGCAGCGTCTGGCTCAACAGATTCACTTCACGGTAGACTTCGTCGAGGGCGTCCATCTCCCGGCTCCCCCGCGCGCGGATCGAATAGTCTCCTTCCTGCAGCGCAGCCAGCAGGTTGGACACCGTTTGCAGCGGCCGGATCAGCCGCTCGCGCAGCGCGAAGGCGCATCCCAGCCAGATGCCCGTCAGCAGCACCATTACCGTCACCTGCACCTTGCCGGAATAGCCGCCCAGCCACAGAATGAGGAAGCTCGCCCCGATTGCCGGGAATCCCGCCGCCAGCGCAAGCAGGGTCAGCCGCGTCTCAAAGCTGATCCGCGGACGCCGCCGCTTGCCTTCCTTCATAGCCCGTACCGTTGGATGCGCCGGTACAGCGCGCTGCGGCTCAACCCGAGCGCTCCCGCCGCCTGGCTCACGTTGCCCTGATAGCGCGCGAGCGCCTTCATGATCAGGAACGCCTCCACCTCTTCCAGGCTCATATCCTCCAAGCGTCCGGCCGCCTCGCGCGCCGCCCGCAGCGTGATGTCCGCCGCGCGAATCGTTTCTCCGGCCGCCATCAGCACCGCCCGCTCCATCGCGTGGTCCAGTTCGCGCACGTTACCAGGCCAGTCGTGACTCATGAGCGCCTGCATCGCGCCGGCCTCCATCCCGCTGATTCGTTTTCGGTAGCGTTCGGCATGCTCTTTCAGAAAATGCGCGGCGAGCTCCCCGATATCTTCCCTCCGCTCACGCAGGGGCGGCACCCGAACCTCCACCGTGTTCAGCCGGAACAGCAGATCCTCGCGGAACCGCCCGGCCGCCACCTCCTCGCCAAGGTTCGCGTTTGTCGCGGAAAGAATCCGCACGCCGGCGCGCCGCGTGCGCGACGAGCCCACCCGCTCAAACTCGCCCGTCTCCAGCACGCGCAACAGCCGCGCCTGCTGCGCCATAGGCAGATTCGCGATCTCGTCGAGGAAAAGCGTCCCGCCGTCGGCCAGCTCGAACCGTCCGACACGGTCCGTGCGGGCATCCGTGAAGGCGCCCTTCACGTGGCCGAACAGCTCGCTTTCAAAGAGGTTCTCGGCCAGCCCGCCCGTGTTCACCGTCACCAGTGGCCGGCCGGCGCGCGCGGAGGCTTCATGCAGGGCCTGCGCCACCACGCCCTTGCCGGTTCCATGCGCGCCCGTGATCAGCACGTTGGCCTCAGACGGGCCAACCCGGGCGATGAGTTGCAGTACCGGCTGCATGGCCGCCGAACGCGCGATCATCGTCACCCCGGAGTCCCCGCGCAGCGACAGGTTCTCTTCCTCCAGCCGCTGGCCCCGCCGCAGCGCCTCGGTCAGCGCCATCTGCGTGCCGAGCGTCGCCAGCAGCCGGTGGTTCTCCCACGGCTTCTGGATGAAATCGCGCGCCCCCTGCTGCATCACCTGTACCGCCAGCTCGATGCTGCCCCACGCCGTCATCACCACGACGCCCAGAGTGGCGTCCATGGTCCGCAGTTGCTTCAGCAGGTCCAGCCCCTCGGCGCCCGACGTCGTGTCGCGCGCGTAGTTCAGGTCCATCAGCACGACGTCAAAATCGCTTGCCTCCACTGCTGCCAGCACCGCCGCCGGCGAGGATGCCGTCTCGATCTTGTAGCCTTCCGGCTTCAGCAGCAGACGCAGCGCTTCCAGCACATGCGGCTGATCGTCGGCAATCAGGATGCTGCGTGCCCGCGCTTTCATCGAGTGAGAGTGCGATTTTCTCACACCAGAGCCAGCCACAGCCACGAAGTCAGCGCCGTCCGGAGACCGGCTCCCGCCACTTGCCCAGGTAAATCATGCCCACTTTCACCCGGACCGTTACGTTCTTCCCTCCCCCACGAGGCGAACCGGAAAAGCTGGCTCCGAACACCCGCGTCCGCTTTGTGCGGCCTTCGAGCGATGAGTCCACGTCCCCGATCTTCGTTTCCGCGCTGATGTCGTAGCCTTCGCGATCCGGCAAGCGCAGGGAAACTTCGCCTACTTTGTTCTGGATATCGATGCTCGCATCCACCCCCTGTACGTTCACCTCGCCCGCCGAGTGACGGATCCGCAGGGTGGCTTTCCGCGGCACCTTGATGCCGTACTCCATGTGCAGATTGCTACGCCCTCCGAACGGCAAGTAGAGACTCGGGCGCGGAAACCTCGTCAAGATCGTCAGATCCTGACCCCACCGCGTGGTTTCCACCGTGATCCGCTGCAACTGCTGCTTCGCCTTCCAGGCGTCTTCCGGCTCGTAATGCCATTGCGTCCGCCGGACCACCCGCAGTTCCACCTCGTCCCGCTCCCAGCCTTCCACGTTCAATTGGCCGAAGGAGTCGTCGATCCGGATCGTCCCGCCCGGGGAGAAGGTCAACGTTTCCGCCGTCACCACCTCGACCGCCTTGCGCAGATCTCTTGCCGCCAGGCTTCCGGCGGAGGCTATTGCCAGGGTCGCCACCCAGACTGATTTCATTCCAGTTAACTATTACGGCGGCCGGTAACAAAAAGTTCCGAACTTTTGTGGCACAAACCTGACTCTGCTATCGTCGTTATCAAGTATGAGAAACCTATTTCTTGCCGTAGCCTGCCTTGCCTTACCCGGGTTGGCCCAGTTGCCCCCGCTAGTCGATCGCGACCTGTTCGTCGGCGAAGTCGAGATCGGCGGAGCCCAAATCTCCCCCGACGGAAAGAGCATCTCCTTCCTCAAGCCACACAAGGGTGCGCGTAATGTCTGGGTGAAAAAGACCACCGAGCCTTTCTCCGCCGCCAAGCCGGTGACCGCCGAGACCAAGCGGCCCGTCATGGGCTACTTCTGGAGCCGCGATTCCCGTTTCATCCTCTATGTGCAGGACCAGGCCGGAGACGAAAATTTCAACGTCTTCGCGGTGGATCCCAACGAGAAGCCCGGCGAAGGAACCGACGTTCCCAAAACCCGCAACGTCACCGATATTAAGGGCGTCCGCACTATGATCTACTCGCTGCCCAAGACGGATCCGGACGCCATGTACATCGGTCTCAACGACCGTGACAAAGCCTGGCACGATCTCCATAAGTTGAAGATCTCCACCGGGGAGCGCACTCTTCTCCGCAAGAATACGGACCGCCTCACCGCCTACATCTTCGACAACAAAGGCGAGCTACGCCTGGCTACCCGCGCCGCCGACAACGGCGACAACGAAATCCTGCGCGCCGACGCCAACGGCTTCACAAAAATCTTCTCCTGCGGTGTGCTGGAAACCTGTACCCCGATCCGCTTCGACAAGGAAAACAAGCGCGTCTACATGGAGAACAGCACGGGCGGCGTCGATCTCTCCCAGCTCGTGCTGCTCGATCCGGCCACCGGCCAAACTCAATTCGTGGAATCGGATCCCGATAAGCGCGTCGACTTCGGCTTCGCTCAGTTCTCCGAACTGACCGATGAGCTGATCGCCACGGTCTACATGGATGACCGGCGCAAGATCTTCTGGAAAAACAGGACCTTCGAAACCGACCATAAATGGCTGGAGTCCAAACTGCCCGGAATGCAAGTCAACCTCGGTTCGCGCACCAGGGAGGAACAGTTGTTCCTTGTCTCCGCCTTCAGCGATGCCGAGCCCGGCGAGACCTACCTCTTTGACCGCGCCAAAAAGAAACTCGAGCTGCAGTACAAGATCCGGGAAAAGCTGCCCCGCGAGGCGCTTTCGAAGATGACCGTCATCCGCTACAAATCCTCTGACGGGCTTGAAATCCCAGCGTATCTCACGCTGCCCAAGGGGCTGCCGCCGAAGAAGCTGCCGCTGATCGCGCTGCCGCACGGCGGACCATGGGGCCGCGACGTCTGGGGCTACAGCCCGATGGCGCAGTTCCTCGCCAACCGCGGCTACGCCGTTCTCCAGCCCAATTTCCGCGGCTCCACCGGGTACGGCCGGAAATTCCTCGACGCCGGCAACAAGGAATGGGGCCAGAAAATGCAGGACGACATCACCTGGGGCGTCAAGCATCTCATCGGGGAGGGTGTCGCCGATGAAAAGCGCATCGGGATCATGGGCGGCTCCTATGGCGGTTACGCCACTCTCGCCGGCGTCGCCTTTACGCCGGACCTCTACGCCGCCGCGGTCGCCATCGTCGCCCCCTCCAATCTGATCACTCTGCTTGACTCGATTCCTCCGTACTGGGAGTCGATCCGCAAGATGTTCCACGTCCGCATGGCCGATCCCTCCACGCCGGAAGGCAAAAAGCAGCTGGAACGCCAGTCCCCGCTCCACTCCGCCTCTCGCATCAAGACGCCGCTGATGGTCGTGCAAGGCGCCAACGATCCGCGCGTGAAGAAACTCGAATCCGATCAGATTGTCGTCGCCCTCCGTGACCGCAATTTCCCCGTCGAGTATCTGGTCGCCGATGATGAAGGCCACGGCTTCGCCCGTCCCATCAATAACCTCGCCTACATCGCCGCGATGGAGAAGTTCCTCGCCGGCCACCTCGACGGCCGCTACCAGTCCGCCATGCCTGAAAATGTGGCCAAGCGCCTCAAGGAGATTACCATCGATCCCCAATCGGTGGTGCTGGCCAAGGCCATCGATCCTTCCGTAGTGGGATTGCCCAAACCGGCTCATAAGCTCGCCGCCGGTGTTTACACCTACAAAGCATCCATGGAAATGCGTCCGCAGAAAATCGCGATCGACCTCTCGACCGAGATCAAACAGGAGAATGGCAGGTGGGTTGCCATCGACAAGTTGAAAACTCCGATGGGCGAGGCGGTAGACACCGGCCACCTCAACGCGGAATCGCTTGTACTCGAAAAACGGTCTGTGCGCCAGGGTCCGGTTGCCGTCGATGCCGACTACAGCGCCACCAAAGTGACCGGCAAGATGAGCATGAGCGGTAACGAGCGCCCCTTGGACAAGGAAACCGGCGGGTTGCTGTTCGCCGATGGACCCGGCGCGCTTCAGGTGATCGCCACGCTGCCGCTAGCCGAAGGCTACACGACCACCTTCCGCAACTTCGATCTGCAGCGCCAACGTCAGAAGCTGCTTCAGTTGAAAGTCGCCGGCGCGGAAAGCGTCACTGTCCCGGCCGGCACCTTCGACGCCTTCAAAGCCGAGATCACCTCCGCCGACGGCGGCGCCGACCGCATGACCGTGTGGGTGGATCGCGCCTCGCGCAAGCCCGTCAAGATGGAGGCCGTGCTGGCCGAAATGGGCGGCGCCAAGCTCTCCGCTGAGCTGGCCCGATAATCCCGGACACTATTGGCGCAGATGCCCCACCTGCTACAATGTGAATTACTCCAGGAGGTGGGTTTTCTCCAGTAGATGGCTCTCCCCAAGGTCAGCCGTTAACCGAACGGTTTGGACTAAGCTGGCGGGTCGTTTGTTCGGCCTGGTCTTGCCGGACAACTGCCGCCTCTGTGATCAGCCGCTGGCCGAACTAACCCGCTACCCCGTCTGCCGCGCCTGTCTTGGTTCCGTCGAACCGATGGCGGCCGAACATTTCTGCGTCTCCTGCCGCGCTCCTTTTCTCAATCCGCGGCCGCTCGATGAAAACGGCCAGTGCGCGCTGTGCCGTTCCGGCCAGCTCGGCTTTGACGGCGCCTACAGCTTCGGAACCTACGATGGCCCGCTCCGGAGCTTGATTCACCTGTTCAAGTACGGACGCATCCACACGCTGGCACAGCCGCTCGGCCGCCTGCTTGTGCGCGCGCTGCCGCTCGATCGCCGCTTCGATCTAGTTGTGCCTGTTCCGATGCATTGGCGCAGGCGCTGGCAACGCGGCTTCAACCAGGCCGAGCTGCTTGCCCGGGTGGTGTCGCGCCGCGCCGGGCTCCCGCTCTGCCATCCCGTCCGGCGCAGACGCCACACCGGACCGCAGGCCGAACTCACCGCCGCCGGGCGGCGCCTCAACGTCTCGGCCTCTTTCGAGGTCCGCCGCCGGAGTGAAATTCAAGGCCGCCACCTGCTGCTGATCGACGATGTCCTCACCACCGGAGCAACGGCCGGGGCCTGCGCGTTGGCGCTGAAGCTCGCCGGCGCGGCCAGCGTCACCGTGCTCACCGTAGCCCGCGCCGACCGCCGTCAATGGACCGAATCACTCACTGTCGCACGCGGCGCTGGCGCGCCTCACTCTTTTGCACTGGGAGCTTCTTGAACATGTCCGCTGCCGTCAGACTTCATCAATCGGTTCTCGTGCTCAACGCCAGCTATGAGCCGATCAATGTGTGCGCCGCCCGCAGGGCCGTGGTGCTTGTGCTCAAGGGCCTGGCGGCCACCGAGGAGGTGTCCCCGTACATCCTGCGCGCCGCGCGCCAGCAGTTCCCCGTGCCCAGCGTCATCCGGCTGCTCGAATACCGCCGCATCCCGCACCAGACCCGTGCCCTTTCCCGCAAGAACATCCTCATGCGCGACCGCTACACCTGCCAGTATTGCCTGTTCACAGGCAACTCGGGCGAACTGACTCTCGACCATGTGATTCCGCGCTCGCGCAGCGGGGAGTCCACCTGGGAGAATCTGGTGGCCTGCTGCCACCCGTGCAATAACCGCAAGGGAAACCGCACGCCGGAGGAGGCAGGATTCCGTCTGGCACGCCTGCCACGCCCCTTCAGCCTCCACACCAGCCGCCACCTCATGCGCCTGCTGGCCAACGGCGAGGATCAGTGGAGGAAGTACCTCTTCTACTAAAACCGCCGGCTCACTCGCCCTTCTGCTTCGGTTTGGCTTCTTTGGGGGCGGTCTGTTTGTCCGGGCTGATGATCACGTTGTAGCTTCTGCCTTCCAGTCTCATCTGGCCATCAACGTGGCCGATGCCGGCCAGGTCATCCACGAAACGGCGCAGCAGATTGGCCCCCAGATCGACGTGCGCGATCTCCCGCCCGCGGAACTGTACCACCGCCTTCACGCGGTTGCCTTCCTTCAGGAACCGGATCGCGTGGTTCTTCTTGAACTCGTAATCGTGATCATCGGTGTTGGGGCGGAACTTCAGCTCCTTCACCTGAATCACGTGCTGCTTCTTGCGCGCGTCGTGCTGCTTCTTCTTGTTCTCGTACTGCCACTGCCCGTAATCCATCGCCTTGGCCACGGGCGGCTCGGCCGTCGGCGACACAAGGATCAAATCCAGACCCAGATCCTTGGCCTTGCGAACCGCTTCATGCGTCGGCAGGACTTCGACGGCGCCGTCAGGAAACACGGCACGCACTTCGCGCGACCGTATCGCTTCATTGACGTTCTCTCTGATTCTGGGGCGTGGGCCTCGTGGAAAGTTCTTCGGTGGATACATTCAATAGCGGTTTCCCTGAGAATATCAGATTTCCCCGCAATTGCAACACCCGACTGGCCCCAATTGCAACAATCGGTGCTGCTCAGGACCTGGCCGCGCGCGTACTGCTGGATCCCGCCGACGAGGAAGGCCTCGACGTCGCGGCCGGAATCGAGCGCAACGAATCGGCGCGGCTGGCCTACGTCACACCCGCGCACCAGTATCCCGTAGGATCGGTGATGAGCCTGACGCGACGGCTGGCGTTGCTGGACTGGGCCGTTCGCGCCGGTGGTGAACGGGCTGCTTCGAATGGACGCCGAGGAAGTGGGCATCCACTTGGTGGGCTGGCTCCCCGGGGGGATCAGCGACGTGGAGGCGACGGAGGCGGCAGATACGCGACGGCGTGCGGACGTTGGCAAAGGCATTGCGCAGAATTCAGCCGAGCGCTACCAGATAAAATCCTTCGCCGTCTCCCGCCGGTGGTGGCCGTCCAGCACATGCACCACGCGTAGCTTCTTCAGCTTCTCGGAACTCAGCTGCCCGATCGGCACATAGATAATCCGCCGGTTCAGATGCGCGGCGATCGAGCGGAAGATCGACCGCGGCGGCTTCGCCGCCACGTAAACCACATACCGGCTCACCGAGTAATCCAATCCCGCCATGAGCAGACGTTCCGGCTTGGTCTCGGCGAAATCGTAGTCGGGATCGGACCACACGTCGCGCATCCGCAGCGGCGGCCGCGTCATGAGCAGGCCGCCGTATTCGGCGCGGCCCACGCCCGGACCCACCATGTGCTCAAACGGCGGAGTCGAATAAAACGCCATGTCGCTTTCGTTTTGATGCTCGCCCAGCCACGTCGTCAGGTAGCGGTAGCGGTAGTCAGGGTCGGGATCGAAAATCACGATCACCGCCCCCACCTCCCCGGACATCTTCCGCATGTTGCGCACGAAGATCCGCCCGTCCATCCAATGCCGGATTGTCTCGCGGACGTCGATGCCGTCGAGAATCGAATGCAGAAACGGCTCCACGCGCAATCGCTCCTCACTCAGAATGCTCTTGGCTTTCTGCTGCAGCTGCGTGCCGTATTCCTCGATCACGATGTCCTCGGGCGGATACGAACAGATGGAATTGCCATCCAACTGCCGCGCCCAATCCCCGGGCGTCTCCTCGCGTTTATGCTCTCTTAGCGATGCCGGCTTCAGCCGCTGTTTGGGCCGCGGCAGCCTGCGCCGGATCTTCAGCTTCCGCGTCCGGATCCAGACTTCACTGCCGCGGATCCTGACCGTCTCGAGCGGGGAAACCTCGCGTTGGTGCGCATACTCACCGGCCGTCTTCCAGACGCTCCAGCCATAATTGTCGTCGACGATCGACCTCGCTGCCACGGTGATGTCGAAAAGCGACGCCGTCAGGTCCCGGTTGATCATCGCCAGGTTCCGCGTGTAGCGCGCCAGCATCCGGCGCTGCCAGTGGACCAGATTCTCGCCGGTCTCCTTTTGATAATCCAGCTCGGCATCCTTCAGCAGAGCCAGTTGCGCGCGCGGCCGGTCAATCAGCACGTCGGGCCCCATGATCCGCCGGAAATTCTCGTAGCGCTCCTGCAGGTACGGATACTCCACAGTAATCTCGGCCAGGCAGTCCGGATGAGCGTTGACCAGGTCGACCTCCGCGGTTTTCAGCAGATCCCGCGGCTCCTCCTGTGGCGTCTCCATCGCGTCCAGCACAGGGTCCAGCAGATTCAGCGACAAGACAACCAGAATCCGCAAGTCCGGATTCGCGCCTTGCAGCCTCCAGGCGATCCCGGCAGCATGTGCGGTCACCTCCTCGGTCCGCTGCTGCGGCCAGACGCGGTAGGCCTCCACGTAGCGCGCCAGCGGAACGTGCCGCAGCGAGTACGGATCCGGGTAGGCGTCGGACAAATGCGGCCGCTCGGCAATATTCGGGAGCAGGAACAGGACTTCCGACTCCACTTCCAGCGCCGTCCGGATCGCCTCCGTGAACGGATCGGCAGGCTCCACGGGAACGTAGATCCCCTGCTCGTCATCGTCCTGCTCGGGATAGACCATCACCGAGATCTCCGGCAGCCGTGACACGGCCGCGCGGTAATGCCGCTCCAGTATCTCCGGCAATTCCACCGCCACCACGTCGGGACGGTTCAGCAGGATCGCGCGCCGCACCTCGATGGCGAATTCCATTCTTCCCGGCGCCACCGGCAGATAGGTGATTTTGCCTCGGCTCAGGCTCTCCAGTTCCGGCAGCGCGCCTTCAGGCTCGCGGGACATAGCGCAACGCCTCGCCGCCTAGCGTTTCCAGAATCGCCGTGTGCAGCGCCTCCCGTGCCGCCAGCCCACCGTTGAAGCTCCGCAGCTTCATGGCGTAGCGTGCGATGTTGATCCCATCGCGCGCCGTGTAGCGTTCCTCATTGGCGTGCGCCTGCTGCAGGAAATCCGTGACGTACTCGAGAATCTCCTCCGGCCCGAACGGAAGGTTCTCCTTGAGGATAAGCAGCTCCTCTTCGCGCTCCGGAAAGTCGATGAGAATCTGCGGCTGCAGCCGCGAGTGAATATACTCTGGCAAATCGAATGTCGAGGCGTCGTCGTTCATCGTCGCCACCAGCCGGAAGGAGGGATGCGCGCGGATCTTGATCCCGGCGACGATCGATTCCACATACCGACGATTGTCCAAAAGCGGCGCCAGCGACGCCCAGCTCTTCTCGCTCATCCGGTTGCCTTCATCCAGAATCGCGATCCCCCCGCGCAGCATCGCCGTCACCAGCGGCGAGGCCACGTAGCGCAGCTTGCGCTCCCCTTCAATCACCGGCGTGACGATGAGGTCCTCGGGGCGTGTGTCCACCGTCGCCTGCATGATGTAGACTTCCCGCTCCAGCCGTTTCGCCGCGGCGTAGGCCAGCGTCGTCTTGCCGACGCCGGGCTTGCCGATCAAACGCGGGTTCATCGGCAGATCGCGCGGGTCCAGCACCAGCCACGCTGCCAGCAGCTGCCGCATCACCTCTTCCTGCCCTACCCACCGGACCGGCACCTCGTCGGGATGCGCCAGATGGAGGGGAACGCCGTCGACTTCCACGACCATATAATCAGTATCTTCGCAAATCTCCTCCGCCGTATCTTCACAACAAAAAAAATCTGGCGCGCTTCCGGAGGAGAGTGGAGGCGCGCCAGCCAACGGTTTGTAATGCTGTTGGAAAGAGGAACTTAACTGTTCTTGCGGCGGCGGTGGCCAAACAGGCCCAGTCCCACCAGGCCAGCGCCGAACAAGACGTAGGTGGACGGTTCCGGAATCGGTGACTCCGACATCTTGATGATCATGTCGTTGTAGTCGCCGTAGCGCACCTTGCCGCTGTAAGTGGCCGACTCCGTCGACAGCGTCCGGTCTTCCGCTCCGATCCACAATGTCGTCGCGCTAGGATTGCCGCGGAAGAGCGCGAAGTGCTGTAGTTGCGTCTGGTTCGCGGCCACGCAATTCGCATAATTACCCTGCTGGGCGCAGGTCGGGTTCGGATTCCGCGACGACTCCGTGTAGTAAGTGAAGCCATCGCCCGTCGTGATGTAGAACCCGAACAGCGCGCTCGGGGTGAACACCGACACCGCTCCCGCGCTCGCGTTCCCGGCGAAGATAGGAGTCAGTGCGCCCAGGGTGCCGTTGGCATTCCGGACGTACCAGCCGAAGATGTTCGACGAGGCCAGACCGGCAATCTCGATTCGCAATGTCGCCGTGTAGCCCGGCGCATTGGTGGAAAAATACATGTCTTGCGCCGCGCCGCCACCGGAATTCTGTCCATACCAGGGAATATCGTCGCCAGGCACTCCTGGTGTTCCTGAAAAGAACCCCGTGCCGGAGATGTAATGGCCGACGTTCCTGTTCGCCCCATCCGCCGATGGATTGTCCCAGTAGGGGAAGCCGTTGTTGTTCGCTACCCAACCTCCAGTCTGCCACCCGCACGAGCCGCCGCAGTTGTCGAATACCGTGGTCGTCGCAAATGTTGGAACTGCTGCCATGAGCGTGGCAAGCAAGGCAACGCCCAATGTTACTCGATTCATAAAATATCGCTCCGTTCGAACTTGTCTTAGGGTTTTTGCCCTAGATCAGCCTACCGGGGCGATTGCTTAGTCACCTATGGGATGTTGGTACTGAATCGTACTGGGCTCGCGTACCACTGCGCTTGATTCCCTTTAGGAACCAAGCACTTCCAGGTATCCGGCCACTGCTTCGATCCCCGCATAAAAGTTCGGCAGGTGGAACTTTTCGTTCGGTGCGTGCAGATTATCATCGGGCAGTCCGAACCCCATCAGCACGCTTCCGATCCCCAGATGCCGCTCAAACAGCCCCACAATCGGTATCGAACCCCCGGACCTTATGAACACCGTTTCGCGTCCGAAGCTCTTCTCGAGCGCCATGGCAGCTGCCTGAATGAAAGTGCCTGAAGGATCGATCAGCGACGGGGGCGCCGCGCTGATCACCCGATATTCCGCCACCACACCAGGAGGACATGCCGCCGCGACCGCCGAGCGCAACTGCTCCGCTGCCCGGTCCGCGGACTGATCAGGCACCAGCCGCATGCTCAGCTTCGCCAGCGCACGCGCCGGGATTACCGTCTTCGCTCCTTCGCCGATAAACCCGCCGCGGATTCCATGAACCTCCACTGTCGGCTGCGCCCAAACCCGCTCCAGCACCTGGATCTCCGCCGGGCCAACCAGGGCCGGCGCGCCGATCTCCTTTTCCAGATACTCCGCTTCATCAAAAGGAAGCCGCGCCCAGGCCTGCTGTTCCAGTTGCGAAGGGGGTCTTACATCGTCAAGAAACCCCGGTATTCGTATCCGCCCTTCGCGATCCTTCAGCTGCGCCAAAATATGCGCCATCGCCTGCAGTGGATTCGGCGCGGCGCCGCCATATTGCCCTGAATGCAGATCCGTGCGTGCGCCGCGGACCTCCAGCTCGCCATACACGATCCCCCGCAGGCCCACGCAAATCGTCGGCAGCCCCGGCGCGAACATCTCCGTATCGCAGATCAGCGCCGCATCGGCGCGCAGCTCCTCCGCATGCGCCTCCACGTACTCCTCAATGTGTTCCCCGCCCACCTCTTCCTCGCCCTCGATCAGTACCCGCACGTTCACCGGAAGCCGTCCCGCCGTTTTCAGGTACCCTTCCAGCGCCTTCAGGATCAGGTAAGTCTGCCCCTTATCGTCGCAGGCACCCCGCGCAAAGATGTCCTCTCCGCGGATCGTCGGCTCAAACGGCGGCGACTTCCACTCTTCCACCGGCTCCACCGGCTGCACGTCATAATGCCCATACACCAGCAACGTTGGCTTGCCCGGCGCCTCCAGCCACTGCGCATAGACCAGCGGATGCCTCCCTTGCGCTTCGATCAGCCGCGCCCCGTGCATCCCCATCGCCGCCAGTTCCTCGCGCACGAACTCCGCAGCCTGCCTTACATCGGCCTTGTGTTCGGGCAGCGTCGAGACGCTGGGAATGCGCAGAAACGCCTTCAGTCCCTCCAGGAACCGCTCCCGGTTGGCTTGAAAATATTCAGTTTGCATCTTGCGGGCGGCCTAGCGCGCCACGGGTTCCAGCGTGCACACTTCGGTGATCCAGCCGTGCCTGTCCGGGATCTGCCCGTACTGGATGCCGCGGATCTGGTGGTACAGCCCGTTGGTCATCGGCCCGGGGCTTTCACTCCCCACGCGAATCACCTCGCCGCTTTCCGTCTGCAGCGACCCGATACCCGTGATCGAGGCCGCCGTGCCGCACGCCATCGCTTCCGTGATCCGCCCGGAGCGGATATCGGCCAGCACTTCCCGGATCGCCAGCGGCGTCTCGATCGCCTCGATTCCCATATCGCGCGCCAGCTGCAATACCGTGTCGCGAACCACCCCCGCCAGGATCGTGTCCGACAGCGGCGGCGTCAGCAGCTTGCCTTCCCTCACGAAGAACACGTTCATGCCGCCCATCTCCTCGATGTGGGCACGGTCCGCCGCGTTCAAAAACAGCACCTGGACGCAGCCCTTCTTCTTCGCCTCGGTAATGATGTTGAGCGACGCGGCATAGTTGCCCGCCGCCTTCACGTTGCCCGTGCCGCCGCGGCAGGCGCGGAACACCGATTCGCTCACCAGCACGTTCACTGAACCTGCTCCGCCCGTCACTTCCTTGAAGTAAGTCCCAGCCGGCAGCGTCATGATGAAAAAGTAGAACTCCTTGGAGCTCCGAACTCCGATGCACGGTTCTACGCCGATCATGCTCGGCCGGATGTACAGGCTGCCCGGCGAGGCCGGAACAAAGTACCGCTCGTTCTCCACCAGCTTCGCGCATGCCTCCACAAACAGCCCCTCGTCCACTTCCGGCATGTCCAGCCGCCGCGCGCTCAGGTTAAACCGCCGCGCGTTCATCTCCGGCCGGAAAATCACGATCCGGCCGCTGTCCTGTTGGAACGCCTTCAGCCCTTCAAAAATCGCCTGGCCGTAGTGAAACACGATGGCTGCCGGGTGAAGCTGGAAATCCTGCATGGGGCCGATGACCGGCTCCTGCCAGCTTCCATCGGCGTACTTCATCAGGAAGAAATTCGGAGTGAAAACCTTCCCAAACTCAATCGTCGTAGGGTCCAACGGTTTGGAGGGGGAATGAACGCTGGCCCGGTTCGTGATGCCCATGGCCCATGATAGCGTATCCTCAGCCGGGCAGAGATCCAGCGGCCTTCTTTAGCAGCGCCGCCGAAGCCTCCGCCAGGGGCAGGGATGCGGCCAGTTCGATCCCCCGCGGGCTCATCTTCTTCATCGTCTTGCGCAGCACGTCGATCATCTTCTCTTCATCCAGCCGCTCGGCCAACTCCTCGAACTGCGTCTCCAGAAACACCAGGCACAGCGCGTCCTCCAATGCCTGCACGTCCGCGTCCCGCGCCAGTTCCCGCTTGCGCACGATCTGCTCGGCCCGGGCCACCGTTTCCGCATCGTAACCTTCAGACTCCATTACCGCGCGCAACTCCCTTGCATGTACATCCTGCAACGCCCGCCGCCATTGCAGATAACCGGTGCGCCCGTCCGGATACTGGCTCCTCGCTATGCTCCACCGCCGCACGTGATGCGCGCGCCCCGCCAGTTGTAGAGCCTCGGGAGCGTCCGGCCGCAACCGGCCGATCCACTCGGTGACCATCTCCGCATGCGCCTGCTCTTTCTTCCGCTCCACGCCCTTCACCAGGATCGTGTTCGGATCATCCGCGTTGCGCGCATCAATCGCCGCCATCGCTCGTTGCAAACGCTCGCTCTGCATCGCCACGATCCTAGCACCCGGAATCCGATACAATCCATGGCGATGTTATCTCGCCGTCATGCTATCCGTTCGCTCGCCGCTTTCGCGGCAGGTTCTCCCCTGTGGGGACAGGCCGATCCCGGCGTTCTCGGACCCGTCAACGTCCATGAATTCGAAGAGATCGCCAGGAAGAAGCTCCACAAACTCGCCTATGACTTCATCGCCGGCGGCGTCGAAGATGAACTCACTCTCCGCGCCAACCGCGAAGCCTTCTCCCGCTTCTTCCTCCTGCCCCGCGTCATGATCGATGTCACGACCGTCGATCCCTCCGTCGAGCTGTTCGGTGTCAAAAGCGATTTCCCGATCTTCATCGCCCCCACCGGCGGCAAGAACCTCGTCTTGCCCGACGCCGACGAAACCGTCGCCCAGGCCGCGCTCAACACCCGCACCGTTGTCTGCTCGGGTACCGGCGTCCAAAAGATCCTCCGCGAAGGCAAGCCGCTGGTCTGGTGGTCCAACACCATCGGCTCGCCCGACCGCGATTCCGCCATAAGCTACGCCCGCCGCGTTGAGGACCAAGGCGGCCAAGCCATCGTCCTCACCGCGGACAATCCCTACCAGTCCAATCGCGACCGCAACAACCGCAACCGCTTCGACTATGGCTATATGCAGGCCGGCGTCCCCAAGGAAGGACAACCCGTGCCGCCGCCGCGCAGCCCCGCCCAGGCCGCCATGTGGAAGCCGCACGTGCCCAACCTCAACTGGGACTACGTTGGCTGGGTCCGCGGCGCCACGCGCCTGCCCGTCATCGTCAAAGGCATTCTCAATCCTCTCGACGCCAGCCTTGCCGTCGAGCGTGGAGCCTCCGCCATCGTCTGCTCCAATCACGGCGCGCGTCAGCTGGACGGCGCCATTGCATCGCTCGACGCGCTTTCCGACGTCGTCGATGCCGCCGGTGGCAAAATCCCCGTCCTCATGGACGGCGGCATCCGCCGCGGCTCCGACATTCTCAAGGCTCTCGCCCTCGGAGCCAAGGGCATCCTGGCCGGCCGCGCCCCGCTCTGGGGTCTCGCCGCCTTCGGTTTGCCCGGCGTCGAGCGCGTACTATGGATGTTAGGAGCCGAGTTCAAGCTCTCGATGGCGCTGGCCGGCATGCGCCGCACCAGCGAAATCGGCCGCGGCTTGATCAAAAGAATAGGATGAAATCGTTTGCTCTTCTGCTACTACTCTTACTACTGTTAACGCCACTGGCAGGCCAGAAGATCCACGAAATCTGCGCCCCCTGCCACAACTCCGCCGCCGAGGATTTTCTCGAACATCCTCACGCCGGTAAAGACCTCAGCTGCGACGCCTGCCACGGCAAAAGCGACTCCCATGTCCAGGCCGCCGGCAACATGCCCCCGGACCGCGTCACCGGCCCCCTCGAACAGCCCGCCCTATGCGGCACATGCCACCCCACACAGCGCAAGGGGTTCCAGGCCAGCCGCCACTGGAAGCTGATCGAGGCCCGAACCCGCCAGCGCTCCCCCGCCTGCACAACCTGCCACGGCGCTCACGATCTGCGCTCCGCCGAATCCATGGAAGCGCAGTGCAAGAGATGTCACGAATCGCTCCCGGGGGCCTGTCTCGCCAAGCCGGCCAGCTCCACCGCCAAGGTCGGCTGCGCCAACTGTCACGACAAGCATTCCCTGCAACGCCAGCCCGGCCCCGCGCGTTAAAGCGGCAGAATCTCTTCCCGGTCCGGGTCGAACTTCAGACGGCGCTTCTGCAGATAAGCGATGTTGCCCAGGTGCGACGCCATGGCCGAGCGGTGGCCGATGTAGACGTCACCGTTGGGGCGCTTGCGCGATTGCACACAGTCGAGGAAATTCGCCACGTGCTCGATGGTTTGATCGATCGTCGATTTCACCACCACCGGCTGGGCGCCCTTTTCCGCCGACAGAAACTCAAACTGGGAGCGCGTAATGAAAAGCCTGCCCTGCGTGCCGACGAATTCCACGCCCGCGCCGCGCAGGCCAGGAGCCAGCGTCGCCTCAAAGGTCGACATCCAGTCGTTGGGATACTCCAGCACGACGTTGATCGTGTCCGGCGCCGTGCGCCCGTCCTGATAGTGATAGACGCCGCCGGCCGCCACCGCCGAGATCGGGTTGTCCTGGTCCAGAAACATGTGCACCACGTCGATCCAGTGCGTGAACAAGTCGGTCACCTGCCCGCCGCCGAAGTCGAGATAGGCGCGGAAATTCCAGTACTGCTGCGGATCCCAGTCGCGCCACTTCACGGGGCCGAGGAAGCGCGCCCAGTCCAGATTGGACGGCTGCGTGCTCAGCGCGGCCGGAGCCTTCATCAGGTGCGCGCCGTTACCGTGCCACCACGTCCTGGCAAGGGTGATCTTGCCGAGCTTGCCGCTCTTGACGTACTCTTCCTTGGCCTGGATGTAGTGCGCGCCGGAGCGCTGCTGCATGCCTACCTGGCAGACGCGGTCGTTCACCCGCGCCGCCTTCACGATCGCCGGACCTTCCTCGATCGTCAGGCTCAGCGGCTTCTCGACATAGACGTCCTTGCCGGCGTTCAGCGCGTCAATCGTCGTGCCGGCGTGCCAGTGATCCGGCGTGGCGATCAGCACGACGTCGAGCTCCTTGGTCTCCAGAAGCTTGCGGTGATCGCTAAAGCCCTTGGCTCCCGGTGCTCGCCCCAGCGCCTTATCGGTTCGGTCCGCGTAGACATCGCAGACGGCGGTCACCTGTACCTTCTCGTTCTTTTGGAAGACACCCATGACATAGACGCCGCGTCCGCCGGCCCCGATCAGCCCGAGTTGTACGCGGTCATTGGCGCCCAGGATGCGCGAATAGGATGCCGCGGTGATGGAAGCGGCGGCCATGCGCGCGAAATCTCTGCGATGAATCCCTTGGTCCGGCATAAGGCAAATTATACTCGTTATTGTCATGGCACTGGATCTGGCGCGGCAGTTGGTCCTTCGTTGGCCGGAGCCTGATGCCGCACATGTGAGCCTGCTGCGCCAGGCGGACGTGGAGGCCGTAGTGCTGGATGCGCCTCACGCCGGCTTCGAAAAGGCGTGTGCGGCAGCGGGCATCGTCTGCACAGCGGGATTGACCTTGCCGTCTGGCGGGTTGTGGCCGGGACTTCGCAACGCCGGGGTTCGCGGCCGGGGCGCCGATGACACCGCCAGCGCCAGCCGCGAGCCGTGGATTGATTCCAACCTGCACCTTTACGGAATGCGCCGCCTGTTGCGGCCCAGCCAGCCGGCCCTGCTCGCCTATCGCGCGCCCGCCTCGCAGATGGTTCCGCATGAGACGGTGGAGTTGGCGCTCGCCGAGGCGCGGCTCAGCGGCGGCAACTGCGTGCTCTCGCTTCCGGCGCGTTACCGGGAGCAGCTGCTGGCGGGCGAGGAGAAGGCGGTGGAGGCATGGCAGAGCCTGGGCCGTGCCGCGCGGTGGTTGAAGGAGAATGCAGTGTTGTGCGGCCGCCCGGCGATGCCTTCGATTATGGTGCTGGTGGAGCAGGGCGGCGGCACCGTGGAGATCGCCCACCTGCTGTACCGGCGCCATGCCAGTCCGATGCTGGCGGCGGTGGTTCCACGGCCTGACCCGCAAAGGTTGCTGGCGCTTGTGGCGGCGGGCCTGAAGCCGCCGGCGGCGGCGTTGCGGCGCGAGATCTTCGCGCACGCCGAGGCGGGCTCCACGGTGGTAATGGATTGGGCGCACGGGTTATCGCAGAAGCCGGTGAAACAAGATACTGACCGGGACTGGTTTTCCCTGGGTAAGGGAAATGTTGTTGGCTACCGTGAACCGGTTATCGACCCCAGCGAGTTTGCGCTCGACGTCATCGACATCGTGACGCACCGGCGGCGTCCGGTTCGATTATGGAACGCGCTGAGCTGCATCGGCCTTGCCTCAGAAGGCCAGCTGACCGTGATCAATTATGGCTCGGCAGCACAGCAGGAGATTCAGGCGCGGATTCAGGGGCATTACTACTCGGCAACGCTGCTGCGGCCGGAGGCGCCGCCTGTCGAGTTGAACACAGCCCGCCGCGGTTCGACGACGGAGGTGTTCCTGCCCGGCATTGGACGGTTCGCCGCGGTTCGCTTCCGCGGACGCGCTTAGCCCTGCCGGATGGCGCGGCGCTGCGGATCGTAAACCATGCGACAGCCGCGGATCAGCGATTCATCGGAGAGAATCACCGCGACCGAATGGCTGTAGCCGGCCTGAATCGGGGCGTTAGGCTGCTGGCGCGTCCGCAGGCATTTCAGCCAGTTCAGCATGTGGGAATCGCTTTCCCGCTCCGGGATCACGGTGCCCGGCGCAAGCGGCTCTTCGGCGCCGACGCCGGAGACCGTGAACGGCTTGCCGGACCAGTCGGAGGCGTCCAGCGTTCCGCGCGAGGCGAAGAATTTCAGGTAGTTTCCCGCGCCCGTGCCGAATACGGTGGAGTAGCGCACCAGGAAATTGTTCTCGCCGTAATCGAGGATCGTTTCCACCGAGTCCGGCGCGTTGCGCGCATCCTTCCAACGGTAGACGCCGCCCATGGTGACCGCGCGCAGCGGCGTATCGGCGCCCGTGATGTGGTGGACCAGGTCGATGAAATGCACCATCAGGTTGGAATGCGGGCCGCGCGAGAAATCGCGGTAGCCGAACCAGGCCGTGTACTGGTCCGCATCCCAGGCCCTGGAGCGGCGGTGCATCAGAAACGCCTTCCAGTCGGTGTCGGATTCCTCCAGCGTCCGCTCTCCATAACGGTGCCAGTATGGACGCAACGAATTGCGCACCTGTTCCACTTTCAGCACGCGGCCCAGCCGCTGATCGCGGAGGAAATCTCGCGCGGCCATCGAACTGGGCAGGCTGCGGATCTGCGTACCCATTTGCACGATGCGGTCCGAGCGGGTCACCGCGTCGTAGGCCGCGTTCAGCTCCTTCATGTCCATGGCCAGCGGCTTCTCCACATAAGCATCCTTGCCGGCGCGGATCGCATCGATCAACATCGTGCAGTGCTGATGATCCGGCGTGGCGATGATCACGGCGTCGATGTCACGCGACGCCAGCAGCTCGCGGTATGAGGAGTATTGGCGCGGTTCGGCGAGCCCCGCCTGCCGGATGCGCCCCGCCGCCGTGTCGCGCTGCTGTCGCCAGATGTCGCACACCGCGCGCGGTTCAACGTTCTGCGATTCGGCCAGCGCGAGGGTCTCCGCCAGCAGTGAATTCACGCCGCGCACGCCGCATCCGATCAGCCCGATCCCGATGCGGTCATTCGCGCCGCGGGCGCGTGCGGCAAGCAAGGGGGAAGCGGCGAGAAGGTGGCGGCGGGCAATCATGACAGACTCATTGTAAGGCGGCAGAACCGCGTAGGGGGAAACACCTATGCGAGGTAAGCAAACACCCCCCGCAAAAAAGTACGTAAGACCCATTGGCCTCGCTTGCCTCCGCCCTCATCATGGGAAGGGGCAGTTTCAATCTTGGATACGGAACGTAGAAAGCGCGCGAGGGCCTCCTATTTCGGCGGCAAAGAGGTGCTGGTGACCTTTTCCCCGCGCCCGGATTTGACCGAAAAGGTGGCTGCGCATGTGCTGGATGTGCACGAGGAAGGGTGCGGACTCGATTTGACCACCGAGCTTCCCGTCGGCGGCGACGTGCTGCTGAAGGGCGATTTCGGACATATCCTGAACCGGCGCGGCGTGGCGCCGGAGATCGAGATCAAGGCCCGCGTGTCGTGGTGCCAGATCCGCAGCGGCGGGAGATTCCGCGCCGGCGTCTGTTTTTCCGAAGAGATCGATTGGCACGGCACACGGGCCCAAAACGGCCACAAGGAAAGCGAGACTCGCAAAGAGCTTCTTGATGAAACCAGCCCGGACTACTATGAGGTGCTGCAGCTGAGCCCGAACGCGGACGCGGAAACCATCCACCGCGTGTTCCGGATCCTGGCGCAGCGCTATCATCCTGACAATCAGGAGACCGGAGACGCGGCCTTCTTCCGCCTCATGATGGAGGCCTACCGCGTGCTGTCGGACGCGGAGGCCCGTGCCTCCTACGACGCCGGCCACCAGGCCAACCGCCGCCTCCGGTGGCGCATCTTCGATCACGACAAGGCGTCGCAAGGGCCCGAGATGGAGAGGCTGAAACGCAAGTCCATCCTCACGGCGCTCTACACCAAGCACATGAATCTGCCGCAGCAGCCGGGGCTGACGCTGTCCGAATTGGAGGAGTTGCTAGGGGTTCCTCGGGAGCACCTGGAGTTCCCCATCTGGTATTTGCGCGAACAGGGGCAGATCAGCCGCACCGACAACGGCCGCTTTTCGCTCACCGTGAAGGGGGTCGATCAAGCGGAACTGCCGGGCGAGGGGCTGGTGAGGGCCGATCACGCGCTTCCGGCGCCGGCCGCCAACCCCTGAGGCTGCCCGTTACTGCACCCGCTCGTAGGCGTAGCCCGCCGTGCTCAGCGCCGCCTTCAACGCCTCCACATGTTCCGGCCCGCGCGTCTCCATCGTGATGTCGATCACCGTATCGCCCAGGTTCACGCCATAATACGCCCGGTCGTGCCGCGTTTCGACAATGTTGGCGTGCTGCGCCGCAATCACCACCGTCAGTTTCTGTAGCGCGCCCGGATAATCCGGCAGATGAATCCGCAGCCGCACCAGCCGGCCGTCCTTCACCAGGCCGCGCTCGATAATCCGCGACAGCAGCGTCACGTCGATATTCCCTCCGCAGACCAGCACCGCCACTCGCCGGCCCTGCATCTGCGTTTTCTGGTGCAGCAGCGCCGCCAGCGCCGCCGCTCCCGCTCCTTCGGCCAGGGTCTTTTCGGTTTCCAGAAGGAGCAGGATCGCGCTGGCGATCTCCTCCTCTTCCACCGTCACGATCTCATCCACGTACTTGCGGATCAGCGGCAGCGTGCGCTCCCCCGCGCGGCGCACGGCGATGCCATCGGCAATGGTGGTTGCCGCCGGCAGGGTCTGCGGCGCGTTATTCTCGATCGCCGCCAGCATCGACGGCAGCCGCGCCGTCTGCACCCCGATCACGCGGATCCGCGGATTGGTCTCCTTCACCGCGCACGCCATCCCGCCCAGCAGTCCTCCGCCGCCGATCGGCGCGATCAGCGCGTCGATCATCGGGTTCTGCCGCAGGATCTCGAGCCCCAGCGTCCCCTGTCCGGCAATCACCAGTTCATCGTCGAAGGCGTGAATAAATGTAAGCCCGGAGGCTTCCTTGCGCCGCATCGCCTCCACATAAGCCTCGTCGTAATTCAGCCCGTGCAGCACCACCTCCGCGCCGAAGCCCTGCGTCGCCGCCACCTTCACCAGCGGCGTGTGCAGCGGCATCACGATCTGTGCGCGGATTCCCTTCCGCGCCGCATGATAGGCAACTCCTTGCGCATGATTCCCTGCCGAAGCCGCAATCACCCCGCGCGAGCGCTCCTCCGTGGTTAGCCCCGCCAGCCGGTTCACCGCCCCGCGCTCCTTGAATGAGCCGGTCATTTGCAGGTTCTCGAGCTTCAGGAAAATCGTGTTCCCCGTCAGATGCGACAGCGTCTGGCTCTTCACGCATGGGGAAATGAAGATTGAACCCTCGATCCGCTCCTGCGCCTGCTCGATGTCCTGGACCGTGACCATAATTGAGCTTAGTGGAAATCGGTTCGCTGCATCCGCCTGGTTTCCAGAACCGGGAGCATGCCCCGACTCACCAGCCCATGCGCGCCATCCGCCGCTGGATCTCCGCGCTGTACTCGTTCATCCGCGACGGCCTCCTGCGCAGTGGGTCGGGAATTACCGCCGCCAGACGCGCCGCTTGCTCGCGGCTCAACCGCGCGGCGCTCGCGCCGTAGTGATACTTCGCCGCCGCCTGCGCCCCGTAGACGCCCGGGCCCCATTCGATGATGTTCAGGTACAACTCCAGGATCCGCTCCTTGGGAAGAATCAATTCCGCCAGCGGCACCAGCGCATATTCCAACGCTTTCCGCACCGGCGAGCGGTGCGTGGTTAAAAACAGGTTCTTCACCAGTTGTTGGCTGATCGTCGAGCCGCCACGCAGCCGTTTGCCGCGCTCCACCGAATCTTCATAGACCTTCTTCATCTCCTCGAAGTCCACTCCTTGATGGTCGTAGAACCGCCCGTCCTCGGCCGCGATCACCGCATGCCGCAGATCCGGCGCGATCCGGTGGAGCGCCACAAATTCAGAGCGCTTCTGGTACTTTCCCTTGCCGAACCAGCTCTCCACCCGCCGCTGAATATGAACGGTGGTCGTAATCGGAGCGGCAAAACGCAACAGAACAAGCACTAGGCCGCAGCAAACGTACCAGCTCAGCACCATCAGCCCCGCAAGCCTCAGCCATTTTATCCAGGCACGTTCGGACGATTTGGCGCGCTTCGACGCGCGGTGTTTTCTCATCATTCGCCCCATGAAAATGACCGTTCTTCCCTCATTTTGAGCACCTCGCATACATTTCTCTGGCAGTTTATCGCTACAAAGAAATGGTTGCTTAACCCACGCCTAGGCCACCTCTTCGCACTTACGGTTCCCGGTGTTGCCCCCGTGTCTCAAAACAATCCTCCCTTGGAACCGGCAGCTTTAATTCCAACGGCGGACGCGGCCGCGGCAATAACATCACTAACAACTTCAACGCCGAGTACGGCCGCAACGCCAGCTCACGGAATCGCCTATGACTTCGTCTTCCCGAACCCGGTCACCAACCAGCGCTTCCTCCCGCCTTTGATCATCACCGGCGTGCTGTCGGGCACCGGCAACATCAGCCCGGCCATCGATCAGGGTCTCAACAACGCACAGGTCCAACAGTGGAACCTCGGCGTCCAGCGCAGATCATGGGCGTCGTCTACAAGGCCTCCTACGTCGGCACCAAGGGCAACTTCCTGCCTGGTACGCAGTCCATCAACCTCATCTCCAACCCGCCGGTGCCGGCCACCAGCCTGGCCGATGAAACCGCGCGGCTGTCCCAGTTCACCAGCGCCTTCGCCGCTGCCTCCGGCGGCGCCACCCCAGCCTCCAGCCGGCTCGATCCTCGCTACAAGGAGATCAACTACGTGAACAGAAGCGCTTCACCAGCGGCGATATGTTCCATGTCGCCTACACCATTGGCAAGTCGATTGATGACAACTCCGACATACTCGGCGTGCTCATCAACGACAGTTGAGACCGGCGCCCGCCGCGGCGTCCGCGCCTCCACCATGACGGCATCATCAACGGTCCGGTCCGGTCCAACGCCGACGGTCCGTTCCAATTTGCACCCAGGCCCGCCGGTTCCGCCGGAGCGCCCCCGGGTCTCAACACCGATGCGATTCAGCGCCTCTGTACATACGCCACCAGCCTTGGCTGTCCCAGCCCTGCTGGGCAACTACGGCACACTCGAGCGCGGCACGCACCGCCTCAACGGAGAGCGCAATTTCGACTGGACCATCTTCAAGGGCGTCAACGTCACCGAAGGCCGCTTCATCCAGTTGGGAGCCCGCTTCGTTTTCTAAGCCGCCCCACGGCTGTTTCCTCGAAGGGCGCCAGCAACCCCGGCGCCCTTTTTTCCTCTACACTGGCTTTGTGCGGCTGCCGCTTGGTTGCGCATTCCTCGCGCTCCTGCTTGCGCAGGTGCCCCAACCCTCTTCCCCTTCCCGCAAGCCCGCCGAATACCCCGCCCACGCCAAGCTAGCCCCCTTCACTCTGGCCGCCGAATTCCTCGGCCACTCCTTTTCCGGCCCGGAAGGCATGTTCTTCACCGAAGACTACCTGGTTGTCGAAACCGCCTTCTACCCGGAGCCCAACACCACCTTCTCCATCGCCCACTCCCACTTCCGCCTGCGCCTCAACAACTCCAAAGTACCCCTGCTTTCCCAGCCTCCTCAATTCGTCGCCGCATCCCTGAAATACGAGGACTGGACCCGGCGCCCCAACCTCACCGCCGCCGGCGGCATCGGCGACGCCGGTATCATCATCGGAGCCCCGCGCCAAACCGAGCGCTTCCCCGGCGACCCCCGCCCCCAGCAGCGCCGCCTTCCCAACCCTCCTCAAGCCCCCACTCACGAAGACCGCTCCGGCGTCGACAAAGCCCCGCCCGCCGACCCCGCTCAGATCTGCATCGAACAATCCCTGGCCGAAGGCGAATTCACCGCCCCCTTACGGGGCTATCTCTACTTCCCCTGGCCCGGCAAGCTGAAGTCGCTCAAGAAAGTGGAACTGCTCTACCGCAACAAGGAGCAAACCGCCTCGCTCACCTTGCGCTAACCTAGGCACCCTCCTGCTTGTCCAAAAACTCCCACGAACCCAGCGACCGCCAGAACGCATACACCGCCAGCCCCAGCAGCAGCCCAAGCCCCGCCAGCCCTTGCGGCGCAAACCACGTGCTCCAGTCGGTTCCGACCACCACCATCGCCGTCGTGTTCAAGAAAAAGACCACTGACAGCGTCGCCAGCAGGCCGAACCGCAACAGCACGAAAATCAGCGCCACGAACACCACCATGTAGGCGCCCATATTGGACAGAAAATTTTTTGCCCCGAAACCGCCCGCCTGAAACAGCGAAAAAATAAGCGCGCCCACCAGCGCCGCCAGCCACTGCTTGCGCAGCACCGTGCGCAGGCAGAAGATGGCGAAGAACCCGATTAGTCCCACCTTCAAGGCATTCTCCAGCTGCGCCACGTGCGTGGCGATCCACTGGCGCGTGCAAATCAGCGAAAGTAGGGCGCCGGTGGAGGTCGGGCCTGGGTTATCCATCAGCCCGTACAGCGCCGCGATGTTCCACAACGCCAGCCCGACGCCGGCCCCAATCAGAACATCGGCCCAGACCCGCGTGTCTTTCCACCGCCCGGTGATCACGCGGTTCCACGTCACCAGCGCGTGCGGCCAGCGCGCCCGCACTGCAGGTTCCAGCGCCATATACATCACCCACAGCAGCCCGGCTGCATAAAGTCCATCGGCGATCGCCTGAAATAGGAGAACCAGCAGCGAAACGTCCGCCGGCGGATGCATAATACACGCCCACACCAGAAGGCTGAGAACGAACTGCGCCGCCGCCGTCCGAACGGCGCCACGCCGGTCCCCACGGCCCAGCTTCCAATTCCTGCGCGCGAGGAATAGAGCAAAGCCGGCCACCGCAAACACCGCGGCTATTACTAGCGCTTCCTGAACCTGGAAAAGTCCCGATTCCCGCCGTGCGCGTCCCTCCGCCGCCGTCTTCTTTTCCCACGGCCAGACGAACTGTACATGACTCAACTGGCCGCGCCAGGTTCCGATCTCCACGATGATCTCCGTCGCCGGAAGCCCCGGATGCGGCCCGCGCCATCCCCGCAGTTGTTCGGTGGCGCTGCGGGGCAGCGTTTGCGTAGCGGTCTCGCTGAAAAGCACAGGATCCAGCCCCGCCGCCGCGAAGACCTGCTCCCTTGTCGGAGGCGCCTCCTGCCCGCTCTTCTCATAAGGGACGCCGCGGAAGCCGCGTAGACGGCCCTGGCCGTTCAGCGTGACATGCACCATCCCGGGCTCCACCGGCGGCGGATACATCGCGTTCAACTGCCCGGACGGCCGTGCCGTCATCGGCGACGAGGCTTCCCGGTACTGCAACAGCAGCGGAGCCTCCGCCTGCAACCATTTGTTCCAATCCCTTGGCTCGGGCAAACCCTGCAAATGCGTAAGCAGCGTCGAATGGTGGGAAAGCCAGTAGCCGCGGTCCGCCGGACGGTCCTGGTAGCCTGCCGTTACCGCGAACTCACGCGCCTTCTGCGCCAGCACCTCCGGCGTCAGCTCCGTCGGCGCGGCCGCCAGCGCGTACGATCGCGTTTTCAGAAACGGCACGGCAACAAGGCACAACACCACCACCGTCAGCGCCGCTATTGCGTAACGCGGCCGCAGTCCTTCGGTCTCCCCGCTCGCCGCCACGATGTCCGGCGACGGCGTTTCACCCGCCGCCAAAGCCGCCGCCAGCGGATCGCCCCCAGGCAGCGCCGCCGCCACAGCCAGCGCGCTCGCCGGCCGCTTCCCCGGATCGGGGTCCAAACACCGCCGGATCACCTTTTCCACGCCCGGATCTATATCGGAGGCGATCGCCGTCATCGACGACAGCTCCGCCGACTCCTGCTTCTCGATCAGCTGCTGTATCGTCTTCGCCTCAAACGGCCGCTTCCCCGTGAACAGCTCATACAGCACCAGCCCCAGCGCATAAAGATCGCTCCGCGCGCTCACCCCGGAGCCCTTCAATTGCTCCGGCGACATGTAAGCCGGCGTCCCGTGCCGCGCCTCGGCCCCCGTCAGCTGATCCGCGATCGCCGCCAGCCCGAAGTCCATGATCACCACATCGCCGCGCTTGTTCAGCATTACATTGTGCGGCTTCAGGTCGCGGTGGATCACTCCCTTGTCGTGCGCCGCCGCCAGCCCCGCGCACAGCTTCCGCGCGATCTCCAGCGCCTTGTCCCCCGGCAGCCGCCCGATCCGCGCCAGCAGCCCCGACAGATCCTCGCCGTCCACGTACTCCATCGAAATGAACGGCATCCCCTCGGCTTCCCCGATGTCGTAAACGCGGCACACGTTGGCGTGCGAAACCTGCCGTGCCACGCGAACCTCCCCGTGGAACCGCTCCAGAATCCTGGCGTCGCGCGCCGCCGATTCCGGCAAAAACTTCAGCGCCACCGATTGCCCCAGCGTCAGATCCGTCGCCCGGTAGACTTCCCCCATCCCGCCTTGCCCCAACAGCCCGATGATCCGGAACCGCCCCGCCAGCAAAGTCCCCGCCGGAAATCGCCCTTCATCCGGCGCCGAGGAACTCGTGAAACGAAGTCCGGAACTCGCCGACGCGGGCACCGCCGCGGTTAAGGTTTCATCGGGAAGGGCCGGGCGATCCGAGTCCATTCCTACAATTCTAGTCGAGGTCCCGTCAGGCTTTTCGCGCCAAGTACAGCAGCCCCGCCGCGGGGAACGCAACGGCGGGAATTCCCGCCAGCACCCACCACGGCATCGTTGTGATCCACTGGCTTGCCACGACCACCGCCGCGACCGCAACCACCGCCGCCGCCTTCTCCAGCACCCCGATCGGCGCAAGAGACTTCTCGATCAGCTCCCGCCGCGCCGCCAGTTCCGCCCGCCGCCAGATCAATCCCGCAGCCGGAGGCTCCCCTTCCATCGGCGCCGCTTCCCATAGCGCCCGCGTCACGGCTACCGCTTCTCTGCAAACCGCGCACGCCGCCGCGTGCCCGGCCAGTCCGCCTTCCAGCGTGCCCGCATACAAGGCCTGCAAAACCTCGCCTTCTCTTGCGCACTCACGCGCTTTCATACTTCTCTCCCTTGAGCAGCGCCGCGAACCTGTCCCGTGCCCGCGACAGCATCGGCCGGATGCTCTGCTCCTTCGCGCCCACGACCCTCGCGATCTCCCGGTGGCTGAACCGCTCGACGTAGGCTAGCCACTCCCCGGTCAGCCGCCACAAATACGCGCGCAACCCACGAGCCGTCCGCTCATAAAACAGCCGGAACGCCGTCTCGTCCATCGACAGTTCGGCCTTGCCGGCAAGCTCCATCGCGGCGATCTCTTCCCGCGTCATGAACCGTGACACGTTCATCTACCGGCCATTATGCCTTCCCAGCAGTCCCCACTGCGAACTCAGCCGGTAGCTCAACGCCCCCGCCGCCAAAAATCCCAGCCCGATAGAGGTCACCGGCGTTCCGATGAACAACAGCGCCTGCCGCGCATCCGGGTCGCTTTGGGTCGCGATCAGGAACAACAGCGATAATCCAAGCAACAGCAATATCGCCCCCGACTGAAGCGCCCTCAGTATCCGTGACAAAGGGTTCGGCGCCGGTTCCGTCTCGGCACCCTCCAGAAACTGCTTGCCCGCCTCGGTTTGCAAATAAGCCAGCAGCTCCTGCGTGTTGCCGAACCGGTCCAGCATCTTGTTCTGCACCTCGGCCCGGTACCGCGCCGCCTTCGCGCGCCGCAGATTGTTCGCGATCACCCAGGTCGACCATCCGGCCAGGGAACTGAAAACCGAAGCCACCATCACTATCGCTACCGCTTCTCCAGGATTCTCCATGTTGTCTCCATGCACCCCTTATTACGAGACGGAAGCGGCAGATGTTAACGGCTATTTTCCCAGCAGTGGCTCCACCTGCTTCACGATGTGCGGCAGCAGCCGCCGGTAGCCCTCCTCGGTCGGATGCAGCCCATCCCGCTGCATCAAACCCTCGGTGTTGCCTCCCAGGCTCTCCAGCCGGAACGGAATCAGCGGCAAATCATGCTTCCCCGCCAGATCCGTGTACATCCGCTCGAATTCCCGGATGTAGCCGGGCCCATAGTTGGGCGGCAGCGTCATCCCCGCCAGCAGCACTTTCGCTCCGGCCTCCTTCCCCGCCACGATCATCTCCTCCAGATTCGCCCGCGTCGTCGCCACCGGGGTGCCCCGTAGCCCGTCATTCCCCCCCAACTCCAGTATCAGAATCCGCGGCTTCATCTTCAGCAGCGGTCCGATCCGGGTCAGCCCGCCGGCGGAAGTATCGCCGCTCACCCCCGCGTTCACTACACGGTACGGGTAACCCTTCCCGTCCAGATCCTGCTGCAAAAGCTCCGGCCACCCGCTTCCCACCACTCCGTGCCCCGCCGTCAGGCTGTCGCCCAGGCATACGATCACCGCCCGCGCGTCCTCCACGGGCCGTGCCGTTTCCACCGCCGCGGTCCCCGCCTCAGGCTCCGGAGCCTTGCTGGCGCATCCGCCTAGCAGTGTCAGCAGTAACGGGATAACCACTCTCACACTCTGATCATAGCCTTGGCTGGGCTATACTGGCCGGACGCCGTCATGCAAACGCTCCGCCGCTTCAGCCACAATCGCGGCGCCTTGCTCTGCATCGTCTCGCTCGCGCTCCTCCTCGCCGCCATCAAGCTCGCCCTCGCTCTCCACGAACCTTACTTCGATCCCGACACCGGTCATCGCCTCCAAAGCGCTCACAGGCCCCTCGTCCGCGTCGGTAACCGCATCTGGCTCCCTGTCCTCCAGACCCACCTCTGGCTCCTTTACAGCCTGCGGGCGCCCGCCGATGCCTTCAAGCTGATAGGTCCTCGCACAGGCGTTCTTTTACCTTCTGCTGTGGGCCGGAGCGCTCGAGGCCCGCCTCCCGCGGCTCTTGCTCCCTGTCGGCGCCGCAGCGCTGCTCACCCTCTAACCTTTGGGCCACCTTGTCTGGCAGCAAGACAGTCTGGCTTGCCGGGTCTATGGCCGCCGCCGCCCTCATCTGCCGCCGCTTCCCGCCCTCCTCTTCCACTTCCTTTCCTCTGTTCAGCCTCCTCTCTCCCCTCATCACCCACGCCTTTGGTCGATGGCTTTGTCACCCTCAGCGGATTCATTGCCCCCACTCTCTACACCACGCGCTTGTTCCTGCAAGCCGGCGATCCCGTGCCCGCCCTTTGCGCCCTGCTTGTCACCCGCCCCGGCTCCGCTCTCCATCCAGGCCCCAACTACACTCTTCACAAGCAGTACCTGCTCAACCAGATGCCCTACCTTCTCTACCTCTCCACCGGCCAACGCTAGCGGTCATGCGAGATAATAAAATTCTGGGCCTTCGCTCGCCTCCATGATTGAAGTTCGAAACCTCACCAAAACCGCCGACACCGGCACCCATCGCGTCGAAATCCTCAAAGGCGTGAACCTCACCATCCCGCGAGGTCAGTTCGCCGCCATCATGGGCCCGTCCGGCAGCGGCAAAAGCACCCTCCTCGGCCTCATGGCCGGCCTCGACGCCCCAACCTCCGGCCAGGTCATCCTCGACGGCGTCGACATCAGCGGCATGGAGGAAGACGCGCTCGCCGCCATCCGCGGCCGCAAGATCGGCTTCGTCTTCCAGTCCTATCAGCTCATCCCCACCCTCACCGCCGAAGAGAACGTCCTGCTCCCTTACGAACTCAACGGCAACGGCGCCGGCGACGGCGCAAAACGCGCCATCGAGCTGCTCGAAGCAGTCGGCCTCGGCGACCGCCGCGACCATTACCCCGTCCAGCTCTCCGGCGGCGAGCAACAACGCGTCGCCCTTGCCCGCGCCTTCATGGCTCGGCCCCCCATCCTCATGGCCGACGAGCCCACCGGCAACCTCGATTCCGCCAACGGCAGTCACGTGCTCGACCTGCTGATCGAACTCAACAAGCGCGAGCAGACCACCCTCATCCTCGTCACCCACGACGCCGAGCTCGCCTCCCGCGCCGACCGCTGCATCCGCCTTCGCGACGGTCAGATTGACTCCGATGAATCACGGTAGCTTTAGCTGGCGCACCGCCGCCAAGATCGGCTGGCGCGAAATCACCGCCTCCCGCTCCAAGTTCCTCTTCATTGCCTGTGCCATTGCCGTCGGCGTCGGCTCGCTCTCCGGCGTCCGCGGCTTCGGCCGCGCTTTCCGCCACATGCTGCTCAGCGAAGCCCGCACGCTCATGGCCGCCGATCTCTCCATCCGCGTCTTCGAGATGCCTACCACCGAGCAAATCGCCGTCATGGACAAGCTCGTCTCCGAAGGCGCCCGCCGCACGCAGATCACCGAAACTGTTTCGATGCTTTCTTCACCAGACCCGCTGGATGCCCCGGTGCTCGTCTCCCTCAAGGCCGTCGACCCGGAAGTCTATCCTTTCTACGGTGAACTGCGCCTGGAGCCGCCAGGGCGCCTCCCCGACGTCCTCAGACCCGGCGCCGTCGCCGTCTCCGAAGACCTCCTCATCCGCCTCGACCTCAAACTCGGCGACATTGTCCGCCTCGGCAACAACGACTTCCGCCTCGCTTCCGTCGTCAAAACCGAGCCCGACCGCATGGCCGGCAGCCTCAACGTCGGTCCGCGCGTCCTCATGAGCCGCGAAGCGCTCGACGCCACCGGCCTCATCAAACCCGGTTCCCGCGCCGCACAACGCCATCTCTTCCGCATCCAGCCCGCGCGCCAGCAAATCGGCGCCGTACGCAAGCAACTACGCGCCGCTTTCACCGAAGGCCTGATCGCCGATTACACCGAAACCCACCCCCTCATCACCCGCGGCCTTAACCGCAGTGAACGCTTCCTCAGCCTCGTCAGCCTGATCGCCTTGATCGTCGGCGCGCTCGGCGTCGCCGCCACCATGCACTCCCACCTCCAGCAGCGCCTGGACTCCATCGCTATCCTGAAATGCCTCGGCGCGCGCACCCGCCAGATCGTGCGCATCTATCTCGCCCAGACCGTCCTCGTCGGACTCGCCGGCGGCCTCCTCGGCTGCCTCGTCGGCGCGGGCGTGCAAGCCGCCTTCCCGCTGCTGATCGAGCGCTTCTTCCCGCTCGCCCCACCCATCCGCTTCGACCCGCTGGCCGCCGCCGAAGCCATCTCCGTCGGACTGCTCACCGCCGTCCTGTTCACCATCCCCGTGCTGTTGAGCGTCCAGCGCATCCGCCCCGCCGTCATCCTCCGCCGCGATCATGAAGAGCCCGGCGGTGCTTGGAGAAAACGCTGGCGCGCCCCCCAACCCTGGCTCGCCGGAGGCGCGATCATCCTCGGCATCTCCGTCATTGCCGCTTATCTCGCCGGAGGAGACGTGGAAACTCGCCTCCGCACCGGCTCCATGTTCGCCGGCGGTCTCATCGTCAGCCTGCTCGTGCTCGCCGGCGTCAGCTGGGCCCTGTTGCGCGGCCTGCGCCTTTTTCTCCGCAATCCGCGCTGGAAGCTGCCCTCCGCCCTGCGCCATGGCATCGCCAACATCTACCGTCCCGGCAACCAGGCCCAAGCCGTGCTCGTCTCCCTCGGCATCGGTGTCATGTTCACCCTCACCGTCTTCCTGCTCCAGCGCGGCCTCCTCACGCAGATGCTCGCCTCAGCGCCGCCGAACATGCCCAACGTCTTTTTGCTCAACATCACCAACCGCGAGCATGCAGGCCTGGAAAAGATGCTCCACACCTGGCCCGACATTCAGGGCAAGCCCGAGCTTGTCGCCACCGTCGCCGCCCGCCTCCGCCGCGTCCGCGGCACGCCCATCGAAGACCTGGGCCTGGAAGGCTCCATGCGCCGCTTTCGCTCCGCCCGCTCGGTCACCTGGAGCGCCGAAGCACGCCCCCAGACCGATGTCACCGCCGGCGAATGGTGGACGCCGGAGTCCGCGAAACAGTTCCAGGAAAACCGCGTCTGCGTCCAGCACGACACCGCCGAGAGCCTGCGCCTGAAGCCAGGTGACCGCCTGGAGTGGACCGTCGCCGGCCTCGACCTCAGCGCCACCGTCGGCTGCATCTACAAAAGCGAAGAGGTCCGCATGGGCGGCAACATGGACTTCGTCTTCGGCCCCGGCTCGCTCGACCATCTCCCGCTCCAATACTTCGCTCTCATCCGCATGAGCCCGGCCAAAGTCGCCTCCTTCCAGCGCGCCAGCTATGCCCGCTTCCCCTCCGTCACCATCATCAACGGCGCCGACGTGCTGGAAATCATCCAGCAAGTGGTCGATCAGATCGCCCTCGTCGTCCGCTTCATCTCCTTTTTCGCCATCCTCGCCGGCGTCATCATCCTCGCTTCCTCCGTCGCCGCCACGCGTTTCCGGCGCGTCCGTGAAGTCGCCATCCTCAAGACCCTCGGCGCCTCCCGCCGCCGCGTCATCGCCATCTTCTCCGTCGAGTTTCTGGTCCTCGGCCTCGTCGCCGGAGCCCTCGGCAGCCTGCTCGCCAGCGGCTTCTCGAATCTCCTCCTCGTCCGCCTGCTGGAAGCCAAGGCCCGCTACGACCTCGCCCCCAACCTCACCGCCGTCCTCCTCGCCGCCCTCATCGCAACGCTGGCCGGCTGGCTCGCCAGCTACCGGCTTCTGGGCCAGAAGCCCCTGGAAGTGCTGCGGAATGAGTAATCAACGATGAAACCACGAACCATTAAGAAGCGTTCGCGCCGGTCGCTGAAAGAAACGATTGAGGTTCTCGGCGACTTAACTTCTACAGGTGAAAAGTGGGAGGCCGAAACCGGCACCTCGATTCTCACTTCGCCCCGAACCGCCACCCCTCCGGCAACTCCACGACCAACGCGTGCGGCTGCACCTTCCCGTCCCCCTCGTTAACCAGCACCACGCTACGCCCCGGCTCGAACCAGTCCAGCCCCTCCCAATTCGCCGGCCGCAGCTCCTCCGGCATATGAGGAGCCAGGTCCATCGGCTCACCCACCGCCTTCCCCGTCTCATCGAACCGCAGCAGCCAGCGATGCCGGAACTCCGGCGCCGCCACGCCGTTCTGCGAACTCAGCAGCACCAGGAACCCCCAACGCCCGTCCGGCATCCGGCACCACGCCAGATCCGGCGCCCGGAACCTCTGCGCCTCAGGCTCGGCCCCCTCCGGAACCGGAACCTGCAACGTCGTCGCGATCACACCAGATCCCCACCGCAACCTCCCCAGCCGGGCCTTCGCCGCCAGCTCATGCGCCACAACCACCGGCAGCGACGACACCGCTACACCCGGCCTCTGTATCAGCTTCGGAATCGCCGGCGGCGCGGGATAGCCGCCTTCCCAAAGCACCGCCACTTGCGAGGCGCCCTTCTCCAGCGGCCGCACCGCCAGACCCTCCAGCCCCCGCTGCGCCACCTCCGCCAGTTGGCTGTCGTACTCCACCAAGATCCCCTCATTGCCCACCAGCGACCGCAACCGCTCGCTCAGCAACGCAACCCGCCCATCGGCCAGCAACGCAACCGACTCCAGATCCACCGCCAGCGCCGAACGCCGCAGCCTCATCCGCTCCGGCTTAGCTTCATTGATCGCGATCAGCCGCCGCGCCTCATCCGCGATCCGCACCCGAAAATAGGCGCCCACCTCGGCATCATCTACCAGCAGCAGCTCATTGCCCGCGCGCGCCACCCCGGACACCTCCCGCAACCGCACGCCCTGCGCCAACAGCACGGTTGGCAGCAGGGCCGCGACACAAAGGCAACGGTATGGCACGTCGTCCTACACCGCCAGCAGCGGAGCCAGCTCCGCCGGCTGCAACCGCATCCCCACCACGAACACCCCGAACAGCGCGTACACCGCGCTCACCTCATCGAACCGCATCTCATAGATCAGCTTCTTGAACCACAGCGGATCCTCGCTCCACAAATCCACGCCCCACTCCCAATCGTCAAACCCGATCGAACCCGTAATGATCTGCTTCACATGACCCGCATACCTGCGCCCGATCATCCCGTGCAAATGCATCATGTGCGCCCGCTCCCCGAACGGAACCTGGTACCAGTTCTTCTCCTCTCCTCTTTTACGATCCATCGGATAAAAGCAGATGTAGCGATGTGGCGGCACCGCCGGATACAGCCGCGGCTCCATCGCCTTCCTCTGCCGCGCCAGCTCTTCTTCCACCGCCGCTTTGTAGGCGTCCGAGTCAGGCTCCACTCCCTGCGCCGTCAGCGAATCGTGCAACTTCCCCGTCGTCTCATACAGCCCCAGCTCCACCACCGAGACGTAGCTCGAGGCCAGTTCCACGTAATCCCACAGTCCCAGCCGCGCCAGCTGCCATTCCACCTGGTTCAACTCATCCATGGTCCGCCGGAAATGCACCAGCATGACATCGGCCTTGTGTCCCACCATCGAATAGGCCGCGCTCTGCGACGGCTCCAGCGCAGCCAGCGCCTCCGCCGCCTGCTTCAATATTCTTTCCCGCGCCGCCGCCTCCAAACCCTTCCAGGCAGGCCAGCGCAGCCGCAACATCTGATGCAAACAATAGGAACCTTCCAGCGTCAATGGGACCATTCCTAACAGTGTAGCCGTGGTAAACCTGTTGTGTGTACGAAGCGATCCTGATCGTCTCCTTTGGCGGCCCCGAAAACCGCGATGAGGTCATGCCGTTTCTTGAAAACGTCGTCCGCGGACGCCGCATCCCGCGCGAACGCCTGCTCGAAGTCGCCGAACATTATTACCACCTCGGCGGCCGCAGCCCCATCAACCAGCATGTCCGCGATCTTGCCGCCGCACTCCGCGACTGCCTCGCTGAAAAAGGGCCCGCCCTGCCCGTCTACATCGGCAACCGCAACTGGCATCCTCTGCTCCCCGACAGTATCCGCCAGATGCAACAGGACGGCGTCCGCCGCGCACTCGCCTTTGTCACCTCCGCATTCAGCTCCTATTCCGGCTGCCGGCAGTACCTGGAGAACATCCGCGACGCCCGTCGCCAAGTCGGCGACGCCGCCCCCGAAATCCACAAGCTACGCAACTTCTTCAACCACCCCGGATTCCTCGAACCCATGGCCGCCAACATCCGCGAGGCACTCTCCCCTCTCCCCGCCGGCGCTGAAATCCTGTTCACCGCCCACAGTCTCCCCGTCTCCATGGCCAAAACCTCGCGCTATCAAGAGGAACTTCAGGAGGCCTGCAAACGAACCGCCGACATGTGCGGCAATCCCCCCTGGCGTCTCGTGTATCAAAGCCGCAGCGGCCCGCCCTCGCAGCCCTGGCTCGATCCCGACGTCCTCGACGCCCTCCGCAACCTTGCCGGAAAAATCCCCGGCGTCGCCATCGCCCCCATCGGCTTCCTCTCTGATCACGTCGAAGTGCTCTGGGATCTCGACGAGGAAGCCGCCGCCCTCTGCCGCGAACTCAATCTCCCCATGCGCCGCGCCGCCACCGTCGGCGCTCATCCGCAATTCGTCGAAATGATCCGCACGCTGGTCCTCGAGCGCACCAACCCCGCCGCGCCGCGGCTCTCCCTCGGCACACTTCCCCTTTGCCCCGACGTCTGTCCGGATGACTGCTGCCCCGCTCCTACTTAGCCTGTTCGGCCTTCGGATAAATAAGCGGCAGCCCTTTTTCCTTCCATTCCGCCAGTCCGCAGTAGGACAGTTGCTTGTAACCGTGCTTTTCCAAAACGGCCGCGACACGCGCGGCCCGGATGCCCCGGTTTCAAGCAACCACTACGTACACGTCCTTTGGAATCTCGGAAATCCGCTTCTCCATCTGGCTCACCGGAATATTCACGTAGCCTTTGATCGTGCCCAGATCCTCCAACTCCTTCGGCTCACGCACGTCAAGGAAAAAGTATTTCGCCTTCCCCTCCACAATCTCCTTGAGCTCCTCGGTAGTCAGACTCTTGGCATGTTCCGGCTTCGCTTCTTGCGCCCACACCGCGCTCACAAACGTAGGCGCGCCGAGCAGTAGTTTCAGGAATAGCCTTCGCATGCCCTCAAGTATAAGGCAACTCTCCAGACAACATAATGCCCCTTCACGCTAAAAAAACGTCCCTCTCTCACCGATGGATGCTCGTGGCCGCATTCACCACCGTTGCGGCGGCCGGCAAGCTCCTTGTTGCCGGCTTCCCTCCCGCCTCGCCCGTGGCAGATCATCTCAGAGGACTTGGCTTTCAAGTTGACCTCTTCACCGGTGGCGTCGCCGCCATTCAAGCCGCTCAAGGTAACTACGCCGCCGCTCTCATTCATCTCCCCATTCCCGAATGGAGCCCCGAGGAACTGCTCGAGGAGTTGCAACGCAACAACTCGATCCTCCCCGTCGTCTTCCTCGGCGATGGCGCCGATCCTTCCTCCGACGTCGCCGCCGCCGTCCGCATGGTCAAGCTCGGCGCCTTTCAATATCTGCCCGCCTCTTCCTCGCCTCGCCGAATCGGTGACGCCATTCTCTCCGCCGCCGCTCACCGCGCCGCCTGCACTGTCTCGCCGGAACCCATCGTCGAGCGTTGGCGCCAATTCCTGGTTGGTGATTCCACCCCTATGCAGCACGTCGTCGAAACCGTCCGCCTCATCGGCAACCGACGCTGCACCGTTCTCATCACCGGCGAAACGGGCACGGGCAAGGAGATGGCCGCCCGCGCCATCCACATGGCCTCCAACCGCTACTCGCTTCCCCTGGTCGCCGTCAACTGCAGCGCGCTGCCGGAAAACCTGCTCGAAGCCGAACTCTTCGGCCACGTCAAAGGCGCTTTCACCGGAGCCTTCCAAAGCCGCATCGGCCGCTTTGAACAGGCACACCGCGGCACCCTTTTCCTCGACGAGATCGGCGACATGCCCATGGAACTTCAAGCCAAGCTCCTGCGCGTCCTCCAGGAACGTGAGTTCCAGCGCCTCGGCAGCTCGGAGACCATCAAGGTCGATACCCGCGTCATCGCCGCCTCCAATGTCGACCTCGTCGAACGCGTCCGTCAGGGCCGCTTCCGCGAGGACCTCTATTACCGCATCAACGTCGTCCCCATCCAGATGCCGCCCCTGCGCGACCGCCGCTCCGATGTCCCCGCCCTCGCCCGCCACTTTGTCGAAAAGATCTGCCGCCAGGAAGATATCCTCCTCAAACAGATGACTCCGGAGACTCTTCAGCGCCTCTGCCGCCACTCCTGGCCCGGCAATGTCCGCGAACTCGAAAACGCCGTCGAAAAAGCCGTCGCCCTCAGCGGCGAGCGCCGGCAGCAGCTCTACCCCGGCGACTTCCACCTCCCTTCCCATCTGGAAAACAGATCCGCCGCCGCTTCCAACACTCCCCACGTCGCCGTCCCCGACGAAGGCCTCGATTTTGAACACATCGTCGGCACGCTTGAACTCAGCCTGCTTGAGCAGGCCCTCCGCAAGACCGGCGGGAACAAGAAACTCGCCGCCGATCTGCTCGGTCTCAAGCGCACCACCTTCGCCGCCAAGCTGAAAAGCCTGGAATCAAGCGCCGCACTCGTGGCTTCCCATCGCTAGTACATTTGTTGTGCTAATGAAATCAATAAAATAGAAACAGACCCACTTGAATGTGGTGCTTAATTCGGATACTCTGAAAGCGTGATGGGGCTGACCACTGGATCCGCGCCTTTCATTGAAGCCGCTCGCGATCGCGGCCAACTCTTCCTTGAACAGCCCTACGATCTCTACTCCGAGGAAAACCACGCCGCCTGGCGCACCCTGTTCGGCCGCATTCAGCAACGCTGGGCCCGCTACGCCAACCCCCACTTCCTCGAAGGCCTCGACAAGCTCCAACTCCCCCCAGACCGCATCCCGAGGCTCGACGACGTCAACCGCTTCCTCCAACCCCGTACCGGCTTTGAAGCCAAACCCGTCAGCGGCTACGTCCCCGCCTTCCTCTTCTTTGATTGCCTCCGCCGCCGCGAGTTTCCCACCACCATTACCATCCGCCCCGCCGAAGAGCTCAACTATCTGCCCGAGCCCGACATCTTCCACGACGTCGCCGGCCACGTACCCATGCACACCGACAAAGCCTTCGCCGACTCCCTGGTCCGCTTCGGCGACTGCGCCCTCACCGCCGCCGAACTCGTCTCCCGCCTCCCCAACGAACAGGAAAAACTCCGGCGCCTGGAGAACATCATCCGCGCCATGGCCCGCTTCTTCTGGTTCTCGGTCGAATTCGGCCTCATGCGCTCGGGCTCACAACTGAAGGCCTGCGGCAGTGGCCTCCTCAGCTCCTTCGGCGAGCTCGATCACGCCCTCATCTCCGAGCAAGTCCAACGCATCCCGCTCACCCTCGAACACGTCATCCACCAGCCCTTCGAAATCCATCACTACCAACCCCTGCTCATGATCGTCGATAGCTTCGACCAGCTCTACGAAATGGTCGACACGCTGGAACGCTGGATGCGCGAAGGCAAGCTCGACAACGTCGCCCCCGGCGAGCCCTCCATCGAGGAATCCGACCTCCGCAGCTTCCTCCTCCCGCCTTCCCCTGTGCCATCCTTGGATCATGGTCATCGACCCGCGGCTTGAAGATCCCCGCAACGTTTATAAGATCCTCATTGGCTCCATCCTCCCCCGCCCCATTGCGTTCGTCTCCACGATCAGCGCCGACGGCATCCGCAACCTCGCGCCGTTCAGCTTCTTCACCGGCATCAGCGCCAACCCGCCGGTCATCTGTTTCACCCCGATGGTCCGCTCCTCCGACGGCCAGCGCAAAGACACCCTCCGCAACATCGAAGCCACGCGCGAATTCGTCGTCAACATCGTCTCGGAACAGTTCGCCCAGCAAATGAACATCTGCGCCGGCGAATACCCGCCTGACGTCGATGAGTTCGAAAAGTCCGGCCTCACCCCAATCCCCAGTGACCTTGTCAAGCCCCCGCGCGTCGCCGAATCCCGCATCCACTACGAATGCAGCCTCCTCCAAATCGTCGAAGTCAGCAAGGAGCCCCTCGGCGGCAGTCTCGTCCTCGGTGAAGTCCTCCGCTTCCACCTCGCCGACGACTTGGTCGACGACTTCCGCATCGACCCCGACAAGCTCCGCCCCATCGGCCGCATGGGCGGCGCCGAATACGCCCGTACTGGGGACCGCTTCTCCCTCCTCCGCCCCGGCAAGTAGGAGATTGCGCTGGCGACACTCCCCTAATGACCAGCTCTCGCCCACCAATTGCGCCAGGAAGCGGGTTCGGAGCCGATTTGCTGTCCGCTGATTTCGCGGAGGGCCTGGAAGACCCAGCCGCGGGTTTGGGAATCGAGCGTGACGTCGTCGGTCATGCTGAGCAGGTAGGGGATGGACTTCATGCGCTGCTCCTTGGTCATCAAACCAGCGTCGGCGAGGTTGCAAGCGGCGCGTTCGCGGATCTCGGGGGATTCATCGGTGCGGAAGACTTCAATCAGCGGCTCGATGATGTCGGCGGTGGCCAGCACGCCGAGGCCGTTGACGGCCCAGCGGCGGTTGACGATGTCGCGATCGTGGAGGAAGTCGACCAGGGTCTGGCGGGCGCGGTGGGGTTCGACGCCGCGGTTGCCGAGCAGGCCGAGCTTCCAAAGCGCGTAGAACTTCTGCGGGCTGCCGGTGTGGAGGATTTCGATTTGCTCGTCGACGCTACGGGGTGATTTCTCCAGACCGTAGCCGGCGAGGGAGATTTCGACGGCGGCGGCGCGGACGCGCAGGTCATGGGAGCAGTAGGCAACGCCGGTGAGCGAATTCAGCTTCTCGTCGAGTTCGATCTTGCCGGTCCAGTTTTGCACGCGGGATTCGATTTCCTCGAGAGCGCCTTTGTAGCCGTTGATGGCGCGGTTGAGCAGACGGTATGCCTGCTCCTGCTCGGGGAGTGTGTTGATCTCCTCCCGTTCATGCTCGGAGAGCACGGCGTGGCTGGCAGCGACGGCGGGACCACTGAGTTGCAGAACGGCGTGGAGCCACTGTGGGACTCCGGCAGCCATGGTAGTGGCGCAGACGACGATGATGGCGAGGGGCGTCCAGGTTTGGAGCCGCTTCATGGCCACAGGCTGGCATGAATAGTGGCTGAAGGCTATCGGGTGTTTACCTTAGACGGTGGAGGGCTTGCTTTTTCCGATAGAATGGAGGCACCTCGGGAGCGATGATGAAACTCACCAGACGAGATTTGCTGCGCATGGCTCCGGCCGCCGCGTTGCCGGGAATGCAGGGGGCGCCGGCGCGGATGCCGAAATCGCACTTTGCGGTGCACCCGTTTATCGAAGCGAATCCGAAGGCGGTGTTCCTCAAGCGGACGAAGGTGCGGGACAAGAAGGATGAGGCGGGAAAACTGCGCGAGGGGTTGGAGTTCGCGCGGGATGTGTTTGTGCCGGCCGATGGCGGCGTGCCGGTTTCGCACCGCGTGATTCTGAAGCCGAACTTCACCAGCGTGCGCAACCAGCGGCCGCACGAGGAGAACTGGGGCACGGGAACCGATGCGCAGTTCTATGAAGGCATCATCATGGGGCTGAAGGAAGTGGGGCTGCGCAAGTTCCACTTCGTGGAGGCGAACAACTTTCACACGTGGAATTTCCGCGGGCTGGTGGACATCAACGAGCGGCACGGCGTGGAGATGAATGAGCCGGAGAGGCGGGTGAGGAATTTCCAGGAGTCGTTCGAGATGAACTGGACGAAGGTGCCCGAGCCGGTGATCTACAGCCGGATTCCGCACTACGCCCCGGTGAACGAGCCGGATACGTGGCTGCTGGACATCGCGAAGTGGAAGTCGCACGGGATGTGCATGACGCTATCGGTGAAGAACCTGCAAGGGCTGGTGGTGAAACCGTTCGTGCGGTTCTGTCCGGGGTGGCGGATGGTGACAGGCGCGCCGGAGTTCATGCAGCCGGATATCCATCAGAATGTGGAGCGGGTGGTGAACCGGTTCTTCGAGGATCATGTGCGGAAGGGCTATGCGCGTTACGACTCGAAGGCGGATCTTGCGCCGATCAACCAGGAGATCTGGGCGCACAAGACCTGCGATCACATGCAGGCGGTGACAACGGGGCTGGCGATCATCGAGGGCATTTACGGGCGCGACGGCGACGGGTTCGGCGTGGGGAACGACCACATGACGAACCTGGTGATGTTTTCGAAAGACAAGTTCCGGCTGGACATGATCGGGATGTATTTGGGCGGGCATGAGCCGGGCAACGTGAACCTGTTCCGGATCGCGAAGGAGCGCGGGCTGACCGATACATTCAATCCGTGGGAGGTGGAATTGTACGAGTGGGTGGACGGGAAGCCGGTGCGGAGGAAGCTGAGCGATTTCGAGCGGACGCCGCTGGTGACCTATTACTTGCAGCGTGACGGGGAGCCGCTGTATCACCTGGTGAATGAGCCGTTCGATTACGACAAGGTGAAGTCGTAGCTACAGCGTGTACCCGATGCAGATGGCGCCGGGGGTGGGGTTGGCAAGATAGGGTTCGATCCGCTGGAAGCCCATGCGTTCGTACATGGAGAGAGCATCGGCCATGACGGGCATGGTGTCGCCAACCAGCTGCTTGAAGCCGGTTTCCCGCGCGCGGGCGATGGAGGTTTCCAGAAGCTTGCGGCCGATGCCTTTGCCGCGGAACTCGGGGCGGACCCAGAGACGCTTGGCTTCGGCGCGCTCCTCATCGATGCGGCGGAGGGCGACGCAGCCGGCGGCTTGTCCATCGACGATGGCGAGCCACAGGGCTGAGTAGCCGGCGGGGAGGTTTTCCAGCTCAGTTTCGAAGCCCTGGAAGCAGGGCGTGAAGCCGAAGCTGGCCCAGTACTCCTTGAATAAGGAGCGCAGTTGATCCATGTGCGCGCCGCCAGAGGCTTCAACGATCTCCATACGACCATGATAGGCTCTCGGGCAGGAGGTTCGGCATGCCGGAAGCCACGGTCGGGAGAAGGGGAATGCTGGCGGGCGGGCTGCTGGTGCTGAAGCCGCAGACGGTGTTCGGGACGGCGGCGAATTCGGCGGTGGAGGTGGGGATTGTCGGGTGCGGGGGACGCGGGAACTGGATTGCGCCGTTTTTTCCCGAGTTCGCGGGGGCGCGGGTTGTGGCCGTGGCCGATGTGATCCGCGAGCACCTGGAGCGCACGCGGGACAAGCTGACAGTGGAGGCCGGGCGCGCCTACTACGGGCCGGAGGCGTATCGCGAGCTGAGCAGGTCGAAACTGGACGCGGTGGTGATCGAGACGCCGCCGTACTTTCATCCGGAACAGGCTTTGGCGGCGGTGGAGGCGGGCAAGCACGTGTTTCTGGCGAAGCCGGTGGCGGTGGATGTTCCGGGCTGCAAGGAGATACAGCGCGCCGGGGCGATGGCGCGAGGTAAGAATCTGAGTTTTCTCGTGGACTTTCAGACGAGGGCGCAGCCGGTATTTCAAGAGGCGGCGCAGCGGGTGCATCGCGGCGATATCGGCAAGCCGGAAATGGCGCAGGTGTTCTATTACGCCGGGCGGCCGTCGGCGGACAAGGGCAAGCCGGGGATGGACCCCGGGCAGCAGCGGATTCTGAACTTCTACATGGACAAGTCGCTGGGCGGCGATATTATCGTGGAGCAGAATATTCATGTGATCGACGTGGCGAACTGGTTTTTGCAGGGCCATCCGGTGAAGGCGCAAGGGACGGGCGGGCGCGCGGACTGGTCAGGAACCGCCTACGATGCGGGCGATGCGTGGGACCATTTCGTAATCACCTTCTGGTACGCGGGGGGAGTGGAGGCGAGTTTCACGTCGCACCAGCTGACGCGGTCGTTCGCGGATTTGTGCGTACGGTGTTTCGGCATCCGCGGAGCTGTGGATTCGCACTATGGCGGGTTGGTCCGCATCACGGGGGAGAACGCGTGGATGGGCGCTGAAAAGGATGACACGTTCCGCGGCGGCGCGATCAACAACGTGAAGGCGTTTGTCGAGAGCGTGCGCAGCGGAAAGCCGGTGAACAACGTCGAGACGGCGGTGGAGAGCAACCTGACGGCGATTCTGGGACGGATGGCCGCTTATGGGCACCGGGAAGTGAGCTGGGAAGAAATGATGCGATCGGAAGAGCGCTACAGGGAGGACCTGAAATTGCGCTGGTAAGGAGCAGCTCATGAATTGGAGTAGGCGAGAGTTTACCGCCGCGGCGGCGGTGACTGCGCTGCCGCAGTCCCAGGCGGCCGAAGAAGGGAATGTCCTGACGCCAACACAGTTGGTTGGCAAGCTGAGGCAGGCGGAAGGCAAGGCGCTGCTGGAAAGCGGCGCGTGGTATGAAGGGCAAGGCTTGGGGGACGGCATCGAGTACCGCTTCCCGGCAGGGACGTTGCGGAAGGCGGCCTACCTGACCGCGGACATGCTTCTCGACGGCGACACGCTGGCCGCGTTCAGCCTGGCGTTGCACGAGGCGGGAACGGGGCGCGTGTTCCGGTTCAGCTTCGGGGCGCTAAACCAGTGTTCCCTCCGGATGCGGATGTCGATGGAGCTGTTGAACCAGAACCGCTGGATGGCCGACCGGGAGGGCGCTTTCCTCAAGCCGCGCTGCTCGGGCGACCGCGTGGATGCCGATAAGGTGGACCTCATCACCCTGACCATCCAGCGCAAAGGGCCGGAGACGGTGCGGTGGGTGATGACGCCGCTGCGAGCGGTGAGTGCGCCCGTGGAGAAGATCGCGAAACCGCTATTGCCGAAGGGTCCGTTGGTGGACGAGATGGGTCAGTACGCGCTGAAGAGCTGGCCAGGCAAGACAGCGAGCGTGGCGGAGATGGAGCGAAGCATCCGGACCCAACTTGCGGGCGTAGGGAAACAGGCGTTTCCTGCCGCGTTCACGCGCTGGGGCGGATGGAAGGAGAGGAGGCTCACGGATGCCCCGGGCTTCTTCAAGCGGCACCACGATGGAAAACGCTGGTGGCTGGTGGATCCCGACGGCTATGCTTTCTGGTCGACAGGGCTCGACTGCGTGCGCGTGGATTGCGAGGCGCGGATCGACGGGATGGAGCCGGCGTTGAAGTGGCTGCCGGAGTCCGGCGGCGCATTCGGCGAGATTCTGCGGGGCAGCGAACGAACGCGTACACCGGGCAGGTACGTGAACTATCTGGCGGGGAACCTGATCCGTGCGCTGGGCAAGGATGCGTGGCGCGACAAGTGGGCGCGGATCGCCCTGGCGGAGTTGAGACGGCTTCGGTTCAACACCGTCGGGAATTGGTCGGATTGGGAGTATGCATCCGGCGAGAAGTTCCCCTACGTGCGGCCGATGTCGTTCCGGCCCCAGCGTGTGGGTCTGCTGTATCGCGACTTCCCCGACGTCTTTCATCCCGATTTCGAGAAAGACGCGGCTGATTACGCCGAGCCGCTACAGGCCAGCGCGGCCGATCCGGCGATGATCGGCTACTTTCTGATGAACGAACCAACGTGGGGATTCTCAAGCGAGCTGCCGGCGATGGGGATGCTGTACAACACCGAGACTTGCGCGACGCGGGAGGAACTGGCGCGGTACCTGGGGAGCAAGTACGGTTCAAGCGAGGCACTGGCGGCGGCGTGGAAGACGGAGGCGAGCCTGGAGAAGGTGGCGAAAGGGAAGTGGCAGGGGATGTTGCCGGCGGAGGCGATGGGGGATCTGCGCGAGTTCAGCGCGCGGATGGTGGAGCGCTACTTCGAGGTGCTGTCGCGCGCGGCGCGGCGTGCCGATCCGAATCACCTGAACCTGGGGATGCGATGGGCGGGCGTGCCGCCGGATTGGGCGGCGCGTGGGATGAAGTGGTTCGACGTTTACAGCCTGAATGCGTATATGCCGAAGCTGCCGCTGGACCAGTCGGCAAAGATCGACCGAATGCTGGCGATGCCGGTCATGGTGGGCGAGTGGCATTTCGGCGCGCTCGACGCCGGGTTGCCGGCTTCCGGAATCGGTCACTTGAAGGACCAGCCGGAGAGAGCCAAAGGATACCGCGTCTACCTGGAAGATGCCGCGGCGAATCCGCACTGCGTGGGTGCGCACTGGTTCACTTTGTACGATCAGTCGTGCCTGGGCCGGTTCGACGGAGAAAACTACAACATCGGTTTCTTGGACATCTGCAACCGGCCGTATGCGGAGATGAGCGCGGCAGCGATTGCGAGCCACGAACGGATGTATGAAGTGGCCAGCGGCGGCGCGAAGCCGTACCATGCGGCGCTGGAGTATTTGCCGCGGCTTTACCTGTAGTTAGAACAGATACTTCAGGCCGAACTGCATTTCGCGGTTGTTGATGATGGTGGAACTGATGCGGCCGAAATCGGCGGCGCCGAGGTTGCGGCTGGGCGCGTTGAACTGCGGCGTGTTCAGGAAGTTGAAGGCCTCATAGCGGAATTGCAGCCGGTGCCCTTCGCGGACGCGGAACTCCTTGAAGCAAGCAAAGTCCCAGGTCTTGTGAGCCGGGGAGTCGAACAGGGAAACGCCCGCGTTGCCGTAGCCTTTGCCGCCGATGAAGATGCCGTCGCCGGCGCAGCCGTCGCACTTGGAGCGGACGAAGGCGCCGGTATTGAACCAGCGGTCGATGGTGCGGCCGGACAGGACACGATCCACCTTCTGGCCGGCCGCGATGTGCGGGCGGGGGCTGCTGGAGGGTCCTGTGTTTTGCGAGTCGGCAGTCTGGCCTACGGTGACGGGGAGTCCGGAGGAAAGCTGGATGATGCCGTTGATGGCCCAGCCGCCAAGAACCCAGTTTTTCCAACCTCGTTGATTCCTGTACCAGGGCATCTCCCAGATGTGGCTGAAGACGTAACGGAAGCGTTGATCGATTTGCGAGCGGCCGTAATCGGCAAGCCGGTTGCGCGGGTCCTGTGTGTTGTTGGCGCCGTAAGGACCGCTCTCATTCACGCCGTATGCGATGGAGTTCGCCTTCTGGTAGTTGAAAGAAGCGTTGAAGGTGAGGCCGCGGGAATAGCGCTTTTCGGCGCGCAACTGAAGCGCGTTATAGTTGGCGCTGGTCCAGCTTTCCAGGCGGCGGACGGTGCCGAGGGGAAGGAGCCGGTTGGGATCACGGGAGTCGACGTAGGATTGAAGCGGGCGGCGTGCCTGGACGGCTCCGAGGGCTGGATCGGGGTTATTGAAATTCGGCACGGACATGTCGATGTTGGAGGCGGCGCTGCCGACGTAGGCGGCTCCGAGGACAAAGTTCTGGCCGAGGCTTTTTTCGAGTTCGGCGCTCCACTGCCAGATGTCGTTGTTGAGGTAGTTGGAGCGGTTGTCGCGATCGGTCTGGAGATGGCCGAGCATGACGAGCGCGGCGGGGCCTGCGCCGACAGGCGATCCGGCGAAAGGATTCTGGAAGGTTGCCGTTGGGCGGTTGCGGTCATTCTGGAACACGGTGGAACCGGACAGGGGCGGGTTGATTCCGAGAATATTGAAGTTATTGGTCTGCTGAGGGCTGTAAAAATGGCCCGAGCCCAGACGGAGCACCATGGTGTCGCTAAAGCGGTAGACGATGCCGAGGCGCGGCATGAACTGTTTCCAGTTGATGTCGTAGAGCTTGGCGACCTCGAACGGCGCCGGCAACAGCTTCGGGTGGGCGATGCCATTGATGGTGGAAACATCCCGTCCCGCGAAGGAGAGGTTGCGGATACGGCCGCCGGCGTCGGTGACCACGCCGTACCAGTCCCAGCGCATTCCGTAGTTGATGGTGAGTTTGGGAGTGGCTTTCCAGTCATCCAGCCAATAGAGGCCGACCTTTTGCTGATGCATGTCGTTGGTGGGGACGCCTTCGGCGGAGTTCACATTCAGGGGAATGCCGAGCAGGAAGGCGGCGAAGCCATCGGGGACTCCCACGATGTCGGGGGTGAAGGCGATCTGGCCCCGCGGCTGATTGCTGGCTTCGTTGACCACGGGGCTGTTTCGCCACTGTCCGCCGAACTTGAAATTGTGCTTGCCGCGGTTGATGGTGATGCTTTCGGCCACCTCCGAGGTTTCGTTGACGTTGAAGGTAACGTTGCCCGAGCTTACGCCGGAGAATCCGGCGATGGTGATGGTGGGCAATCCTTCTTCGCGCGGGGTGAGGATGCGGTTGTTGTCGCTGATCACGCGGAGATCGAAACCGAGGTCACGGTGCGTGAAGTCTGTGTTGGTTTGAATGGCGAGTTGATTGGCGCGGATGCGGTTGTAGCCGACGCGGAAATCGCTCACCATGGTAGGGCTGAGGATCTTGGTGTAGCCGACTCCGACGTTCTGTGCACGGAAATCAGTGACAAACTTGTTGGTCCGCTGGAGCGGATCGTTGGTCCAGGAGGACTCCACAATCACGTAGCGGACAAAGAGGCGGTCACTATCGCTGACCCTGTAGTCATAGCGGCCGAGGATCTGATCGTTGATCAGCGTCTGGTCATTGGTTCCGACATGGTTGAGGGTGCTGCGCGCGGCCTTGGCCTGGTCGTCAAAGTTCGGCGGGGGAAGGAACCCGCCGCCGGGGAAGGGACTTGTCTTCTTGAAAGTCATTATGTTTTGGGAAACGGGATTGATCAAGTTGCGCGGGATGATGTTGCCCGGGAACGGCAGTGTGTCCCCCGGCCGGCGGATGGCGCGGGTGGCGGCGGGGTTGGTGTCGTTGGGATACCAGCGGTTGCGCGGCTCGAGCAATTCCGAGAGATCGCCGTTGCGCATGGCAAGCGTGGGAACGGCCTGGCGGGCGGGCGTGCCGCGGCTTTCGCGGCGGCCTTCGTAGTTGGCGAGCCAGAACATCTTGTCGCGCGCGACGGGGCCGCTGAGGACGCCGCCGAACTGGTTCCGGCGCAGCAGGTTCTTCTTCTGATTGGCGGGGAGGAAGAAGCCACGGGCGTCGAGGTAGTCGTTACGGAGGAATTCGAATGCGGTGCCGTGAAGGGTGTTCGTGCCGGATTTGATGGCGACATTGGCCTGCGCGCCGGAGTTCATGCCGAACTCGGCGGAATAGACGGCGGACTGGATCTTGAACTCCTCGATGGCTTCAATGGAGGGGACAAAGAGCATGGCGCTCTTGAAGCCGTCGGTGGCCGAGACGCCGTCCAGGGTGATGTTCTGGTTGGCGTCCCGCTGACCGTTGGCGGAGAGGCCGACGATCTGGCCAGGCATGGCGCGGGTTCCGATGGTCTGGTTGCCATCGATGCCCATGCGCGCGCTGCCGTACACGACACCCGGCATGAGCGTGGCGGCTTGCGCGAAGTTTCTGCCGTTCAGCGGCAATTCAATGATGCGCCTGTGTTCGACTACGGAGCCGAGCGTGGCATCTTCGGTGCGCAGCAGCGGCGCGGCCGAGGTGACTTCGATCTTCTCCACCTGCTGGCCGACCTGGAGCTGAAAATCGAGACGCGCCTTTTGCTGGAGCTGCAGCGTGATGCCGCGCCTGACCTCGGTCTTGAAACCGGGAGCGGTGCAGCTTACCTCATACTCGCCGACATCGAGCAGGGGAAAGATGTAATTGCCCGTTTCGTTGGATTGCGTGGTGCGGACATCGCCGGTTTCCACGCGCCGCGCCGTGACGGTTGCGCTGGATATCGACGCGCCGGTGGCATCCGTGACCAGACCGACGATTTGGGTGGAGACGGTTTGGGAGAAGGCGATTCCCCCGAACAGAAGAATCGAGACTAGCCGCGTCATGAGAAACCCCCTCGGCGGAAATCAGCGCTAGTATACTCCCGGCAGGCAGCGTCCGGCAAGACGATCCGGGCGTTATATACTGCGTCGGTATATGGGCGTGACGCGCAGGCTTTATTTGATGCTCCTGATATGCAGTGTGGTTGCGGCGCAGGAGAGGTTCGAGCGTCTGATGCGCGACATTCTCATTTTTGACGCGCATATCGATACGCCGCGCTATATCGTCGATGAGGGCTACCGGCTGGCGGACGAGCACGGCTATTACGAGTTGGACATTCCGCGGATGAAGAAGGGCAAACTGGGCGCGGTGCTGTTCGGCATTTATGCGCAGCCGAGCGATTACTCCGCGGCGCAGTGGCTGCCGCGGGCGCTGGAGTGTCTGGAGGCGCTGCATCGGGAGGTGGCGGCGAACAGGAAGGAGATGGAGCTCGCCTATACGGCGGCGGACGTGGAGCGCCTGCACAGGACGGGGAAGCTGGCGGCGCTGGCAAGCCTGGAGGGCGGGCATCTCATCGGCGACAGCCTGGCCATTCTGCGGCTGTTTCACAGGCTGGGGGTGCGGTACCTGACGCTGGCGCATTTTGAGACGAACAATTACGCCGATTCGATGACGGGGACCGAGGTTCACAATGGACTGTCGCGTCAAGGGCGTGAGCTGGTGCGGGAGATGAACCGCATCGGGATGATGGTGGACGTCTCGCATATCTCGGATCAAGCGGTGTTGGACGCGGTGGAAGAAAGCCGCGCGCCGGTGATCGCGTCGCACTCATCCGTGAAGGCCATCGCGCCGATTGTGCGGAACATGCCGGATGAGGTGATCCGCGCGATTGCAAAGAAGGGTGGCGTGGTGTGCATCAACTTCCACGCGGGGTATCTCGATAAGGCGGCCTATGACGTTTATATCGCGAACCGCCCGGCGCGGGACCGCGAGATCAAAGAGGCGCTGTCGCTACGCTCGCATGATCCGGCGCGATGGGAGGCGGTGCGCGCGATTCAGAAGAAGTACTTCGAGAAGATGCCGAAGGTGGAGACGGGAGCGCTGCTGAAGCACATCGATCACGTGGTGAAGCTGGCGGGCGCCGATCACGTGGCGATGGGTTCCGACTACGACGGGATTTCCGGAATGACGCCGGCGGGGATGGAGGATGTGTCGAAGTATCCGCTGCTGGTTAAGAGAATGATCGAGATGGGCTACTCGGATAGTGATATCCGCAAGATTATGGGATTGAACCTGGTACGCGTGATGCGGGCCAGCGAGCAAATCGCGGAGAAACAACCATGAGACGGCGCGACTTTCTGGCGGTTCCGGCTGTGGCTGCGGCCCAAGGGGGAAGAAAGCGGATCGCGTGCCTGTCGTCGACTTATCACGTGCGGTCGCACTCCGACAATTTCATCACGCGGTTTCTGGAGGGATATTGGATTCACGAGCAATACCATGCCCCGCCATTCGAGGTGGCTTCGCTGTGGATGGATCAGCTCCACCCGGCCGATATCGGGCGCCGGCTGGCGCAGGCTTATCGCGTGCCCGTGACGAAGACGATCGCCGAGGCGCTGACGCTGGGCACGGGCAAGCTGGCGGTGGACGGGGTGATTCTCATCTGCGAGCACGGCAATTACCCGCACAACGAAAAGCAGCAGCATCTCTATCCGCGCTATGAGTTTTTCGAGCAGGTGGTGCGGGTGTTCCGGGAAAGCGGGCGCTCATGCCCGGTCTTTGTGGACAAGCATCTGTCGTATGAGTGGCGGAAGGCGAAGCAGATGTGCGATTGGGCGCGGGAGCTGAAGTTTCCGCTGATGGCGGGGTCAAGTGTTCCGGTGACGTTCCGGCGGCCCGAGTATGATCCGCCTCTCGGGATGGAGATGGAGAGCGCGCTGAGCGTCGGAGGCGGATGGGTGGCCGATGGCGGGATTTTCCATATTCTGGAAACGCTGCAGGCCTTTGTGGAGCGCCGAAAGGGGGGAGAGAAGGGTGTCCGCAGCGCGCGGCTGTTGAAGGGTGGAGAGGTATGGGAAGCGGCACGGAAAGGGCTGTGGAATCGCGAGCTGCTGGATGCTGCGCTCGCGCGGCGGCAGCGGGCGCGATCGGACAAGCGTCCGGAGGAGATGCAGGCGGTACTGGGGCTGGTGGAATACCACGACGGATTCCGCGGGGCGGTGCTGGCGCTGAACGAAGTGAACGAGTACTTGGTTGCGGTGAAGCCGAAGGGGCGCGGCGCGGAGGCGACGCTTTGCTACATCCCGATTGAGAACTCGAACAACTTTTCGATGCTGGTGCACGGCATCCGGCAGATGATCGAGACGGGCAGGCCGCCGTACGGGGTGGAGCGCACGCTGCTGGTGAGCGGGGCGCTGGAGGCACTGATGGAGTCCGGCTATCAGCGCGGAAAGTCCCTGGAGACGCCGCATTTGAAGGTCGGCTACAAGGCTCCCGCGAAGAGCTGGTATGCGCCGGGGGTGGGATCGTGAGCCTGGAAGCAAAGTCGGAAAAGTTCTGGAATCTGGTGAACCGGGATGCGGAGGTTCGGCAGGTGTCGACGGGCTTCGCCTTCACGGAAGGTCCGGTGTTCAGCCGGCGCGGGTATCTGCTGTTCAGCGATATTCCGAATGAGAAGATCATGAAGTGGGAGCGGGGACAACTGACGGCGTTTCGCGAGAAGAGCAACCGGGCGAACGGGCTGACGTTTGATCATCAGGGCCGTCTGCTGGCCGCCGAGGGCGGCGGGCGGGTGACGCGAACGGAGAAGAATGGCGCAATTACCGTGATGGCGTCGGAGGGGCTGCAAGGGCCGAATGATCTGGTCTACGCGATTGACGGGAGCATCTATTTCTCCGACTTGTCCGGGTCGCGCGTCTATCAGATCACGTCGGCGCGCGGAGGCGTGGGCGGCGGACCACCGAAGGGCGAGGTTCGCATTGCGGCGGAGACACCGGCTCCGAACGGCGTGGCGTTGTCGGGGAACCAGCAGCAGCTGTACGTCGCCGATGTGAAGACGACGATGGTGAAGGTGCATGCGATCAAAGCGGATGGAAGCCTGGACGGCGGCCGGGACTTCGCGCCGCTGCGCGTGGACGGGCTGAAGACGGACGAGGCGGGTAACGTGTGGATGGCTTCGCGGGACGGCGTCTATGTGTACGATGCGGGCGGGGAACATCTGGGAACCATCAAGACGCCGGAAGGGCCGAGCAATTGCTGTTTCGGCGAAGGCTTTCGCGGGCTCTATATCACGGCGAGAAAGTCCGTGTATCACGTGCCGACATTAGTGCCGGGGACAAGGACGTTCTGAGCATGAACCGGCGGAGCTTTCTTTGCGCGGCGCCCGGTTTGGCGCTTGGCGCGGACGAGCGCACAACTTACATCTACAAGACTGTCGGGGAAGTGAAGATCAAGGCGGACGTCTATCGGCCCGGCGGCGCGTCGGCGCGGCCTGTCGTGGTGTGGATCCACGGCGGCGCGCTGATCATGGGACACCGGGAAGGAATCAGCGCGCCGGTAAAGAAGTGGGCGCAGGAGGCGGGCTACGTGCTGGTGTCCATCGACTACCGGTTGGCGCCGGAGACCCCGCTGCCTGAGATGATCCATGATGTGGAGGATGCCTTTGCCTGGGTGCGGCGGGAGGGGCCGCGGTTGTTCGCCGCGGATGCGAAGAAGATTGCGGTGGCGGGCGGGTCGGCGGGCGGATACTTGACGCTGACGGCGGGCTATCGGGTGAAGCCGAGACCGGCGGCGCTGCTGTCGCTTTGGGGCTACGGAGATCTGATCGGCGATTGGTACAGCGCTCCCAGCCCGCACGAGAGACACCACAGAATCAAGATGAGCCGCGAGGAGGCCTATCGGCAGGTGAGTGGACCGCCGCTATCGGACGCGCGGGAGCGCAAGGGCGACGGCGGCGCTTTTTATCAGTATTGCCGGCAGCATGGCACGTGGCCGCAGGCGGTGTCGGGCTGGGACCCGCGGCGAGAGGCCGGGAAGTTCACGCCGTACATGCCGGTGAAGAATGTGACGCGTGACTACCCGGCGACGGTGATGATCCACGGGACCAAAGACACTGATGTGCCGCACGAGCAGTCCGTCTTGATGGCGATCGAGTTTGCCCGGCACGGCGTGCGGCATGAGCTGATTTCGGTTCCCGGCGCGGAGCACGGACTGCCGGGCGGGGATCCGAAGCTTGTGGAGGCCGCTTATCGGAAGGCATTCGCGTTCATGGATGAGGTGCTGAAGAGGTGATCCTCCAATCTATTCTTGCCTTGGGATTCCTGGGCCTGCCGGTTTGGGCGGAGAGTCCTCACCGCGCGGTGGCCGAGTGGGTGCTGCGGATCGGGGGCAGCGTGGTGGTTCACGGGAGCAGGGAGCGGATCTGGGATATCGACAGGCTGCCTGCAGCGGAGTTCCGGCTGCAGACGGTGAACCTGGTTCCGCTGAACGTGGCGCCGGCGGAGATGAAGCGGCTCAGCGGACTAAGCGAGTTGCGGGAGCTTTATGTTTCCGGACGAAGCTGGCATTCGATGCCGACGACGGTGGCGCGGACGACGCTGGAATATTTCGCGGGGCTGACCCGACTGGAGAAGTTCGTGCTGAGCCTTCCGGTGCAGACCGATGTTCAGCTGGAGGACGACGCGATACAAGCTCTGGCGCCGCTGAAGGATTTGCGGGAGCTGCGGGTGGCGCAGGCGAAGGTGCGGGGACACACGCTGGCTCCGTTCACGCGGCTCGAGGCGCTGGATGTGAAGCACACGCGATTTGACGATGAAGGCATGAAGCATCTGGCGTCGATGACGGAACTGACGAAGCTGTATCTTCGCGACACGCTGATCACCGATGTAGGGTTGCGGCATTTGAGCGGGCTGCGGAAACTGACGGAGCTGGATCTGTACGGAACGCGCGTGACCGACGCCGGGGTCGCACACCTGCGCAGTCTGACGGCGATGCGCAGGTTGAATCTCCAGGGCGCGGAAGTAACCGATGCCGGCCTGGAGGCGCTGGCGGGAATGACGGAGCTGGAATCGCTGAGCCTGTACCGCAGCAAAGTGACCAACGCGGGTTTGCAGAAGCTGAGGGCCATGAAAAATCTGCGCGACCTGGATCTGCGGTACACGCGCGTTACCGGCAGAGGCGCGGAGGATCTGCGGGCGGCGTTGCCGCGTTGCGAAGTGGCGTTCCTGGAAACGACGGTGGAAGGGGCGAAGGCGGCACGGCTGGAATCGGGTGATGCTGCGGCTATCGAGAGCTGGGTGCGAAAGGCAGGCAGGGAGGTGAAGAAGGAAGGCGGTGTCCTCCACACCATCTCGCTGGCCCGGACGGCGGCAAGCGATACGGACCTGCGCCACGTGTTTGCCCTGACGAGCCTGCGCAGCCTGGATCTGCGGGCGACCGAGGCAGGCGACGCGGCGCTGGCCGGGCTGAAGCCAGGCTGCGGGCTGCGGGAGCTGGACTTGAGCAGCACGACGGTTTCCGACGATGGGCTGAAGCAGGTGGCCCGGTGCGCACAGTTGCGCATCTTGAAGCTGGGCCACACGCTAATGGACGGGCCGGGGTTGCAGCACCTGGCCGATTTGGAGCACCTCGAAGAGCTGGATCTTTCCGGCATTCCGGTGACGAATGCGGACTTGAAATCTCTCGCGAGCCTGAAGAGGCTGCGCAAGCTGACGCTCCAGCACAGCGACATCACCGACGCCGGGATCGCGGCGCTGCACGGGCTGGAGGAGCTTTCCTACCTGGATCTGACAGGTGTGGATATCGGAGATAAGGGCTTGGCGAGCCTGGGCACGATGCGGGGATTGCGCGAACTGCTGCTGGGATACGGGCGGTTCACCGATGCGGGACTTACGCAGTTAGCCGGGCTGGAGAATCTGACAAGGCTGGAGCTGGTCCGCACGCGGGCCGGCGACAAGGGCATTCAGGCGCTGGCGGCGCTGAAGAAACTGGAGCGGCTGAATCTGGACTACACGGCGGTGACCGATCAGGGGCTTTCGGCGTTGACGGCACTGCCCGGGTTGACGCACTTGTATCTGGACAGCGCGAAGATCAGCGATGAAGGAGCCCTGCTGCTGGCAAAGCTGGCGAAGCTGAAGGAGCTGAACCTGTACCACACGCTGGTGACGGAAAAGGGGATGGAGATCCTGCGGAAAGCGCTGCCGGAGTGCGCGATCGTCTGGGAGCGGGAATCGGCGCAACCGACAAGGAGGGGCAGCTGATGGGGCGCTGGGTTGCGTTGGCGCTGTTTGTTCCGATGCTGGCGGCGAGCGATGCCGAAGTGGCGAAGTGGGTCCGGGAGCGGGGAGGGGTTGTAGAGGAAGGCGCCCGCAGGGTGAAGCTGGATCTGGCCTGGGTGGGCGACCGTGATGCGGCGCGGCTGGCGGAACTGAAAGATCTCGAATCGCTGGATCTTTCCCTGACGCTGATCTCCGACATCGGAATGCAGCGGCTGAAGCCGTTGAACAACATCCGCGAATTGGGTCTTTATTCGGTGGAGCACATCACCGATACGGGTATCTCCTATATCCGCGGGTGGAACCAGCTGCGGCGGCTGAACCTGCGTGGCACCGACATCACCGACACGAGCATGGAATACGTGGCCGGCTTCCCTGCCCTGACCCACCTGGACGTCAGCTACACGCAGGTCACCAATAACGGGCTGGAGTTTTTGCCCGCGCTGACGCAACTGGAGGAGTTTTCCGCCGGGGGCAACAAGATTTCCGGAGTCGGTCTGCATGCGCTGAAGGCGCTGCCGAGGCTGAAGCGGTTGAACCTGAGCGGAGCGCAGAAGCGCAATTCCGGAACATGGGTGGTGACGCTGGCCGATCCGGACTTGGAGACGCTCGGCCAACTGAAAGGGCTGGAAAGCTTGAATCTGGGCGGGCTACGGGTGACCGATCTCGGCCTGGTGCAGCTCAGGGGGCTGCGGAAACTGCGTGAGTTGGATTTGAGCCGGACGGAGGTCTCCGGCAGTGGGTTGGCGGTGCTGGAGATGCTTCCCGATCTGGAGCGACTGGTGTTGTGGAATTCCAAGCGCGTGGACGATGCTGCGATCGCTGTCCTTTCGAAGTTGAAGAAATTGACGCGGCTGGACCTGGCAGGAACCGCAATCACAAGCGCCGGCGTGGAGACGTTGCGGCGTGCGAACCCTAAGTGCGAGGTAAGTTTCCGATGAGGCGGCGCGCGCTGATGTTGGCGGCGTTTAGTTGCGCGGCGGCCGAGCTTGGTCCCGATCATTTCTCGACCAAGGTGTACCCGGTGTTTCAAGGCGGCAACTGCCGGGTATGCCACACGCAAGGAGGACTGGCCGCGGCGACGCGCCTGCGCATGCCCGCGGCAGATGCAGGCAAGACGGAGATTGAGGAATTCGGCGCGCGGCTTGGCGCGTTGATCGACCGTGGTGCGCCGGAGCGGTCGCCACTGCTGATGAAGCCGACTAATCGCGAACAACACACCGGCGGACAAATGATCCGCCCGGATAGCGCCGAGGCGCGGCTCCTTCTGGAATGGGTGCGCCACCTTGCCGCGAAAGCGCCGGAGGTTTTGTCCAAGGCGGTGGAAGAGGGTCCGTTGGCGCAGGTCCGCAGGCTCACGCATAGCCAGTACAACAACACCGTTCGCGACCTGATTGGCGACCGTAGCCGGCCGGCGGATCGGTTTCCCCCGGAGGACTTTGTTCACGGATTCAAGAACCAGAGCGCGGCACAAGACATCTCGCCGCTGCTGGCGGAGGCTTACAACAAGTCGGCCGAAAGGCTGGCGCGGAATGCGTTCCCCGGCAACCGGGATGAGAACAAGCTGCTTGGATGCCAGCCGAAGAACGCGGTGGACAGGGAATGCGCGGCGAGCTTCGTGCGTTCCTTTGGAGCGCGCGCCTTCCGGCGGCCGCTGACCAGTTCGGAGCAGAGCCGCTATCTCGGAATGCTGATCGGGGAAGCGCGCCGGACTGGGCAGTTTCTGGATGGGGCGCGGCTGGTCATGGAGGCGATGCTGCAATCACCGAAGTTTCTGCTGCGGCCGGAAGACGGCGCGGCGAAGGGTTATGAGATCGCCACGCGGCTTTCCTACTTCTTGTGGGACACGATGCCGGACCAGGAACTGTTCCGCGGCGCCCAGGCCGGGGAGTTATCATCGCGGGCAGGAGTGGAGCGCACGGCGCGGCGCATGCTGGCCGACCCGCGGGCGCGTGAGGCGTTTGACGAGTTTCTCTCGCAGTGGCTGCGCTTTGATCTGGTGCTGAATTCGGTGAAAGACCGCAGGCTGTTTCCGCAGTTCAACGAGGAACTGGGTGTGGCGATGACGGAGGAGACGCGGCGGCTGATAAGCGATCTCACCTGGAACGATGGAAACTTCATGGATATTTTCACGGCGCGCCACAGCTTCCTGAACGCGGAACTGGCTTCGCTCTACGGGCTTCCCGCGCTGGAGGGCGAGTTCGCCAGAGTGGAGTTTCCGGTTGCGATGAACCGCCGCGGCATACTCGCGCATGCCCTGTTCCTGGCGCTGACCAGCAAACCGGGCGAGACCGCCCCCACCGTGCGCGGGTTCTTCGTGCGCGAGCATTTCCTCTGCCAGACCGTGCCTGATCCGCCGCCCGGCACCAACAGCAATTTGCCGCCCATCCTGGTCTCGCGCCCGCAGACGATCCGCCAGCGCCTGGAGGAGCATGTGACCAACCCGTCCTGCGCGGGCTGCCACCGGCTGATGGACCCCATCGGGTTCGGCCTGGAACAATATGACGCCATCGGGCGGCAGCGCGCCAAGGACCGGATCACCTTCTTTCCCACGCGCGAGGGCCGGGACGAGAAGCCGGTCACGGTGGATCTGGAACTGGATGCAACCGGAGAGGTGAGCGGCATCGCGGATTCCAAGTTCAGCGGGCCGGCGCAGCTAGGCGAAATCCTGGCGCGAAGCGAGCTGTGTCAGGAATGCATCGTGCGGCAGCTGTTCCGGTACGCGGCCGGGCGTCACGAGGCGGCCAAGGAAGAGCCGGTGATTGCGCGCGGGCGGAGACTGTTCCGGGAGTCGCGGTACCGGCTGAAAGAGCTTATGATATTCCTAGCTGGGGAATTAGCAACCGAGGCACGGGAATGAAGCCGATCAGCGGGGCGAAACAATATTCACGCCGGAGATTCCTGCGCGGGGTTGGAGCCGCGGGAGCAGTGGTGCGTGTCGCGCTGCCACCGTTGCAAATGATGTTCAACTCCCATGGGACCGCCTACGCGGCCACTGGCGGGATTCCCTCGCGATTCGTGCTTTGGTTCAACGGCAACGGGATCCCGGAGCGGTACTGGATTCCTTCGGAAACTGGGCCGGACTACAAGCTGACGCCCTGTCTGTCGCCGCTGGCGCCGTTTCGCGACCGGATCCATGTATTGTCGGGGCTCGACAATCCCGCCGCTCGCATGCCGGGGCCGGGCAACGATCATCACCGCTCGATGAGCGGGCTGGTGTCGGGAACCTCGTTCACCGGACGCGGCGCAGGCGGACCGTCGATTGACCAGATGATCGCCGCGCGCATGGGCGGGGCCACGCGGTTCCGCTCCTTGCAGATCGGCGTGTGCCAGGAATCCCACGGAGAGAGTATTCACCGCAACATGAGCTGGGCGGGGTATGAGCGGGCGCTGCCGCCGGAGTTGATCCCGCACAACCTCTTCGACCGGATTTTTCAATCCAAGCAACCGGCGTGGCGGGAGCGCAAGCAGAGCGTGCTGGACGCCGTGCGCGAGGACTTCACGGAGCTGAAGCGCACGCTGGGCAAACAGGACCAGCAGCGGGTGGAGGATCATTTCGCCTCTGTACGCGATCTGGAAAAGGCGATTCTCGCGCTGCCGCCGGAATACAGCCGCGTTCAAGTGCCGGATCCGGGCGGCGACGTGAAGGATTATCCGCGGATTGCCAAGTTGCAATCGGAGCTGCTGGTGCACGCGCTGGCCTCCGGCCAGACGCAAGTTGCCACCTATATGCTGACCAAGTGCCAGAGCCTGGTGCGGCTCCCTTGGCTGGGCTACACGACTCTGCGGCACCACGATTACACGCATACCAGCGCCGATTCCCCACGCGGGCAGCGCATCCTGCGCGACATCTGCCGGTGGCATGCCGAGGAGTTCGCTTACCTCATCGGCAGGCTCCTTTCGATCCCGGAGGGCGACGGCACACTGCTGGATCATTGCTGCCTCGCCTACATCCATGAGCACGCCGAGGCGAACGCGCACAAGAACAATGGTCTGGTGGCGATCCTGGCCGGGCACAACAAGCTGCGCAAAAGCCAACACACCAAGACAACCGGCACGATGGGCGAACTCTACCTCGCGCTCGCCAACGACGTGATGGGCGCGGAGCTCGATAGATTCCCCACAGCCACCCGGAAGCTTGACGGCGTGGTCTCGGCGGCCTGAGGCGGAATCGGGCGGGCGGTCACGAAGCTTCGAAATTTACTTACCCTTGAGAATCAACGGCTTGTGTCAACCGTTTAGGGCGGCTTCTCTTCTTGGCCGGTTAGGTTGAAACCGGCGAGGGCTTCTCAGAAGAAGCCCCCGCAAGGAGTAAGCATGAGCAAAGAATCGATTCGTGGATTGTCAAATTATCATGGCATCTACTTTGACGCGGCGACGGGCAAGACATACCGGGAGGACGGGACCGATACCGGCTTCACGTTCGAGCATCCGAGTTGGACTGGTCCGTTCGGACTGCACTTTCAGTGGCCGTGGCTGAACCCGCTGACGTTCGCCACGTATGAGACCTCGATCAAGGTGCTGCATTTCGTGCGCGGGCTGCTGCCGAAGGTATCGGTGAGCCTGGATGAAGAGAACCGGATCTCTGGCCCATTTTCGCGAACGGTGGAGCGGATGATCGTGGTGTCGGACGGGGAGACCGAGCAGTCGTTCAACGCGGGGATGCTGGCGAATTCCATCATTCGCGTGGGCGAGCGGCTGGCGGCGCAGAGCTTTATGGCCGAGATCAAGTACGCCGGGATCGTGGAAGATCCGGAGCTACTGAAGAACAAATCGTAGGCCTGGCCGTGTGGGCTACACTGTGGCTTGCTAGAGCGCAGTCTATTCGCCCGAGGTCTGGTTTGTGCCCTGATGGCGGCCGGCGCCGCTCCTGCGGCGGCCCAGGTGGAGATACGGCTCCACTTCACGGCGCTGGAGCGGATGCTGGCCAGTCAGGTATTCACCGAAGAGGGGCGGAAGTTCGTGAAGGGTAAGACCGAGCAGCAGTGCAACTTCGCCTATTTGGAGAAGCCGCGGGTGGGGCATGAGCAGTCGCGGTTGCGGATCCGGGCGCGGTTCACCGGGCGTTCGGCGATTGATCTGTTCGGTAAGTGCGTCGGGTTGGGAGATTCCTTTGATTTGACGATCTTCACTCATCTGCACTACAAAGAGGGTTCGGCGGTGTTTAGGAATGTGATGGTGGAGTCGTATGGGAAGGATAGTTTCTACAAGCGGCGGGTCCGCCAGACGATTGCGAGGAGCATGGAGAGAGACCTGCGGTATCCGCTGGCGGCAGAGGCGCGGCGGGTGCTGGAGCAGGGCGGGGCGCGAACCGGCTACAAACCGGAATTGTCGAATTTCGATGTGTCCTCGATTGAAGTAACTCCGTCGGCTGTGGTGTTCCGGCTGCGATTCCACCTTGACGTGAAATAGGCCGCATGTTTTTCGTTTTCTTGTTTCTTGTTATCGGCGCCGCGGAGGCACAGACGAATTGTAGTTACTCGATCGAGCCGACGGGAGTGAACATACCAGCTCGCGCGGCGAATAGTCCGGATGGTGCGTACCGGGACAGTATCCGGATCACGGCTTCACCGAGCAACTGCCGGAGAGACGTGACGAGCCAGGCGGAGTGGATCACAATCTCGTTCGGGGAGACGGGGACGGGGAACGGGTCGGCCGGTTACGCGGTACGGCAGAACTTGACTCCATTTCCGCGCACGGGAACGATTCTGGTGGCGACGCGGACGTTCACGGTGAATCAGGCGGCGGCGGTGTGTAATTTCCAATTCAACCTTTCGCGAAGCCGTTTCCCGTCGGAAGGAGCGGGCGGGACGCTGACGATCAACACGCCGTGCAGCTGGGAGGTGACAACCGACGCCGATTGGATTGTCTTCGGAGGGAGCCGTACGGGAACGGGCAACGGGTCGCTGGCATTCACGGTCGGAGCGAATCCGGCGGCGACGGAGCGGATCGGGCGCATCAGCGTGAGCGGGCAGACGCTGGTGATCACGCAGTCGGCGGCGGGGTGCAGTTTCACGCTTACGCCGGCGGTGGCGAATATCGGCGCGGAAGGCGGGACGGGCTCGGTGGAGGTGACCTCGCCGCTGGGCTGCGCGTGGACGGCGACGGCGAACGTGCCGTGGATCACGATCAACCCGGGCGCGGCGGGAGCGAGCCCGGTGAGCTACACAGTGGCGGCCAATCGGACGCCCGAAGCGCGGGTTGGCATGATTACGGTTGCCGATGTGCAGTTGGTGATCACGCAGGCGGGGGCGATGTGCAACCTGATTCTCACGCCGCCGAACGCAGCGTTCGCGGCCGCGGCCGGCCAGGGGAGTTTCACGGTAGCGACAACCTGCGAATGGAGGACTACAACGCAGGATTCCTGGATCGCGGTGACGTCGGGGGGGACCGGTTCGGGCAATGGGACGGTGAACTACACGGTTGCCGCCAACACATCCAATCAAGCGCGCAATGGAAACATCAATGTCAGCGGCCGGGGTTTTGCGGTTTCGCAGCAAGGCGCGGCGTGCAGCTACACGATTTCGCCCTTGGGCGCGGCGATCGACGGCGCCGGCGGCAATGGGAGCATCGGCGTGACGGCCACTTCGACGGACTGCAACTGGGACGCTACGAGCAACGCCAACTGGATCCGCGTGCAAGCGGTGTCGCGCGGCGGAACGAGCGGTACAGTGAGCTATGCGGCGTTACCGAATCCGGACAGCGCGCCGCGGACGGGCACGATTCTTGTGGCGGGGCAGACCTTTACCGTTACGCAGGCGGCGGCGGGACCGCAGATTACAGCGGCGGGCATTGTGAACGCGGCCAGTTTTCAGCCGGGGCCGCTGGCTCCCGGAGAGATCGTGACCTTGTTCGGGCTGCATCTGGGTCCGGCGAATCTGGCGACGCTGGAGCTGACCTCGGACGGCCAATCTTTGACGAAAACACTGAGCGGCACGCGGGTGCTGTTTGACGATGAGGCTGCGCCGATGGTGTTCAGCGCGGCGGGACAGGTGAGCGCAATCGTGCCGTACGCAACCGCGGGACGGGAGAGCACGCGGGTGCAGGTAGAGTTCGAGGGACGGAGGTCAAATGCGGTGCCGATGGCGATGGCGGCGGCGGCTCCGGCGATCTTCACGCGGAGCGCGACCGGAAGCGGACCGGGCGCTATTCTGAACGAGGACTTCCAGGTGAACAGCGCGGCGAATCCGGCGGCGGCGGGGTCGATCATCATGATCTTCGCGACCGGCGAAGGAGAGACGGAGCCGGCGGGCGTGGATGGACGGCTGACCGGCTCGGCGCTGGCGCGGCCGAAGTTGCCGGTGAAGGTGTTTATTGGGGATGCGGAGGCGGGGGTGTTGTACGCGGGTTCAGCGCCCGGACTGGTGGCTGGCGTAATTCAGATCAACGCGCGCATTCCGTTGGGAACGGCGGCGGGGGAAGCATCGGTGCGGTTCGGCGTAGGGGAGTTGAGCAGCCAGGATGGGGTTACGGTTGCCGTGCGGTAGCGGAGCAGCTATCGCGGATATAAAGCGCGAAGGGGACCCACCAGATCAGATCGTTGGTGACGCATAACAGGAAGGCCTTGACGGGCCATGCCCCGGTTGAGATCAAGACAACGGCTCCGATGGGTCCGAGCAGCTTTCCCGCCAGGCCTACGGCGGCAATGGGCCAGCCCTGCTCCGGCCGGCGGGCAACTTCCAAATCAAGGAGCCCATACAAGCCAAGCACCATGCCGAGACAGGCGAAGATTTCGGGGTGATTGGCGGGAGGCATGCCCGCGAAACGGAAGAACCATTGCGGATCAAGAATGGACAAAATTCCCCAAGCGATGTTGTAAAGGCCGGCGGCGGCAAAGACGATCTGGTGCGGGCGCCTGCGAGGCATCATGGTTGCCGGCGAAGGCTTTTTCCAGAAGCGCCAGGAGAAGGCGGTCTTTGTAGGCGGCATCGACGCTGGCAATGTACTCGGTCTCATCGGCGCCGGTGAGGCTGGCTCCGGAGCCGATGGTCTGTCCCGTGAGGCGGACATCGCCGGAGCTGGTGATGGAGGCACCCTGGAATGGGCGATTTGCAGAGAGGGCAGGGTTGTGATGTATTGGTAGCCCAGATGAGAATTTCCAGGCGCAAGGCGATACGGGGGCTGGTGGGGATGTTCGGGGCGGCGCCGTGGCTGGAGGCGCAGGACTACAGCGATCCGCTGTACGGGCCCATCAACGTGATGGAGTTCGCCGAGGCGGCGCGGAAGAAGCTGGACCCGCTGGCGTGGGATTACCTGGATGGCGGCAGCGAGGACGAAGTGGCGCTGCGTGACAGCCGGGAGGCGTTCAACCGGCTGATCCTGCGTCCGCGGATGCTGGTGAATGTGCAGAAGATCGATCTGTCGCTGGAGCTGCTGGGGCAGAAGCTGGCGTATCCGATTATTCTCGACCCGGCGGGCGGCAAGAACTGTTTCCACCCGGATGGGGAAAACACGGTGGCGCGCGCGGCGGTGAATGCCAAGGCGCTGCACATCACCAACGGTGGAATCGATGAGATGGTGGAGGCGGGCAAGGGTCCGCAATGGTGGCAGGTGACCACCGGCGGCCAGCTGCGGACGGCGCAGACGATGAGGCCGTTCGTGAAGCGGCTGGAGGCGATGGGCTGTTCGGGGATTTGCTTCACGGTGGACATCATGCATGTTTCGCATCGCGAGCGCGACATCCGCAACAAGCTGGAACGCGCCTGGTGCGAGTCGGGATTGCCGAAGCGCGACGCGCTGGGCAAGCTGCCGGAGGCGAAGAACCCGTGGAGGGTGGGCATCTATCCGGAGCGGCCGTTTCCGACGCCGACCTGGGAAACGCTCTCGGAGCTGTGCTCGGCGACGAAGCTACCGGTGATCGTGAAGGGGATTCTCACGGCGGAGGACGGAGAGCGGTGCGTGAAGCACGGAGCGTCGGCGGTGATCGTGTCGAGCCATGGCGCGCGGCAGCTGGACCATGTGGGCGCGACGATTGAGGCGCTGCCGGAGGTGGTGAAGGCGGTCCACGGCAGGATTCCGGTGCTGGTGGATGGCGGCTTCCGGCGCGGCACCGATGTTTTGAAGGGGCTGGCGCTGGGCGCGAAAGCGGTGTGCGTGGCGCGGCCATACCTGTACGGGCTGGCGGCGTTCGGGCAGCGCGGGGTGGAGCGGGTGATGCAGCTGCTGCGCACGGAGCTGGCGCTGGACATGGGTTTGGCCGGGGTTCCGAACCTGGCGGCGATCGACCGTAGCCTGGTGCGGTGGCGCGGAGAGGCGCGGTGATTCGGAGAGCGGTATTCCTGCTGCTCGTACTTTTGAAGATTCTGCCGGCCCAGGCGCCGGACATTGTTTCTCCCGCACCGGATTCCCTGTTTGAGAAGGGACCGGTGCGGGTGATTGCGAGAGGGGAGCAGTTGCGGCTTGACGGGAAGCCGGTGGAGGTAGAGCGGCCGGCCGGCGGCGTGGTGACGGCGCTGGTTGAGGTTGGTCCGGGGTCGCACGAGTTGACCTTACTCACCGAAAAGGGGCCGCAGAAATTGCGGTTCGCGGTAGGGAAGGCAGGAGGCGGGAAGCCGTTCCGCGAGCATCCTCCGGTGAACAACTGCCAGACTTGCCATGTGGTGAAAGGGAGCGTCTGGTCGCTGCAGCGGCCGTCGCAAGTGGCGCTTTGCTTCCCTTGTCACAACAAGGAAAGCTTCCCGAAGAGTCATACGCACATACCGGGTGTTCTTGCCGACTGCCAGTTATGTCATAACGCGCACGGGGCAGCCGCGCCGGCGCTGCTTACCCTGAGCAAGGAAACTGCGTGTAAGCAGTGCCACAATTAGGGCGATCTCTCGCCTCGCCGCTATATAGCGGCACCTGACAAAGCCCCCCGCCCTGGGCCTGCGATACACTGTTTGAGCCATGGAGAAGTTGGTTCAACTCACTCGCGACGGCGACGTCGGCATCATCACGATTCACAATCCTCCGGTGAACGCCTTGAGCCCGGGAGTGCCGGAAGGGATTCTCCAATGCGTCGAGGAGGTGCAGGCCGATTCCAGCCTGCGCGCGGCGGTGCTGATCGGCTCCGGGCGCACTTTCATCGCCGGGGCGGACATCAAGGAGTTCGGCAAGATCACCTCGGGAGAGAAGGAGCGCAAGGTCGGGCTGAATCCGACTTTGGCGAAGATGGAGAGCGCCGCCAAGCCGGTGGTGGCGGCGATTCACGGCACGGCGCTCGGCGGCGGCCTCGAATTCGCGATGGCCTGCCACTACCGGGTGGCGGTTGCCAAGGCGCAGGTTGGCCAGCCGGAGGTGAAGATCGGGTTGATTCCGGGAGCGGGTGGGACGCAGCGGCTGCCACGGCTGATCGGCTCGCAGAAGGCGGCCGAGATGTGCGCGTTCGGCGATCCGATTTCCGCCGCGGAAGCTCACGCGCTGGGGCTGGTGGATGAAATTATCGACGGCGATTTGCAGGCGGGCGCCGTGGCGTTTGCGCGCAAGGCGGCCGCAGGGCGGCGAGCGCGCGATCTTTCCGGTAAGCTGGGCGCGGTGGACCGCGCGGCGATCGAGAAAAAGCTGGCGCAGAAAATGCGCGGCCGCAAGGCGCCGATTCGGGCGTTGGACGCGGTGGAGGCGGCATCGCGGCTCGGCTTTGACGAGGGGCTTGCGGAGGAGTCACGGCTGTTCATGGAGTGCCTGTTCTCGAGCGAATCCAAAGCGCTCATCCATGCCTTCTTTGGAGAGCGTGAAGTTTCGAAGGTGCCAGGCGTGCCGCCGAAGTCCGGCTTCGCCGTGAACAAGGCGGCCATCATCGGCGCGGGAACCATGGGCGGCGGCATCGCGATGACCTATTTGAACGCGGGAATCCCGGTGGTCCTGAAGGAGACGACGCAGGAGGCGCTGGACAAGGGTCTGGCCACGATCCGCAAGAATTACGAATCGACGGTGGCCAAGGGTCGGCTGTCGAACGAGGATGCCGAGCGGCGGCTTTCGCTGCTGACTCCCACGCTCACCTACGACGGCTTCGCCGAAGCCGATATCGTCGTCGAAGCAGTGTTCGAGAACATGGCCTTGAAGAAACAGATCTTCGCGGAGATCGATAAGGTGGCGCGGCCAGGGGCGATTCTGGCCTCCAACACTTCGACGCTCGACATCGATGAGATCGCCTCGGCCACGGCGCGCCCGCAGGATGTGATCGGGCATCACTTTTTCAGTCCGGCGAACGTGATGCGGCTGCTGGAGATTGTGCGTGGCAAGGCAAGCTCGGCTGAGCTGATTTCGGCCTCCCTCGCGCTGGGCAAGAAGCTGGGCAAGGTGGCCGTGGTTGTCGGCAACTGCCGCGGCTTTGTCGGCAATCGGATGTTTCATCCCTACCGGCGCGAGGCGCAGTTTTTGGTGGAGGAAGGCGCGGCGATCGCCGAGGTGGATGATGTGCTGTACGAGTTCGGCATGGCGATGGGGCCGCTGTCGGTGGGCGACTTGGCAGGGCTGGATGTGGGCTGGCGCATCCGCAAGGAGTTCAAGCATCTGGACAAGGAAGGCGAGCGGAAGGCTCTAATTGAGGATCAGCTGTGCGAAATGGGCCGCTACGGACAGAAGACCAAGGCCGGCTGGTACCGCTACGACGAGAAGCGCAACCGCATCGATGATCCGGAGGTAACGGCGCTGGCGCGCAAGCTGGCGGCCGAGGCGGGCATCCCGCAGCGCGAGATATCGCGCGAGGAGATTCTGGACCGCTGCCTGCTGGCGCTGGCCAACGAAGGCGCGCGCATCCTGGATGAGGGCATTGCGCTGCGCAGTGTCGACATCGACGTCGTCTACGTCAACGGCTACGGCTTCCCGGCGCACTGGGGCGGCCCGATGTGGTACGCGGACTTCCTGGGGCTGGACAAGGTGCTGGCGCGGATCAGGGTGTTCGAAGCCCGGCATGGTTCCCTGTGGGAGCCCGCGCCGCTGCTGGTGCGGCTGGCCGGGGAGGGAAAGAAGTTCTCCGACTTTCAAGGAGCCGCCGCCCATGCGTGAAGCCGTCATTGTCGACTCCAAGCGCACGCCGCTGGCCAAGAGCTTCCGCGGTTCGCTGAATCTCACGCGGCCGGATGACCAGGCGGCGCACTGCATCCGCGCGGTGCTGGAATCAGCGCCGCAACTCGATCCGGCGGAGATTGAAGATGTGATCTTCGGCTGCGGCTATCCGGCGGGCGCGGCGGGCAGCAACGTCGCGCGTATCGCCGCGCTGCGAGCCGGTCTTCCGCCCACTGTTGCCGCCACGACGGTCAACCGCTTCTGCTCTTCCGGACTGCAATCGATCGCGATGGCGGCGCACCAGATCGTGCAGGAGGGCGCGGAGGCGGCCATCGGCGGCGGAGTGGAAAGTATCACGATGCTGGCGCGGGACCGCAATCCGAATCCGTGGATCGAGCAGAATTTCCCCGGTGTCTACATGGTGATGGGCGAGACGGCGGAGGTGGTGGCCAAGCGGTACAAGGTGACGCGCCAGGCACAGGACGAGTACGCGCTCTCGAGCCAGCAGCGCACGGCGCGGGCGCAGACGGACTGCTTCTTCCAGGCCGAGCTTGCGCCGATGAACGTCACGCGCGCCATCCTCGACAAGAAGACGGGCGAAAAGGCGGGCGAAGAGGAAGTGGTGCTGGAGAAGGATGAGTGCAACCGTCCGGACACGACGCTGGAAGGGCTGCTGGGGCTGAAGCCGCACTTCGATCCGCATTCGGGCGAGGGCACGGTGACGGCGGGCAATTCCAGCCAGCTCTCCGACGGCGCCTCGGCCACGCTGCTGATGTCGCGCGAGAGGGCCGATATGCTGGGCATCGGGTACAAGCTGGTTTTCCGCGGGTTCGCCGTTGCGGGGTGCGAGCCGGATGAAATGGGGATCGGTCCGGTCTACGCGGTGCCGAAACTGCTGAAGCGCCACGGGCTGAAAGTGGATGACATCGGGCTGTGGGAGCTGAACGAAGCCTTCGCGGTGCAGGTTGTTTATTGCCGCGGCCGGCTGGGCATTGATCCTGAGAAACTCAACGTGAACGGCGGTTCGATTTCCATCGGCCATCCGTTCGGGATGACGGGCTCGCGGCTGGTTGGCACGCTTGCCAACGAGATGCAGCGAAGAAAGGTGAAGTACGGCATCGTGACCATGTGCGTCGGGGGAGGCCAGGGTGCCGCCGGACTCTTCGAAGCCGCCTGAGCAGGATTATCCATCGCCGCGCTACGCCTGGTATGTCGTCGGCGTGCTGACGCTGGTCTACGTCTTCAGCTTCATCGACCGGCAGATTTTGAATTTACTGGTGCGGCCCATCCGCCGTGATCTCCAGATCTCCGATACGGAGATGAGCCTGCTGATGGGCTTCAGTTTTGCGATCTTCTACACCTTCTTCGGCATCCCGATGGGCCGCATCGCTGATTCGAAAAGCCGGCGAGGGCTGATCGCGGCGGGATTTATCTTCTGGAGCGCGATGACCGCCGGCTGCGGCGTTGCGCGCAACTATATCCAGATGTTGCTGCTGCGCATGGGCGTCGGAGTCGGGGAGGCGGCGCTGTCGCCCGCCGCCTATTCGCTCATCACCGACTACTTCCCGCCCAAGCGCCTTGCCACCGCAATCAGCGTCTACTCGATGGGAATTTACATTGGCACGGGCATGGCGTACCTGCTTGGTGGAACGGTGATCGCTTTTGCGAGCGAGCAGGAGCTGTGGCAGCTTCCGATCGTGGGCGCGACGCGGCCGTGGCAGGTGATCTTCTTCATGGTCGGCCTGCCGGGAGTGCTGCTGGCCGCGCTGATGTTGAGCGTGCGCGAGCCGGTGCGCCGCGGGCGGCATACCAAGCCCGTGCCGCTGCGCGAGACGGTGAACTACTGGCTGGCTCATAAGCGGACGTTCCTGAGCCACAACATCGGCTTCGCGCTGTTGTCGTTTTCCTCCTACGGGGCCACGGCCTGGGTGCCGACGTTCTTTGTGCGCGTGCATGGATGGTCGGCGTCGGAGATCGGCATCTGGTACGGGGCGATCATCGGTGTGCTGGGCACGTTCGGCATTGTCGCCGGCGGCCGCTTCGCGGACTGGCTCGCCGACCGCGGCCACCGCGACTCCACGATGAGGGTCGGGCTGATCGTGTCGGTGGTGTGGTTCCCAGCCGGCATTGGGATCTATCTTGTCGATAACGCCTGGGTGGCGATTGCGATTCTGGCAGTGGCGCAGGTCTTCACCTCGGCACCGTTTGGCGTGGCTCCGGCGGCGATACAGCAGATCGCCCCGGCGAATATGCGCGGGCAGGCGTCGGCGATTTATCTGTTCGTGATCAACCTGATCGGCCTCGGCGTGGGACCGACGGCTGTGGCGCTGGTGACCGATTATGTGTTCCGGAACGACAACATGGTGGGCTACTCGCTGCTGGCGGTGACGGTGGCGGCGCACGTGATCAGTTCGCTGCTGTTGTGGAGCGGGTTGAAGCCGTTCGTGGCCAGCCGCGCCGCGCTGGCGGCGTCAGCGGCTTGAGCTTGCCCGACTCTGCCTGATCCACTATGATGCAAGTGCATCAAGCGCAAGGAGTGCTGTATGGGGAAGCTTTATAGCGGCCTGGGTTTACTGGGCATTTTGACGGGTTCGGCGCTGGGCGCCGGGGCGCCCGCTTATACCAAGGACATCGCGCCGATTCTGTTCAACCGGTGCACGGAGTGCCACCGCAAGGGCGAGGCAGCGCCGATGACCTTCATGAGCTACAAGGAGGTGCGGCCGTGGGCGAAGGCGATCCGGGAGCGGATTGTCACGCGCACGATGCCGCCATGGTTCGCCGATCCGGCGCATGGGAGTTTTTCCAATGACCGGCGGCTGAGCGAGGAAGAGATCCGGCTGGTGACGGCGTGGGTGAACGCGGGTGCGCCGGAAGGGGACCCGAAGCAGATGCCGAAGGCTCCGGAATACGTGGAAGGTTGGACGATCGGCAAGCCGGATGTGGTCTTCGACTTGAATCAGGATGTCGACGTACCCGCTTCCGGAGTGGTTCCCTATCTTTATTACACAGTTCCGACCAACTTCACCGAGGATATGTGGGTGCAGAAGGCGGAGGTGCGGCCGGGCAATCGCGCGGTGGTGCATCACGTGATTGTGAGCGTCGAGGAGCCGAACGCGGGAGCCGAGTCGCAGGGCGCAAGAGGCCAACTGCGGCGGCAAGGTCTTGTCGGCTACGCGCCGGGCGATCAGCCGATGGAGCTGACACCAGGCATGGCGAAACGGGTGAAGGCCGGCTCGAAGCTGGTTTTCCAGATGCACTATACGCCGAACGGGAAGGCTGCCACGGACCGCACGCGCATCGGATTGATCTTCTCGCGCGAGCCGGTGAAGCAGGCGCACCGCGGCGGCATGATAGCGAACTTCATGTTCCGGATCCCGCCGGGCGCGGCCAGTCATGAGGTGAAGTCGAGCTGGACGGCGAAGGAGGATATTCTGCTGACCGGTTTGATGCCGCACATGCATGTGCGCGGGAAGGATTTTCTTTACACCGCGGTCTACCCGGACGGGCGCACGGAAGTGCTGCTCAACGTACCGCGCTACGATTTCAACTGGCAGCTGAACTACCAGTTGGCCGAGCCGAAGCTTTTACCGAAGGGCACGCGCATCGATTGCGTGGCCCATTTTGACAATTCGCCGAACAACAAATTCAATCCCGATCCCGCCGCCGAAGTGCGGTGGGGTGATCAGACCTGGGAAGAGATGATGATCGGCTTTTTTAACTACGTCCTGCCGGATGAGAATCTGTTGATCTCGCAGGCTTCCCGATAGAATGAGGTGACTTATGTGGATACGCAAACATGACCGCGACCGGCGCAAGGGAGTGGATTCGCCCGTTCCGACGCAGATGATTTCGACCGAGGAGTTCGTGCCGCGGCGGCAGAACCCCGAACAAAAGCAGGTGGAGGCGACGATCGGCGAGATGGCGGAAGCCAACTCGAAGCGGCTGGGGATGAACCGGCGCGACTACATGCGCACCTCGATGGGGATCGCGACGGTGTGGCTGGCCAAGAACAAGGTGTACGGCAAGCACATCGAAGTGGAGGAGGCCGAGGCGTTTGAGCCGGCGGCGACCGAGGAGAAGTACCCGAAAGGCGAGTACTTCATCATCGACGTGCAGGCGCACTTCACACGCGGCTTCGCGCTCAACTTCCGCAACGACCCGACCATCCGCGGCATGGGGTTTGAGTTGAAGAATGACGTCGAGGCCTATGGTTTCCGCAACTTCGTCAAGGAGATGTTCTTCGATTCCGAGACCAGCATGATCGTGCTGAGCGGCGTACCGGGGCGCGAAGTACAGCGCGACGCCGAGGGCAAAGTGCTGGAGGGCCACGCGCGCGGCGGCGGCCTGCTGCCGAGCTGGCTGATGTCGCAATCGAAGAAAGAGCTGAACGACCTGGCACGCTCGCAGCGTGCGCTGTGCCAGGGGAACCTCGCGCCGAATCACTACTGGGACGCGGCCACGAACAAGCCGGACAAGGCCGCCTGCATCGAGCAGATGGAGCGCGAGCTGAGCATCTACGGGATTGATTCCTGGAAATGGTACTGCCACACGGACCCGGGGCGCTCCGGCGGCGGCTTCCAGCTGGATGACGACAACGCGCAGTGGTTCTACGAAGAATCGAAGAAGCGCGGGATGAAGCTGATCAGCGTGCACAAGGGCTATTCGTACCAGTCGCGCACGCTGGGCCATCTGGCGAATCCGAAGGACGTGGAGAAAGCGGCGCTGAACAATCCCGACATGAGCTTCATCATTTACCACTCGGCGTTGCAGCACGGGATCAACGAGCCGGATTTCAAAGATCCGTCGAAGGTGAACCCGGTGACGGGCGACATGAGCTGGCACAACATCCTGATGGACATCAAGAAGCGCAATCCGAAGATGAACAACGTGTACGTGGAGCTGGGAAGCTTCTTCGGACCGCTGGCGATCGCGCATCCGGGGCTGGCGATGCACGGCATCGGGAAGAACGTGCAGCACTATGGCGCCGACCGCGTGATCTGGGGCACGGATTGCATTTGGTGGGGTTCGCCGCAATGGGTGATCGACCTGTTCAAGCGGTTCCAGATTTCCGATGAATATTGCGAGAAGTTCGGGTACAAGAAGCTGTCGAAGGAAGACAAGGCGAAGATCTTCGGGCTGAACGCGGCGAAGCTGTACAAGGTGGACGTGAAGGCGAAGCGCAACGCGCTGCCGGCCGATGCGCTGGACAAGCTGAAGGCGCATTATGTGGATGAAGGCGGCCAGCCCAACAACGCCGCGCACGGTTGGGTGCGCGCCGATGATTAGCAGGCTCGCGCCTGCCATATTGCTGTGCCTGCCCTTATTCGGGCAGGTACATTTTCATCATCTTCATCTCAACACCACGGATCCGGCCGGTGCGCAGGCTTTTTACACGTCGAAGTTCGACGCGGAGAAGGGCAAGTTCGCCGGGCAGGATGCGGTGTGGGCGCAGAAGTCGTGGCTTCTGTTTAACAAGGTGGCGCATGCGCCCCCGCACGAGGTGCTGTCGACGATCTGGCATTTCGGCTGGGGCGCGGTGGACATGCCCACGGAGTATCAGAAGCAGCTGGACCGCGGCACGAAGTTCAGCTGGCCGCTGACGGAGCTGTTTCCGAAGTTCTTCTACGCGTATGTGGAGGGTCCGGAGCAGGCGATCATCGAGCTGAACACGGCCGGTGGGTCGCACTTCGGCCACCTGCACCTGATCTCCGCCGATCCGGTGTCGGCGGGAGAGTGGTACGTGAACCAGTTCGGGGCAAAGTGGCGGTCGGGCCGGCCGCCGACGCGGGAGCCGCGGTTCCTGCGCGGGTTTCAGATCGGGCCGTCGGCGTCGCTGATGATGGACAACGTAAACATCATCATCTTCCCGATTGAGTATGCGCGGCAGCAGTGGCCGGACTTGTGGAAGGAGCGGAACGAGTTTGTTTCGCCGAAGGGGCGGGTGGTGGATCACGTGGCCTTCAGCGTGGAGAGCTTGGCTGATGCGGCGTCGAAGTATCCGGGGCTGTCGAAACCGGAGTGGATTCCGGGGACGAAGGTGCGCTCGGCGTTTCTCGAGGGTCCGGACAAGATCATCATCGAGTTGGTGGAAGGCCACCCCGTGAAGGAATGATCCCGCTACTGCTTCTGTTCTTCCAGCAGCCTTGGGGAACGACACATGCCGGCAAGCCGGTTCCGCAGTTCACCGATGGGGAGGAGTGCCTGTTCTGCCACCGCAACGAGATCGGCGCGGCGTGGCAGATGAACGCGCATGGGATCACGGTGAATGAGAAGGCGGGCACGGAGGAGTTCACGCTGGGCTCGCGCAATCACGTACGGAGGTTGAAGAAGGCGGGCTACAACAAGTTCGCGATCTGGGAATCGGGATGGAACGAGACGAAGTTCGGCGATCGCTGCGCGGGCTGCCACACGACGGCGGTGGATCCTGCGACGAAGAGCTTCGCCTATTATGGACTCGACTGCTATACCTGCCACGGGGTTGTGGACCTGAAGCATAGCGGGGACACGACGCTGGTGCTGTTGTCGAAGAAGCGGCGCAACGAGGATCCGGTGATCAACGCGATCTGCGCGTCCTGCCACCTGCGCGGATCGTTGTCGAAGAGCACGAAGCTTCCCTACCCGAATAACTTCGTGCCGGGCGACAACCTGTTTCTCGATCTGCAGGTGGACTGGGCGCAGGCGGACAACGCTGATTTGAATCCCGGTGACAGGCATGTCTACCGGAGCGCGCGGGACGTGGAACAGAAAGGCTCGACGACGACGTGCATCAACTGCCATTCCGTGCACACGGGTTCAAGCGAGCGGCACCGGCGGGTACTCTCAAGCGCGATCTGCAACGACTGTCATTTTGAGGGGCAGCCGCGGAAGGAAGTGCGCAAGTACACTGTTCGCTCGATTATATGCGAGTACCCTTGACACCGAAATAGTAAGTGGTAGCGTTGAGGCATGACTACGCTGCCGCTTGCGTTTCTATTTTTCTTCGCCGGCGACGATGCGATGGAGTTGCTGCGGCGGACGGCCGCGGCGTATGAGGCGTTGCAGGGCTTTGAAGTGAAGGCCTTCTTATCCGCGAAAGTGCCGGGTGAGGATGTAGTCATCGTCATGCGGCAGACCGCGGTGAAGGCTTCCGGAAAGCTTTTGCCGGCGGAAGCGCCGCTGCCGGAGATTCAGATGGATCAGGTGGGAGGACCTCCCACGTTTCTGAATAGCGCGATAAGAAGTTATTCGGACATTATGATGTGAAGTCGATCCCGGTGCAGATTGTGTTGGATGCGGAAGGGAAAGTGGTGGCCCACGTTGTGGGGCTGCGTGGGGAGAAGGATTTGCGGGCCGATATCGCGAAGGCGGGTCTTACCGCTCCGTGACCGTCTCCGCCTGCTTGCGGTAGGCGATGGATTGTTCGAGTTCCTTGCGGAATTCGGGGACTTCGACATCGCGCTCAGTGCAGATCAGGAACAGGACGCCGTCGTCGCGGAAATCGCCGCACCAGTTGACGACTTGCTCGTCGGTCCAGTCGGGGCGGTATTGCTGCACTTTTTCGTCCGGCATGCGGTCCAGATAGGCGCGCAAGTTGACGGTGGTTTCATCGCCCGGATCGATGGCGTGCTGGTGCTGTTCATAGTTCCAAACCGGCTGTTTCATGATTCCCTCGCATTGTATACTGAGCCCTTGGACGACGAGCAGATCCTGAACTCTCACCTGAGCCAGCTAGGGGCAACGCGCTCGCCGTTGTACTCGCAATTGGCCGCACTGAACGAGGCTTCGCAGCGGTTGCAGGCGGCGCAACTTATCGATTTTATCCTCTCTGAACAATTGAGTGCACCGAGACAGTTGCCCCCGGCCGATGCGCTTGGGACGCTGGTGGAGGCGTTGAAGAAGGCGCATCCGGACCGCAAGTGCGTGGAGTTTATTCTGGCGAAGTTCAGCGGGTGGGTGGAGGCGGTTGCGGCGCATGCGCGGGAGACGTTCCTCAACGGGTTCGCGGAGCTGGCTCCAGCGGCGCGGGATCTGGGGGATGCGGGGATGAAGAAGCTGCTGGAGGCGATGGCGGCGGAGCCTGCGGTCCTGAAGCCTGTGGCAGCGTATGCGATGACGACCGCGGAGGCGATTCAAGCGCTGGCGGAGATGGCGGCGCAAGCGGCGCGGTGCAGGCGGCTGGATTTGCTGGAGGCCTTCGCGAAGGCGTTTCCAGCGGAGGAGATGGAGAAGAGCCGGGACGCGGAACACCTGCCTCCGGCGGTGGGGAAGATGACGCAGGCGGCGAAGGCGTGGCCGGAGGCGATGCAGCTGGCGTTGGCGCTGATTGAGCGGGATGTGTCGAGCGCGCGGGGGACGTGCGGGGATCTGGCGGGTGTGATGGGGAAGATGCCGGCGGCCGATCATGCGCCGTATCTGGATGACTTCCGGCTGATCATCGAGGCGATGGGGATACGGGCGGCGGGATACTCGCTGCGGACGCTGCCGAATCTGTACCGGCGGCATGGTGCGGCCGCGGTGCGGCGGTTCGTGTCGCTGGCGTGCCAGGCGGCTAACGAGGCAGGAGCTGTTGCGGGAGAAGCGTTCCTGGAGCGGAAGACCGAAGCGAGCCTGATTTTTTAGCCAGGCGCTGGCGGCGTCGGAGGGCGGGTTCGCCGGCTCCGAGCTGCATGGCCTGCTCGGCGAATTCGAGGGCGAGGGAGGGATTGCGCTCACGGTGTTCGTAGTGCTTGGCAAGCTCTTCGAGCGCGGAGAGGCGGTGGGGGTTGGGGACTAGGGCGAGATCGTGGAACAGGGTGATGGCTTGCTGGGGGCGGCCGAGTTTCTTTTCGAGCAGTGCGGTGTCCCAGAGAGTGCGGAAGAGCAGATCATCGCGATCGAGTCCGTCGGCGGCGCGGCGGAAGAGGGCGAGAGCCTGCTCAAGCTGACCGGCGGCGCGGAGCCAGCGGCCCAGTGAAACCATTTCGGCGGGATGGCGGATCGGCAGCTGCGTAGCGTCGCGGAAGGCCCAGGGAACGACGGCGGTGAGGCAGGCAAGCGTCAGAATATCGAGCGCGTTGTGAAGAAAGACGGGGACCAGGCGCATGGCGGCGCGGGTGCGGAGGAAGTCGAAGTAGAGCAGCGGAATGAGATGGCCGGGGACGTCGCCTTCGCGGAGGTAGCCCAACACTTCGGCTTCCAGATCAGTGAGCTTGCAACTGGAAAAGCGCAGGCGCCAGAGGCGGCGCGCACCGTGCAACAGGTCGAGGTGTGGGATACGGGAGAAGGGGCTCGCGCGGCGGGACATGCGGTAGCGGGTTTCGAGCAGTGGCAGATCGAAGCTCTTGCCGTTGTAGGTGATCAATAGCTCGACGCCAGCCAGCTGTTGCTCGATCGAGTGGAGCATGGCGGGCTCTTCCTGATAGTCGCGCATGAAGAACTGCCGGACTTCAAAGCCGCGGGCGGTGATGCGGCCGATACCGATCAGGAAAGCGCAGGTGCCGGAGCCGCCTGCCAGACCGGTGGTTTCGGTGTCGAGGAAGGCCCAGGACTCGGGGGGAGATGAGGGAAGTTCGTTTTGCGAAATGCCGTCGAGAAGGTTGACGGGCAGCTCGTTCAGTTCTGAGATGGTGATGCAGCCGTGGCGGCGCCAGTGTTCCCAGCAGCGCGTGGTCTGGTAATGCGTGCCGAGGGAGGATTCGATGACTTCGCCGGGGATACACTGTTCGAGGAATTCCTCGCGGGGGAGTGGAGGAGGCTGGAAGAGAGAGGGGCGCGAGACAGCGTCGGCCATGCGCCGGCGCAGATCGTCCAGCTGAGCTTGGAGGTCGAGCATGTTCGCCTTTTCTTTGCCACTATAGCAGAAGCTATTGGACGGCGATGGTGGCGCCTGTGGGGCTGAAGGCGGCGCCGATGCGGAGAACGATGCTGACGTTGGGGCCGGGCGTGACCAGTTCCGGAACAAAGCCGTTGAACTGGAGGATACCGGCCGCGGAGCCGGGAGCCGGACCGGCGTAGATGAGGACGGCTTGTAGGCCGCCGATGAAGAGGGTAGCTTCAGCGCGGGGAGGCGGACCGGCGCGTTCGGTGACAGAGCCTGTGGCAAGGGCAGGATTGTGGACACCGCCGCCGGCGGCGTAGACGACGATGACGGAGCCGCGTGCAGCGGGTGTGGTGGGCGTGTTGGTGGTGTTGTTCTGATTGAGGACAGCGGCCTGATTGCGGCCTGAGCCATCGGCGGTGAAGATGACGGGTGCGGTGGGAGCGAGCGGGACGGTGAGGGTTTGCGAGGGGACGCCCTGGTAGATGACGCGAATCTGCATCGAGGTCTGTCCGTCAAGCTCAAAGGGAATGATGAGGTTGATCTGGTTGCCGCTGACGTAGAGGAGCGGGGAGGCAATGCCGTTCAACAAGACCTGTACGTCGGCAAGGGTTGTGGCGAGGATGCCGCCGGGGACGGCGGTGGCCGAACGGGGGATGGCGGGGCCGAGATCGCGGCCGTAGATGATGAGGACGGAGCCTGGAGCGAAGTCGCGATTGAGGCCGGCGGCGTTGGAGAGTTCGGTAATGGTGGGGGCCGCGCTGCCGACGTTGAGGACGACCTCGATGGTCTGCAGAGCGAGCGTGCTGCCGGGCGCGGAGACGGTGATCCGGCCGTTGTAGATGCCCGGGGCGAGTCCGGCGGTGATGACGGAGACGCTGAAGATGGCGGGCGTAACGGCGGTGGTGGGAGTGACAACAAGCCAACCGGGGGATGCAGCAATGGCGATGGAGATGCCTGCATTGGAGGTGACGTTGAGAGTCTGGATGGGTGGCGCGGGACCGCCGGCGGCGCCTTCAAAACGGAAGCTGGATGGTGAGACAGTAAGAGGGGCCGAGGGCGTAACGGTAAAGTTGACGGTGACCAGCTGGCCGCCTGTATTGGAGCCGGCGGCGGTGATGATGACACTGGCTCGATAGACACCGGGGGCGAGGTTGAGCGGACTTGGCGTGAAGGTGAGCGTCTGCGGCGTGGTTCCGGTGAGAGGACTGACGGTAAGCCAGGGGCCGTTGAGGATCTGGACGGAGATGCCGACGAGGGGGGTACTGGAGATGACGACGGTCCTGGCGGCGGGAGGCTGACCGCCTGAGGGGGCGGTGAAATCGAGAACGTTGGCGGTGGAGGATAATGCCGGTGCTCCGGTGATGATGAGGGTGACAGTGAGGACGAAGGGGTCTGCGCCGACGGTGGCCAGGGTGATGGTTCCGGTGTAAGTTCCGGCGAGCAGGCCTTGCGGATTGACGGTGGCGAAGATGGCGGCGGGGGTGACGGCCGATTCCGGATCGACGGTGAGCCAGCCGCCAACGGAGGTGACTGTAACGGTGAAAGGAACGACGGAGGTGAAATCGACGTTGAAACGCTGAGGAATAGGCGCAGGATCCCCGAAGCGGTGGGGGAAGGTGAGCGGAGTTCCGGTAACGGTCCATGGGGAGGCGCCTGGTCCGACGGTAAGCGTGACGGCGACAAGCTGAAAGACCGTTGGGGTAGTGGAAAAGGTAATCGTGATGACCGCGCTGTAATTGCCGGTGGCGAAGCCGGCGGCATTCACGGTGACACTAATCTGGGAAGGATTGGTGGCCGTAGGGGCCGAGGTAATGAGCCAGCTCTCGCTGGAGACGACAGTGAAACTGCCAACGGGAGCGTTGACGTTGATGAGCTGGGCCGGAGGCGCGGGCTGAAGCTGGGTGTGGGTAAACGTGAGCACCGTGGGATTCACGGTTGGAGAGGAGGCGGTGTTGACGATGAGGGTGACGCTGACCACGATGGGGCTGTTGGGGGCGGTGTTGGAGCTGATGGTAATGGTGGAGTTGTAGGTCCCTGGATTCAGGCCGACGGGATTGGCCGTGACGGTGATGATGGAAGGGGTGAGCAGGCTGGAGAAGGTGAATCCCAGCCATCCGGCGCCACCACCGACCGGGGCGTTGATGGGGCCGGAGGTGGAAGTAACGGAAATAGTTTGTGCGGGAGGGATCTGCCCGCCGACACCCTGTACGAAGGTCATCTGCGTGGGCGTAACGGTGATGGTGGCGTAGGCGGAGGCGGTGATGAGCAGGCAGGTGAGGAAGCGCATGGCTATTTCGGTTTTTTCACTGTCACCCAGCGGCCGCTCTTGGCCGAAGCAAGCACCGCATCGGTGACATAGTCCGTGGCGAGCCCGTCGCGGAAATCCGGCCTGGGCATTTTTCCGGTGTCGAGCCCCTCCAGAAAGTCGGCAACCTGGTGGATGAATGTGTGCTCGTATCCGATTTGCAGGCCGGGCACCCACCAGTTCTTCATGTAGGGATGATCCCCATCGGTGATGTGGAGGGAACGCCACCCGCGCACCTTGCCCTCGTCGCGATGATCGAAGTACTGGAGACGGTGCAGATCATGGAGATCCCAGAAGATGGAGGCATGCTCGCCGTTGATCTCGAAAGTGTAGAGGGCCTTGTGGCCGCGGGCGTAGCGTGTCGATTCGAAGGTCGCCAATGAGCCGTTGGAGAAGCGGGCGAGGAAAGCGCTGGCGTCGTCGATGCCGACCTTCTGCACCTTGCCGGTGAGGGTGTGCTTGCGCTGCTTGATGAAGGTCTCGGTCATCGCCGTCACCTTGTCGATGGGGCCGTTGAGCCACATCGCGGTATCGATGCAGTGGGCGAGCAGATCACCGGTGACGCCGGAGCCGGCCACCTTGACGTCCAGCCGCCAGAGTCCGGCGCCGCCCTGGGGCAGGTCCTTGGAGATGGTCCAGTCCTGGAGGAACTTGGCGCGGTAATGGAAAATGCGGCCGAGGCGGCCTTCGCCGATGAGTTGCCTGGCGAGCGTGACGGCGGGTACGCGGCGGTAGTTGTACCAGACCATGTTGGCGACGCCGGCCTTCTTGACGGCGCTGACCATTTTTTCGGCCTGATAGGCATTGCGAGCAAGCGGCTTCTCGCAGAGGATCATCTTGCCGGCCTTGGCGGCGGCAATGGCGATGTCGGCGTGAGTGTCGTTCGGGCTGGCGATATCGATGAGGTCGATATCCTTGCGCGCGATCAGCCTGCGCCAGTCGGTTTCCGACGATTCATAGCCCCACTGTTTGGCGAAGGCGTCGGCCTTGGCGCCGTCGCGTGCGCAGACGCATTTCAGCACGGGCTCGAAAGCGACGTCGAAGAAGTTGTTGACCTTGCGGAAGGCGTTGGAGTGGGTGCGGCCCATGAAGCCGTAGCCCACAAGTCCGATGTTGAGTTTTTTTCTGGCTCGCATGTTGGTTTACTCCGACCAGCCGTGCGCGTCGCGGACCGCGATCATGGCGGCGAGAATGTCGCGCCATGTTTGCGGGTTCATCATGACGTCGTTGGGGAACATGCAGCCGTCCCAGCAGATGTGGCGCATCTTTCTGGTGAGGTTGCCGTTCTCATCGCGGAGCCAGAAGCCGGCGTGGCGGGGCACGTCGAGCTTGCCGTTGGGGTCGTTCACCTGGCAGTGGCGGCCGGTCTTGTCGTGCGAACCCATGCCCTTGACGGTGGCGTCGTTCTGGGCGACGTGGAAATCGGTGGTCCAGGGGCGGAGCGCGGCGGTGAGCTTCTTGAGGCTTTGGTCGAGCACTCCAGGCTCCCAGTTGAAGTTCTCCGGAACGATGCGGTGTTCGGGAGCGTTGTAGCCGAGGGTGTACAGAAGCGTGTGGGCCATGTCGGCCTGAAAGCCGAGAGTTTGCGGGCGCGCGGTTTCCTCCAGCAGATCGAGCATCGCCTTCCAGCTATGCATGCCGCCCCAGCAGATTTCGCCTTCGGCGGCCAGTTTCTCTCCGTAACTATCTGCGACGTCGCAGGCCTGGCGGAAGGTTTCGGCAATTTTGCGGGTACCGGTGGCGGGATCCTCGGCCCAGCCGCCGACGCCACAGGCCGAATCGATGCGCACCACGCCGGAGGAGCGTACGCCGAGCTCGCGGAGCTTTGCCCCGATGTGGCAGGACTTGCGCACCTGCTCGATGAACTGCTTGCGCTCGGCTTCGGCGCCCATGGCGGAGCCGCCGCCCGTGGGTGGCCATACGGGAGCGACGAGAGAGCCGACGGCGAAACCCTTGGAGCGGATCTTATCGGCGAGCTTCTTAATGTCGTCGTTCGAGGAGTCGATGGAGGTGTGCGGGTCGGCCAGGAAGAGATCGACACCGTCGAACTTGACGCCGTTGACCTCGGCGGCGGCGGTGAGATCGAGCATGGTGTCGAGCGAGATGGGGGGCTCGGAATCGGGACCTTTGCCGACGAGGCCGGGCCACATGGCGTTGTGGAGTTTCGGGTAATTATTGCTCATTTTGGGCGATGATATCACAAGGGTGAATCGGAATATGCGGAGCGTTTTCAATCCTTATCGAGGGGCGTTGCCGGGTGTGGGGAGGGCCTGCGGCGGGCGGGAGAAACCAGCCATTGTTGCCATCTACAGATGGCAAATGGTAATTCTTATGGTATGGAAGTCAAAATCGACAGCGCCGGGCGGATCGTGGTTCCCAAGCCGACCCGCTTGCGTCACGGCTGGCAGGCGGGGACGGAGTTGGAGATTCGCGAAGCACCGGATGGGATTCTGCTGCGAAGGAAGGAGCGAAAGCCGGCGCTGGCAAGAGAAGGCCATCTTCTCGTGCACACAGGCAAGCTGCCGGCGGGCTACGATTTGACGAAGGCGGTGGAAGAAGACCGTGACGCCCGGATCCGGGAGATCTGGTCGCGTTGAAGGCGCGTCTATTCTTTGATACGTCGGTGATCGTGGCGAGCCTGGTGAGGGATCACCCGCACCATGCTCCAGCCGCGGCTTTGCTGAACGGCACTTTCAGCAGGAAGGAAACCGCCGTTCTGAGTGCGCATGGTCTGGCCGAGGTTTATGCGGTGTTGACGCGCGCCCCTTCGCCACTACTGATCACTCCAGGCGATTGCTGGCGGATGATCGAGGAGCTCCTGCTGGCGAAGGTTGAACTGGTGAGCCTGACGGCGAGCGAATACAGGAATGTGGTGGCCGAGGGCAGCCGGAATGGCCTGGTTGGCGGACGAATCTACGACTTGATCCATATCCGGTCGGCGCGCAAGGCGGGATGCACAAGGCTGTATACGTTCAACGTGAAGCACTTCCGCGAAATCGCCCCGGATGATATGCAAGAACTTATCAGTTCGCCATAGAGGGCGCTGAGACAGGTAGAGATGGAGTTGAGTTGTGGACGTAGGAATGGCCGCTGATCAACGCCGATGAACGCGGATACGGAAGAAGCTACGCGCCGTGGACGTGGAGGATGATGTTGCGGCGGTGAGGATGGCGCCGGTGCTCGAACAGGTAGATGCCTTGCCATGTGCCGAGGGCCATGCGGCCGTCGAGGATGGGGATGGAGAGGTGGCTTTGGGTGAGGGCGGCGCGGATGTGGGCAGGCATGTCGTCGGGGCCTTCGATGGTGTGGCGGTAGAGAGAGTTGTCCTCGGGCGCGATCTTGCAGAAGAACCGCTCGAGATCATGGACGACGTCGGGGTCGGCGTTTTCCTGGATAAGGAGCGACGCGGAGGTGTGCTGGAGGAAGACGGTGAGCAGGCCTTCGCGGATGCCGGTGGAGGAAAGCCAGCTGGCGATTTCGGCGGTCACGTCGTAGAAACCCTTGCCGCGGGTGCTGGCGGTGAGCCGGTGCGTGGATTGGATCACTATTCGACGGTAACGGATTTGGCGAGGTTGCGGGGCTGGTCGACATCGCAGCCGCGGCGCACGGCGATGTGGTAGGCGAGCAGCTGCAAAGGGACGATTTCGAGCAGCGGCAGCAGCAGCTCATTGGTGGCGGGGATGGAGATGACGTGGTCGGCGACTTTGCGGACCTCGGCCACGTCGGGCTCGCAGGCGACGGCGACGACGATGCCGGCGCGTGCTTTGACCTCCTGAATGTTGGATAGTGTTTTTTCGTAGCGGAGGAAGCTGGCTTCCGAATCCGGGTCGCGCGTGACCAACACAACGACGGGGAGGTGCTCATCGATCAGGGCGTTGGGGCCGTGCTTCATTTCCCCGGCGGGGTAGCCTTCGGCGTGGATGTAGGAGATCTCCTTCAGCTTGAGAGCGCCTTCCAGCGCAATGGGGTAATGGATGCCGCGGCCGAGGAAGAGAAAGTCGGTGGCGCGGAAGAGCGTGCGTCCGAGCTCCTCATAATAGGCGTCGCTCGAGAGCACGGTTTCCATTTTGCCGGGGATGCGGAGCAGTTCCTGGGCGATAGCGGGGAGGGCGTCATCGGGCTTGCGCACCTGGGCGAGGTAAAGGGCGAGCAGGAACATGGCGGTGAGCTGCGCGGTGAAAGCCTTGGTGGAGGCCACGCCGATCTCCGGGCCGGCATGGGTCATCAGCGCGCCGACGGCTTCGCGCGTAATCATCGAGCCCACGACGTTGCAGATGGCGAGAGTTTTCGAACCCTTCTGCTTGGCTTCGCGCTGCGCGGCGAGCGTGTCGGCGGTTTCCCCGGATTGAGAGATGACGACGGTGAGGACCTTCTCGTCAACGATCGGATCGCGGTAGCGGAACTCGCTGCCGTAGTCGACTTCGACGGGAATGCGGGCAAGTTTTTCGATCATGAACTTGCCGGCGAGGGCGGCGTGCCAGCTGGTGCCGCAGGCGACCAGGCGGACCGAGTCAAACCGGCGGAACTCGTCTTCGGTGAGATTGACTTCATCGAGGAAGACGTGGCCGGACTCCTGGGAAAGGCGGCCGAGCATCGTATCCCGAACGGCGCGGGGCTGCTCAAAGATTTCCTTGAGCATGAAATGCTTGTATCCGCCCTTTTCGGCCATGATGGGGTCCCAGAGGATGCGCGAGACCTGGCGCTTGACCGGCTTGCCTTCAAAGTCCGTGAGCCGGACGCCACCCTCGGTGATCACAGCGAGGTCGCCGTCGTCGAGGAAGATCATGTCGCGGGTGTGGCTGAGCACGGCCGGGACGTCGGAGGCGAGGAAGTATTCGTCCTCGCCGAGGCCGATGACGGCGGGGGGCCCGGAGCGCGCGCCGACAATTTTGCCGGGATCTGTTTTAGAGATAATGCCGAGGGCGAAGACCCCCGTAAGCTCGCGCACCGCCTTGCGCACCGCATCCTCGAGGTTGCCGTTCAGGTATTTTTCGATAAGGTGGGCAATCACCTCCGTGTCGGTTTCCGAGACGAACTTGTGGCCTTCGGCTTCCAGCTGCTGTTTCAGAGGGAGGTAGTTTTCGACAATGCCGTTGTGGACCACAACCACATCGTTGCGGGAGCCGCAGTGGGGATGGGCGTTCTCCTCCGTCGGGCGGCCGTGCGTCGCCCAGCGTGTGTGGCCGATGCCGTAGGTGCCGCTGACGGGGTTGTCGCGGACGGCTTCCTCGAGATTACGCAGCTTGCCGGAGGCGCGGCGCACAACCAGCTGGCCCGCTTCGTTAAGTAGGGCGAGGCCGGCCGAGTCGTAGCCGCGGTATTCCAAGCGCTTCAGACCGTCAAGAATGATGGGGGCGGCGCTGCGTTTGCCGATGTAGCCTACGATTCCACACATGATGACAACAGTTAATCGAGCAGCTCGACCCGGAACTCCTCGATGACAGGATTGGCGAGGACCTCGCGCGCGATTTCCTCTAGATCTTTGTGCGCGGAGTCGCGATCTGTCTCAGGGGAGAGTTCAATCTCGAACAATTTGCCCTGGCGGACGTGAGCGATGGAGGAATAGCCGCGGCCGGCGAGGGCGGACTGGATGGTCTGGCCCTGGGGATCGAGGACGGTTTTCTTGAGGGAGACGAAGACGCGCGCTTTCATAGGGTTTCAACCTATTGTAGCGTGGTGGACGCGTGCGGGAGCCGTTGGGCGTGAGGCTCAGGCTGGTTTTTTGCGGCGGCGGAGAATACCGAGACCGATAAAAGCTGGGGCCACCAGCAGAAAGCTGGAGGGTTCCGGCACTTGAAGGTAGCGGTTTTCGATCCAGGATGTGGCCACGGATGCGTTACCGTCATCGAGGGAAAAGCTACGGGTATTGTTGCTGTTTCCCGCATGCCAGAAAATCCGGTCACGAACAAACAGGTTAGTCTGGGGAGTATTGAAGGACGCGGAAGTACTGCTGCTGTTGGAGCTTGCGGTGAAACTCAAAGTCAAGGTGACCTTCCCGCTGCAATTCTCAGCAAAAGCAACATTCAGCGAACCAGGGCAGATCTCCTTGAGAATCGTGAGTCCCGGAAGGAAAGTGGGGCCGTTGGCAACTGGCGTAATGCCAACACCAGTATATGTGCCGGTCACCGTCAGATTGGCAATCCCTAAGTAGGCGCCGTAGATCAAGTTGGGGTCACCGGCAGCGATTTGAACGTCATAACGTATTCTGGAGTCCCACCACAGGCCGTTCGCATCAGCGGATGTAGAAGCCGCCCAGTCACTCGCGGAACCGTTCCCAGCCGTCCAGAAGCGAATCCCCAGGGAAGTCGCGAAGGTGCTTGCACTGGCGCTGCTTCCAACCCCCATGAACTCGATGTTCCCGTCACCAGGCAAAAAATTCAAGATGCCATTGCTAGTAGATCCGGCGGTCGAGAAATTAATGAAGACCTTGTCAATGTGGGTACAGCCGTGAGTGCCGCCAACGGTTCCGTTGTTCAGGAATATATTTGAATCCGTAACGTGACAGGCATTGGGTGGTGTGTGGCTTGCCTGGGCCAAGCCAGCGAGCGACAACAACAATGCGCTGAAATATGAAACTCGGCACACAACAGTCATCGGCGATCTCCTCCGTGGTCCCATTCTCGGTGGAATGAGGTCTCGATATGATCTACAAAGGGAAGGCAACGACCCTCCTCCTAACAATAGACAATTGTAAGGGAGATGTCTTAGGCTGTCAACCTCTTTCATGATCAATAGTCTAAGAGCGGATCGCAGGCGCAGGTCTTACGACGGTTCCTCAGGCAGAATGGCATGGGAAATCGGCGCCTAAAAGCCAGCGGCTCAGGGACTTGGTGGTGTCGGAGCCGCTCAAACCAGCGACCTAAGGAAAGCGGGTTTAGAGGAATCGCGGGATAGCCTCCTCATCGAGATCGATGCCCAGGCCGGGCTCCTGAGGGATCTCGAGGAAGCCATCGCGGGCGCGGAGCTTCTGACGCGTGACCGATTCGCGGAGGTTGGTTTGCTCTTCGGCGACGAATTCGCAGATAAGCGCGTTGGGGATGGAATTGAGCCAGTGGAGGGCGGCCGCGACGTTGACATAAGTTGTAAATCCATGATTCGCAACGGGTAAGCCTCGATCCCAGGCGAGGGCGGCGATCTTCATCGCTTCGGTGAAGCCGCCGCAGCGGGTGAGATCAACCTGGACGACATCGATCTTCCCGCGGTCCATGAGGTCCAGGAACATGGCGCGTCCGGACTCCTCCTCGCCGGCGGCGATGCGGATGTGGGTGGCTTCAGCAAGCTTGCGGTAGCCGTCGTAGTCGTCCGGGCGGAGTGGCTCCTCGAGCCAGAAGGGGTTGTATTCGGCGAAGGCGCGGGCGCGCTGGATGGCGGTCTTGGCGTCCCAGACCAGGCCGGCGTCGATACAGAGGTCGGCGTCGGGGCCGAGGCCGCGGCGGGCTTCTCTGACGAGTGCAATGTCGGTTGCCTCATCCTGGCCCATGGGATCCCATCCGAACTTGACAGCGGTGAAGCCCTGGTCGCGGTAACGGCGGGCGAGATCGCCGGTAGCTTCCGGCGTGGGTCCGAAGAGCGAACTGGCGTAGCAACGGATCTTTTGATGGAATCCACCGCCGAGCAGTTTCCACACGGGCACGCCGAGCGCCTTCGCCTTGATGTCCCACAGCGCGATGTCGATGCCGGAGATGGCATGGAAGCCCGCGCCGCGGCGTCCGCCATAGATGTTGGCGCGGTACATCTTGTGCCAGAGCTTTTCGGTTTCAAAGGGATCCTCGCCGATGACCACTTGCGCGAGGCCGGTGGCGGTGGTGTGCGAGAAAGGCCCGTCAATCGCGCCTTTCACGGCCATGGGGTTGGAGTCGACTTCGCCGATGCCGGTGATGCCGGCGTCGGTGTGGACGCGGACGATGAGGGCGTCCTGGCCGGAATCGCATTGCCACTTGACCTCCGCCTGGCGGAGGTAGAGAGTTTCAACCTTGGTGATCTTCATTGGGTGAGTTTGCCGAGCAGGCCGACGCCCATCTTGATATCAGCGAGGCGCTGGGAGTGATCGGGCACTTCACGTTCGATGTGGAGTTGCCCCTTGTAGCCGACCTCGCGGAGCTTGGCGATGAAGCGCTCCATGCCGACCGAGCCCTGGCCGAGCGGCTTTTCTGTGCCTAGCGCGCCGGCGACGCCTTTCGGCGGCCAGTCGCCATCCTTGGCATGAACGCTGACGACGTGGGCGCCGAGGATGCCGAGCGCTTCGATGGGGTCGCCCGTGCCGTAGAGAATGAGGTTGGCGGGGTCGAAGTTGATGCGCAGGTTATCGCGCCCGACCTGCTGGAAGAAGTCGAGCAGGACGTGGGCGGGTTCCTGTCCGGTTTCGAGCGCGAAGGTCTGGTTGTTTTGCGCGGCGTAGTCGCAGACCAGGCGCGTCATTTCGCGGACGGCGATGAAGTCGGGGTCGGCGGAGTCTTCCGGAACAAAGCCGACGTGGAGGGCGATGGAGGGAGCGCCGAGCGCCTTGGCGAAGTCGGAGAGCTGGAAGGTGCGCTGCAGCCGGACGGCGCGGGTGGCGGGAGGAATCCAGCCGACGGTGCGCTGCACGGTGGGAATATCGGCGTAGTCCTCACCGTTGTAGGCGGCGAAGACGGTGAGCAAGGTGAACTGTTCGGCTTCGAGGGCGGCGCGCCATTGCGCCGCGGAGGCCAGGTCCATGGGCACGTTGCCGGGCACGCCGAGTTGTCCGCAGCGCACGCCGAGCGATTTCTGTTCGCGGACGGTATCGAGCGGATCGCGGCCGGCCCAGAACATGACGCCAGGCTCGAGTGGTTTAAGGGCGGGATTCATAGAGGGGCTATTCTATCACCGGTGCTTGCTAGGATATGGAACATGCGGCAAACAAGGAGAGGGTTCCTGCGGAGGACTCTGGGGACATGCTGGATTGGCGGTGCGGTGCTGGATCAGGCGATGTTCCGGGCCGTTCGCGCCCGTGCGCAGGCGGCGGCGAACGTGCGTCTGCCCGCGCTGTTTGATATCGAGCGCGTGGCCGAAGGCGTCTACCTGGCCGTGGCCCGCGCGCAGACGCTGATCAACTCCAACGCGGTGATCATCGAGAACGAGCGCGACCTGATGATCGTGGACACGCATTCCAAGCCATCGGCGGTGGCGAGCTTGCTGCGGCAGATCCGCGACCATGTGTCGCCGAAGCCGCTGAAATACATCGTGGCATCACATTTTCACTGGGATCATTCGCACGGGCTAGGGACGTACCGGCGGATCGCGCCCAATGCGGACCTGGTTGCGACCGAGACAACCAGGCGTCTGATCGGCGAGCAGACGCTGCCGCGGCTGAAGGCGTCGTTTGACCAGCTGGGGGCGTCGATCGAGGACTACAAACAGCGGCAGGGCAAGGCGCGGACAGAGCAGGAGCGGGCGCAGTGGCGCGAAATGATCACCGAGACGGAGGATTATCTGCGGGAGATGAAGACCTTCCAGCTGGAGCTGCCGAACATGACGCTGGAGCGAGACCTGATTCTGCACGATAAGGCGCATGATCTGCACTTGGCGTTCCGGGGGCGGGGCCACACGGCGGGCGACCTGGTGGTACACATTCCGCAGAAGAAAACGATCGCGACGGGAGACTTGCTGCACGGGTTTTTCCCGTTTATCGGGGATGGATTTCCGCGGGAATGGCCGCGGACGCTGGTGGCGGTTTCCGGGATGGAGTTCGACGCGGTGGCCGGCGGGCACGGAGCTCCGCAGCGGGACAAGCGGCGTCTGTACCAGATGGGTAATTATATAGAAGAGGTCACCGAGGCAGTGGTTCGCGGCCGGGCCGCGGGCAGGACGCAGGCGGAACTGGAGGCGTCGATTACGCCTTCGGCGCTGCGGACGATCGAGGACGGTGGATTCGGCGCGGCCAGCGTGGAAGCGGTCATCAAGTACCGCCGGCTGGCGCCGCCGGCGCCAGCGGCTGTGCAGGTGCTGGCCGAGGCCGTCCGGACCAACGTGACCCAGATATATACTGCACTGGACCGTTCCGCATAGAAGATGCCCGGCACACTGGCGCCCGACACCATACAAGATACAGGCACGAAGGATGAGTTGACGCCCTTGTTTCACGTGGTTCTGCTGGATGACGACGATCACACCTACGACTACGTGATGGAGATGCTGAGCAAGCTGTTTCTGAAGTCGGAGAGCGAAGCCTACCGCCACGCGGTGGAGGTGGATGCCACCGGCCGCACGATCGTAATTACGTGCGAGCTGGAGCAGGCCGAGTTCGGACGCGACCAGATCCACGCCTACGGGGCGGACTGGCGGATGGCGGGCTGCAAGGGATCGATGAGTGCGGTCATCGAGCCGGCGTCGGGCTAGCCCGCAAAGGGCCGGTCGCGGCCCTCGACACAGGTAAGCAAAGCCGGGCTGGATTGGCCGCGACCAGGCTCCGTTTTGCGGGCTGTTACTCAAAAGCGGCGGCGAGCGGAAGCTTCAAGGCGATGTCGAACTCGAGCAGGGCGTGAGCCTGGCGCAAAGCTTGTTCCACTTGCGTCGGATCAGCGGCTGATGCAAACAGGAAGCCGAGGTAGCTGGAGGCTTCCGGTAGCGGCTGGATAGTCTGCCCCTGCTTGGCGGTGATGAGCACCTCCTCGATGCCGGGGACCTGGCGCGCGGCTTCCAAACCTGTTACGCCGGAATAGACGCCGGGCTTGGGGATGGGAATCATCATGACGCCGGAGGCGGCGTGGCGGAGCCTGGCGGCGGAAACATCTTCCCCGATAGCGTGGCGGAGAATGAGTTCCTCCAGCGGCATGTCCGGGAGAAAACGGAGCGCGCGGGCGCAGAGGCCGCCGATAGGGCGCGGCGCGGCTTCCAGCACCCAGACGCCTTGCTCGTTATGGCGCATTTCGGCGTGGACGGGGCCATGGCGGAGGCCGAGAGCGTCAACGGCGCGGCGGAGGGAATCGACGAGCGCGGTTTGCACCGCGGGTTCGGCGCGGGAGGGAGTGATGTAGAGCGTCTCTTCAAAGAAGGGGCCGTCGAGCGGGTCGGGCTTGTCGAAGATGGCGAGCAGCTGGAGGCGGCCGTGATCGAGGAGGGCTTCGACGGCGAATTCGCGGCCGGGGATGTAGGTTTCCACCTGGATCCAGCGGTCGGCGTCGTCGGCGAGACGCCGGATGTCGGCGGTGTCGAGAATGGTGCGGATTCGCGCGAAGGCATCAAGGAATTGCTGCGGGTTGTCGGCGCGGATGACGCCGCGGCTGGCGGAGAGGGCAAGCGGCTTGAGGACGCAGGGATAGGCGGCCTTGGCGGCGGCGGAGGCGGGATCTTCTTCCACCGGGACGCGGTAGAAGGAGGGCGCCGGGAGCCCGGCCTGGGCAAGCCGGGTTCGGGTGCCGAACTTGCTGCAGGCGGCGGAGACGGCGGAGGGGGGATGGAAGGGGACTCCGGCCAGCTCGGCGGCAAGGGCGGCTAAGAGGGCGGGACGGTCGCCGACGGCGGCGATGGCGTCCAAGCCATGGGCGGCCATTTTTTTTGCCGAGGCTTCGGGCTCTTCAAAGCGGATGGGGATGGCCTGGTCGCCCCACGGGTCGTCGAGGATGTGGCACCGGTCGGTGGCGAGGGTGAGATTTAGTTTGAGGCGGCGGGCGGCATCGGCGAAGACACGGGTCTGGTAGCCGGTGGTGGAGGCGACCAGCAGGAGCCGCTTGTTGGCGCGATCAGACAAGAGCAACCTGCTCCTGGGAAGGTTCGGCTCAACAATACCAGGGTTCGTTGAGATAGGGGATGGTGGCGCGGGAGGGGAGGATGGGGATATCCGGCCACACCCCGCACTGAGCCGCTTCCCAGATGCGCGCGAAGGTGCGGGCGCGGGGTTCGGCTTGTTTCTGGCTGTTGTCGACCAGGCGCATGAGGCGTTCGGCAAGCTGGTCGATGGAGGGATCGGGATGACGCCAGCGGTGGAGGAGCGCTTCGTGTTGGAAGGGTTCGACGATAGCGGCGATTTCCGGCAGCTCCAGCAGTAGGGAGCCGTTGGTGATGAGCAGGCGCAGGGCGAGTTGTATGGGAGCGACGTTTTCGATGAGATCGTGATCGGCGATCACGTGGAGCAGATCGCGGTAACCATCCCAGGTGGTCCAAGGGGTGAAGGGGATAAAGGTGGGGGAAAGGGCGAGGCCGGCGCTGCGGCACAGGCGCACGGCTTCCAGAAAATCGGCGCGCGTGTGGCCCTTGTTGAGGCGGAGGAGGATGTCGTCATCGACCGATTCGGCGGCGCTGGTGATCAGCAGGCAGCCGGTGGAGTGGAGAGTGGGGAGCAGGTCGCGGTGGCGGAGCAGGTGTTCGACCTTGATGGTCACGTCGTAGGTGAGGTGAGGGTGTTGGCGGTGAAGCTCTTCCACGATGCGGATGGCGTGAGTGGGGCCGTTGAAGAAGTCGGGGTCGCCGAACGTGATGTGCCGGGCTCCGGCGGCGGCTTGGTTTGCAATGTCGGCGAGCACGATTTCGGCGGGAACGATGCGGAAGGCGCCCTGATACACAGGCACGACGGGGCAGTGGCGGCAGAGATGCTTGCAGCCACGGCTGGCTTCCGTGTAGCCGGTCACGCGTTCGCCGGCGCCGTGGATGAGTTTGGCGTAGCCGCCAAGCGGGGGCAGATGGCTGCGGTCGGGCACGGAGAACGGGATACGGTCAAGGCTGACGAGGTCCGCCGGGACAGGGCTTGCGGAGGCAAGGCGGCGGAGGCTTTCCTCGAATTCGCCGCCGATGAGGGTTTCCAGGCCAAGACCGCGGAGATAGGCGGCATTGAGAGGTGCGTAGAGGCCGTATCCGCACAGGTGCGCATCAGGATTGATGCGCCGGGCGGCCTGAATGAGCGGGGCAGCCAGGCGCGTGGCCGTGTGCATGGGCAGGTAAAAGGCGATGAGCCGGGCGTTGCGGATGAGTTCCGCTGTCAGCGGAGTGCGGGAGGTGTCCACGCATTGGACGTCGTGGCCGTCCTTGCCGATGCAGGCAGCCGGTGAGGCAAGGCCGAACGGCTGGCGGCCAAGCTCATAGGTGGAGATCAGAAGGACCCGCAAGTCCCATTATCGCGCAGGGTGAGGCAGGAACCGGATCTATTGCGGCAGCGCTTCGCTCTTGGCGAAGTATAGGTCGACGGCGCGCTCCAGGTCGGTGCGGGACATCTCGACGGGCCGGCGTTCATACTCGCTGATCGAGACCAGGATGTTGCAGATGTCCAGCGGATAACAAGCGCGCAGCTCGTCGCGGCCATCCTTGAGACAAAGGCGGCGGAGGTATTCCGCGCTGTCGGGCTCGTGCGGGACGCGCTTGGCCGAGACGACGCGCTGAAAGATTTGGTCAAAGGTTTGCGGATCGACCGGTTCAACGAGGATCTTGTTATGGATACGGCGGAGGAAGGCTTCATCAGCAAGGTCCCGCGGGTCGAGGTTGGTGGAAAAGACCACCATCAGCTCGAACGGGATTTGGAATTTGACGCCGTAGCGGAGAGTGAGATAGTCGACCCGTCGGTCCAGCGGCACGATCCAGCGGTTGAGCAGGTCGCGCGGGGACATCAGCTGGCGGCCGAAGTCGTCAATGATGAAGATGCCGTTGTTGCTCTTCATCTGGATGGGGGCCGCGTAGATGCCGCTGGCGTCATCCAGCCGCAGCTCCAGCATGCTGGGAACCAGCTCGCCGCCGACGACGATGCAGGGCCGGCGGCAGAGGATCCAGCGGGGATCGATGTCCGGGTCTTCCAATTCCAGCTTCTGGTGCACAACGGGGTCGTACAAGCTGATGATCTGGTTGTCGACTTCCACGGCGAACGGAATGAGCACGGCGTCCTGGTAGACGCGCAGCATGCGCTCGGCGATGCTGGTTTTTCCGTTGCCGGAAGGGCCGTACAGGAAGATGGAGCTTTGCGAGATAAGCGCCGGGCCGAGGGAATCAAGCATACGGTCCGTAACGACCAGGTCGGAGAAGGCCGAGCGCAGGGTTTTGCGGTCAATCGTGATCTTGGCCGTTTGGGCGCGCGTGGCGGCGGCGTAATCCTTGAGGGAAACGGGGGCGGCGCCGGCATATTGCGAAATCTGAAAACGGTCCGAGGCGAGGTTCTTTCCGGCCTGGGAAAGGATGAAGGTGTAGTCGTTGCCGATCATGCCCTTGACCTCCACCAGCTGCTGGGCGCGGAGGTGGCGGAAAGCGGTGTCGATGATGGGAATAGAGATCTTCAGGGACCGGGATAGCGATTGGAGGCTGGAGAAGCCTTCCAGGAGCAGGCGGCGCAGGACAAGGTCAAGCACGAGCGATTCAGGGATGCCAAGCTCTTGATAATTCTGGGGAACCGGTGGTGCGAAGTTGGTGCGGACGCCAGCGATCAAAGCCATGTGGACAGAGTGCCTCGCCCTTTTATCGGCGGAAGCGGGGGAAAGGTTTACTGCACGGCAGGCGGCAGGCTGGCGTCATTGTTATGTGCGGTGGTGTGTCCCGGTTTTGATGCTTGCGGTGGCCTTGCAGGGGCAAGTGGAGCCGGCGTTTCTGAAGCAGGATGCGCGGGAGGCGGAGAAGTCAGGCGACGTGGTTCGGGCTTATCTGCTTTATTCTCAAGCCGCTGCGCTGAATCCCGCGGATCGCGCCGCGTGGGCGCGTAGCCTTGCCCTGCGGACAAGGGCGGCGACCGAGGCAAAGGTGATGCCGGGCGGCGATCTGCCCGAGGTGGGGCCGGATGACTGGGGCGACGAGGTCACCGATAAGGACCTGTCGGAGGCGCGGCGGGCCAATCCGCCGGTCGAGCTGAAACCGGCGCCGGGCAAACGCGACTACAACGAAAGCGGCGACTCGCGCGACGTGCTGGAGAAGACGCTGAAGTCTCTGGGCATCGAGGTGATTTTTGACCAGGATTACCAGCCTGTGACGAACCTGCGCTTCCGGTTGGAGCAGGCTGAACCGGGTGAAGCGCTGCTGGCGGTGCAGGCGGCGACGGCGTCGTTCCTGGTTCCGGTGAGCGGGCGGATCGCGCTGGCGGCGCGGGACACGATTCAGAAGCGGCAGGAGTTTGAAGAGACGATGGCGGTGGCGGTTCCACTGCCGCACCCGGTCTCACTGCAAGAAGTGCAGGAGCTCGCGCGGGCGGTGCAGCAGATCATGGAGCTGCAGAAGTTCGGGATCGACAGCCAGAGGCGTTTGGTGTTCATGAAGGACCGCGTGTCGAAGCTGCGCCAGGCGCTGACGCTGTTTGAGCAGCTGCTGGCGCACCGCGCGGAGGTGTCGATTGAGGTGGAGTTCATCGAGGTGACGGAGAATTCGGCGCTCGATATCGGGATGCGGCTGCAGACCTCGTTTCCGTTGGTGTGGCTGAGCAAAATCTGGAACTCGACGCCGACGTTTCCGCAGGGTTTTGCGAATTTCGCCACGTTCGGCGCGGGGAAGTCGTTTTTCGGACTGGGGATCGCCAGCGCGGAAATGTTCGCGACGTTCGCCGATACTTCGGCGCGTACCCTGATGAAGTCCGAGATGCGTTCGAGCGAAGGGACGCCGGTTACATTTCATGTGGGGGACAAGTTCCCGGTGCTCAGTTCGGGCTTTTTTGGTCCCATCCAGGGGCCGGGCGAGGTCTTCACGCCGCCACCAACCTTCAACTTCGAGGATCTGGGCGTAGTGCTGAAGATCACGCCGAAGGTGCACACGATGGATGAGGTGACGCTGGCGGTGGAGGCTGAGTTCAAGGTGCTGACCGGAGAGGCATTGAACGGGATCCCTATCATCGCCAACCGTAAATTCAACACCTCCGCGCGGATCCGAAACGGGGAGTGGGCGGTGCTGGCGGGGCTGGTGCGTAATTCCGAGGCGCGCACGGTGACTGGGCTGGCAGGGCTGTCGCGGATTCCCGTGATCGGGCCGGCGCTGCGGTCGAACACGCGGAACCGGGAAAGCGGACAGGCGCTGCTGGTGATCCGGCCGCGCGTGCTGGGGCTGCCAACCTCGGAGATTCTGACACAGCCGATGTGGACGGGCAGCGAGACCCGGCCGCGTCCGGCGATGTAAATGCTAGGTTCCTTTTTCCAGGTAGGCTTTCAGCGATTCGAGCGTTTTGCGCTCCTGCTCGCCGACGTCCATGAAGAGCGAGAAAAAGCGGAACAGCGGATTGCCGATATTCATCTTCATGCGCACCCGGATGCGGCTTCCCTGCCCGGCCGGTTCGATGGCGAGGTCCCAGTTGCCGGTGACGTTGAAGGAGGAGGATGTCATGCGGGCGACGAGGCGGCGGGGCGGTTCCGCGGAGATGATTTCGTACTCGGCGTCGCCGCCTGCGCCTGAGACGCGGTAGCGCTTGGGGTTTTCGCCAATCTGCTCGGCGGAGGAGATCTCGGAGGACCAGCGCGGCAGATTCTCCATTTCGGCCACCATTTCCCAGACTCGCTCCGGTGGCGAGGCGATGTCGATACTGACGGCGGCTTCCACATCGGGGCTGACGAACAGGCCGATTACGACCATCAGACCGGCAAGGGCGGCGATGCCGCCGAGAAGGTAGAGGATCCATCTGGCCAGCTTTTTCATGCGTTTGCTCCGGCGGCGGGAAATTGCGACTGCAGGAAGCCGGTGATGTCTGGCGCCTGTGCGTTTGCTCCGAAGACAACGCGCGTCACGGTGACGCCGCACTGTCCGCCACAGTTTTCGACGAACAGCGAGAGCAGGCCGGGACGGGAGCCTTCCACCTCCAGGCAGAGGTAGCCTGGCTTCGGGTAGCGCACCACGATGCCGGTGAGCACTTCGCCTTGTAGCGTTGCGCGGTAGCGGGACTGCTCTGTCAGCTCCGCGGCGGGCGGCTGCAGCTCGATGGCTTCGGTGAGCCGCTTCCAGGCTTCCGCTTTCTTTCCGGCGATGAACTGGAAGGCGGTGACGTTGCGCGCCGGCTGGCCGGCGTGATTCTCCAGGCCGTGTTTGAGCATGGCGAGGAAGGTGAGCCAGCCGCCATAAGTGGCCTCATATTCATCGTCGAAATTGGCTTCCGCGCCGAAGCCGGAGTGGACCAGGCGCAGGATCGTCTTGCCGCCCTTGGATTCGAGAATGTAGTCGACGGTCTTGGGCGACTCGGCGGGACCTTCCAATGTCTGGAAGCGGTGGCCGGGTTCCCAGATGGAGATCTTCGACTCTCCTTCCATGCCGGGACCCCAGCTAAGCCACAGCGAGCCGCCTTCGCCGGGCGTGACGCGCGCATCGGGCGCGAACCACTTCGTGATCTCCTCGCCTTCGCTGATTGCCTTCCAGACCAACTCGATGGGGGCGTCGATTGCGATCGAAAAGTCGTGTTTTCGGCTGCTCATGATCTATGTGAGACGGGCGGTGGCGCCCGAGTCTTCCTCCTTCTTGGTGATAACCGGATAGCCCCCGATGAGGAAGCGGAACGCGCGGCTGCCCGGGGCTTTCTCGTCGTGATATTTGGCGGCCAGCTGCGCGAGCGTTGTGGCCAGCTCTTCGGCAAATGCGTTGCGGGATTCCGGCGTGGCGAAGCGCACTTCGGTTTCCAGCGTCAGCGTGGCCAGCCGCTTGCCCGCGCGCGCCGAGCGCACGCCGAGCACGGCAAGGTCGCGAATGGCGCGTGCGGCGGCCGACACAAGATAGGCCGCCGAGACACGGTCGCGCCGCTGCTCTGCGGTGTGGCCCAGCCGGCCGAGTGCTTCGGGACTGATGAGGTATGTGCGGGCCGTCGCCCGTACAACCCGCTCGACACAGTTCCCCTTGCGCCGCTCCTCCACAAACTCGATGAAGCCCTGCTTTTCCAGTTCCCGGAGGTGGTAGTTGACTTGCTGGCGCGGCAGCTCCATCTGGCGGGCGATGCCCGACGCCGAGTCCTCTTCCCCTAGGCGCTGGAGAATCTCCAGCCTCGGAGGCTGGAGGATCGCGACGGCCTTGGCGGGGTCGCGGATGAGTTCCACTGCTTGGGTGGCCGGCATCTGATTGCTATTGAACCACCGAAAGTGGTATTTGTCAAGAATGTTTTTGTATTCGGTTCTCCGAAGTGATATCTTGACCCCATGCTTTCCCGCAGATCCTTCCTCAAAGCCTCTCTTCAGGCCGCTATCGCCGGCTCCGCCCTGCTCGCCAAGGCCAACGCCGCCTTGAAGAAGATGAAGATAACACGCGTGCGTTTCTATGAAAACCCCGATTCGCGCCCCATCTTCAACCAAAGCATGCACGTCATCACGGTGGAGACCGACGCCGGCATCACCGGTATCGGCGAGGGCGGCATGGCCGATTCGGTGAAGCAGTGCGCCGAGCTGATTATCGGCCAGGACCCCTCCCGCATCGAGCATCTCTGGCAGCACATGTACCGCGCCTACTTTTACCCGCCCGGACGCGAGAAGATCCACGCGCAGGGCGGCATCGACATGGCGCTTTGGGACATCAAGGGCAAGGCGCTCGACGTTCCCGTGTGGGAACTGCTGGGCGGCCGCACGCGCGACTACATCGAGTGCTATTCCACCGGTTTTCCCAACAAAGGCAACCTGCGCGACACGGCGCGCGCCTGCATGCAGGCAGGGTTCCGGGCCTTCCGCACCGGCCTCGCCGGCGCCGGACAGAACGGGGCGGTCTTCGACAACCGGCGCATGGTGGACCGGACTGTCGAGGAGTGCAAGCAGATCCGCGAAGGCGTCGGTCCGGACGGCGACTGGGCGATCGACTATCACACGCGCGTCGATTTCGCCGACGCCGTCCGGCTGTCGCAGGCGCTGGAGCCCTTGAAGCCGCTGTTCTGCGAAGACATTGTGCGCAGCGAGAACAAGGCGGTCTACAAATCGATCCGCCAGATGGTGAAGGTGCCGCTGGCCGTCGGCGAACATTTCGCCGATAAATGGGACTTGAACGAGCTGGTCGAGCAGCACCTGCTGGATTTCCTGCGCGTCACGCTGCCCAATACCGGAGGCATCACGGAGATGATGAAGATCGCGGCGCTTTGCGAGACGCACTATGTCGGCCTGACCCCACACTTCACCGGCCCGATCGCGCAGACGGCGCTGGTGCACGTGCTGTGCGCCAGTTCCGGCGCTGCGCTGATGGAAGTGCGCGGCGACGGAAGCTGGAACCTGCCGCACCTGCCGAAGGCGTTCGACTTCAAGGACGGCAAGATGTGGCCGAACTCGCGGCCGGGGCTCGGTGTCGAGCTGGATACTTCGAAACTGAAAATGGTGGGCGAGTACACGCAATACTCGCAGCCGATCCCGCTGTACAAGCGGCCGGATGGGTCGGTGACGAACTGGTAGGAGGAAATGATGATCCGCTTGACAGCACTCTTGGCAGTGGCCTCGGCGATGCTCTCCGCCCAGCCGTATGACCTGTTGATCAAAGGCGGGCACGTCATCGATCCAAAGAACAACATCAACGCGGTGATGGATGTCGCCATCGCGCAGGGTAAGATCGCGCGCGTGGCAGCGGCGATTCCGGCGGCGGAGGCAAAGAAGCTGGTGCAGGCGGGCGGGCTGTACGTGACGCCGGGGCTGATCGATATTCACGTGCATGTCTATCCGCGGCCCGGGATGCCCGGGCTGGACCGCGACTCCAACGTGCAGGCCGACGCCTTCTCCTTCCGCAGCGGCGTGACCACCGTTGTCGACGCGGGCACTTCCGGCGTGAAGACGTTCCCGGCGTTCCGCAAGCAGGTGATTGAGAAGGCACAAACGCGCGTGCTGGCGCTGCTGAACATCGTCGCGGCGGGGATGGGGACCGGGCAGGAGGATGATCCGAAGCAACTCGATGCGGAAGCGGCGGCGGCAATGGCCAAGGCGAACCGCGACGTGATCGTCGGCTTCAAGTCGGCGCACTACGCGGGGCCGGGGTGGGAGTCGGTGGAAAAGGCCGTGGCGGCGGGCAAAGCCGTGGACATGCCGGTGATGATCGACTTCGGCTATCTCAACCAGGTCCGCAACCTGTCCACTCTCTTGTTGGATAAGCTGCGCGCCGGGGACATCTATACGCACTGCTATTCGGGCCACCGTGAGGAGCTGCTCGAAGGCGGCAAGGTGAATCCGGCAATGATCGCGGCGCGCAAGCGCGGCGTGTTCTTCGATGTCGGGCACGGCGCCGGGAGCTTCTACTGGTACGTCGCGGAACCCGCGATGAAGCAGGGCTTCATGCCCGATTCGATTTCCACTGATTTGCATACCGGCAGCATGAACGCGGGGATGAAGGACATGGCGAACACGATGTCGAAGATTCTGAATCTGGGCTCGCCGTTGCATGAAGTGGTCGCGATGTCGACTTGGAATCCGGCGCGGCAGATCAAGCGGCCGGAGCTGGGCCACTTGAGCGTGGGCGCGGAAGCCGACCTCGCGGTGCTGCGCGTCGATAAGGGCAGCTACGGATTTATCGATTCGGCGGGCGCCTCCTATGCGGGCGCGCAGAACATCGTGTGCGAGCTGACGCTACGCAAGGGGCGCGTGGCCTGGGACCGGAACGGGCGTGCGGCGGCGGACTGGAAGAAGTTTCCCTATCAGAAGAAGGCCTGGCGGAAGTGAAGCTGCTCGGTTGGGCGGTTTTGCTTGCCTGCGTGGCGGCGCAGGCGGAGTCCTGGAACCGTTTCCGCGGCCCCAACGGAAGCGGCGTGTCCGCGGACAAGGGCTTCCCGGTTGTGTTCGGGAAGGGCAAGAACATGGCATGGCGCGCCGCGGGGCGGCCGGGCAAGTCGTCGCCGGTGCTGACCAGGACTCGCGTGTTCCTTACCGGAGCGGACGATGGCAAGCTCTACACGCAGTGTTTCGACCGCGCGCGCGGGAAACTGCTATGGGAGCGGTTTGAGACGCAGCCGCGGCAGGAGCGTGGGAACCGGCTGAATCACGCGGCGGCGCTTTCGCCGGTCACAGACGGGGAGAACGTCTACGCGTTCTTCAAGGATTACGGGCTGGTCTCCTATGACGGCGCGGGCAAAATGCGGTGGAAGGCCCCGCTGGGTCCGTGGACGGTGTCGATGGGGCTGGGCGGCTCGCCGGTGCTGGCTGGGGACACGGTGGTGATGCTGGCCGATCAATTGGAGAACTCCTTCATCGCCGGCTTTTCCGCGCGCAACGGCGAGATGAAGTGGAAGACCCCGCGCGAGGAGGGCGAAGGATGGGCAACGCCGCTGCTGTTCGGAGATGGGCTTTTGCTTACGGTGAGCCGCGGGCTGTTTGGCGCGCATGGCGTGAAGAGGGGCGAACGCGCGGCAACGCTTTCAGGCATCAGCCCGGCGATTGTCGCCTCGCCCGTGCTGGTGGACGGCACGCTGTACTACTTCGGCTACGGTAACGAGGAGCCTCCGCCTTTCTCATCGCGGCTGGAACGGCTGGATAAGAACAAAGATGGCAAGCTCCAGCCGGAGGAGTACGGCGATGATGCCTTTCTGCGCTCGATGGCCAAGTACAACGGCAACCGCGACATGATTGTGGACCGCGAGGAATGGGACGAGCGGCAGCAGGGGATTCTCGGACACAACGGAGTGATGGCGATTCGGGTGGAGATGGAAGGCGGCAAGCTTCGCGCGCGGGAGTTGTGGCGCACGCCGAAGGCGCTGAACAGCGTGATCCCGTCGCCGCTCGTATTGGAAGGGATCGTCTACGTCGTGCGCAACGGCGGAATCCTGCTGACGCTCGCTGCGGCATCGGGAAGGATCATCGAAGAGCGCCGAATCACGGGCGCGCTGGGCGGCTACTCCTCCTCGCCGGTTGCGGCGGAAGGCAAGATCTACTTCGCCAATGAGGACGGGAAAGTGGCGGTGGTGAAGGCAGGGCGCGAATGGGAAGTGCTGGCGGTGAATGAACTGGACGAAGCGATTCACGCAACACCCGCGCTCAGCGGAGGGCAGGTCTATCTGCGCACGTCGGAGGGGCTGTACCGGTTCGAGGAGGGGCAGTGAGCCGCAAAGATCCCGGTCATGTTACGTTAGCCAAACACAGAACGACCGAACGCCGATAGTCTGCATGCCTTTCATGGAACTCCACAGATGATTCCTTAACATCAATGTTGAGGTAGAACTCGGCATAGTTTTCCTCGTCCGGCCGCATCGCAGAAGAGCTTCATCACAATACGTTCGCTCTGCAGGCTCACGACATTGAGGGATAGATCTGCAAAGCCATTTGCGGAGTCCGCCATCATTTCGTGGAGAGTCATATCGTTCGTTCCATGTTACTAGTCGGGTGATGCGGGCATTTCGTGAGAGGCGATGCCGAACATCACTCAGGCTTTTTCCGCGGACGTGGGATGGGCTGTGCCGGTTCGAAGAGCGGCGAAGCTTGAGGACACAGTGGGGTATAGAATGAATAGAGATGGCACCTTTGAAGATCCCCGCCAAGAGCGAGGCGCTGGCTGAAGACCTACACTATGATGCTGCCGTAGGGCGTGTAAAGGTGGCGACAGAGGAGCTTCAGCGGAAGGGCATCATAGACGATCAAGGTCGGCGGGTCCGCCAAGACCTGCCCGCTGACATGCAAGAGGACGCCGACCGCGACTTCGGCGGCTAATGCGGCCCAAGATGATCATAGTCGCCGGCCCTCCCGGCGGCGGCAAGTCCACCGCATTTCCTGTGTCAACCTTCGGTGTGGCGTACTTCAATGCAGATGATCGCGCCGCGGACCTCAACGCCGGATCTTACGCCGCACTTCCTCGAGCCATTCGTGAACGAGTGAACTGTGAATTCGAGGAATTCGTAATCGAACGAATCAAGCGGAGAGAGAGCTTCGCGATCGAGACAACTCTGCGAAGCGATGTGACTTTCGAACAACTCCGGCTGGCAAAGTCAGCTGGGTTTACCGCTGAAATGCGCTACCTAGCGCTTCAGAACTTCGGCATGCACCTGGAGCGAGTCAAAGCTCGTGCCGACACAGGCGGTCACAGCGCTTCCGAAGCGACACTGCGTCGAATTCACGACGCGAGCATACGGAACCTCCGCAGAGCTGTCGAAGAGATAGACAATCTGTGGGTTTACGACAATAGCGCGGTCGGGGGACCGCCCGAGCTTGTTCTGCAGGCGAAGAACGGCCGCGTGGCTCTACGGAAGAATCCGCCTCCGGCATGGCTGGCACTGGTTTGACCCCGAGGATGCAATTCAGCCAGCCTTGCTCAACCCATAAGCGACCGCCCGGCAATGTTAATAGCATGTGAGTTGTCCGGTGGAGTTGACACGTGAATTGTCCGCTTCGAACTGACGACAGAAGGGGTTGTGAAGACAATAAACAACCCTTGGCCTGTCAGAGAGATGGAGCGGGTGATGAA